>JALWRC010000021.1 GCA_027080725.1 Saprospiraceae bacterium
TTTCATAACAATATATTTTCAGTATAAAACCCTCATCCGTCCGGTAGAGAAAGGCACCGGACGAATGAGAGAATAAATGAATTATTTCATGACCGCTATCAGTTGTATCGGGATGATCCTTCCGGACAATTGTCGATGTTTCGAATTGGATATCATACCATCGGGTTAAGTGCTTGAAAGAAAATATAGCTTAAAGGTAAAGCATTGGAACTGATATTGGTATATAATTCCGGAAGAAAAAAGTGTTAAAGTTTTGGAATGTAGCCGGCTCAGAACCCATCGAATAAAATAATGGCGCGGCAAGCTATACGTTTTTCCTTTGACGCTAAGTGCTCATACGAAAGCATTTTTCGTTAACATAGCCCACGGTGTTAACCGTGGGATTAGGGTGAAAGACTATGAGAATATTCCCCTGAGTTTTATTTGTAATATACCTCCCCTCTTTGGGTATTATGAAGTGCATTTGTTTAATGAGGCTAAAGCCGCTAAATTCATTCCTTTTGCCGTCAGTTGAAACTGACGGCAATGGAGTGTATTATAAAACGCTCTATTTATTGGTGTTTTTGAGAAAGGAGCATGGGCAATAATCCATTCTGTTTGCTTCACCTCATTGCCGTTCGCTTCAGCGAACGGTCTGAGAAGTAGAAAAAATCGGCTTTAGCCACATAAATACACGTGTCTGGATTATTTTCCTTTTGCTGCGATTGAATTTTGAGTTTACTCTGAAATGTGCACTTTGTCACCCCCCCCTCTTTTTCCCCGCTCCCCATAAACATTATTTTACTACCTTTGTTGTTGTTTAGAATGATTCTAAATAAGGAATTTAGATATGACAGAAGAAGACAAATTGCTGGAGGAGATTACGGCCAAGGAGTACGAGCACGGTTTTGTTACCGATATCGAGATGGAGGTGATCCCCAAAGGGCTTACGGAGGATACCGTGCGTTTTATCTCTGCCAAGAAAAACGAACCGGAGTGGATGTTGGAATACCGGCTCAAAGCCTACCGGGCCTGGCTCGAGATGGAGATGCCGGATTGGGCGCACCTCAAGGTGCCGCCCATAGATTTTCAAGACATCAGTTACTATGCCGCTCCCAAGACCAAGCCCAAGTACGACAGCATCGATGAGGTGGATCCGGAATTGCTGCGCACATTTGAGCGGCTGGGGATTCCGTTGGAGGAGCAGAAAAGGTTGGCGGGAGTAGCGGTCGATGCCGTATTCGACAGTGTCTCCGTGATGACGACATTCAATGAGACATTGGACGAACTCGGGATTATCTTTTGCTCGATTTCGGAAGCGGTCAAGAATCATCCGGATTTGATAAAGCAGTATTTGGGTTCGGTAGTGCCATACAGGGACAATTATTTTGCTGCACTCAATGCGGCGGTCTTCAGTGACGGTTCCTTCGTATATATCCCTCCCGGGGTGCGGAGTCCGGTGGAGTTGTCCACCTACTTCCGGATAAATACCGAGGGTTTGGGGCAATTTGAACGCACCCTGATCATCGCGGATGAGGGTTCGTATGTGAGTTATCTCGAGGGGTGTACGGCACCGATGCGGGACGAAAACCAATTGCACGCCGCAGTGGTGGAAATCGCAGTGCACAAGGAGGCGGAGGTCAAATACAGTACGGTACAGAACTGGTACCCCGGCGATAAAGACGGCAAAGGAGGGATATACAATTTTGTAACGAAGAGAGGGATTTGCCTCGGCGACCACTCGAAACTTTCCTGGACGCAGGTGGAGACGGGTTCGGCCATCACGTGGAAATACCCGAGCACCATACTCAAAGGCGATCATTCGGTGGGGGAATTCTATTCCGTCGCATTGACCAACAATATGCAGCAAGCGGATACGGGTACGAAGATGACTCATCTCGGAAGCAATACGCGAAGCACGATTATCTCCAAGGGGATATCTGCCGGCAAGAGCCACAATACCTACCGCGGACTGGTGCATATCGGCAAAAGAGCTACGGGGAGCAGAAATTTTTCCCAATGTGATTCGCTCTTGTTGACGGACCGGTGTGGGGCGCATACCTTCCCGTACATTGATGTGGCCAATAGCTCCTCCATCGTAGAGCACGAGGCGACCACCTCCAAGATTGCCGATGATCAGATTTTTTATTTGAAACAGCGGGGTTTGGACGAGGAGAAGGCCATCAGTCTCATTGTCAACGGCTACGCCAAAGAAGTACTCCAACAACTGCCGATGGAGTTTGCAGCAGAAGCCAGAAAATTGCTGGAGATCAGTTTGGAGGGAAGCGTTGGATAGAGGGAATGCATATGTATGCTGTCCACCATTTCATACAAGAAATCAAAAAAAATCTATAATCGACCATTTCATACCAGATGTCAATAAAAAAACTATGGTCCACCATTTCATACAAGAAAATTAAAAACGAACTTAAATAAATGAGTAACAATACATTATTGGAAATCAAAGACCTTCATGCAGAGGTGGAGGGCAAGAAAATTCTCAAAGGGATTAATCTCAGCATTCCCGCCGGGTCGGTGCATGCGATTATGGGCCCCAACGGCGCGGGAAAGAGTACGCTCGGGAGTGTGATCGCGGGCAAGGAGGAGTTTGAAGTGACCCATGGGGAAGTGCTCTATAAAGGGCGGAATATTCTGGAGATGGATCCGGAGGAACGCGCATTGGAAGGGGTGTTTATGTCGTTCCAGAATCCGGTGGAGATCCCCGGAGTGAGTATGCCCAATTTTCTCAGGACGATTATCAATGCCCACCGGGAGCACCGGGGAGAGGAGCCCATTGCTCCGGCGGAATTCCTGCGGTTGATGAAGGAGAAGGCGGCTTTTCTCGGCATCGAAAAGATGATCCGCGGGAGGTCGGTCAATGAGGGATTTTCAGGAGGGGAGAAAAAGAAGAATGAAATGCTTCAGATGATGCTGCTCGAACCGCAGTTTGTCGTGTTGGACGAATTGGATTCCGGATTGGATATCGATGCGATTCGCAAGGTGTCGGAAGCGGTCAATCAGATGCGGAGCCCGGACAATGCATTCCTGGCGATAACGCATTATCAGCGGTTGTTGGATTATATCGTCCCCGATGTGATTCATATCCTTGTCGATGGGCGCATCGTCAAGTCCGGGGATAAAAACCTGGCGCTCGAGCTCGAGAAGGACGGATATGAAATGATGTTGTAAACCACACAAGAAAAAGAAAGGAATGAACCGGAGTACAGATAAATTTTTAACCCTTTTTCAGGAGGCGGAAGCGCATTTAGAGCAGCTTTTGCCTTTGGGGCAACGGAGGCTAAAGGCACGTGCGACCTTCGAGCACGTGGGCTTCCCCATGCAGAAGATGGAGAAATGGCGCAACAGCCATTTGCGCACGATACGGGAAACAGACTGGGTGTTCGAACGCACGCAGCCGGCCGTGGATAAGACGCAATGGCCGGAGCGTTTTCGCCATGCGCCTGTGTTTGTCAATGGGGTCGCGGAAAGCGATGATTTTTGGGAAGAGCGCACAGATGGGGTGCAAATCGGGAGTCTGAGAGCCGCCTTGAAGCACACGCCGCAGCGGGTATTCGACCATTTCAATAAGAACAATAAGGAGGATTTGTTCGGCACTTTTGCGCTTAATACCCTGTTGGTGACGGATGGATTGTGGGTGTATGTACCGAAGGGAATACGCGTCGAAACGCCGGTCTTGGCGGTGCAGTACAGCAGTGGAAAGCATCACGCGGTCAATCATTTGCGCCATATATTGGTCGTCGAAGAGGCGGCAAGTGTCGATGTGCAGATGCTTCAGATTTCCACCCCGGATGACAACCATTTCATACAAGATATCACCGAGTGTTTTGTGGCGGACCGCGGAATTATCCGGCGCCATGTCCTTCAGCAATTCCAAGGAGAGACCATCTGTTTTTCTACCGCGTTTTCTACGCAAGGGGAGGCTTCGGAGTATCACTCCAATGTGACGACGCTGTCGAGTCACAACACGCGCAACGAGCAACACACACGGTTTGACAAGCCGGATGGAGTGGCGAGACTGGGTGGGCTGTATTTGGCTGCGGAAAAGGAGCGGGTGGAGCATCAGGTGTTTATCGATCACGCCGTGCCGGATTGTGAGAGTCACGAAAAATTTGCCGGGGTATTGTCCGGCCACGCCCAGGGGGCCTTCACGGGGCATATCCTGGTGCGGGAAGATGCGCAGAAAACCAATGCGTTTCAAGCCAGCAATAATATGGTGCTCAGCGATGACGCCCGCGTCCGGTCGTTGCCCTTTTTGGAGATTTACGCCGATGATGTCAAGTGCAGCCATGGAGCGACGGTGGGCAAGTTGGACGACGAAGCCCTCTTTTACTTGCGCTCGCGGGGCATCGGTGCGGAGGAGGCCAAGCGCATTTTGTTGACGTCCTTTGCGGCGGCGACACTTGAAGATGTTGAGGATGAAAATTATAAACAATTTGTAGTCGATGAAATCCAATCCAAGCTCGCAGCCGTCAGCCAATAGCGTGTTTAATGATACGCAGGTCGAAGATTGGCGCGCGTTTTTTCCGGCGCTCGATCAGCAGGTCAATGGTCGTCCTTTGATTTATTTGGACAATGCGGCTACTTCGCTCCGGCCTATACAGGTTATAGGCGCAGTCTCCGACTACTATTCGACGATCAATGCCAATGTGCATCGCGCCAACCACTTTTTGGGACACCAATCCACCAGGATTTACGAAGCGGCCCGGCAAAGGGTAGCAGATTTTATCGGCGCTTCATCTTCCGGCGAAATCGTTTTTACCAAAGGGACCTCGGAGAGCATTAATTTTGTCGCTGCGGCGCTTTCGGAGCACGTCTTACAGCCGGGAGATACCGTGATATTGACGGAGTCCGAGCACCATTCCAATATGGTGCCGTGGATCCACCTTAAGCAACGGCTGGGTATCCGGTTGGAGTATATCCCGGTCGAGCCCTCCGGGGAGGCGGACATTGCGGTCTTTGAGCGGATTTTGGAGCAATCGCCTAATGTGCGTTTGGTGTCCATCGCCCACGCTTCCAACCTCACCGGGGCGGTCCATCCCCTCCATGAGATGACTCGCATGGCGAAGCGATTTGGGGCGTTGGTGATGATTGACGGAGCTCAAGGGGTGGTGCACCACCGGGTCGATGTGGAGGAGATAGGGTGTGATTTTTATGCCTTTTCGGCCCACAAGATGTATGGACCGATGGGCGTGGGTGTGCTCTATATCAAGGAGGCGCTGCATGAAATGGTGGGCCCTTATCAGTTTGGGGGAGGGATGATTGACGCAGTGCATTTTGACCGGGTCAGTTACGCTGCGGCACCGTATAAATACGAGGCAGGGACCCCCAATGTGGCTGGAGCGGCAGGACTGCTGGCGGCGATCGACTTCATGACGAAGACGCTTGATTTTGAGGCGGCGGTGACACAGGAGCAGATGCTGTTGGGGCACCTCGAAGAGGGTCTTTCAGGGATTCGGGGCGTGTCTATGCTCGGGCAGGGAGACCATCCCAAGGATCCGATCGTGTCCTTTTATGTGCCGGGCGTGCACCATTACGACATCGCGACGATGTTGGACGGCTTTGGGGTGGCGGTACGGGCCGGACATCATTGCGTTCAGCCGCTGTTGCGCAAGTGGGGGCTGGAGGGGACGATTCGCGCCTCGCTTTCGTTTTACAACACGAAGGGGGAGATCGACGCATTTCTGACGGCCTTGGAGCGGGTTTTGGCGATGTTGGGGTAAAAGGGCGGTGTTTAGTATTAGTTATGAAATCGTAGGCAAAATGGCAATGAAGGAAACAACTTTATTCAAAGAAACTAAAATTGAGTAATGCTACCGGAGCAAAACAAAAGTGAGGTGTTACTTTATAGATCTGAAGACGGCGGAATTAACATCCACGTACGATTAGAGCAGGATACCGTTTGGCTTACACAAGCCGATATGGTCAACCTGTTTCATTCTTCTAAACCCAATATTAGTGAGCATATCAAAAATGTTTTTAAGGAGGGAGAATTGGATGAGTCTTCAGTTGTTCGGAAATTCCGAACAACTGCCGCAGACGGCAAACAATACTCTGTAAAGCATTATAACTTGGACGTTGTTATATCTGTGGGATATCGAGTTAAATCCCTTCATGGTACGCATTTCCGGATATTTTAGTATGAAATGGTAGGCAAAATGACTATAAAAGAAAAGGAAGCACAATTGATAGAAGACTTCGAGTTATTTGATGACTGGATGGACAAATACGGGTATATCATAGACCTCGGTAAGTCGGGGGCGTCTCTGGACGATGCTTCGAAGCGCGAGGAACTGCTCATCAAGGGGTGTCAATCCCGGGTGTGGCTGGAAGCGGAGATGAAGGGCGGCAAGGTGTATTACCGGGCAGACAGCGACGCTGTCATTCCCAAGGGCATTGCGGCGATGCTCACCGGGCTTTTTTCGGGGCACCGTCCGGACGAAATCCTCGATTTTAGTCCGGTTTTTGTCGATAGAATAGGATTGGGTCAGCATCTGTCACCGACCCGCTCGAATGGGTTGAGTGCCATGATTCAACAGATAAAGAACTATGCATTGGCTTTTAAATCGAAAGAGGCATGAACGATAAGGAAGCGCTAAAACAAAAGATTATCGCGGCACTCAAAACCGTGTATGACCCGGAGATACCGGTGGATATCTACGAGTTGGGCCTCATCTACGAGCTGGATGTGGACGACGATGGGGTAGCGCATGTCGTGATGACCTTGACGACCCCCAATTGTCCGGTGGCCGATAGCCTCGTCATGGACATACAGACCAAGATTTATCAGGTAGAAGGCGTCACGGATGTCAACCTCCATCTCACCTTTGACCCGCCCTGGGACAAAAGCCGGGCTTCGGAGATCGCACAATTGGAATTGGATATGTTGTAAGAGTGCGAGTTCTGTCATGTGGCGTTACCAAGTGGGTGTGTATTGCCAAGTGCATACTCGTGCTTGGATAAAAAGGCATTTGCATGCAAAATAGAATTTATATATCGGATATTCTTTCTTTTTTGGGGGGGGACAAAGTGCACCAAAATGAGCCAACGCATTGTTTTGTCACTATTTTTGCAGACGACACTTTTTAAGCACATAACCTATTGCGTCGGGCAAAAATACCGCCAAAACGGCGTTAGGTGTTTTTATTTACCCCGCACTTCGCTGTTGCTCGTGCAGGGCTACAAAGAGGACATCCCTACGGGATTACTCCAGTTCTCAAATCAAAAAAGTGCATTTTGTAATACACACATACACACCTCTTCATACCATTTCCCGAAAATTACTATATTTGGATGTTATTTCATACCAAAACCAAGCGTACGGTGTATAGAATCTTCTTAATAGGCGTTTTTCTGTCGGCCTTCGGCTTCGTTGGAGTGAGCCAGCAGAAGCCCACGGTCGATTTATTGCGTGGGCGAAAGGGCGTCCTTCGCTACAGCGAGTGGGCGGGAGTGGTGAGCATACACACCAATGGCGTGGCACTCGGATGGAGAAAGAGCAAGATAGAAAAGTTCTATTTAAACACTTTTCAGCAGTATGAAATGGCAAATATCCGTCATCCCCGCGAACTGTCCCGGACAATAGACCCATCGGGAAGCGGTAGGGGAGTGTACACTTTTGGAAAACAAAACACCCTCTACGTGCTTCGAGGGGGCAAAGGAAAAGTGAAGTACGTCTCTGATAAATCCCGCTCGGGCAATGTCGGGATCGGGTGGATGTACGAAGGGGGGATTACCGCCGGTATACTCAAACCGTATTACCTGGAGGTGTACAGTGGGAAAGACGGGACGTTCGAACGCTCGGAGATTAAATATTCGGAGGAGACCGCGGACTTGTTCCTCAATCCTGCTAAAATCGTCAAGCATGCCTCTTTTCTGAAGGGCATCACAGAGACGAAGTTGATTCCCGGTATCCACGGTCAAGCCGCGTTGCATTTTACCTTTAGAGGACAATCCACCTTTGTGCTCGATATGGAACTCGGGGCGAAAGGCGATTTGTTTTTGCGCAATATTCCTATGATGGTTTTGGAACACAATACCCCTTACTTCGTTAGTCTATTTGTATCTGTACAAATCGGTAAAAGAAAATAATTCATGATAGATCTTCCAGTAGTAACGGCCAATGGGAAGCCCAAGCGCAAACCCCCTTGGCTTAAGGTAAAATTGCCTACAGGAGAAAACTACAAGCACGTGCGCAGTTTGGTCAACGAGTATCAGTTGCATACGATATGCGAGAGTGGGAGTTGCCCCAATATGGGGGAGTGCTGGGGGGCAGGTACCGCGACATTCATGATTCTCGGCAATATCTGCACGCGTTCGTGCAATTTCTGCGCAGTAGTCACCGGACGGCCGCAAGAATACGACGAGGAGGAGCCGCGAAAGGTGGCGGAAGCCATCCAAAGGATGAAGGTGAAGCATGCCGTCCTCACCTCCGTCAATCGCGACGAACTCAAGGACAAGGGGGCCGAGATATGGTACCGGACCGTACGAGCCATCAAGACCCTGACGCCTGAGGTGACGATAGAAACGCTTATTCCCGATACGAGAAGTAATTGGGAAGCATTGGAGCGCATGATTTCCGGAGGTCAAGAGGTGGTGTCCCATAATATGGAGACCGTCAAGGAGCTTTACCCAAAGGTTCGCCCGCAGGCCCGGTATGAGCGTAGCCTTGAGCAGATAAAGCGGACCAAAGCCTACGGTAAGCGTACAAAATCCGGATTTATGGCCGGACTGGGAGAGACCGAGGAACAGGTGTTCCGGCTCATGGATGATCTCGTGGCGCATGGTTGCGATGTGCTGACCATAGGGCAATATTTGCAACCGACGAAGATGCATATCGAGGTGGCGGAATACGTTCATCCGGATACCTTTGCCATGTATAAGGAGGAAGGATTGAAGAGGGGGTTTGAAATGGTAGAAAGCAGTCCATTAGTGCGATCCTCTTACCATGCTGAACGGCACCTTTAATCCTGTATGCTACTTTTGAAATAGCAGATTAATACTCATATAGACATTTACCGTTTTCGAAAAAATTTATTCTATGCTCCATCGTATCTCTCTCTTGCCTTTGTTGCTCCTCTTTTTTGCTTTTCAAAGCCTAGGTCAAGGGCATGAAGATGTATTTCCGGATAAGTCGGGTAACGAACTCTTAAACCTCTTGCGCACCAATTACAAACCGGCGACGGTATTGGACTATTACCATGCACGGCTGAAGATGTACACGGAGATCTACAACGAAAACGATTCGGTATATGGAGTATATACCAATTATGCATTGCATCTTTCTCCTGACGATCCGGACCCGATTGGGACTTTAATCCGGAATGGGAGCGATTTCGGTATCAATACGGAGCATACCTTCCCTCAAAGTAAAGGCGCTCGCCAGGGCAATGCCCGAAGCGATATGCATCACCTCTTCCCGGCAATGGCCAGGGTAAATTCCGCTCGCTCCAATTATCCCTTTGGTGATATCGACGACAAACAGACCCGGATTTGGTATTACAAGGATAAGGCCCTTCACAGCATTCCCTCCACGCACAAAGACGACTACAGCGAAAGCATCGACGGGAGATTTGAGCCCCGTGAAGCAAAAAAAGGGGATATCGCACGAGCAATGTTTTACTTTATGACGATGTATCGCTCGCAAGCGGATGCCAAGTTCTTCAGCGGTCAACGCAAAACCCTTTGCGAATGGCATATGCAGGATCCGGTGGACGAAGGAGAATGGGAACGCAATAATATGATAGCCCAATACCAAGACGACAAGAAGAATCCCTTTATTCTGGATTGTACCCTTGCGATGCGCACCTTTTGCCCGGAGTTTGAATACGATTGTAAGGTCGCAAGCAAAGACATATTCGAAGAGCAACCTAAAATAACTGTGATAAGCTTACCGGGGGGGCAGCAGGTAATGGTGCACGTTTCTTCGCCTGTTCCCTCCAGTATCGACCTCATGGCTATAGATATTTTAGCCCGGCCAAGTGCCATGTTTAAAGATCAGCAGTTGAACCGGGAATGGGACATCCCGCTACATGTTTCATCCGGAGGAGTCCATCTGTTTCTCATTCGGCTCACCGACAAGCAAGGGCATATCCGACACACCTTCGTTAAGAAGTTTTACCCCAATAGATGATGTACAGTACCTCTATTGGATGATGGGGCTTTTGGGGAATTCCCCGCTCGTGTGACAAGAAAAGGGCGTTGAAGATATCCTTGGGTAAACCATCTGTTTTATTATAAGGAGCCTTTCTACGGGAAAGCCGGTATGGGCAAAAAACTAAACATAGAGGTAACTTTTCTGCCTACTAAAACTTCAGCCCTATGGTCAGCATCCAGTGGCGTGTGGCTTGCGGGTAGAGGCCGGACAGGTTGTAATATCCCTTGCCTTCGTCGGTTAATGCCGGTTGGTCTTTTGCGGAGATCCAGTCGGGGTGGGTGGTATAGAATCGATAGACCCATCCTCCGGAAGCGTATTTGCTATTGAGAAGATTAATGAGGTGCAAGCGGACGCTCAGATTCTTCAAGCGCCCTTTCATCCATTGGTATCCGAAGGTCGCATTGAGGTATTGGTAGGGATCCAATGCGGCAAAACCGGAGCGGGTGTTGTCCAGATACTGCTTCCCCACATATTTCCAATCCAGCCCTGCTTCGTACGCTCCTCCCATTAGGGTAAAGGGGTAGGAGAGGCTGACTCCCCCGATTAAACCCGGGGAGAAGGCCAGGTCTGTCTGGTTATGAATCCTTTTCTCCTGCTTGCCGGTATCCCAGTTGTCGATGTATTCGGTGAAGGATTTTGCCCGGTTTTGACTCCAGGTTCCGTTGGCCGACCATTTCATACCAAGCCCTCTTCCTGCCAGGCTGAGTTCGATACCTCTGCGGTAGGATTGTGGGATATTGACGCGGATGTACTCCCCCACATCGCTGATTTTTCCGGTGAGCGCCAATTGGTCTTTGTAGCGCATATAGTAGGCATTGAGGCTTACGGTCAACGCACTGCCGTGGAATGCAATCCCCCCTTCTAGGTCGTCGAGATGTTCGGGTTTTGGCGGGGAAGTGGCGCCGGCATCCCTGTAATCCGAGCGTGTGGGCTCCTTGGCCGCTTGCGCAAAAGAACTGTACAAATGCCATGGTCCGATATCCATAGAAAGGCCTAATTTGGGCTGTATGAAATGGTGGACTACCGTAGTGTCGCGGGCTTGCCGGTCCCTGTCAAAACCCTGGAAGGTATAATGTAAATAACGGTATTGGAGTTCGGCATATGCGTTCAAATTCCGGAGCACCGGATAATTGAGTTTAGCATAATGGGCGAGGTCGTATTTGTCGGACGAATTGTCGTAGTAGCGGTGTGGAAGCTTGGAAGACTCCGGGAGGATGTTTATCGCCGGAATGCGTGCCACGGTGCCAAAATGGTCCCCGAAAAAGGCAGAGCTCACCCCACCCAATATCAATTTCCAAGGGGTGGAAGTCCCTTTGTGATGCCAGTGGTAGGTCATCCCTGCGAGGTGGTTGGCGAGCCATTTGCGGCGGATGATATCTGCCACCGGAGTGTCCGGCTTGACGACGCCGTAGTCCAAAAGGGTCTGCTGAGCGCGGAATTGCTCATAGAAGCCCTTTCCTCGCGTGTAAAAGAAGGCGAAAGCCAGTTGGTTTTCTCTATTGAGGGATTTGTTGTAGAAGAGTTGGAGGTGGGTCTGGGCATAGTTGTCCACTGTAGAATCGTAGGGGTGCTCGAGGCTGCGTTCGGTTCCTGCACTGTTGAAGGTGCGAAGATCGTCTGTCTCGGCATAGTGGCGAGGGACGCCGTACCATGCGAGGCCGGTGACCTCTTGTCCGTTCATCAGATTGAAGCGAAGGGAAGAGGTAGGGGTGATTTTGGTTCCTGATAGGTAGAGTCCGCGCAATTTGGCGTGGCTCCGGTCGATATACCCTTCGGAATTCAATTGGGAAATGCCCCCGTCGATGGTGTATTGGCCTTCGATGAGTCCCGATCCGAGGCGGACCCCACCTTTGCGGGTCCCAAATGCTCCAAGTGTCCCTTGCAAATTGGCATAGGGTTTCAGCCGGAGTTTATTGGTGTTGATGCTGATACCACTGCCGAAGGCTCCGGTTCCGCCTGTCGAACTCCCGACTCCGCGTTGGATCTCGAGGTCGCTGACGCTGTTGACCAAGTCCGGAAGGTCCACCCAATACACGGCGTGGGATTCGGGGTCATTCCAGGGGATGCCGTTGAGAGTGACGTTGATTCGTCCCGGGTCAATCCCGCGAATGCGCAGCCCGGTGTAACCGATTCCGGTCCCGGCATCGGAGGTGGCCACGACAGAGGTCTGCGCAGCGAGCAATTGGGGGACATCCTGGCCGTAGTGTTTCTGTTGAAGCGCTTCCCCGTCAATGCGCTCTTTGGTATAAGGTGCTCCATTCCAGCTGCGCACCGCTTTGACGACGATTTCATCAAACTTTATCTCCCGGCGCAATACCAAATCGTATTCGGTATCATCATTGTCCACCGTGAGGGTCTTGTAAATCTCTCCATATGGGTGCAAGAATACCAAGGCATATACCCCATTGGGGACGCGGTGGAAACTGAACCGGCCTTGATCGTCGGTGAAGGTGCTGCGCTCCAGTTGGAAGATGCGCACTTCGAGGTGTTTGTAGGGCATGGATTCCTCATCCAGGACGTGCCCGGTGACCTCGTACAAGGTGTCTGCCTGAGCAAGGGATAAGCTGGGGAATATCACGTGGAGGCCTAAACATAGAAAGAGGATAATTCTTAGCATGAAGAAGTGATTTTATGCGAATAATCATGCGAGGTGGGTAGAACATTTTCCTCTCCGGCATTACCCGGACAGGTTCTACGGGTATCATCTCAGCCCTATCACATCAAGTGATTGTTCAGGCACCCCGAATGTGCTGCAAAGGTAAGTATTATTTCTGGAACTGATTTGGCGGTTTTTGGGGTGGGTGTGTTACAAAGTGTACTGAAATGAACAAGTACATGGATAAGTAAAAAATAGTCAAGCGAAGGATCTTGCTCGCTAAGCCGCAAAGACGCAAAACAGATAAGCGGAATAAGGGAACGATCACAGAAAAATCTCTAAACGATACATTTCAAATTCTAAAGCGTTTTCTTACCCCCTCTACCTATACACCGTATAGGTAAAAGGCCGGTGGTGATTTTCATACCTACCTACGAAGGTGATTTTTTTGCCGGCTTCTTTGATGAACTTTGCGACATCGTTGGCATTGCGGACGGGGTGTCCGTTGATGCCTGTGATGACAAATCCGGGGACCATATCGGTTTGTTGGTCGATGGGGCTTCCCATGAATATGGTTAGCACCTTGGCTCCGTTGTTTTGCCCGATGGTATTCCCCTCCTCTGAATACAAATCCCGTACATGGATGCCGATATCGCGGAGCATTTTGTCTTTGCGAAAGGAGATTATCTCGGTATTGTTCTTTACATTTTTTAGGACGACATCGGCGTTTTGCCGTTCGCCTTCCCTTCTAAAGACAACTTGAATGGTGTCTCCGGGGTGTTTTTGTCCTACGATTTCCTGCATTTTGGGGACGTCGTTGACCGGGATGCCATTGATGGACAAAAGCACGTCGCCTGCCAGGAGGCCGGCATCGTCCGCACCGCTGCCGGGGACGACTTGGGCGATAAATATCCCCTGGAGGTCGGGCAGGCTCCGCTCTTTTGCCAGGGCCTCCGAAACTTCCACGATGCTCACACCGAGCAAGCCACGCTGGACGCTGCCATAGTCCCGCAGGTCGCGGAGAATCTTGGAGGCGAGATTGGCGGGGATCGCAAAGGAGTAACCTTCGTACTGCCCCGTATGAGAGAGGATGGCGCTGTTGATACCGACGAGTTGTCCTGCGGTATTGACCAATGCACCTCCGGAATTGCCGGGATTGACCACGGCATCGGTTTGTATAAAGGATTCGATACGGAACTGTTGGTCGCGAAGGATGTCGATATTCCTCCCCTTCGCACTGACAATCCCCGCAGTAACCGTGGATTGAAGGCTGAATGGATTGCCTACGGCGAGGACCCATTCTCCGATTTTGAGCGAGTCGGAATTGCCAAATTCGATTGCCGGCAAACTGTCGGCCTGGATGCGGAGCAATGCCAAATCGGTCGTCGGATCGGTGCCGATGAGCTCGGCTCGATACCTCTTGCGGTTGTTGAGCTGGACGGTGTACTCGACAGCGTCTTTCACGACGTGGTTGTTCGTGGCGATGTACCCATCCGGGGAGATGATGACCCCCGACCCCGTGGCCATGCCATATTGTTCTTGCATCCACGGATAAGTACGGATGCGGTGCTTGGACTCGATATAGACGACGGACGGGGTGCAGCGGGCTGCAGCTTGGGTGAAGTCTGTCGGGGCATAGGATCGGAGGGTCTTTGTCCCCCATTTTATTGGTGGGGAGGACCGTTTTTCCTCCGTCGTTGGGTGATTTGAATCCGGATTATTTTGGGGCTTGAAATGGTTGAAATACCGGTCGTACACCCACACCACCGCAACGGCGCTGAGTATCGAACTGATAATTATGGGAAGGGCTCGTTTCACAACTGTCGTTTGATTATTCAATAGGTTAAAAAAGAAAAACTTATAAGATACTATAAACCTAGTACGTGTCGTGTATGGTGCAAAGGTGACTTTGAGAAGCTTTGCAATATGATACGATAGACAATGTTCTACTCTTGTCTTTATTAAGCTATTTTCATCTGTTCGTTTAACAGTTCTACCTGAAAACTTACTTTGGCGTTTAATGCTTTGAATACTTTTAATATCGTGTCCAAGCGAGCACTTGATACGCTGTTCTCTAATTTTGATATTTGTGCTTTTTTGACACCTACCAATTCGCCGAGTTGTGATTGTGTAAGTTTTCGCTTTAATCTTGCCTGTTTGATAGCATATCCGACTAATTCTGCCTTTAATTCGGCTTCAAATTCATTCCGCTCCGGTGTGCCAATTTTGCCAATGTGCTTATCAATCATTTCTTCTAGACTTTTTGTCTTCATATTTTTACTTTTTTGATTTAAAGTATTCTGTCCGAATTTGTTTAGCTCTATCGATTTCTTTTTGTGGAACTTTTGATTGTTTCTTAATGATTCCGTGCGTCGCAATAACCAGGGTATTTTTTTTATTCCGTTTGTCCCAAAATGCAAGCAATCTCACTTTCTTTCTACTATAAATAGTCCGAAATTCCCATATTTCACCCTCTAAAGGTTTAAATAATGCTTTGTCTCTAATATATTTTGCCTTTCGTAAGTTAAAATACACCTTTTCCCTTGTCTTGGCGTCAAGGTTGTCCATAAAATCCTCCGCTTCTTTGCAAAATTCAATTTTATCAAAATAATGCATTCATCCGTGTCTTTATACAAAGATATTTGTTTCATTTTAAAGAAACTGTATTCTTTGTTTTTTTTCTTTTGGTTGATTAGATCATGCAAGTTTTAATGATGTTTGCCAAAGATACATTTCTAATTCTGACAGGCACTAAAAAATACATGCTTACATACAGGCATCATCAATGAATAACAGTCTGGCATTTTTAACGAGTAAAATCGTGATTTTGTTTCTTAAAGTTACTGAACGGGCAACGACGGGTGTGTAGTTCTCCGTCTTTATTCCTGAGTATTGGGACGCTATCGCATTTGAAAATACCTATCCTTAGGGATTACAAGCCCTTATGACTTGCTCTACCTTTGTGGGGATGAAGTTGAATTGGGTCAACCATTTTATAACTACAATCTACCATTTCATAACAACAAAATACATAAGGAATGAATACAAAACAAAGCCTTTTCAGGATTAATAACCGGGGACTCTTGTCCTTTATGATATTACTTACCACCGTCTGTCTGTATGGCCAAGATCGCCAGTTTGGATTGACCTATCAATCCACCGTACTCGGCAGAGGTGGACGGGACATCGAGGTGCATGCCGCCTTCCAATCTAATCCGCACTCCGGTTCTCAAAGCCTTAAAAGCCGTATCGAATTGGAGTTGGGCTTGGGGCACCGCCTGCAGACAGCTCTTTATCTCAATTTCGAACAAAGTCTTTCTTTAGGGGGAGTCTGGGGGAACCCTCAGTGGGTGTTGACGAGTAGCCAATCTATCTCAAGCGAATGGAAATACAATCTCCTCTCCGCTGCGTCTGCGCCGGTAGGGGTCGCATTGTACACAGAGGGAACGGCGGGGGCAGATGGATTTGCATGGGAGAATAAAATCATCATCGACCGGGCAACCCGGCATCATCTTTTCGCTCTGAATGTTATAAGGGAACAGCAATGGAACGTCTTCTCTACATTCTTAGAGCCATACTTCCTTAAAAGCTTCATCAAATACGAGTTGACCGGAGGGTATATGTACCGGTTTTCTCCTTCGGTAGGAATCGGAATAGAGGCAAAATGGGAGAAAGAGGCCGGCTCAAAAGCCGATGCGGCGGAGTTGGTTGCCGGCCCGACCTTCTATTATGCGTTCGATAGAAATTTTCTTATTCTCAATGTTTACCCCGAGATAATCCTCGATCCCAGTAGAAATGGTTTTTTTGGTGATCCGGTAAATGCGCGTATTTTGATTGGCGTAGGGATATAGTGCATGAAAAGGATTTATTGGTTGCTTTTTCCATTGGGTGTTTGGGCGTGTTCGCAACGAGTGTTGCCGGTCGTCACACAGGTGGATGCCGTCTATTTACAGACGTACGATAAAGCATTTCCGGATTCCAACCGGATTGCAAAGGGGCGCGAGTTGTATCTCAGAAAATGCGGGAAGTGCCATTATTTGTATCCCCCTTCGGAGTACCCGGTGTCTGAATGGTATGAGCAAGTGGGCGAAATGGCGACGCGAAGTCATTTATCCGCCAAAGATAGTGCCTTTATCGTCATGTATTTGCGAGCAGTCATCGCATTGGACAGTCTAATGATAGACGCTGGCGATACGCCGGCCGGCCAAGGAGCAGATTAAGTGGAGTAATCGGGCTATTTCTTTGGCATATCCTCGAGGTCGACGATGCCTTTCATGATGGCATACACCGTGAGCCCTGCGAGGGTCTTGATGCCGAGTTTGTTGATGATGTTTTTACGGTGGGTGCTGACCGTGTGGTGGCTGAGGCTTAGCATTTCGGCAATCTCTTTGGTGGTCTTCCCTGTGACCATCAAGTGGAGAATCTCCGTCTCCCGGGTGGATAGATTGGATGCTTCTGTGGTAGAATCATGACTATCCTCTCTGGGGAAAAGCCGGTGGAGTAGAGCATCCAAGGCCTCTTCCGTAATATTAATATCTATTTGGCCGTGGAATCTATTCTGTATTTCAGCGTTTGGGTCCCGGACAAATAGCAGCACTTTGAGTTGAGGTTGGGTGAATTTTATCTCGGTCCAGTTGATGCCCTCTTGCGCAGCGATGGGGGCTTCGATGATGAGGAGCTGGGGGCTGTATTGCTGGAGCAGGTGCCGTACTTCTGCCAGGGTTTGGGCATGCAACACTTTTGCCTGCTCCCCGAAGAAAGGCAAGAGCATGGACTGCAGGCCGTTGCGGAGCAGCGGGGCCGGGCAGGCGATGATGATATGCGGTATGTCCGAAGGGGAAGGCATCATGACGGCTTAATCTCTTTTTCCAGATTTTGTACCAATGGGATTAAGACTTCATTTTCGAGCCGCGTATGAGAGTACAGGTCGCGTTCGAGTTGGAAAAGTTGGCGGATAATCCGTCTTCGCAAGGGGCCTTTTTCGGTTTGAGGGATATGCCGGATGAGCAAATTCTTGACATCCATGAGGACACTTTCGATGTCATCGTGATGTGCGCCATAGACTCCGATATGGTATGAAATGTCCTTGCCGGGTTGTTCTTTATTCAGGTAACAGCGGTATAATTCTTGAATATACTTGAAGACAATTTCATTTTCGTATTGGATGTGCTCGGAGACCTCGGCGATATAGTGCTTGAAGAGGGTATGCAATGCCTCTGTCTTTTTTTCACCGATTTGCAGGATAAGAGAGGCGACATTTTTGTCCACTTCGGGAATCTTCCAATCTACAAAATAGCGATGCGAGCTGCTGAGATAGCGGAGCAATTGGGGGATAAAATGATATTCTTCGCTTCTGCCTGGTATGAAATGGTTGAATGTGGACACATTGAGAACCAAGGTGAAGAGTTCGGGGATGATAGCATGCTCTTCACATACTTTCCGTATGGTTTTGTTTTCCAAACCGAGGGGGATACCAAAGCGCTCGGTAATATACATGGCACCGGGGTGCTCCAAAATGATATCGGCTAAGCAATGTTGTGGACCATAAAACATAAGGTTGACTTTTGTAGCGCGAAGATACTTTAAAAAAATAATCTGCAGTGGGATGCGGCGGGGGGGTGTGTATTACAAAATGCACTTTTTTACAACCTCACCCCCATCCCCTCTCCTTCATATTCAAACTGTACATTGTATGAATATTAATGATGAAGGAGAGGGGGGCTTATGTTTTTCTAACCGTTGGGAATCTCATTAGGGTAATATTCATCAAGATTAAGAGTGTATTCCCCTTCTCCTTTGGCTATGTATTTACTATATTACTTGATATATTTCAAAGGAGAAGAGCCTGTGCCGCTTTAGCGGTAGGTTAGGGGATGAGGTTGTTCAAACGGGATTCGAGATTAAGAGGGTGTACACTCTCATCCTGTGCCGCTATGGCGGCACAGTCTATACTTCTTATAACCTGTGACACCAAGACGCACAAGGCGTAATAGTGCACTTTACAATACACACCCTCTAACCTGGGGCCTTTATAATATAAATTGTTTGCAGTACCTTAGCACTTCAAAAGCAGCGTCATGAAAAATCTACCAATCGGTATTCAAACTTTGAGTAAAATAATTGAAGGCGATTTTGTTTATGTTGATAAAACTGAAATTGCCTACAATTTGCTTCAAAAAGCAGGATATTACTTCCTTTCCCGCCCGCGACGGTTTGGGAAGAGTTTGTTTTTGGATACAATCAAAGATATTTTTGAAGGGCGAAAAGAACTTTTCAAGGGGCTATATATCTATGATAAATGGGATTGGGAGGTGAAGTATCCGGTGTTGAGGATAAGTTTGGGGTCGGGGGTGCATAAGTCAGTTCAAGATTTATCAGAAAACCTGTTATGGGTTTTAAAGAAAGCAGAAAGGGATTTAGGTATAAATTGCAAAACTAACTTGAAACCTAAACAGTGTTTTGAATATTTATTAATTTCCGCTTACGAAAAATATCATCAAAAAGTAGTCATCCTTATCGATGAATACGACAAGCCCATCCTCGATAACATCACCAATAGAGAGATCGCGCTCGAGATGCGAGATGCTATGAAAGATTTTTATGGCGTCATTAAAGACAATGACGCTTATATCCAATTAGTATTTATCACCGGAGTGAGCAAATTCTCCAAGATGAACCTGTTCAGCGGGTTGAATAACCTTAATGATATTACATTGGATGAAAAATATGCAACCATCTGTGGCTATACGCACAGCGATTTATTGACGGTTTTTGAAGAGCACTTGCGAGGCGTTGACATGGAAAAGGTCAAAAAATGGTACAATGGCTATAATTACCTTGGGGATAAGGTGTATAATCCGTTTGACATCCTTTTGTTTATTGATAAAGGGTTTGATTTTAGCAATTATTGGTGGGAGACGGGGAATCCTTCTTTTCTGATTGATATGTTGAAAACCAGGAATTATTATATTCCGGAATTAGAAAACTTTGTTGCCAGTAAAGAAGTCCTCAATGCTTTTGATGTTGATAATATCGAATTGGTAGCATTGCTCTGGCAAACGGGATATTTGACCATTACCGGAAAAACAAGTACTCCTTTTGGTGTAAAATATAGGTTGAATACCCCAAACAAAGAAGTGCAAACCTCTCTTAACAGCCTTTTTATTAATTATTTGACCCAACAAGTAACAGAAAAATTAAAATTTCAGGATAGATTGTTTAGTATGCTAGACAAGCCTGACTTGGACGGCTTCAAGGATGCGCTTTTTTCTCTATTTGCATCCATTCCATACAGCAACTTTACCAATAGTAAGCTCCCCGAATACGAAGGATATTATGCGAGTGTAGTATATGCTTATCTTGCAAGTATTGGCCTCGACCTCACACCTGAAGACATTACCAATCTGGGTAGAATGGATCTGTCTGCCCAACTTGAAGGCAAGGTGTTTATCTTTGAGTTTAAACTATCGGAAAAAGCGACCGGAAATGCCCTGCAACAAATCAAAGAGCGGCGATATTGGGAGAAATATCAAGACGCTGATGACATTTACCTCACCGGCATCGAATTCAGCCGTGAAAAGAGGAATATTATAGGTTACGAATGGGAGAAGATTTAGGAATAGCTTCCGAACCCCAAAGCTGACGCAGGAAGACTTGGGAGCGGAGAAGTACACGAAGAATTATCACGAAGGAACGATTGGAGCAAACTTGGAAAATGTGCTGTTTGCCGTACACACCAATCTTTATCTCTTGTGTTTGGATTACAAATAAGCTGTATCTTTGCGCACGCTCAAGCAGCCTCTTTTGGGTGCCGGGCATTCGACCATTTCATACATCATTCAACCATTTCATACAAGAAAATATGCAATACGATATCATTATCATCGGCTCCGGTCCGGGAGGATATGTGGGGGCCATACGCGCTGCTCAATTGGGTAAAAAAGTAGCCATTGTCGAGCGGGAATCCCTTGGGGGCATCTGTCTCAACTGGGGATGTATCCCTACCAAGGCGCTATTGAAGTCTGCCGAGGTCTTCCAATACCTTCAACACGCGGAGGATTACGGTATAACAGTGGCCGGAGGGGCACCCGATTTTAATGCCGTTATCAAGCGGAGCCGTGGCGTTGCGGAAGGCATGAGCAAAGGGATTGAGTTTCTTATGCGCAAGAATAAAATTGACGTCATCCGGGGAGAAGGCAAACTGCTGCGTGGAAAAAAAGTGGCGGTTACGCATGAGGGAAAGACCACCAATTACCAAGCCGAACATATTATTTTGGCTACCGGTGCGCGAGCGCGTGCTCTGAAAGGGCTGGAGATCGATGGCAAGCATATCATCGGATATCGCAAAGCGCTGTCGATGGATCATCTTCCCAAATCCATGGTGATTATGGGGGCCGGTGCTATCGGGGTAGAATTTGCCTATTTTTACAATGCCATGGGTGCCGAAGTGACAGTGGTGGAATACCTCAAACAAGGGCTTTTGCCGAGAGAAGACAAGGATGTATCGAGAGAGTTGGCCCGTTCATTTAAGAAGCAAGGGATCTCCGTCAAAGCCGATACCGCCGTCCTGAAAGTGACCCCAAAGGGCAAGTTGCTGGAGGTGACCATCAAGAATAACAAATCGGACAAGGAAGAGACTATTACTTGTGAGGTGGTCCTTTCTGCAGTGGGGATTCAGCCCAATACGGAGGGCATCAATTTGGAACTCCTCGGTATCCAGACAGAGCGTGGATTAGTTCAGGTAGATGAATATTATCGTACCAATGTGCCCGGAATTTATGCTATCGGGGACATCGTGCCCGGACCGGCATTGGCCCATGTCGCTAGTGCAGAAGGTATCATTTGCGTAGAGCACATTGCCGGATTGGATCCGGAGCCGTTGGATTACGGCAACATCCCTTCCAATACCTATTGTCGCCCTGAAGTCGCCTCTGTGGGGTTAACGGAAGCTGCGGCCAAAGAGCAAGGGTATGAAGTAAAAGTCGGTAAATTTCCCTTTTCCGCTTCCGGAAAGGCAAGCGCAGCCGGTGCCAAGGAGGGATTTGTCAAGGTCATTTATGATGCCAAGTATGGGGAACTCCTCGGCGCCCATCTCATCGGCGCTAATGTGACCGAGATGATTGCAGAGTTGGTTTTGGCGAGGAAGTTGGAGACTACCGGGCATGAGGTGCTCAAAGCCGTCCATCCGCACCCGACAATGAGCGAAGCCGTGATGGAGGCGACGGCTGCAGCTTATGGAGAGGTGATTCATTTGTAGTAAGTAGAACGCTATTTGCGAAAAGGTGTGCCAATGTAAAAGGTGGTCCGGATGGTTATTATCTGATTGCGCTCAGCTAGTGCTCCGCGCAGAAAATAACTCCCCATATTACCTCGCTCTTTGTCTCCGACTCTTTGTTGCTTACACAGTCATTATGCTACGGCATAACTCCTGTTTGAGCGCCTCGATTCAGAGAAAAATAGCTTCGATTGCTAAGGGTATTTATTTCTTGCGCGGAGCGCTATTGCTTATAATTTTTAGGCGCCTTAATGTGGCGTTTGAGTTTAGAAAATGTTTTCCAATGAAGCGCGTACTCTGTTTCTTTCTTGTGCTATTAGGAGTTGCTGTTCAGGCGC
Source organism: Saprospiraceae bacterium (assembly GCA_027080725.1). Taxonomy (GTDB): domain Bacteria; phylum Bacteroidota; class Bacteroidia; order Chitinophagales; family Saprospiraceae; genus JALSTN01. Next base: position 22,362 of record JALWRC010000021.1, read on the forward strand.
AGAGTACCTATTACGTGAATCAATCGTCCGGAGATGACTCCAATAATGGAAGGACCCCTGCTACAGCATGGAGAAGTGTGGAGTATGGTGCAGAGCGTTATCTCTCAGCAGGAGACACGTTGTACATTATCGGTGAGTATCACAACGAAAGCTACGATTCATTTTACCGTTTTGGGGGAGATATCCGTGACCCACAAATATGGAAAGACGAGCAAACCATACGGCTGAACAACCTACATGGCAGTCCGGACAAGTATATCACCGTGAAGGGATATCAATCATCTTCCCTTCTCAAAGGGGATGGCAGGAACATCCTGCGAATTACCAATTGTTCCTACCTCATACTCGAGGGGTTGGAGGTAGAAGGGGAAGTGGAGCGCATTCCCATTTCTACAGCTAAAGCCTTGCAGTTTTTATACAAAGACAGAAAGGGGAAGGTGCATTACCGGGTTCCCCCGGGAACAAGCGATGAGGAGGTGGGGAAGTTGACACTTCCCGCACTTAAGATGATTCGACGCCCTTCTTACACCGACACGCGGGGGGTTTATTGCTCGAATGTATCGCACATCAAGATCCGCGGCAATCATATTCATCATATGCCGGGAGGGGGATTGCGGGTTGCTGACTGTGCGTATGTGGACATTGTCGGCAATGAGGTCAATGATTGTTCGCGGAGGTCGTATTCGGGAACCCACGGGCTGGTGGTGACCAAAGCGAGAAGTACGGACGCGTTGGATAACTACAAGATAAGCATTCTCCGGAACAAGGTGCACCACAATTACAATGAGGTGTACTCATGGGCCCCGACCAAGACGTTTATCACGCCTAAGATAGATGAGGGAAAGGGGATTTCGCTACAGCGCAATGCGGAAGATAATTGGTTGCACGGGCGTTTTTTGGTGGCCAATAATCTCTGTTTTTGGAATGGATACAGCGGAATACATACCAATGAGGGGAAGCGTATGGACTTTATCAATAATACCTGCTATCTCAATTCATATACCAACACCATAACCAATAAAGGCAAAGAGCAATCCGGCAATAACATAGGAATCAGTGCCCAGCGGAGTGATGATATACGCATCATTAATAACATCGTATTTATAGACAATGCTTGGGGCGGGTTTCCGATATCGGTTTCCAATGACTTCCAAAAGCTGGAGGTGAACGACAACTTGGTGTTCGGTATCAATGGTCCCACCGCGCTTGATCCCGATATCAGTGGGATAGCAGAGCAAACCAAGAGCGCGGATCCATTGTTTGTTGATGCGGATAAGTATGATTTTAATCTATTGGAGGCCTCTCCCGGTGTGGATGCAGCCCTCAGGAAGGAGGCCCCAAAAGTGGATTTCCTCGGCCGTACCCGTGGAGCGGTTCCGGACTTGGGGGCCTTGGAGTTCTTTGCCGACCGCGATGATGATGGATACACTTCAGACGTCGATTGTGACGATCAAAACCCCGATATTCATCCCGGAGCGGACGAAATTCCGAACAATGGCATCGATGAGGATTGCGACGGGGAGGATTTGATTACGAGCGTCAATGATCCTCAAATACCACTGTATATCACCTCCCCCAACCCAACCCGGAGATGGGTGTGCTTTAGTCATCCCATCCGGGTGAAGCACGGTATTGCGGTGATTGATGTTTTTGGGGCATCAAAGCCCTACGGGATGAATGGAGATTGCTTGGATCTTTCCGGTCTGAAATCCGGTGTGTATTTTATTATAGTAAAGGGGCAGGAAAGAGGGAAAGGGAGATGGTTTGCCATCCTACATCAATAGTGTTTGTTGAAGTATTTGGCCCCCGGACTTAAACCATGCGCATTCGTCCGAGTCAAAGAAATCATATATAACAAAATGAATAGATTATCATGCTTAAACATTGGCCACTTATCCTTCTCCCCATTTTTCTTTTCATACAATGCACCAAAGAGGACGCCTCCAAACCGGATAAAAACCGTGTATCCCCATTGGAATGGCAGACGGGTAAGAATGCTTATATGATGGAAGTGGATAGCGTGGAGCGTCAGTACATCATCCATGTGCCGGCCAACTACGACTCCACCCGGCCGACGCCTCTTGTTTTTATGTTTCATGGCTCGGGAGGGACCGGGGAGAAAATGTACAACGTCACCGAATGGGTGGCCAAGTCCGAGGAGGTGGGCTGCATCGTTGTCTTTCCCACAGCCCTTGAGTATTTTGTTTTGTCAAAGAATGGAGAGCAGACCAAGTGGAGTAAACTGAACTTAGTGGCCCTGCTTCCTCCCGGGACCAAAGTGAAGGATGATGTCCCCTTTGTGAAGGCCATGCTTGAAAAGGTGGAGGCCACTTTCAATATTGACAAAGCACGGATATTTGCCACGGGTTTCTCCAACGGGGAAGGCTTCTGCCGTACCCGGTTGGCTCTGGAAATGGACGACGTGTTTGCCTCTATTACCGGTGCCGGTGGATGGGGTGGACCATTTGCTATGCGCGATATACATCCGGAGACCGTTCTTTCTCAATACTACATCTTAGGCAATCGCGACCCGAAGGTGCTTGAGGGGCTCCAAAGGAAAAAACCTATCCCAATGGATGCCAAGGGTTTCTTCGAAATAGAGAACGGAGCGCTAAAATTTCAAGTGGAAAATGTCACACTTGCCAATAGATTTGACTTTGAATACAGCGAAGAAAGCAATGCCAATCATACGCGTATCCATTTCCAAAAAATGGACGGTGTGGAGAGCAAGGAGCAATTGACCTTTCACTTGATAAAGGGTATGCTGCACAAATACCCCAAACCCTCCAACAACCCCGCAGGCGTGTCCGGTGTGAAGATTTTTTGGGATTTTCATATGAAGCACATCAAAGAGCGGTGAGTAAATTGTAGCCTCGTCCGGCGTGATGTGAAAGCATAAAGCAATCGTTGTAGAAGGATATTTTTATATATCAAGACAGTTATTTGGCCGATAAAAAACCGTTGTGCATTTCAATCCGATGCTGCCCGGCCCCATGCCCCAGAAATCCAATTTTTTGAATCCCTTCGCTAAGACAAAATCATAGCCCTCCCGGTAGCGCGGACGGTGGGAGTCGTCCAATAGGATAACCCCATCGTCTTTCAATTTTGAAACAGCGGCCTTACAGCATTCGACACGATTGCGGCCATCTATCAGGACGATAGAATACCTGTCCTCCGAAAGCGACCGGATGCTGTTGACATATTCCGGATCCCGGTAGTCAAAATAGTATATTTGCACTATGGGGGAGGTGATTTGACCTTGTATCTCTTGCTTCCACTTTTCGTCGTATTCGATACTTACTACCTGCCGGACCCTGGAGGCAAAAAACAGGGTAGAGTTGCCCGAGCCATACTCAAACACTGTATGTGTATCTCGAAGACGCTCTTCCGTATCCCCCCACTCAACCCCACCCTGTGAGGTAGGCGCATTTAGCAGTCAGCAGTGCGGGAGGCTCACGTGCTACTGATCGATAAAAGTGCTAAGCAACTCTTGTGGCATTTTATGAGGAAGCCACGAGATGGCCTCCTTGTTTATCTTAGATGTTGCCACCTTTCTGAATAACCATGTCATATATCGCTGTACGTTTAGGCCGTGGTTGTTGGCGGTGCCTACGATGGAATATAGACAGGCCAAATTAACGGCATATTCGTGTGAGCCGGCGAAGAGATAGTTTTTCCTCCCCAGGGCCAACGGACGTACCTTGTTTTCTATTAGATTGTTGTCTATTTCTATATTTCCCGTTTGGGCATACGCACTTAGCCCCTCCCAGCGCTTATAACTGTAGGCGATAGCCTTGCCCATCGGGCTGTTGGGTAAATGTTTCTGCTGTAATATTAAGTCTTTTAGCCATACATGCAACTCCTCGAGTATGGGTACGGCTTCTGATTTTCTCAGAGCCATTCTTTGCTCTTCATTCATACCCTCATCTCTGGCTCGTCTTTCTATCTGATATAGCTTCTGTACTCTTGAGAGAAAATATTCGGCTGTCGGTGGATCAGTATCCCGTGCCTCAAAGAACTTTCTTCTGGCATGTGCCATACAGAATATCAACAGAAACTTCAATTCTCTCGCCAACTTTTCATACACTTTATAACCATCGGTCTGCAGGATATTTTTGTAACCGGCTATCAATTCTTTTGCAGCCTCTATACCACGGCTGGGATGATAGTTGAAGGAAGTCAATTTTGTTTGTGGTTGATGCAATAACCACATATATCCACGGTGTGCCGATCCGGGTTTGTCTTTGACCAATACTTTTATAGTGCTTTCGTCCGCTTGAACATATCCGGACGATAAAATTTCTTCTTTCAACAACTCACACAGTGGACGCAGGCTGTGTCCGGCCGTATTGAACCAATTGCGCAAGTTGTTTTCTTTTACACAGCGAATCCCCGCTTGTTTGAGCTTTTTATTGAATCGATAGATTGGGGTATGAAATAGAATCTTCTCTACTACCAGGTAAGCGATTAAGCTTTCATCTGCCATACCTCGAGGTATTAATCTAGGCGGGA
>JALWRC010000022.1 GCA_027080725.1 Saprospiraceae bacterium
ACATTCCGCTTTTTTGCCAAAGCGCTACGTGCTTCTTACTAATTTGATTTCTTGCCATAACTTTTTTGGCGCAAAGGTCCTGCTAGTATTCTTTCTGTACAAGATGGGGTTGGGTGACGGGATACGATTGAGCAACGAAGAGTCAGGGGAAAATAGCGAGTTTATATGTGTAGTTATTTTCTGCGCGGAGCACTATATGTACGGTGGTAACGCCTTTGGCCTAACAGGTCGTGAGAGGGCTGAGGTAAGCTCCAGTTGAGGTTACCTCACTCTACTCGATTAGAGTCACTCTTTTATTCATTTAATTCATAATTTGTGCTTCTTCCACCAGACTTCTCTTGTCTTAATATACCTTTTTCTATTAAGTCTTTAATATCGCGTAAAGCTGTATCCTGTGAACATTTTGCAATTTTTGCCCATTTCGATGTTTTCAGTTTTCCTTCAAATCCATCCAAAATTTTGTTCAGCATTAAACGTTGTCGGCTGTTTAATACCGTGTATTTATGTTTGTCCCAGAAATCAGCTTTGTGTAAAACTTTTTCAATGGTTTTCTCTGAATTTTTTAATGCGCGATACAAACAATTTAAAAACCATATTATCCATTCTGTTATATCAGCATCATGGTATTGAACTTTTTGTAATGTGGCATAATATAATTTTTTTTCCAATAACATTTGGTTGGATAAACTGTAAAAACGCATGGAACTATTATCTGAACGGGCTAATAATAGATCGGATATCGCTCTAGCTATTCGACCGTTACCATCATCAAAAGGATGTATTATTATAAACCAAAAGTGGGCAATAGCTGACTTAATAACCGGATCAATATCTGTATAGTTATTAAACCAGTCCAACAATCTGTTCATTTCAAATGTAACCTGTTCCACAGGCACAGCTTGATAATGTATTGTTTCTTTTCCCATTGCACCTGATACAATTTGCATTTCACCTTTTCGATAACAAGCAACATCAATTTTATACAAACCACTTCTTCCTGTCGGGAAAAGAGCTCCGTGCCAAGCAAATAACCTTTCTTCAGTAAGAGGTTGTTCATAGTTTTGAGTAGCATCAAGCAACATCTCAACAACACCTTCAACATTTCTGTCAGGATAAACCATTCCCGCATACTCAATTCCTAATTTTCTTGCTATGGAAGATCGAACTTGCTCGTAGTTTAAAAATTGACCTTCTATTTCAGATGATTTAACTACATCAAGAGTCAAAGTTGACAACATTGTTTCTTCTTTAAAGGAAAAACCGAGGGCGTTTATTTGACCAAATATTTTGCCTTGTAGATGTCTGACTTTTCCCAGTATTACTTGAACTTCCTTTTCATTCCAAGTGAAATTAGGCCAATTTTTATATTGATATATGTATTTTGCCATACTATTTCTTTATTTACTGCAAATATACATATTATTCTCCGCATAAATAATGAGAATACGGTTTTTATTCTCCGCAATTTTCATTTTTGTGTGTTTTTGAAAATATAGATATTTTTATTTTCGTTTTTAAATTAACCACAACTCTAAGGAATATATACTCCACCAACTCCTGGACGGCCTACAAATGCTATAGGCGTGGCCTGTGACGCATTCATTGCAGTTGGACAATGGGGAGAGGTAAGGGAAACGCTTCGATGTTACCTTCCTTTCACTTCACCATTTTTGGGATAAATATAAGGCGGTTTGGGTGATTTTGGGGGGCTTACAGGGTGGAAATTGCCTTCTGCCTCTTCTGTCGCATGCGTGGGGCAAAGATTTTCGGGATTTTTGTGCGTTTTTAGCGATGGATTCCCGGGAGGTCTTCATCCGGGAAATTTCCGTAGATATTGTCACTATACGTACGATGGTAACGCCCTTTGGCGTCACAGGTCGTGAGAGGGCTGAGGTGAGCTTATTTGGAGTTGGAAGTTACCTCACTCTACTCGATTGTGCATCGTGGTTTATTAAGGTTTTATTTTTACAATTTTATCTCCTTGCATAATAACAAGTTCACTATTTTTTTCTTTTTTATAAATTATTAGTTTTTCATAAACTTTTTCAAGTCCTTTAACTATTTTGTCTTTTAATTCTATTTGCTTATCTTTCTTTGTCATAAAATTCTTTTAACAGGTTAAACTTTTTATTATCAATAACTATTATTTTCTCATTATCAAATTTTTGTGCTATCAATTTATGTTTTCCATACGAATTATCAAAAATTAAAACATTGTCAACTATTGGTAGATACATGTCAAAAAGGTTGATAATTCCTTTTATAAACCTTCTTTCAATTACTTTTTCGGGAATATTATGTCCACCTTCCTTAACTCTTGTTTTTACTCTTTCTTTTGCTAAATCGATATTATTTAGCCAAAAAAAAAGAAGAGTTACTGTATATCCTTGTCTCTTTGCTTTTAAGATTTTATTCTTATAACTTCTTGTAGATAAAGTTGTTTCAAAACCAAAACTTTTATTTTCTTTAAGAAGCTCATTAATTCGATTTATCATTATTCTACCTGCTTCAAAAGCAACAGTTTCTGGTTGAAAAGGTGAAAGACCTTTAGCTATTTCATCAGCATTAACAAACTCTTTACATTCTATAATTTCAGGTAAAATAGTATAAGAAGCTGTTGTTTTTCCTGCTCCATTACATCCTGCAATAATATATAGATTTTGTTCTTTCATTTTACAAAAATAATATATTTAAGCATCTTTTGAGTATGTTTTGCGTTTTTCTTCATTATGCACAACTCTAAGGAATACGTGCATCACTAACTCCCCGACGGCCTACAAACGCTATAGGCGTGGCCTGTGACGCATACATTTCAGTTAGACAAAGGGGAGAGGTAAGGGAAACGCTTCGATGTTATCTTCCTCACGCTTTCCTATTTTGGGATAAATATACTGCAATTTGGGTGATTTAGGGGGGGTGATAGGGTGGAAACTGCCTTCAGCCCCTTCTGTCGCATGCGTGGGGCAAAGAGTTTCGGGATTTTTGTGTGCTTTTAGCAATGGATCCCACGGAGGTCTTCGTCCGGGAACTGTCCGCAGATATTGTCACTATAGGTACGATGGTAACGCCTTTGGCGTCACAGGTCGTAAGAGGGCTGAGGTAACCTCCGTGTGAGGTTACCTCACTTACTTGATTGTGCGGTCGTACTTTATTATCTCATCCTGTAAGCGTAGGCAAAGCTATACTCTTTTGCAATTTTTGGCTTGTGCTGTTGGCTTTAGCGAATTGCAAATGTGTATGGCTTTTAGCGTTGGCTTTTTGTTCTGTTCATAATCAAGCTTCCGAATAGTCCAACACCTACAATCATGTCCACAAAGTTCCATATTTCTCTTCCAAGTGCTACTTTAAAAAATGGTTGAAATAGTAAGGCAAGACTGCCATAAACAATCATTTCAGTTTGTTTTTTCTGCTCACTTGCTTGATATGCTAAAATACCAAATCCTATTAATGCAACAAACCTTACAATTTCATAAAAGCCATAAGGCATATCCAATAAGCATAGGAAAAACAGAATGGCTAATAAAATTTTTATGTAAGTAGCACTATTTTTCATCCTCTTCTTTTAAACTATCCAAAATATCATCATCAATTTTACTTATTAACTCAAATTCCTTTGAAATGTGAGTATCAAAAAAGTCATCTTGTAATCTATATAAGTATGAATCTGTAATAATATCTTGCTCCAAATAATCTTCAAAATCTGGATGTTTTGTTAAAATTGAATCGTTATCAATCTTTAGATTTGAGCGAATTACCTTGAAAAATTTCACTTCACTATATTCAATAACCTCATCCGCTTTTATAGTTTCAATAGCAACTTCAATTAATTTTAATTCATCAGATTCACTCAAATCAGCATTTTCGAGTTCTTTGAAATAATTTTTTAAAAATTGATGACCATCTTTATTAATATCCAATAGTAAAGTGTCTAATTCTTCATTAATATCAATTTCTCCAAAGGTTTTATTTTCCTTTTGAAGTTTTTTGATGAGCTTAACTTCTCTTTTATCAATATCTCCATCACAAGCCATACAAGAAAAAGCTGTTTTTAATAATAATTTATTGAACTGTAATGTTTCCATAATTAATTGTTTTTAATTGTTTTTAAAACCAATTCTGGGTCTTTCGTTATTAATTTCAGTACTAACTCCATTTATAATATCCCTTTCTTTTCTATATTTTGCTAATTGAGCTGTATTTGATGTGGGTGGTGTCCGCTTTATAACACTTCTCAGAATATCCATTGAAATTCTTTTCTCTTCTTTAACCACTTGACGTGCTGACTCATCACAAATAAATTGAATATCTTTTGACGCATAATTTTTTGTTAAATTAGCTAACTCTTCATAATCCAATCCCAATACAACAGGCCTTTTATTAAGATACATTTTAAAAAGAGATTTTCGTGCTTCAAAATCTGGTACCGGTACATAAAACTTTTTATCTAACCGACCTGTTCCAAGAATTGCAGGATCAATTTTACTTGGGAAGTTTGTTGCTCCAATGACAAAAACACCATCTTCACCACAATTATTCATTTGCACTAAAAATTCATTTACTGCACTTGCAACCATGTGACTCATATTTGAATCATCTCTTTTGGGGACAAAGGCATCTAATTCATCAATAAAAATTATACTAGGTGCATTTTTACGTGCTTCATCAAAAAGTTTACGAATATTTTCTTGTGTTGCATTAACCCATTTGCTCTGTAAATCTGAAGGTATTATATGATAGAATTTGTAATTAATTTCTTCTGCTAACTTCTCAGCAAAAAATGTTTTACCACATCTTGGTGGCCCATACAACAACATACCGTTAGGTATGGTTAAGCCATATTTTTCATATTTTTCTTTTTCATTCAAGGCATCAATGACATCAAGTTTTATGGTGTCTTTTAATTCCTGCATACCCGCAATCGCTGAAAAACCTTGTCCTTTCTTGATTTTTTTGAGTTTAGGTTTTGAAATTTGCTGTGGTGAAGAAAGTTGTTGAACTTTAATTTCACCGTTAATAGCTTGAATAAACTCTTTAACATTATTAAAGCGATTTTCAGCGTTTGGTTGTAGTGCTTTAATTATAATATTTTGTATTCGTTCATCTATTTTATTTTTAAATCGCAATGGTTTTTTACGTTCTTCCAAAACAGCATCTTCCAACTTTATTTTATCAGACTTGTATTTAGAAACTTCTAAAAACCAAGGTGGTAAGCCTTCTAATAAATGATAGTATAAAGCACCAACCGAAAAAACATCACTTTGAACCGAGAACGCTTTATTAAATGCTTCATTTGCTTGGTAAAATGGATTTAATCCATCTTTTAGAAAATCTTTGTTGGATTGACTTAAAAAACGGGCATAACCAAAATCAATGATTTTTGGGATAGCAACTTTACCTGATAAATCTAACATTACATTCAAATTGGTAATGTCATTGTGAATAATTGGATTATCAAGATTATGCAAATAGTTTAATCCATTCAAAACACCTGAAATAATATCTTTAGTTTCATATAAATTAAGTGAATTTTCTCGCTTCATTTTATCAGCTAAAGTTTCGCCACTAATAAAATCCAAAATTACATAAGCATATTTTTGACCATTAAGTAAAAGGTCACCACTATCACGGTATTTTACCAAATTAGGATGATTAACCTGCTTTAAAATTTCAATTTCCAAAATATCACTATTTGCATTAAATTGGGTTCTGTCCAAATTAGAATATGCAAATAACTTTAATAATTTAGTCTTTCCTTTTTGGTCTTTTACACGATAGGTTTCGGCATAACTTCCTTTTTTAAGAAAGAATGTCACTTTGAACGATTCTCTAATCGTTTGTCCTTTTGATAGTATGTGTTCTTTTTTATTCATTTTCTATAAGTTGAGACATAAAAACTCCACTCATATTCATAATTACTTTGCATATTTTCAGTGCCATAATCAGGTAAAACTCCTGGTGCCGATGCTCTGTAAGAATATGAACCTGCCGATAAAGTCAGGGTTTTTCTCTCTTGTGGCGAAAAAGTGTATAAATCATTATTCAATTTTAAAGTAAGCGTAAGATTTGTGTTGTTGTGTATTTTGATTATCGGTTTTTTAGAACTTGTTTTCCCGATAGGTGTAAAAATACCATTCTCATTTTTGGGTAGTATCTTATCCAGTTGAACGAAATTTGAATGGACAAAACCTTCTTCATTGGTCTCAATATTTAAAACCTGATAAAATCCATTTATTTTATCTTTTGAGATAACAAAAAGTGCAGTACCTCTCGGTAAAGATGAGATAATCTTGCAGCTAGTATTTGATTCAGTTCTGAAATTTACTTGTTTCGTCACATACCCTAAATAGCTTTGAGCATTTGAAAAAGTGACTAAACTCCAAAATAGTATCAGCGACAATATGTATTTTTTCATTTCGTAATTTTTTTATCCAACTAAAACTGAATCATCACCGCTTGGACGTTCGTCATTAGGTAACAAATCAATTAATGAAATAACTATCGGATGCAATTCATCTACCGTTGGATTTTCTCCAATGATTTGCAAACCCTTATTTATTAAACTTCTTGCTCTACCACTATTTTTCCAATTGAATGAGCCAAAATTATCGTTGTGGCTTCTGATAAAGCCTATCAACTGATAAATTAATGTTAATTGAATAAAGAAACCTTCAATTTCTTCCAAGAGAACATTTCCAAGTTTAACGTCTTTTGCTCTAATAACTTCATCTAATTGCGAACGAAATTGATTTACTACCTGTGCCGTTTTTTCATTTCCTAAATCATTATTGGCTTTTTCTAATCGGTAAAATTCTTCCTTTAAAGTTTCTTCCAATTTTGGCCATTCAGTAGCTTCATTTAGTTCATCAATCGCTTTGAGCGTTTTTCTTAAATTGGTTAAAATTTCCTGTTTACCATCAACATCATTTTTGTTGTTTTCAAAAGATTTTTCTAACTGTTTTAGTTCGGTTTCAATTTTTTGAAGTTTGACATTATCAAAATTACCATCTTGTTTGAGTTCTGCTACACTTCCTTTAGCTTTTCTGATTTCGTTTTCAAGCCAAGAAGTTTCTATTGATGTTTTGGTACTATCAACTTCTATTTCGGTTGAATAATCTAAATAAGGGAAGTAAGCAGTAACAGTTATTTTTTCTGACCTGTCAATATTTACAGTTAAATCAACATCACTATTTTCTGGTAATAAAGAAGGCAAATCTGCTCCACTAATTATTATATCGGTGACGTGTTCGTTATAAATAGCTCTGGTACCTTCAGATGCGTGTTCACCTTCATAAATTGGAATTTTAATAAAATCAGAATCCATACCTGGTCGGATTTGTTTTTGTGTTTTAAGACCATTTTTTGTGCCGACAGCCGGAATGGATTGATTTTTCTCTAGTCCTTTAATAGTCCTGAAAAGAATTTTACCTGTTGCTTTATCTTTCAATTCTATACCTATATTGTATGGCAAAGTGGCACTTCCAATTTTTGAACCTTGAATAATACTGAAAGACGATGGCTCACTTTCCAATATGTTTCCTTTATCGTCATAAAGAACGACATAAAAAACATTAGTTTTCCCTTCATTAAGTTGAATTTCAACCACTTCACCAATTGTATTGATTTCTAGTTTTCCACTTGACCAAGCTTTATCTCCTCTTGTAACTTCTACAAATACTTTTTCGGGTATTTCACCTTCTGTTTTGTCGGCTAAAATTTTAATCACCACAACTTCTTCAGTTTCGACTGTTGAAGATTCATTTGCTATTTCCAATTGAATTTTAGTCTTGTCTCTTGTTTGTTCCCTTACTTCCTCTGAAATATCAACTGTAGAAGCATACAAAGCAGCACCTTTTGACACAACAGTCATTGGGTCAACGCTTGTGTCCGGTTTGCAGATTTGTTCTTCTAACATTTTTCTTAAAACCGGTGAAAATGTAGGTCCACCAACTAATATTAAGGAAGCTAAATCACTACCTTTTAGATTTTTTCTTTTTAATAGAGTTAGACAACAACTAATCGCTTTTTGAAATATAGGTTTTAGAATATCTTCAATTTTTGCTTGGTTAATTGTTACATCAATTTCAATTTCTTCACCATTGTCATCAATTCCACACCTATCTTCCTTATATAAATTATAAGAATCTTTAAATGAAAGTTCATTTTTCAACTCTTCCGCAAAAGACTTTAATGCATCTCTGTACCTACTCTTTTTTTCTTCGTTATTTAAGTAACTATCTATAGAAAAATTTTCCTGAATATGTGGAATTAGAATTTCATCTACAATTGCATAATCTAAATTTTTACCTCCAAGATAATTATCACCTTCAGTGTCTATCACTTTCATAATCCCTTCTTCAACTTTCAAAAGTGCTGCATCAAAAGTTCCACCTCCAAAATCAAATACTAACCAAAATCCATCTTTTTTATTATTATTTAAACCATAAGCCATTGCCGCAGCCACAGGTTCTTGTAATAGTTCAATATGACTAAATCCTGCTAATTTAGCAGCTTCTCTTGTTGCTTCTTTTTGATTGTTTTTAAATGCAGCAGGAACTGTTATAACAACTGAAGAGAAGTTTTCATCAGTAATAAATGATTTCAAGGACTTGAGTATTTCTGCTGATAATTCCTCCGAACTAAAATCGCCACCATATTCGGACGAGTACTTTTTATCAGTACCCATTGTCCTCTTGAATTCTATAAATGCATTTTGCTTTACATTCTTTGATAAGGCAGATTCCTTCTCACTTCTATATAAAGCAAATGCTTTATCTCCAACAAGAATACCCTTCTTATTAAATGCGACACAAGACGCCATAGTGTCCTTTTGAGGTAATTTTTTTATAGTTGCCTCTCCATTTTCCATTCTGGAAATAGCGGAATTCGTTGTTCCTAAATCAATTCCGTAGTCAATTTTTGTTCTTGCCATTTGATAATATTTTAATTTTGTGAAACATCAACTTGTGCTCGTTGAATAAGCACTCCTTTATAATTTACTTGTGGTTTTATTACTGCTGTAATTATTCTTGTACCTTCTTCTAAATTTTCATCTGTAATAAAGTTAATCACATCAATATTAAATCTTTCATCATACGGCTTGTTAAGATAATTAATCATTTCGTAACCGTTAGCAGCAAAATTGTTTTGAATACGTTCTATACCTTTTAAAAGGGGTTTTAAGCCTTTAGTGTCTTTCCCCATTTTAGATATATTCTTTTGCATTCTAACGATTTCATCCGCAACTTTTAAAGCCAATGAATGATCTTCTTTTTCATTACTTGCTACCGATTGAGCTTTGGTTGTTTCTTGCTGAAGTTTTAGTTGTTTTTCTAATACTTCTACCAATTTGTTATCCAATTTTATACTTTCTTCTTCAAGCGAGGTTTTGGTGTTTCTTATTTGCGTTTCTACGTCTGTTTTACTGGACTTGATTCGCTTACCTAATAACCAATAAATCAAACCACCTAAAAGAAGTGTTGCCAAAGCAGTAATAATCCAATACAAGCGATTTTTTTCTACCCTGCTGTCTAGTTGGGCAATTTGCGCATCTGCTTTTTGTCCTGTTTCTTGGATTTTAGTGCCAAGTTCTTTGGAGTTAGTTACAATGTTTTGACTATTGATTTGAATAAGTTTACTTAAACTGTCTATTGACCAGTTTAAGCTTTTGTCTTCTTCTTGCAAACCTTTAATAAGTTTGTTTTGCGTCCTAATAATGTATTGTTGATATTTTAGCTTTTTAGTTAAAGCGTCAATTTCTTTTCGTTGTTGAAATACATTGTTTTTTATAATCGGTATTTCGCTTACCAAAATTGAATCTTGTTGCTGTTGTGCAAAAAGATTTGTTGCTCCGAATAGCAATGCTATAATAATCGTTTTATTCATATTAATTTGTAAATTTTGAACCAATTCCTAATCCTATAAAACCTGTAATTAGACAGCCCCAACCAAATCCCATCATTAAACCTATGATAATACCTGCAACACCAAGAATAAACTCGGCATTAGCTAAAAATGAAAACTTTCTTTTGTTTGATTGAGAAGTAGAATAATTTGTTCTTCTTGTTGTTTCCCAGTATTGTAAATATTGAATATTTCTTTTATAAGAATACTTGAGTTTGTCAAAAATAAATTCAACTAATTTTTTGTATTCTTCAACTTTTTCTTTATTACTACAATTTTTTATAGCTTCAACATCATTTTTGCTTATTCCATTTCTAACAACTTCAACAACTTTTGACCACTTGAGACAGTTTGCCTTTACTCTATTTACTTTAGAGTGGTCTATTCTTTGATTGTAAGACATTCTGAGAGTCAGCATAGCGACTTGAGCGTCAATTTCACTTATGGCTTCTTCATAAGCTAACTTAATAGATTTCAATATAGCAATAGCCTGATTTATCTCCCTATCTTTCATATCTTCAAGAGTGGCAAGACTATCTTTTACTCTATCTTTTGATAATTTACCTACTGCAATAGAATTTGCCAATTTTGTCAACTTTAGAGCTGCTTCAAGATAATTCTCACTCGAATTATTTTCTTGACTTTCGTTGAAATAATCAATACCGCACTGCATTATTTCATTTGCCAATTGGTCGGCAACTGCTTTGTATTTTAAATCACTTGTACCAAGTAATGATTTTAGAAGTGATAAATCGTCTTTTGTGTTTGTAAAAAGTTTTAAACCATATTCATAAGCATTACTTTTGTTTGATTTTCGCTTCTTTTTACAGCTTTCTATTTGGCTTTCAATTTTATGTAATGGTTCTTCAGTGAACTTTTTTGTTAAATATTTTTGTGTTGTACCGTTACAACCACTAAATAATTGAATCGTTTCTGAACTTGAATACCGATTTTTGAATTGTGTCAGCAATTCATCAATCAGTTTTTCAGATTGTTTTTTGTTGTCTATTGTATAAGTTTCATCTGCAACAGAATGAACAAAATTTTCAAAATAATCCGATTCTATTAGTTTAATTTTGGCTTCAATACCTGATTTGGTGTTAGCCTTGTTTTCACTTAATAGTTTATAGGTGCCTAAATTATTAAAAGCGGAAAAGTTTTTTGAATTAACATCTTTATTGGTTGTTACTTTTTCCCAAATTTCAATTGCTTTTTCTTCATCTCCATTTTTTAGGTATTCAATTGCAGTGTTGTCATACGGACTAGCATTTAAGAACCAAAATAATGAATAGTTTACTTTGTCTTGGTTTTGCTCAATTTTAGAGAAAGCTTTATTGATAGAATCTTCAGTTCTTACAATATCCCCAAGAAACTCAAAATCAAAATCTGATTTGATTTCTTTTCCAACCTTTGCGTAGGCTTTGATTCTAGTCTTTTGCTTTTGTAATTCTCTTTCTGTTGCATTTGAAAGAATACCCGCAATTCGATATGGATTATTTTGTATTATCTTCATATTTTACGGTTGGCTTTAAATTCTTAAATATATTTTTCATTACAATATATTTTAATGCGTTATCCGTTTTATTTTTATATAACACTCATTCTAGCGTTGGCAAAAAACAGCTCTTTTGGTTTTTTCTGCGTTGATTTTTGCGGGTTGGCAAAAACCAAATGTGCTATTTGTGCGTTGGCTTTTCATTTCAATATTTTCTTGGTAGATTTATCATTCTTGGTATCTGTTTCAGCTTGCCCCTAACTCAAAGAAATGTACTCCCCGACAGCCTACAAATGCTATAGGCGTGGCCTGTGACGCATTCATTGCAGTTGGACAATGGGGAGAGGTAAGGGAAACGCTTCGATGTTACCTTCCTCTTACTTCCCAATTTTGGGATAAATATACGGCAGTTTGTGTGATTTTGGGGGGGCTTACAGGAGGAAAATTGCATTCTGCCTCTTTTGGCGTCTACACAGGGCGTTGTTTTGGGATGATTATGTGGTTTTTGGTGACTTTTTCTGTCTTTTCCATATTCAAAATTACAAAATTTATCTTCGTAATTTTGTCTTATCCTTTAGGGGGCTGAATCAAAATGTAACAAGCCATCAAATTGAAATCGGAGGAGGAGTAAATTCTAATTAGAGTTTAGGACCTACCCCCTCCCCCCGCACAAAAACCTCCTCAATCAATGGGGTGGAAAAATGGTAGGGGATGTCGCGGTAGGAGGTGATGGGCTTGGTGAGTAGGAGGTGGGCCCATTTGCCGCGGGTGATCGAACCCACTTCCGCGTGGAGGCCCATGGCGTAGGCGCCATTGAGGGTGGCGGCGTTGATGGCGGCTTCGGGGGTCATCTTCATCTTGACACAGGCCGCGGCTACGACAAAATTCATATTGCCCGATGGGGTCGAACCCGGATTGTAATCGCTTGCCAACGCCAGGGGCAATCCTTCTGCTATCAAGTCCTTGGCAGGAGTATAGGGTATCCCCAGAAAAAACGAGCAACCCGGCAAGGCTACCGGCATGGTATCGCTTCCCTTCAGGGCGGTAACATCTTCCGGACGCATCACTTCCAAATGATCCACGGACAGCGCTCCGTGCTGCACTCCCACCTGCACCCCGCCGATGGCATGGAACTGGTTGACGTGAATCTTGGGCTTGAGCCCGGCTTTTACCCCGGCCTCTAATATCCGCGCGGTGTCCCCGGCCGTAAAATACCCTTCTTCGCAGAATACGTCGATGTATTGGGCAATCCCTTGCTCCACAACGGCAGGAATCCAGGTGTTGATGACCTGATCGACATAGCCTTTGCGATTATTTGCGAATGCTTCCGGGATGGCATGGGCCGCGAGAAAGGTCGCCACCACCGGTATCGAATACCGCTCCCGGAGACGTCCGATCACCCGGAGCATTTTGAGTTCGGCATCGAGGGTCAATCCATATCCGGATTTGATTTCCAGGGCACCGGTGCCGAGCGCTATGACTTCTTCGACCCGCTTCCGGCTCTCCTCGTACAGTTGGTCTTCCGGGATGCGCGCCAATCGCTTTGCCGAATGGAGAATTCCCCCACCTCTCGCAGCGATTTCTTCATAGCTCAGACCGTGGATTTTATCGACAAATTCGTCCACCCGGTCTCCGGCATACACGATATGCGTGTGCGAATCGCACCACGCCGGAAGCAGCACCCTGCCGGAAGCGTCAATGCATTGGTCCGCCTCACAGGGAACATAGTCCTCCATCGGCCCAAAATCCAATATCCTCCCTTCTTCCACCAATAAGAACGCATCTTCGATGCATGGAAGCTCATGCATTGCCGCACCGGAGACATAGCGCTCTTTTTCACTCCTTATCTGAACCAGTTGCCCGATATTTTTAAATAACACACGCATCGTTTACCATTTCATACTAAAAAATAATCATTACCACACCAATCCCTTTCCCGGCTCTGCCACATAGCATCCCTTTTCATACCTCCTTAAAACAACCCTTCCAACAGGTCGTCCTCCACGATATGGGGAAGGCGAACCCGGAGTCCGGGGGTGCGCTCCATCTCCCGCCGGGCGGCAAAAAGAGCCCCGTCATTGCGGGCCCAGGCCCTGCGCGCGATACCGTTGTTGACATCGTAAAACAACATGGCGTGAAGCCGCTTCTCCGCTTCGGCCGTGCCATCCAGCACCATCCCGAATCCCCCGTTGATCACTTCCCCCCAGCCGACGCCTCCGCCGTTGTGGATGGACACCCAGGTGGCACCCCGGAAACTGTCGCCGATGACATTCTGAATGGCCATATCCGCGGTAAACATGCTTCCGTCGTAGATATTGGAAGTCTCCCGGTAGGGCGAATCCGTCCCGCTGACATCGTGATGGTCCCTGCCCAATACCACCGGGCCGATTTCGCCGCGCGCTATCGCATCATTAAAGGCCTTGGCGATGCGCATGCGCCCTTCGGCATCGGCGTACAAGATGCGCGCTTGTGACCCCACGACGAGGTGGTTGGATTTTGCTTCGCGGATCCATTTGAGGTTGTCTTGGAGCTGACCGTGAATCTCTGCCGGAGCGGTTCGCAGCATGTCCTCGATCACATCTCCCGCGATGCGGTCCGTCCGGTCCAAATCCCCGGTTTTACCCGAGGTGCACACCCAACGGAAGGGTCCGAACCCGTAGTCAAAACACATCGGCCCCATGATATCCTGGACGTACGAATGGTACCGGAATCCCGTCCCTTTTTCGTTCATCACATCGGCTCCCGCACGGGAGGATTCGAGCAAAAAGGCATTGCCGTAATCAAAGAAATACGTCCCCTTGGCGGTGTGCCGGTTGATCGCATCCACATGGCGTCTCAGCGACTCCTGTACCCTTGTCTTAAACTGTGCCGGATCCTCGCGAATCATCCTGTTGGCTTCATCGTAGGAGAGTCCCGCGGGATAATACCCGCCCGTCCAGGGGATGTGCAAGGAAGTCTGATCCGAGCCTACATGCACGAAGATGCCCGCCTCATCCAATGCTTCCCAAACCTCCACCACATTGCCGATATAGGCGATAGAGACCACTTCATCTGCGGCCTGCGCCTGCCGGACAGTGTCCACCAATGCCCCGATATCTTCTGTCAATTCGTCCACCCATCCCTGTTGGTGCCGTTTTTTTGCCGCCTTGGGATTGACTTCGGCACATACGGTGATGCATCCGGTGATATTGCCCGCCTTGGGTTGCGCTCCGCTCATCCCGCCCAATCCCGAGGTAAGAAAGACCTTGCCGCGAGGGGTGTCGCCCGGAGCCAGCACTTTTCTGAAGGCATTGAGGACGGTGATGGTCGTGCCGTGCACGATGCCCTGTGGCCCGATATACATATACGATCCGGCCGTCATTTGGCCGTACTGAGTGACTCCCAGGGCATTGTACCGCTCCCAATCATCCGGTTTGGAGTAATTGGGGATCATCATCCCATTGGTCACCACGACCCGCGGCGCCCGGGGCGAAGACGGAAAGAGCCCCATCGGGTGGCCCGAATACATATGGAGGGTCTGCTCGTCCGTCATGGTGGCGAGGTACTGCATCGTGAGAAGATATTGCGCCCAGTTCTGAAACACCGCCCCGTTGCCCCCATAGGTAATCAATTCTTCCGGGTGCTGCGCCACCGCCGGATTGAGATTGTTTTGGATCATCAACATGATCGCCGCGGCATGCAGTGATTTTGCGGGATATTGGTCGATCGGACGCGCGTACATCTCATACGCAGGCTTAAACCGGTACATATAAATCCGCCCGTAGTCGCGCAACTCACCCGCAAATTCCTCCGCCAACATCGCATGCCATCGCTTGGGAAAATACCGCAGGGCATTGCGAATCGCCAATTTTTTCTCCTCCACGGTGAGAATGTCCTTCCGCTTGGGCGCGCGATTGACCCCCTTGGGGTAGGGCCTCTTTTCCGGCAGCTCCTCCGGAATTCCTTGAAGAATAGCCTCTTTGAATGTCATAGTTGTATGGTTTTATTAATATGCATCTATCCGCTTCACCCTATATGAATTATAGGCCGGCATGAAATGGTGGATAGTTTTCTTATACTTCATTTTATGGTATGAAATGGTAGATGGTTTTCTGCTCTTTCTTTATGTATGAAATGGTGGAATATCATCCGTTACTTTATTTTTCTGGTATGAAATGGTGGACAGTCATCTTACAGTTCATTTTTTAGTATAAATGGTAGATGGTTGTCTAATTATCATTTTTGGTATGAAATGGTACCATTTCATACTAATACCACCTCTTACCCGGTTTCAAAAGACCGGCTCTTCACCATTTCAATCATCGTTTGGATATCGTCTTTCAGCAGGCGGTCTTCCTCCAGTTTGGGGACCCTTGCTCTGATGCGTCGCATATTCTCTTCCACGACTTCCGAGCACCGCAGAGGGCGCCGGAATTCGATGGCCTGCGCGGCATACAGGAGCTCGATCGCCAATATTTTCTCTACATTTTCCAGCACGCGATTGAATTTTCGCCCGGCAATGCTCCCCATCGACACAAAATCCTCTTGCCCCAATGACGTGGGAATACTGTCGGCAGAGGCCGGAAAACACATGGTCTTGTTCTCCGATGCGAGGGCGGCCGTGGTGTATTGGGGAATCATATACCCCGAGTTCAATCCCCCTTTGTCGGTCAGCAAGCGCGGCAAGCCGAACTTGCCCTCCAGCAACAGGTAGCATCTGCGGTCCGAGATATTGCCCAGCCCACTTGCCGCCAATGTCGCATAATCCAAGGCGAAGGCCAGGGGCTGCCCATGGAAATTGCCCCCCGATATGGATTCCGCTTCATTGAGGATAACCGGGTTGTCGGTCACCGCATTCATCTCTATCTCCGCCAATTTGAGCAGATGCTTCCAGGCCGCCCGCACCGCTCCATGCACCTGCGGAATACAACGTATCGAATAGGGGTCCTGTACGCGCGAGCAACTCGCATGCGAAGCATTGTTTTCGGAGCCCTCCAACAATGCGCTCATGTGCCGGGCCACTTCGACATTGCCCTCAAACGGACGAATGCGATGGAGCGCCTCCCGGAAGGGCGAGCTACTGCCCTGATATCCTTCGAGTGTCATCGCCCCGGCCAGGTCCGCCAATTGGATCAAGTACTTCATCCGGTGGAGTCCGACGATCGCGTGCGCGAGGATAAATTGGGTGCCGTTAATGAGCGCCAATCCCTCCTTTGCCCGGAAGGACAGGGGTTGGAGGTCGTGCTCCCGGAGCACCTCCTTGGCCTCGATTACTCGCCCATCTACCCAAAAGGCGCCTTCCCCCAAGAA
The DNA here is from genome assembly GCA_027080725.1 of Saprospiraceae bacterium. Classification (GTDB taxonomy): domain Bacteria; phylum Bacteroidota; class Bacteroidia; order Chitinophagales; family Saprospiraceae; genus JALSTN01. The sequence goes on from JALWRC010000022.1 coordinate 16,685, forward strand.
CGGCAAAAACAGGTGGGAAAGCGGGGCCAAGTCTCCCGAGGCCCCCACCGAACCCTGCTCCGGAACTGCCGGCAGGAGATCGTGCCGTATGAAGTACATGATGCGATCTACCAGTTCGGTACGGACACCCGAATACCCCTGCGCCAAGGCGTGGACCTTGCAAATCATCATAATCTTAGAATACAGGGGATCGATATAGTCACCCACCCCGACCGCATGAGTCAGCAGCAGATTCTCCTGCAATTTTCCGGTTTCTTCCGCAGAGATCCGGACGTCACACAACGGCCCAAACCCCGTGTTGAGCCCGTAAACCGCCCTTTGGGACGCGGCCATCTGCAGGACATAATTCCGGCACCGTTCGATTTGCGCTCTCCCGGCAGCATCGAGTACCCCTTCGAGTTGACCGGTGGCCAGTCGCATAATCCGGTCGAGGTTCAGGGTATCTATTCCGTACCGGAACGCTTCATTACTCGTATTTTTGCTCATATCTGTACGTCTTACTGCAAAGATATGCTTACTTTTGATGCTTATTAATATCATTTATGACTCCAATTGATAACATTGAGTAATCAAATATCCTATACCCGGCTTCGATATTTTTTAAAGGTGGCAGAGCTCCTGCACTTCCGCAGGGCGGCGGAGGCATTGTACATCTCGCAGCCCGGATTGAGTCGTCAGATCAAGCAGATGGAGGAGGAATTGGGCATCCGGCTATTCGAGCGGCACAACCGCAAGGTGCGCCTCACCGCTTCCGGGCGCTACCTGAAGGAGTCGATAGGGGTGCATTTCAAGCAGCTCGACGAGATCCTATTGCACGCCAAACTTTTGCAGTCCGGGATGCAGGGACGGTTGCGCCTGGGATATGTGGGCTCCGCCATGCAGCAACTCATCCCCCGGTTGTTGTTGACCTTTGAGGCTACGACACCGGACGTCCGCATCCATCTCAAGGAACTCGACAACCAAAGCCAAATAGAGGCACTGATTAGCAATGAGATCGATGTGGGTTTTGTACGGATGGAGCGCGTACCGGCCATTTTGGAGATGCGACCGGCAGAGGAGGAGACCTTCTCGCTGGTACTCCCTTCGGATCATCCCATCGATGCCTGTTCGTTTGAGTCCCTGGCCCAGTTTGAGGCGGAGCACTTTATCCTGTTTGACCCTTCGTACAGCGAGTCGTACTACGAGAAAGTGATGCAAATCTTTGACGACAGCGGGTTCCGCCCGACCGTGTCCCATTCCACCGTCAATGCGAGTTCGATCTATCGACTTGTGGAGAACCACTTTGGGATATCCATCGTCCCGACTTCATTACAGCAGGGATATGATTTGGACATTAAGTTTATCGAGCTCACCGGTATCCGGCAGCGGACCGCCCTCAAGGTAGTATGGAATCCCCACAACCACAATCCGGTACTCTCTCCATTCATCAGGGGGTTGAGTTGATTATGTGTTTATTACAAAATGCACACTTGTGCTTTGAGTAAAAAGCATTTGCATTCAAAACTGAATTCATATATTGAATAGCCTTACTTTTTGGCATTGCCCCAAAAAGTAACAAAAAGGTCTAGGCGAAATTAAGAGCTACGCGTAGTGTGGCGGCCATACCTTCTGTTGAAGGGAACACGGCAACTATGCTTCGAAGTGAAGACTGTGCCTTAATGGTACTTAGACCATTGAAGATATAAATAACACTATCCCGGGTTAGCGCCGGTTCCCGCTTGGAATTTCGCCGGAATAGGCCATATAATACATCTACCCTGTATAGAAAAGCCTCTCTTAACCTTGATTAAAGAATAGACATCTGCTAAAGAGCTACCAAAAGACTTATCTAAACCATAAATATTTGCTGGTCAATGGTCTTGTGGTGCAATCAGGCACCTAAGGCAATTTACACTCCTGAAGTGACGTATTGTTCCTGTGTCTTTCTCATAATTCTTCAAAAAAAGTGCACTTTGTAATACACACGTTGATTATACCTCCGGTCGCTTCGGGTAGGTCGTATAAATCCAATAATACGCGAAGGCGGAGAGAAAACCTATTCCTGCCATCACATTCCACATCAAGGTATAGCCGTAGGCATCCGCCAAATACATCCCCAATGGAGGAGCAATGATAAAGGATAAAGACCAGGACATCCCATAATACGCCATAAAGGTGCCGATCCTGTCCTCCGGTGCAATGCTCAGCATCCACGAATTGGCAAATGGCATCTGCAGAATCTCTCCCACGCTGAGCAGCAGGATACATATGGTAGCCAAAAGAAGAGTGGCTCCAAAATTGAAGATGAAATACGAAAAACCAAAGAGAAACGTGCCCACCGCCACTAAGATGAGCGGGGAATACCGTTTCTCATATTTATACACAAAGGGCATCTCAAAAACGGCGATAAAAAGGCCATTGAGGGCCATCAGCCCCCCGATAATTTCTTCTGTCAATCCCACTTCCGTGCGGTAAAAGACGGGAAGGGCGGACACGATTTGTAAAAAGGAAATCATGCACAACAAATTGGTTCCTAAGAAAAGCCAAAAGGCCTTGGGGAATCCGCTTGTTCGAGTCTTTGGCTCTTCCTTTACCTCTTCATGTGTTACTTGCCCGCGCTTTCCGCGATCGATTAAGAACCATATCATCACTGCTGCCGCTATGCAGGTCATCCCGTCCAATCGAAAAAGCCACGGGTATCCATACCAGGCGATGGCCAATCCACCTACTGCCGGCGCAATGGCCCAACCCAGATTAAACGATAAGCGAATGAGGGAAATCGAGCGGGTTCTATTCTCCGGAGCGCTTTGCTGCGCCAATGCCGACATATTGGCGGGGCGGAAGATATCGGCAATAATGGTGGTGGCAAATACGGTCAGACAAAGACCGTAGAAGCTACTGACATGCTCCATTATCAAAAACATCACTCCGGTAGAGAACATCGAAAACAACAATATGGGAAAGTAGCCGAAATAATCCGTCAGCTTTCCCCCCAGGTAATTGCCAATCACGGCGCCGGCTCCAAAAAACATCAAGACCATTCCGGATTCTTGAAGGCTAAATCCAAGCGACTGCGTCATATAAATCGACAAGAAAGGGATCACCATCGTCCCGCTTCTGTTGACCAGCATCACAAATGCGAGCAACCAAACTTGCCTGGAGAGACCTTTATACGAAGCGAGATAGTTCTTTATCATTCGCAAATATAAGCGAAATACTCCGGGTAGTGGTCTTGAATCGGTATGATGTGTATTACAAAGCGCACAGTTTTTAATATACACTTTTCAACACTATGTTATCAATCAGTAAGGTTTGTGGCCATAAGAATAATTATAGGCATCAGGACAGCACTCATATAGAAAACCAATATTAAATCGGTTTATGACCGGTTTAAGGGGATATTTTTCCATCGTATCAGTTTTTGTATTTGATATTTGGGCATCATTAACAAAAAAAATGTGAATCATGTTAGTACGTATTAGTCGTTTTATTTTAGTAGGCATTTATTTTTTATTTGCATTAGCTACAACATTTGGACAAAAGAAAGTCATTGCAATAATTCCGTTTGAAGTCCCTCATGACATGGAATATAGATATGATTTTAACGGAACCGGATTGCTTGAAAAGATACCCACTTTGCTTGAGGGGGAATTATACCGTACAGGTATTTTTGATATCGTCGAAAGAGCCCGGTTGGATGCTTTATTAGATGAGAAGACATTGAGCTATGCAGGTGTCACTGATAAAGAATTTGATTATAGCGCATTTAAGGGAGTGGATTACTTCCTGTTTGGGAAAATTTCAGGATTTTCTTCCGACTATGACAATATACAAATACATGTTGGCAGTAGAACCATGTATGTTAATAGACAAAGTGTTGATATCACTTTGACTATTAAATTGGTGGATGTTAATACGGGTAAGCTAATACATGTCATAACGGAAGAAGCAGAAGCGAATATAAGGGGAATACCCAGGGGTAATAGAAAGTCTGGTGTTAGCAACCGTCTGGTCGATAAAGCAGCAAAAAAAGTAATAAAGAAAATAGCCGAAAGAATTAAAGACGAATTATAAATCAGGAAAATAAATTGATACTTTCACCAAAAACGTATGACTAAGAGTGAATTAAAATGTTAAACAATATGAAAAAAACAAATTACATCGCATTAATTGCAGCCGGATTGGCAGCTATATCGGTTTTTTTACCCTGGCTTGAAGCCAATAGTTCATTGAGTTTTGGCAACTATAGTTCAAGCTATTCTTCCGGTGGTGTTTCAGGTATAGCCATTGGTGGGGGTATTTGGGGACTATTTGTCGCCCTGGGAGGTCTTTTCCTGGCTCTAAAAAATAACAGATGGGCGTTTATCGCGGGCGTAATAAATGTATATATCGGTGTTGGATATATGCTTGGTTGGTTTAGCGCAGGAGCTAATAGTAGTTTTAGCTATGGCAATGATGTTACAGGGATTGGGTCAGCTCGAGTTAGTCTGGATCCACAAATAGGATTATATCTTTTTGTCTTCGCTTCCATAGCTTTTGTGATTTTTACATTAAAGAATCTCGCACCGGGAAAAGCAAAATAAAGTTAACTTAAAGATTGTAGTGATAGCTGTTTTCCCATTGGAGCTCTTAAAGGCTTTATATTCCAATTGGTCAGAAATACTATTAATACAGTTCAATTTTTTGTGACTTGAATCCAAGATATGTTGAAAAGTATTTTGGTGATATTATTTATTGTATATAAAAAATCGATATGAATAAATCAGATATAAAAAACTCTGCAATTGAAGCTATTTATTGGTGGAATAGGAGCGAAGGTTATTATCACAAATATTTCAAAAAACTAGATGTTATCTATACCAATAAGAAACAGTTGAACTTTTTTATTTCAAAATTATTCAATTCATTCTTAAATGAATATTCAGTAAGACGAAATATAAATAAAGGAAGTGACTCTGTTAATTCTTTTATTGATGAAATTGTCGAACAAAACTTTATTATGAAGGTAAAAGAGGGGGATGTCAGGTGTATCGACGAAATGAGTGCAAAGTTACTTAATTCAGGAAAATCAGTCAAAAAACGAACCATTTCTCTACTAAGTAAATTTGCTTTTCTCATTAATCCAATTGATTTTTCTTTGTATGATACATTGGCAAGAGAAGCAGTTTGGGAAATTCATGCTAAAGGAATTAGGAAAAATAGTTTAATGAGCTATTCTAACTTTATATCCGGTGTAAACGACTTACTTAATTTGAATTCTCAAATTATTAAGAGTCAACAATCTACTTTAGAATTGTTTGAAGGCACTGAGGCGTATGATTATTTTAGTCAAAATAATGAAGCTTTCGGGCGCAGAATTATGGATAAATATCTTTGGATGTATAAAAAAAGGCGACTGTCCGATGAAAATCAAAAAAAGGATTCAGAAATGTTCGATAATTCGGCATATATAGAATTCCTTAAGATGTAAATACGATATTATTGCACACGGTTGCAATAGCCCCCATGATTATGGTGCAAGAGGAGTGTTTGCTAAATGTTTTGGGGATAAACGTTATATTTTAATAATACTATTAGTGGATTAAACATAAGGTAAAGTTATGGATAACCAATTTGATGAGAAGAAAAAGGCAAGGGAATCGGCATTACAGGACGTCAAACTATATTTAGCTAATGATTGGCAGCTTAAAGAGGAAACACCCGAGTATTTTCTCCTTACGAGAAATGAAGGATCTACAATTGTCCATATCTTTATTTTCATTTTTTTTGGTTGGTGGCTTTTGTTTATTCCTAACATCATTTATTATTTTTCCAGCAAAAAAGAGAAAAAGATATTAAAATGATAAATCCGGTTGTAAATGTATGAAATGGGAGTCATACCTATTGGGTGACAATATAGGGCAGCTCATATATTGGATATTTTATACAAATATCTTCTCTTGTCTTCAGGGTCCTTTATTCGGACTATCAAATTCGCTCCTTCTTTTGCCGAGGTTTTTTTGTTAATTTTATTAATTGCCGTAGATCTTGTACCTTTAAGGGTTTCAGGATTCTTAATGTCAGATATTTCAAGGATTGAATCCAATTCCGTTTGTGTTAATGTTTTACCGCGGAGAAGTAATAATTTATCAATTAAAGGGTCTTGATAACTTACGCGTTTTTTCTTTGATTTTATGAAGTAAAAAGCCATGATTGTTAGTACTAATGATATTAGAGCATATATCAATGCATCCGAAATGCGTGAGTTTCGAACCACTTGGTAAGGAGAATAGAATCGCATTTCACTGTTTACTGAAGTCGCTTCAATTAATGCCATATTCCTGTCGTATATAGCGATACTATCGCCTACAAGGTGTACTAAATAGTTTTCACTGTCAGCATGGTGCAAATTTTTGAAAGGTGATAGTTCTGAAATATAATATTTCTTCTGTAGTTTATCATACAATAATCTTTGGCCGTTGTAAATTAACGTATACTTATCAAAATCATATATAACTGCATTTGAATAAAACTTACCAATTTTATATAAGTTCAATGTTGATTTTGGTAAATCGTCGACTTTCTTTCTAACAATATCAATGTTGTATTCCGTATCACGTATAACCTTTAATCCGAATGGCTCTACACTTGCATAACCATTTTTTAATGATTTGGTAAATTCCAACAATTCCCATTCTCCTCTATCAAACAAAAATTGTATTACCTGTCCGTGACTTTTCCAATAACCATATCCTCCAAACGAATATAAATTATCCTTGAATACAAATTTTTTACTGAGGTAATTATATCCGTAATGAATTCCTTTATATATGTTTTTCCAATCGTCCCCCGTCCATTTATAGACATTAAAATGACCATCAGGGAGAAGGTATTTCTGGCTATCAATCTCTAAAATATCCATTCTTATTATGCCAAACCCAATAGTTTCTAATGAATCTAGAATCTGTATTGATTTGAAGTAAATATTTTGAAGTTCCTGTTTTTCGCAAATATCATTCTCATCTTTATATACGATCTGTCCTTGAAGTTGGGACACTACAAAAATGAACAGAAAAAGAACAAACGGTTTCATTTTTATTTAATATTCAGTAGTTTTCAAAAGGAAAATTAATGGTTCCTGTAAAATATTATACTGTAAGAGATTTACAAATAAGCTAGTGCTCCGCGCAGAAAATAACTACACATATAAACTCGCTCTTTTCCCCTGACTCTTCGTTGCTCAAACAGTCATTATGCTATGGCATAACTCCTGTTCAAGCGCCTCGATTCAGAGAAAAATAGCTTCGGTTGTTATGTATATTTATTTCTTGCGCGGAGCACTAGCGATGCAAGATACAAAATAGTTTGTACTCTATACCATAATTGCAAGATGATTTGTATTAGAGATACACTATTTACAAGCGTTTTTGAGAAAGGTGCATTGTCAAAGAGCCATTTTGTTTGTTTCAGCCTTGCACCATCCAATTCAGCGAACGCTGAGAATTATCAGTAGTTTCCCCCCTTTCTCTCCTCATTAAAATACATGGAGTTCTTTGCACCAAGCCGATTTGGTGAGCCAACATCATGGGTTGACCATTTCATACATCACTGTCAGTCGCTTTCGTCCAATAGGCACAAAACCATCCCATTGCTCATTGTAGTCTATTTTGTGAGACACCCCCTCATCACCTCACTCGAGACCTACAAATGTTATTGGGAATCCTTTTACATCTCGAAGAGTTTTCGCTTCTTTGCACCATGATTCAGATGCAGAACATAACGGTTCAATACGGAGACCGGAGGGTGCTCGACAATATCTCCTGTACGATTAAAATGAAGGATAAACTCGGGTTGGTCGGGCCAAATGGAGCCGGAAAATCCACCCTCCTGAAGATTATCACCAATGATGGAGTTTCTTTTACCGGAGATGTCATCATCCCGAAGGATGCGAGTATCGGGCACTTGCGACAAGTACTCACCGCCGAGAAGGACATCACCATCCTGGAGGCAGCCCTTTCTGCATTTGAAGATGTCAAAGCACTCGAAGAAGAGTTGAATACCCTCGAAAAATACATCGAGACGGCCACCGATTACGAAAGTGAAGAGTATCTCGAAAAGCTCAATCACTACTCCAATCTGACAGAGCAACTCTCTGTCTTGGATGCGGGAGGAGCCGAAGGCCGGGCCATCAAAATTCTTAAGGGACTGGGATTTGACGAGCAGCGGATGGGACACCAATTGGATACCCTGAGTGGAGGATGGTTGATGCGGGTCGAACTGGCTAAACTCTTATTGCGCAGGCCCGACTATCTCTTTTTGGACGAGCCCACCAACCACCTCGATATCGAATCCATCATTTGGCTGGAGTCATTCCTGCGGGATTATACCGGGGCTTATGTCGTCATTTCGCACGATAGGACCTTCCTCAATAATGTATCGAAAGCGATAATGGAAATCCGGAATGGGAAGACCTATCGCTATACCGGCAATTACGACCAATACCTGACCCAGAGAGAAGAACACGTTGCCATTCAGCAGTCCGCTTTTGAGAATCAGCAGAAGGAGATAGAGCGCAAGGAGATGTTGATCAATCGCTTCCGTGCAAAGGCCACCAAAGCCAAGATGGCCCAGTCCCTCATGAAACAATTGGATAAAATCGAGCGTCTCGACGCTCCGGAGATCGATACGAAGCAAATGAAACTCCGGTTTCCCACTCCTCCGAGAAGCGGGGAATTGGTAGTAGATGTGAAGCGGATTAAAAAATCCTTTGGTGACAATCATGTACTCCGGGGAGTGGACCTTCAGGTGAGAAGGGGCGAAAAAGTCTCTTTTATCGGACAAAACGGTAGGGGTAAATCCACCTTAGTCAAAATCATTACCGGCCAATACAAAGCCGACGAGGGACAGGTGGCCCTGGGGCACAATGTCCTGCCGGGTTATTATGCACAGGACCAATCCGACCGCCTGGACCCCAAATTGACCGTCCTCCAAACCATGGAGAATGAAGCGACAGAAGCTACCCGTTCGAAAGTCCGGACCATCCTCGGTTCCTTTCTCTTCAGTGGGGAAGATGTAGAGAAGAAAGTCAGCGTTTTGTCGGGAGGAGAACGCGCCAGGCTATCCCTTGCGCTCTTGACCCTTAGACCCACTAATTTTCTGATACTGGATGAGCCCACCAACCACCTGGATATGATTTCGATGGAAGTCCTGCGCGAGTCACTTATGGTCTATGAGGGCACCATCATCGTAGTGTCGCACGACAGGGCTTTTCTCAAAGGATTGACGGAAAAAACCTTTTATTTTGAAAATAGAGGCATCAAAGAATACCTCGGGGATGTCAGCTACTTCTTAGAAAAGTCCGGAATGCTCAACCTCCGGGAAGCCTCCCTCTCCGTCATGAATACGGTGACCGAGGCTAAGAAGGAGAAGCCCAAGATGGATTACAATACCCGCAAGTCCATTCAAAACAAAATTAAATCCGCCGAGCGCGCCATCGAACGTTTGGAAAAAGATATCACCGCTATCGAAGTAAAACTGCAAAATGCGTCCTTCTACCAATCTCCTGAAAGTGAGGCCGTCCTCAAAAAATATGCAGAGCTAAAAAAGGAACTCGAACGTCAAAACCGGATTTGGGAGACCAATGTCGAAGCCATGGATGAGGGATAACGGTTTCCATCCTCCTATTGCAACTTAAAGCGGACAGGAAGGGTGAATCGAACCCGCACCGGACGTCCTCTCTGTTTGCCCGGAGTCCATTTGAACCGGGAAGCCATTTTCTTAACGACACGTTTGGCTTCATCTCCGCAACCCGCTCCGATGTCTCTCGCTACTTTAATATCTCTAACGGAGCCATCTTTCTCGACGGTAAACTGTACCACGACGACACCCTCTACTCCGCTCTCTTGTGCGATGGGAGGGTATTGGATGTTTTTATTAATGAATGTGAGCAGTTTAGACTCAGAACACTTAACCTTAGCTGCTTTAGAGGATTCCCCTTCACACCCGGGGAATCTGGGCATATCTTCCACAATGCGGATTATCTCTTCCGGCTCCTTTTTCCTCGGCGGGGGGGGAGGAGGTGGAGGTGCTTCTTCCACTTCATCCGGTTCTTCCACTTTTGAATCTGCACCTACAGATTGATCTAAGAATACCGGTTGTTCTTCTATCGGGACCTCATCCGGCACCTCTTGAATGACAGGTGGTGGAGGAGGCGGTGGGGGCTTTGGTAC
>JALWRC010000023.1 GCA_027080725.1 Saprospiraceae bacterium
GCTACTACCTGAGCTAAGGTATTTTGTGTAGAACTAAGGTGGTTATCTATCAAGCACTCCTCAAAATCAGATGGGGCAAATGTACTGGATGTCAAACAATCAAACATCTGCGCATTGGTGAAACCGGAGACTTCATCGTCGATTATGGTACACCCTGCCTCCTGTTGATTGCAAGCAGACACTTGTATTCCATTTCTATTGAAGATAGACTCCTCCTCATCAATCAAATCATGATATAGCCCGATGGGAATATGATTTTGAAATTCATTCCATGTCCGCTCTAACCAGACAATCCAATTGGGCCATTGACTTGCATTCCCCCCATACGTTCTATCCGTATAAGTTATTCCTATATGTTCTGCCCAAGACTCACAAACCGCAATAATCCCGGCATCTAAAGATTGAGCACTTCCATGGGGATTATTGTTAGAGCTCTGCAAAGTCGCCTGCGCCTCGGCAGTGACTAACCTTTTCCAATAATCCGTATTAACCCGGGTAGAATGGGATGCATGTGCCAACTCGTGATAAGATAGCTCCTTCATCCAATCGGAAGTAGAATGACGAATCCCAAGATAGACATCCGGTAATAACGTATTATGAAAAGGTTGGTTAGAGCTACTCGTCCCTGTGATTAATCCAAAAACTATACTAGCAAATGATTTAGCCTTCATCAATGTCATACCAGATCTATTTAAAGGGCCCACCATTATGTCCAGCTTGTTGGGTGGGCTATTAATCCCATCATTCATGGCATAGTCATGGAACTCGTGGTTCGCATTATTCACGGTTGCTGCTCCCCAATAATAGTGTATCTCCTGTCCTTCTTGTCCCCTTGCCCACATATCATAGAATACGCGTATATCTCTATGCGCAAAAGTAAAATGGTCAACATAGTCAGTAATGGGGTCATAATAGTTTGTTATCACTGGAAGGGTCCTAATTAATCTATTTATTGGACTTGGGGTAGGTATTGATAGCCCTCTAATCTTGTGCCGGGCATTGACAAATCGTATCCACATATGGAAGGAGCTGAATGTCTCGTCCGAAACCCAGCATCCGTTATCATCGGTCTCTGTCACTTCTGTCCTAAACCAGCCGTTCCATAGGACCACCCGGACTCTTCTCACCGGCAGATACGACTCATAATCCAAATGGGTGGACAATTGGGTGTCTTCTACTCGTACGCAGCCGGCAGGATGACCGATATCAACAGAAGTACCACAGCATGAGAAATATCCTCCGTCTCCATTTCCGCTACAGTCGCATTCACACTCTAAGGTCGGTGGGTAGTCCGCATCATTAATTACAATTTTCACTTTGCAGTCAGGATCGCACTCAAACCCATCCTGACAGTCGAACTCCAGGTTTTCATACGGTGTTGTACCGGGTGTAATCGGCGGAATGACTTTGGGAATCTCGTCGCCATTGCCCGTCCGCATCAGACTGGTAGCAACGAGGAGTGGGTCGGACATATCCAGATACAGTTGATCGATAACTTCATGCGGGACAGCAGGAAGTTGCTCACCGGGTTTGATCACCGTGTATAAAACCGGGTCGCTATTCTCATCCGGAATTTGATAATAGTCCCCCATCTCGATGACCTCTTGCTCTATAGGAAAATCGAAAAAGATCCATCCGGTCTCTTCCAAAGCTTGGACTTGCTCATCCGTCGTAGGCATAAACTTGACATAGAGGTCTGTCGTCGGCATCACCTGAAGATTCGAGCCGTAAAGGTCCCGGTGTGCTGCAGCCATATTCTCGACGGTAAAGGGGTTGACCCGGACTTCTCCGAGGATGGTGCGCTTCAACTGCACACCCGCGCTGGAATCCCTTAAGCCGGTATTGGCCGCTTCCTTTGCAGTAGAATAAATATGAGTCTCAGAGGGAAGAGATGAAATAGACTGCGGGTGTCCGGAAGTAAAAGTATCCACTTTGTCCTTGCTACAGGAATAAAGAAATAAGAAGACCATCAGAAGCAACCCCCAAACCGGTATCCGCCCAAGAATCTTGGGTAAGATAAACACTTGGTTGGTTGGTTGGTTGGTTGGTTGGTTGGTTGGTTGTAATAAAAAGTTCTCATAATACAAAATTTTGGGTGAAAAAATCGATTTATATTAGCAAATGTATGATTTTTTCTGTGAACAGAAAAATATCAAGCAAATTTCTTTATATATTTTTAACTGTAATATATTAAATTTTAAAATAAACCCGACCAAATTTAATCTATTCTTTTCAATTTAACAGAATATTATATGGCACCCTTACTACATGAATCCTCGCATCCAAAAGGTTTATCTTCCTTTTATTCGTCCTGCTCAATAATATTTCAAAAATGTCATTTTATTCTTACATGTTGGACTATACTTTAACCAATAAATGAACGGTAGAACCAAAACATTAAAACCATGAGAATAATACTCGAATCAGCTCTCCTTTAAAAAAAACCTCACCCAAAACCAACTCTTTGATTTTGGCAGACAACTTTTCCCCCTTTTTTATCCGTAAGTATGCTCCGGCACCTTACATTTGCTCCTTGAATGGTGACAAATACTTCACACTTACAACTAACCGGAAGTTTTCGCCTTCAAGGACAAGCACAGATCGGCAATTTTACTGCCATAAAATCAACAATACAAAATCATTCTTACTATGATCGTATCTATTTTAAAGGAAAAAGCACCGGAAACGCGTGTCGCCGTCGATCCGGGAAGCATCCGGAAGCTGCTACAAATGAAAGTGGAAGCGGTATGGGTCGAGAAAGGAGCCGGTGAGGAGGCGCTGTTTTTAGACAGCGAATACGAAGAGGCTGGCGCCATTATTAAAACCAGAGAGGAAATACTACAGAAAAGTCAAATCTGTATCAGTGTATTGCCGCCATCCAATGAAGAACTCGCCGCATTGGACAAAAGCCAGGTCGTCCTGTCTCAATTTGACCCCTTGAGGACCAAGAGCCTTACGGAAGAGTTGATAAAATTGGGACTAACGACTTTCAGCTTAGACAATATTCCTAGAACGACACGGGCACAATCGATGGATGTCCTCTCCTCACAGGCATCCGTCGCAGGTTACGTAGCGAGTATCCTCAGTGCGGAAAATCTTCCTCGCTTTTTCCCTTTGATGATGACTGCGGCCGGGACCATAAAACCTGCAAAAGTGCTTATCTTGGGAGCAGGGGTCGCCGGCCTCCAATCCATTGCGACGTGCAAGCGATTGGGTGCCGTGGTAGAAGCCTTTGATGTGAGAAGTGCCGCCAAGGAAGAAGTGCTCAGTCTTGGGGCTAAATTTGTCGAGGTAGAAGGTGCCAAGGAAGATACCGGTGCCGGTGGATATGCCGTCCAGCAAACCGAAGAATTTCTCAAACGGCAAAAAGCCGTCGTTCAAGAACATGCCGCCAATTCGGATATCATCATCAGTACGGCGCAGATACCGGGTCGAAAAGCTCCGTTGCTCGTAACAGAAGACACGGTAAGGAGTATGCGTCCGGGTTCCGTAATTATTGATATGGCTGCCTCTTCGGGAGGAAACTGTGCTTTGAGTGAAGATGGCAAAACCATCACCGTAGATGGAGTCACCATCATCGGAGATTCGTACCTGCCTCGAAGGATGCCCCAGGATGCCAGTCGCATGTTGGGCAAAAACCTCACCAACTTCATCACTCTGTTAATAGATGATGACGGTCAGCTCAACCTGAATTTTGAAGACGACATCGTCGTAGGCACCTGTCTTACGCATGATGGAGCCATCATTAGCGAACGTATTAAAAACTTCTATTCTAAATCATAAGCTATGCAAGAATTCTTTCACTACTTTTTAGAAAACAGAGACTTCGTCTTCCTCGTCATCTTGATGATTTTCCTGGGGATCGAGGTGATATCCCATGTACCCGCAGTACTGCATACTCCTTTGATGTCCGGAGCCAATGCCATTCACGGAGTCGTCATTATCGGAGCTATTATCATCATGGGACATAGCGATCCCAATAATTATCTCTCCCTCATACTTGGCTTTGTCGCTGTCGTGTTGGGTACGCTCAATGTCGTCGGTGGATTTGTCGTCACCAACCGTATGCTGGAAATGTTTAAAAAGAAAAAATAATCGCATTCGTGTGTTCACAACAATATAAAATCAAGGTAAAACCATGATAACTCAACATTTTTTACTCGAATTCGCCTATTTGTTAGGCTCGATATCCTTTATTATCGGATTAAAGAAACTAAGCCATCCGGAATCCGCTAGAAACGGCAACTTACTCGCAGCCGCCGGAATGGGGATTGCCATTCTGGCTACCATTTTCTTTCATCAAAAAGATGGGCATTCTATCGGCAATATCCCGTGGATTATCGCCGGAATGGCTGTAGGAACCGTTATAGGGTGGCTAATGGCCATGAAGGTCAAAATGACGGCCATGCCACAGATGGTATCCTTTTTTAACGGTATGGGTGGAGCTTGCGCCGCCATCATTTCACTGGTAGAATACAATACACATGGTGCACATGATCCGGGTTTTAGCTGGATGATTTTCCTGGGGTTGGTCATAGGCTCCGTATCCTTTAGCGGGAGTATGGTCGCATATGCCAAACTAGATGGCAAGATTAAAGACATTTTTACCAGCGCCTTTACCTATATTAACATACTCCTCCTCGCCCTCATCCTTGGATTGGTGGTTTGGGGAGTTTATGGCCACAATCCCTTGGGAGGTAACATCATTTGGATATTACTCGGGCTATCCCTCTTGTATGGTATTTTGTTTGTAATGCCTATTGGAGGAGCTGACATGCCCGTCGTTATCTCATTGCTCAACTCCTTTACAGGAATAGCAGCAGCCATGGGGGGCTTTTTGTACAACAATATGGTCATGTTGACCGGAGGAATATTGGTAGGGTCAGCCGGTACCATTCTGACCATCCTTATGACCAAAGCCATGAACCGCTCCTTGCTCAATGTCATCATTGGCTCCTTTGGCGGCAGTGCAACAGCTAAATCCGCTGGAAGTGGGGGCAAAAATGCCAAGGAAACGACCATCACAGACACTGCCATTATGTGTGGATATGCTTCAAGAGTTTGTATTGTTCCCGGCTATGGCCTCGCCGTAGCACAGGCACAACACGCCTGTCACGAATTCGAAAAAGCTCTTGAAGAAAAAGGAGTGGAAGTATATTACGCTATCCACCCCGTAGCGGGAAGGATGCCCGGTCATATGAATGTATTGCTCGCCGAAGCAGATGTTCCTTATGAGAAATTGCTCGAACTCGAAGATGCCAACGCCTTAATGCCCAACACGGATGTTGTCCTCGTCATAGGGGCCAACGATGTGGTCAATCCCCTCGCCGAAACTGACCCGGCCAGTCCCATCTACGGCATGCCGGTCGTCAAAGTGTGGGAAGCCAATCGCGTCGTGGTCATCAAGAGAAGCTTGAGCCCGGGTTACGCCAAGATCGACAACCCGCTCTTCTACAAAGACAAATCCTGGATGCTCTTCAGCGATGCTAAAAAAGCGCTGAATGCATTAGTGTCTGAGGTGAAAAACATCTAACTTGCACGAAGTAGAAGTCCGGGCAAAATAGCGCGTTTCTATCGGACGTTGTTTTGCTCTTAGAAGGCTATAATAGATAATCAATTTCCACAAAAAAGGCGTACAAAGTTTTTTGTACGCCTTTTTTATATTTCATTTAATCAACATTGCACCACCCCTAAATAGATTAATTTTTACCTTTGCGCATCCTATAACAAAAACACCATCAAATGAGCTTTACAGGAATCAAAAACCCCAAAGCATCACTGTCTCACTATGGCATCGAAAATCCCTCCAACGAATATTGGAATCTCACCCCGGAAGAATGGATGGAACACACCATCAAAAAGGATCTCGGGGTTTTGAGCGATACCGGCGCCTTGACCGTCAACACCGGCAAATTTACCGGCCGCGCACCCAAAGACCGCTTTATCGTCAAGGACGGTATCACGGCCGAAGCTGTCGACTGGAATAATATCAACATGCCGTTTGATCCCGAAGCGTTTGACAAATTGTACGATGACCTAACGGCTTCCCTTAGCGGCAAAGAACTGTTTGTCAAGGATGGTTATGCCTGCGCTAATGAAGACTATCGGCTCAATATCCGGGTAATAAGCCCATTGCCCTGGACCGCCCTCTTTGCCAACAACATGTTCAACAGACCCCAACGTTCCGAGTTCGCCTCCTTCGAGCCGGACTGGGTGATCATCCAAGACCCCAATTTTAAAGCGGACCCCAAGACACATGGTACCCCGAGAGAAAACTTTGCCATTATTAATTTCTCCAAAAAACGTATCATTATCGGGGGCACGGGTTATACAGGAGAGGTCAAGAAAGGTATCTTCTCGGTACTCAACTTTATGCTCCCTCACCAGCGCAATGTCCTCTCTATGCACTGCTCCGCCAATGTCGGGGAAGCCGGCGATGCAGCCGTCTATTTCGGCCTCTCCGGCACCGGTAAAACCACCCTTTCCGCAGATCCGGATCGCTACTTGATTGGCGATGACGAGCACGGATGGGGCAAAGATGGAGTATTCAACTTTGAAGGAGGGTGTTATGCGAAAACCATCGACCTCAGCGCCGAAAAGGAACCCGATATCTACAAGGCCATTCGCCACGGGGCAATGCTCGAGAATATCATCTTCTTCGAAGGGACGCGCAAACCCAATTACGAAGACACATCCATCACCCAAAATACCCGAGTCTCCTATCCGATTTATCATATCGACAAGATTCAACCTTCCCTTCAGGGACCTCACCCGAAAAATGTGTTTTTCCTAACAGCAGATGCCTTTGGCGTACTGCCTCCCATCTCTAAGTTGACCAAGGAGCAAGCCATGTACTATTTCATCTCCGGATATACCGCCAAAGTGGCCGGCACCGAAGAGGGCATTACCGAACCGGTAGCAACTTTTTCCGCTGTCTTTGGCGCTCCGTTTATGCCTTTGCATCCGACCAAATACGCCAAAATGCTCGCCGAACGGATGGATGCCCACGATGCGCACGTCTGGCTCATCAACACCGGATGGGTCGCAGGACCCTATGGCACCGGATACCGCATCAACCTACCCTACACCCGCGCCATGGTAAGTGCGGCGCTGGATGGCACGCTTAAGGAAGTGGAGTACACGACCTTGGGAGTATTTAACCTACAAATACCGACCTCTTGCCCGGGAGTTCCAACCGAGCTCCTAAACCCGAGAAATAGCTGGGCGGACAAGGAGGCATATGACGCTCAAGCACAAAAATTGGCCAAATTGTTTGTCGAAAATTTCAAACAATTTGAAGATAAAGCCGACGAGGACTTGCTCGCTGCCGGGCCTGTACTGTCGTAAATTCCACTTAAATACAGTCCACCATTTCATGCCCCATTGTATTATTGGTATGAAATGGTGGACCCTCAGCCTTCGAAACTCCTTACCGGATGGCACCCCCCCCCTCCACATCCCGGAAATTCAGGGAAACATCCCATTTGCTAAAACATATCCCGGCACTTTACCGTTGTTAACAAAACAATACTGAAAGATTACTCAATAAATCATTACTTTTGTTCAAGATAATTGTGCTCTATGAATAAGAAAGAACAAGAAAAATACTTAAAAGAATTCAGGAAATTTGGTAAAGAACTTATCAAATCCAAAAAAAAGGCAGCAAAGTTTTTGCAGTCGGCCGGAATACATACCAAGCAAGGAAACTTAACGAAAAGATATAAAAATAGCCCTGTTGCACGTTAATTGCCCGTTTTATGTATTCAAAACGAACAGGATTAGTAATTGGGTTTCATGGCTGCGATATTTCTGTTAGGGATAAAGTTGTTTGCTCAGGAACTGAATCATTAAAGGCAAGTGATAACGAATACGATTGGTTAGGTGGCGGGGTGTATTTCTGGGAAAACAATTATGACAGGGCGTATGAGTTTGCTCATTTTTTAAAAGAACCATCCTCCTCACAATAAAAAACAAAAGATAGAAGAGCCTGCTGTAATAGGGGCGATCATTGATTTGGGCCTCTGTTTGGATTTATTGGATTCCAATAATCTTAACTTATTGAAAGAAAGTTACAATATTCTAAAGCAATTGAAAGAAAAACAAGGGGTAGAAATTCCTAAAAATGCACCTCTCATTAAAAATGGAGATTTGTTAAAACGCTATCTTGATTGTGCTGTAATAGAATTCATCCATCAACACAGAAAAGAACAAAAGATACGACCATTTGATTCAGTTCGTGGTGTTTTTTTTGAAGGAAATGAGTTGTATCCAAACGCAGGGTTTAGGGAGAAGAACCACATTCAAATTGCTATTAGAAATCCCAATTCCATAAAAGGTTTCTTTATTCCAAAATCGATAGACATAAAACATAATCGACCATAAACGAGTTACTACATTGGACCATTTTATGGGGAGAGATGCTAAAATCGATATTCGTCGCTTTATCAATCATTCTCATTGTCGGACATAGATCTACTAATAATTGCAACATAGCCTATTCCTATTGTGTTTTACCTTTAAAGATATTTGAATAATTAATATTTAAAGCATTCACTTATGAAATATTCCATTTTATCGCTCCTCCTAATCATCATAATGACTCCAATGTTGAGTGGCCAAGGGATAGAATTTGGCCATAGCTGGGAAGAAGCACAGGCAAAGGCCAAACAAGAAAACAAAATAATTTTTGTTGATGGTTATGCGAGTTGGTGTGGCCCCTGCAAGCGCCTCGCCAAAAAGATCTTTCCACTCGAAGAGGTCGGTACCTATTTCAATCAGCATTTCATAAACCTCAAGCTCGATATGGAGAAGCCCGAAGCACGTACTTTCAGGAGTAAGCATCCGGTAAGAGCTTACCCTACCCTCTTCTTCATCAGCCCGGATGGTAAAACCATTCACAAGATTAGAGGTGCCCCTCGTACTGCTGATGCATTGCTCGCCCAAGCCAGGCTCGCAGTATCCAAATATGACCCCTCACAAGACCTCGAAAAACAATACACCTCCGGCAATCGCGACGAAGCATTTCTGATATCCTACGCCGCCGCCCTGCGTAAAGCGGGCAAATCTACCGGAAAGCTCACGCATGAATACATCAAAAATCATCCGGACTTGTCAACAGAAAACGACATGAAATTCCTCTATGAAGCCTCCGGAGATTGCGATTCGCGTGCCTTTGAGCTCATGACCAAAAACAAAAAACGCATCATCGAACTCGTAGGCGAAGACGCCTTTGCGCTGAGGGTCAGAGAAGCTTGCAGCAGGACCGTCCGCAAAGCGATAGATTTCAAGGTAGAGAACCTGTTGGAGGAAGCAAAGAACAATATGAAGAAATATAACCGCCAAGACGCAGACCGATTTGCCATCGAGGCGGATATGAACTATTACAGCGCGACTAAAGATAGCAAGCACTACCTCAAAGCAGCAAAGCGCTATTCTAAGAAATACACCAAAAACAACCTTCACAAACAGTATTTGACGGCAAAAAAAGTGTTTAAAACATTTCCCATGGATCAACAGGTCATTAAGTATGCTTACAAGCTTCTGGATAAAGCCGCATCCATCGGTGGAAGGCCCGAATACCTCGTCCTTCAAGCCAAATTGCTCGCCGGTATGAACCGGGAAACCGAAGCGCTGCAAGCCGCGCAAAAAGCCCTCCACCTCGCGGGTGAATACGGTGAAAAAACCACGGTGATCCAGGGACTTATCAAGACAATTCAAGGTAAAATCGATCATGCCAAATCAAATCATTAGATGAAGGGATTGGCTCAAACAGCTCATTAAATGATATAGAAGTGCTCTACCTTCTCCCCACCCCTATCGGCAATATCTCTGATATCACCTTGCGCACGCTGGAGGTATTGCGTTCCGTGGATTTGGTCCTTTGTGAAGACACACGCGTTACTTCCCGCCTGCTCAAACATTATAAAATCGAAGTACCGCTTCAACCATTTCATACCCATAACGAACACAAACGGCTACGTACTATCCTCGAGCAGCTCCTTGCCGGGGCGCAAATAGCTCTCGTCACGGACGCTGGCTCCCCGGGCATCTCCGATCCGGGGTATCTCTTAGCCAGAGCATGTATCGACGAGCAGATTCCTATGGATGTTTTGCCGGGTCCCACCGCTTTTGTCCCCGCCCTTATCCAATCCGGATTGCCCGCCCATCGTTTTCATTTCGAAGGATTTCTTCCGCATAAAAAAGGACGCCAAACACGGCTCCGGTACCTGGCCACCTTGCCCGATACCTTTATCTTGTACGAATCCCCACAGCGCATCCTCAAATGTCTCACCCAACTTGCAGAGCATTGTGGTCCCACCCGACAAGCGGCAGTCTGTAGAGAACTCACCAAAATGTTCCAACAAGTAGCACGCGGCTCCTTAGAGGAGCTCATCAAAGAGGTGGAAGACAAAACCTTCAAACCCAAGGGCGAAATGGTCATCGTGGTGGCAGGGAAAGATTAGTGCTCTTCACTGTAAAGAATATTCCAGGGGTTATAAAACCTACTGAGCGTCCCCGCTCTACTTCTCTCTCTTTGTGACGCTAATACGCATCGCTCTGAGCGAGGGCAAAACAGATGCAGCCATCCCAATGCTCAATACCGTCACACCGACCACAATCCAATCCGTCCAACGAAAGCTCAAAGGATAGGAGTCAATAACAAACCCTTCTGGGATGCCCACCAGACCCACATGCTTTTGCAACAGGTAAAGCACCATGCCCAATATCAGTCCGCTTATCAAACCGTATATCGAGATGAGCAACCCTTCGAAGAGAAAGATATTGCGCACCGTTTTGGCCGTAGCGCCCATCGCCTTGAGAATGGCAATATCTTGCTGTTTGCTCAATACGATCATCCATAGGGCACCGATGATGTTAAAGGCGACGAGCAACATCATCAGAGCAAAAAGAGCAAAAAACATCCACTTCTCCAGCTTCATCAATTTGTAATATGCCTCGTCTTGTTTTCTTCGGTCACGGATATCATACGCTGTGCCCAATTTCCCGGATAGCACACTCGATACTTGTACCGGATCTACTTCCGGATCGATATCGACTTCTATCGCACTTCGTTTCTTCGTGACATTAAGCAATCGCTCGACAAAGGGCAAAGGGGCGAGGACGTATTGCATGTCGATCTCCTGCTGTATCGAAAAGACACCGGAAGGAATCAGAAACTGGGTTCTAAATGGCCGGTCCAATGCGCCTCGCTTCTTTTTCTTGGGCATATATACCGCTACAGGTTGTGTCACCTTTGCTCCTAATGCCAGCTTTAGGCTATTGGCAACCCCCGCACCAAAAACTCCCACAGAACCGATTTCTTTCCCTCTACCAATCAGATAATACCCATCCAAAATGGCAGAATCAATGCTATTGACCTTATTAAAAAGCGAATCCACCCCTTTGATGATACCAAACTGAAGGTTCTCTTCGTACCGGAATAACGCCACTTCCTCCAAGGTCTCCGAAACCTCCCTCACTCCGTCCACCGACTTAATGGTATAGAGCAAACTGTCCGTAACCTCGATGTATTTGCCCTCCGACGGGACAATCTTGATATCGGGGTTAAAGCGGCTCACCATAGAGCCCAACAAATCTTCAAAACCATTGAAAACCGACAGCACCAAGAACAACGCTGCCGCCCCTATCGCGATGCCAAACATCGATAATCCGGTAATAATGTTAATCGTGCTCGCCCGCTTCTTACCAAACAGATAACGGCGGGCAATGTACCATTCAAACCTCATGTATGTCGCTTTGTGATGGAGCGATAGAGGATGGACTGTATCTTCTCCCGGATTTCTTGTTTGTACATCTCCCTGTTTTTCATATCAGGGTAGGTTCTGTTGGAGAGAAATACATATATCAGTCCATAATCCGGATCTGCCCAAACCGTTGTGCCCGTAAATCCATAATGACCAAAGGCACGGGCGGACACCTCCGGGGCTACATTCTGCTTCTTGTCCGGGTCCAACTGTTTCATATCAAATCCTATCCCCCTGCGGGTGCCGTATTTATACCGGGTGGTAAACGTGTCAATCACCGCCTCTGACAGGTATCGCCTTCCGCCGTACTCCCCTTTATTGAGGAGCATCTGGAAGAGCGCTGCCAGGTCAGCAGCATTGGAAAAAAGCCCGGCGTGTCCGCTTACTCCGTCCATCATCGCAGCGCCCATATCATGCACATATCCCTGAATGCGTTGCATCCTAAAGTAATGATCTTCCTCCGTCGGAGGTATCCGCGCCGGAGAAACACCCCTACGCAACGGATTATAACCGATATTGCGCAATCCCATCGGCTGGTAAAAATTCCTTCGGACGAAGGTGTCGATCCGTTGACCACTCAAGACCTTCACCGCCCTGGCGGCCATATAAAGTCCCAAATCACTGTACCTGTAGCCGTACTTCTCCCGTAATGGCGAACTGAGGATTCGCTTCCAGATACTATCCGGATACCATTCCCTGATATACATCTTCCGGCATACCTGATTGGGAAACTCCGAATTGGGTCCTTTGGAATAATACTTATCGTCCGGCAACACAGTTCCCTTGGGGGTGCAAATTATCGTTGACTTGTAAAAGGGAATCCAGGGCTTCAACCGGGCATGATGCGCCAGAATATCTCTAAACTTCAAATCCGCTTTGTTGGTCGTATCCGCCTCAGGGAAATACGTCTTGATGGGAACATCCAAATCAAATTTCTTCTCGTCCCAGAGTTTCATCAGTGAAATCGTTGTGGCCGCCACCTTCGTCACCGAGGCCAAATCATAGACATCGCCCAAGGAGACAGGACGTTTTTTCTTATAGGTATGGTAGCCATACGCCCGGTGAAAGACAATCTTGCCGTCCTTGGCCACCAACACCTGTGCCCCCGGAGCAATCCGCTCCTTAATCATATAATCTACCATGGAGTCAATCAAGGCCAAAGTATCCGATGACATTCCGGTGAATTCAGGTAGGACATATCCCATGCGTTGCACCTTATCATGGACTATCCCCATCCCATACTTACAACGCGGCCCCGCAGATACCGGCAATGTCCCTCCAAATGGAATGGCCCCGTACAGCGCTTGTGCCGCCATGTCCTGCGCGATTTCGTCTTCGCTGAACGCCATCACCACTGTGCCCACTTTATCGAAAAAAGCCAAACTGTACGGACTCCCGAAAACCGTAAGAATCACATCCGTATGCGCGGCAAGCGAATCTATTATCGCTCGTGCTCCATAAGAGATGTTAAAGTCTTTCCGCTTGTATTTATTCATCGCATGCAAGCTAACCACGACCACATCCATATCCTCCAATTCCCTCAGCAATCGCTTCCGGACGGGTGGCGGACAAGCCCGGCTTGAGGTAAAATGCTTAAACTTACCAAAGGCATTGAGCCGCTTTTGAAATACGGACTTCTGGGCAACTCCAATGCTCAGTGTGGCCTTCTTCAGCTTCCGGTCGGATAGCTTATTCGTCAGATGATTATCATCGCGCACCAAGGTCATCGCTCCGGCTATCAAACGGGACTTGAGCGCCATGGCACCTGGAGTAATGATATCCTCATAAACATGTGCTTCATCAAGAGGGTGAAAATGCGTAAGCCCATAGCGGTATTTGGCCCTCAGTATCTTCTTGACAGACTCTTCAAGACGCCATTTTGGAATATCGCCGGATTGGATGGCAGCAGACAGCGCTCGTATAGCTTGAGGAACATCCTGTGGCAACAGCAACACATCGTTGCCCGCCTTAAATGCAAGCACTTCTATTTCTCCCTTCGGGTGGAACTTGGCCACGCCCTGCATATCCAGTGCATCCGTAAAAATCAAACCGCGAAATCCCAGCTTATCCTTTAGTAATCCCGTCACGGCATTCTTGCTCAATGTCGTCGAAAACCCCGGTTTTATCCCCAATGCAGGCATGTTGATATGTGCCACCATCACACTACTTGCCCCCTTCTCCCCCAATACACGGAAGGGGAAAAGTTCTAAACTATCCAATCGCTTCATATTATGCGTGATGACCGGCAGTCCCTTATGGGAATCCACATCCGTATCGCCATGCCCCGGAAAATGTTTCAAACAAGCCATCACCCCTCCGTCTTCCAATCCTTTTTGATAAGCATACCCCTTGCGGGTCACATTGATGCGGTTCTCCCCAAAGGAGCGATCATTGATGACCGGGTTGTTGGGGTTGTTGTTGATATCTACCACCGGAGCAAAATTGACTTGTACACCGATACGGCGCAGCTCACGAGCGATCTCCACCCCCATTTCATATACCGGCTTATCCTCCTGCAATGCACCCAACATCAACTGCCGGGGGAAGCTGATACTGCGCTTCTTAAAGCGCATCCCTAGACCCCACTCCGCATCCAAAGCCACCAATAGCGGGACCTCGGAAAGACGCTGGTATCGGTTGACCAATGCTACCTGATGCTTTGGAGTCCCTTGAAAAAAACATATCCCTCCGATATGATACTTCCGGATATACTGCTCGACTTGACGTTCATGCTCCACGTTGCCCTTCGAATTGGCTCTGACCATGAGCAGCTGGCCGATGCGCTCTTCGAAGCTCAATGAGGCATAAACCGAATCCACCCAATGCTGTTGGGCCTCCCATTGCCGTAGATGGGCAGTAGTATGCAAGGCCGGTCGATGTCCCGCGACATGGCCCCACATCAAGAGAAATGTCATTAGAAAATAGGAAAAAACTTTAATCATGTCATCTATCCGTTTAACCGGTTCTCGAATCATCCATCCTTTATTGGGCCATTTTCATATAAATCGCAGAAGAATCCTCCTTGCCCATAAAATGGTAGCTGATACTAATATTCTTATACAACTCCTTATCTCCGGGTTTTAATCGCAAAGCCGCTTTAAAATAACGAATGGCCCCGGGGTAATGTTTTAATACACCTTCGGCCACCCCCATCAATCGAAAGAGCTCCGGATCACTTTGCCGTATTTTTTTTGCTTGTATGAAATAGCGGAGCGCAGCGGCGGGGTCTCCCCCTTTCTCCCCTTTATACTTTCCGGCTTCGAGCAAAGTCAAATACAAGGCCTCTTCAAATTCCTTTTTGTCATGAGACAAATCCAATGCCCTATTCAGGGACGAGATGGCCTCATCATACGATTTTACTCCCAACAACGCCAACCCCTTTATGTAATGCGCCCCGGCATAATTGGGGTGTATCCTGAGTGCCACTTTTTCATGCTCTATCGCTTGTCTGTAGTAATCTTGCTGCACCTCCTCATCATTAATCTGTAGTGCTTTATCCACCAATGCTCCTGCAGCCGCATTGCGCGCCTTTGCGCTGTTGGGGGCATGGGAGACATCGTGGGTAAAAAGGGTGAAGTCATCTTTCCAAACCGGAAGCCTGGTCCACGATTTCATACCAAATCCTAAGAGCATTAACCCGATCAGGCCTGCCGTCAACCCCCTGTGTGCTCTGCCAAACCACACCCATCCCAACGATACAACAACACTCCAGGCGAGGGTTGAAAAAAAAGCAAATCGCTCGCCCATATGCGTCCCGATGGGGAAGAGAAGATTGGACACTATCACCAGAGGAAAGAGATAAAGCACAGGAATAATCGACCACTTCTTACGACGCAAAAGGCCATATACCACGGCTACAAAAAGCACCAAAAAGGATAGCATCCCCATCATGACGTGTATATCCCCCCATCCGGTTATCGGTATCGACCGCGGATAATAATCATAACTCAGCGGATGTGGAAAAACCATCAACCTCAAATACTCCCAAAAAGTATAAAAAATACTCGATATCCATTCGACCAAAGTGTAGGGCACATACCTGCCGTCCACTACCTTCAGGAAGGGATTGTTCATCAATTCATTGGAAGTCCCGCCCGATGTGAGCCCTCCCAATACCGCAAATCGCAGGGCCAAATAAGCCGAAACTCCCGATAAAACCCCGAGAGAACGCCGGAGGATCGCCTTGAGCGTCTGCTTCTCCAACCAAAGAATAATGGGAATCCACACCAACATCACGATGGCATTCTCCTTGGACATCATAGCCAGAAAGGTGAGGAGGGCAGATATGAAATAGTTGACCCTTTGCCTCTTACCCCTCCAATCAAACAACACATAACCCGCCGTCAGTAAGGTCAACAACAGGGCCAATACCTCATCCGCCCCTTTGACATTGGCCACCACCTCTACATGTAAAGGATGCCACGCAAACAACAGCGCTCCAATCCAGGCCGCCACAGCTGATGCCTCCTTTCCGCTCTTAAACAACTGCTCCAATATATACCTCAAAAACCTATAGACGACAAGGACCAACAGACAATAGAGCAAGATATTGAGCAGATGGTACACCCATGCGGGGCCTCCGGTCAATCCTTTGACCATGGCAAAAAGCACAATAGACAATGGGCGATACCGCCCGCCGGCGACCAACTTATCCTTGCCCTCCATCTTAAAAAAACCATAAAAGCTGTCGTGCCCCAATATATCCGCTACTCCGCCAAATCCCTTTTGCGTCAATTCGTTTTGGGTGATGACTATAGCATCATCCAAGGTGTGACCAAATGTCAAACTTCGCCCATACACCCAAAAGGTCAATACCACCAATACCACCATATGCCACACCGGACGTTGCCACCATGCCCTCTGCTTTTGGACGACGGATTTGTTTTTTGCAGAACTCATCTTTCCTTCATAATTGTAGAGATCTATCGCTCGACGGCAATATAAATATCACCACTTGCGAAGATACAAGGAGTAATCCAATTGACAAAATATATTGCAATAAATTATAATGTATAAACAACAAATGTTCAGTATAGGTGCATCATGCCTGCGATGTTTGGAAATCGATTCTAACAAACAAAGGGCGAGTCTAGTGACTCGCCCTTTGTTTGTTGTCGGATACCCGACTTATATCAAATGCCCTTTAGGACACAATCTGCAATTGGAACAGCAGGTATTTATCTGACAGAAGATTAATCTTCCGGCACCACCAGTACCGCCACCTCATTTTGCAACACTTCGACAAAACCCTGTCGAATGGCAACGGTAAAAGGCTCCCCTCCTGTCTTTGATATGGACACAACCCCCTTCTCCAAGCTGGATACAATAGGCGCGTGACCATTTAGAATTTCAAACTGTCCGGAAGCCCCCGGTACTTTTACTCTATTTGCCTCTCCATTAAAGATTTCCTTTTCGGGAGAGAGAACAACTACTTGCATAAGATTTATTATTATTTGGCTTTAGCTAACATTTCCTCTCCTTTGGCGATAGCATCGTCGATGGTACCCACCAAGTTGAATGCCGCCTCAGGAAGGTGATCGACTTCCCCTTTGAGGATCGTCTGGAAACCGCGAATGGTCTCTTCAATAGGCACAAACACCCCTTTGAGTCCCGTAAACTGCTCCGCCACGAAGAAGGGTTGTGACAAGAATCGCATCACACGACGTGCGCGGTGAACGACGAGTTTATCTTCCTCCGAAAGTTCCTCCATACCGAGAATCGCAATAATATCCTGTAACTCGTTATAGCGCTGAAGGATTTCCTTAACTGCCTGAGCAGTATTATAATGCTCGTCACCAAGTATCGCGGGATCCAGAATTCTCGAAGTGGAATCCAATGGATCTACCGCCGGATAAATACCCAAGGAAGCGATCTTTCTGCTCAATACCGTCGTGGCGTCCAAGTGGGCAAAGGTCGTCGCCGGTGCCGGGTCGGTCAAGTCATCCGCTGGGACATATACCGCCTGTACAGACGTAATCGAGCCCCGCTTTGTCGAGGTAATTCGCTCTTGCAACATACCCATCTCTGTTGCCAATGTCGGTTGGTATCCCACCGCTGAAGGCATACGACCGAGCAACGCGGAAACCTCAGAACCCGCCTGTGTAAAACGGAAGATGTTGTCCACGAAGAAGAGGATATCCTTTCCTCCCATCGGGTCACTTAGGTCTCCATCCCGGTAATATTCCGCAACGGTCAATCCGGACAAAGCCACACGCGCTCTCGCTCCGGGAGGCTCATTCATCTGTCCAAACACCAATGTTGCCTTACTATCTTCCAGCGCTTTTTTATCCACCTTACTCAAGTCCCATCCACCTTCTTCCATGGATTTATTAAACTCCTCGCCATAATTGATTACTCCGGACTCCAGAAACTCTCGAAGCAAGTCGTTGCCCTCCCGGGTGCGCTCTCCCACTCCTGCGAATACGGAAAGTCCTTCATAGGCTTTGGCGATATTGTTGACCAGTTCCATAATCAATACCGTCTTACCCACACCGGCTCCTCCAAACAATCCAATCTTACCTCCTTTTTGATACGGCTCGATCAAATCGATTACCTTGATACCCGTGTAAAGCACCTCCGCGTCTGTGGACAATTCCTCATACTTGGGTGGTGTCCTGTGGATGGGATAAGATTGCTCTTTCGACACGATATCTATCCCGTCAATGCTCTTACCGGTAACGTTAAACAAACGCCCCTTAATCGCATCCCCCACCGGCATGGCTATAGGTTGACCGGTGTCTGTGGCCAATGTTCCTCTCACCAGACCGTCTGTAGAGTCCATCGCAATGGTACGTACCACATTATCACCCAAATGCTGTTCGACTTCCAATATAAGATCGTCCTCTCCCTCTCTTTGAATGGTGAGAGCATTAAAAATATCAGGGATTTTAGAACCCTCGTCAAAACTGATGTCCACTACCGGTCCGATAACCTGGACAACTTTTCCTTTAAGCGCTTCTGCCATGGTATTGATTCTTGATTTTTGTTATTCTTTATACATGCCTGCATGGAAAACAGTGTCCATCCACTACTCCATAGCCCGGCTAAAACGCCGCAAAGATAGGTACATCTTATTGACTGACAAAGCAAAACCCTTGCAGAAATATAATTATTTTTATACGCTAAGGTATACAAAGGCGTCATCGCACCCCTTTTCCACTTCCGTCCCTATAATACCATCAATTAGAGGGATTAACATATATGAAATAACGATATGTGACGGACATTCTAATGAGAGCAACAGACCATTGACCCTTCAAAACCCAAAACAGTCATGAAAATCGAGGATAAGCAGTACAGAACTTTTAGTGCTCAAAGAACAAAATAATTACTTTTGCCTATTCATGCAACCAAGCAATAAATATTCCTACCTCCTTCCCACTTCCAAGACCAGGTGGCGTCTATTGAAGGTGGGACTGGTAACGGTATTTGGGGTAGCCCTCTTTTACCAGCTGCGTGGGTGGCAAGGAGTCCCGGGTCTGATAAAAGCCTCCGGGCGATTCATCCGGCTATTCCTGTCTTCTTACGGTCTTATTCCCATTGCTCTTGTCCTCGCCAATATACTTATGGAATCGTCCAAATGGCAGGTCCTGGTTCGGCTGAATCACCCAATATCCATCCACCGGGCCGTACGAGATGTATTATCGGGATGGGCCTTGGGTATCTTTACTCCGCAGCGTGTGGGGGAATATGCGGGCCGGTTGCTTTCCTTTCCAAAAGAGGCAAGGAGCAAGGGCCTGTACTTTGTTTTCATCGGCTCTATCGCTCAAAACATGACCCACCTTCTCGGCATTATCCCCATCGCCATTTGGTGGATCAGAACAATGCACGAGCCTATAGCCCATATAGCGGCTTACCTTTTCACTATATGCATATTGTCTGTGGTGTTATACGCTTACTTCCACCTCCCGGACCTCATGGGTTACCTGCGGCACCGGTTGTCCACCATTTCATACCTCAAAAAAATCATCCCCTCATCCACCCCACCGGTCCCTTCACCCGTATTGCTCAAAGTGCTCCTACTCTCGATTCTGCGCTATGGTGCCTACCTCTCCTTATTTGTCTTTTTATTGAAATGGTTGGCCCCCGGTCAAGAAGTAGCACTTCTCTATTTATATGTCCCTCTGGTTTTTGCACTCCAATCCGGGTTTCCGCTTCCACCAGCCATTTCCTTCTTAGCACGTATCGAATTTGCCCTCATTTCCCTCCGTGGACTGAGCCTTCATGAAGCATCCATTGCAGCCGCCGGGATATGGCTTTGGGTACTAAATCTTTTACTTCCTTCGTTAGTGGGTTTAGTACTTGTCCTGTTGAAAAAGCAGCAGAATGACCTTAATAAAACAAACAGATGACGCGATTTCATAACATCCTCCTCTTCTCCATCCTGCTCATAGGCCCCTGTTTATCCTATGAACTACCGGGGCAGTGGCAGACTTGGGAGCAGGCGGAGGGCAAGATGCAGTGCGCCGTCCAAAATACAAGTTTTCAAGGAGGAGAGCACGTGGAATTCAAGGTGTATTACAACTGGGGGTTTGTGTGGATTCCGGCAGGAAAAGTCACATTTGACGTAGAAGAAATGCAAGATGCCTATCGAATTACAGCCACTGGACGTTCTTTTGCTTCTTACGAATGGTTCTTCAAGGTCCGGGATTATTACGAAACAATTATAGACAAACACACTATGCTCCCTCGCTCTTTTATACGCAAGGTAAACGAAGGCGACTATCACGTAGAAGAACACATCACCTACAATCAGGATGGCCAAACCGTACTATCGAGTTTTATTAACAACAAAGGGGTTAAAACCGACAAGAACTTCGACATCGACGGCTGTGTTCAGGATTTACTATCCGTCATATACCGTCTAAGAAATGCCGATGTAAGCCTATTGAGACGACAAGGCGAACTGCCCTTTAGGTTGTTTATCGAGGATGGCACCTACGATTTAAAAGTGCTCTATCGCCGGCAAGAGGTGCGCAACCTGTACCAACTCGGACGCTATAATACCTTGCGCATCACCCCTCAGCTACTCAGTGGCAACGTCTTCAAGGAAGGCGATGAGATGTACGTCAATGTCACGGACGATGCCAACCGTTTGCCGGTATATATCGAGTCCCCCGTCTCTGTAGGCGCCGTAAAAGTCTACCTCACCAAGTACCAAAATCTCAGACATCCTCTCACTTCAAAAGTAGAATGACTCGTGCGCTGAGCGAGAATTAAATACCCTGCTAAGCAACCAAAGCCGTTTTTCTCCCAGCTCTATAAAAAAGGCCATTCCATCCCGGAATGGCCTTAAAGTATTATTTAGTGTATGCAAGAAAACTCTTCAAAATTAGAAATGTATCTTTTGGCGATCTTTTTATTTTTCTCAACTCACTGATGCCCAAGTGCTCCGTGTATGAAATAAATACCCTTTGCAACCGAAGCAGTTTTTTGCTGAATCGAGGCGCTCAAACAGGAGTTATGCTGTAGCATAATGACTGTTTGAGCAACGAAGTGTCAGGAGAAAAGAGCGAGGGTATATGGGTAGTTATTCTCTGCACGGAGCACTTAACATCACTTCGTCTCGAAAAACGAAAAAACTCATCCAAAATCCCTCATTTCATAAAATTTGATAGTTTTCTGGCAAACACTATTTACTGATTCCTTCCTACTCACCCTCTTTTTCCTGGTACTCTGCAATACGCTGTTTTTGAATATCGTGCGGAAGTGGTGCATACTCTGCAAACCGCCGGGTGAACTTCGCGCGACCTTGTGAGATGGACTTCAAAGTAGATGCGTATTGATACATTTCTGCGAGAGGCACTTTAGCCATTATGCGTTGGTAATGCCCGTCTGCTTCTATTCCTGTTATCATCGCCCTTCTCGTCTGCAAGTCACTCATGATGTCTCCCATATACTCATCCGGACAAAGAATCGCCACATCGTATATCGGCTCGAGAAGCTGAGGTTTTGCCTGTTTGAATATCTCCTTAAATACCATCGTACTGGCCAACATAAAGGCCATATCATTGGAGTCCACCGGATGCATTTTTCCGTCATAAATCGAAACACGTACGTCCCGGCAACGGGATCCGGTCAATGGCCCTTCCTCCATCTTCTGCATGACGCCCTTTTTGATAGCGTTAGAGAATTTTGAGTCAATCGATCCACCGACAATGCACCAATAGTAACTCAGAGTTCCTCCCCACGGCAATTCGTCCACCTCCGTATTTCTAACGGTCAATCCTGCAGGATCCGGCATACCCTCCGTATAGGGCTCGATGCGCATATGCACTTCAGCAAACTGCCCCGCTCCACCGGTCTGTTTTTTATGGCGGTAAGAGCCTTCTGCCTGAGCGGTAACCGTCTCCATGTACATGATTCTAGGACGCTCAAATTCCATACTGATGCCGTGGACCTTTTCGATGCGATACTTAGTGATATCGAGATGTAACTGCCCTTGTCCATGTAATAATACCTGCTTAAGAGAGGCATTCTGTTCGATGATGATGGTAGGGTCTTCTTCTGCAATCGTAAAGAGCGCTTTCATAAGTTTCTCCATCTCATTCTTACCAGGAGGCACGATGGCCACCCGAATCAGCGGTTCCGGCAGCTCCACAGGAGCCACTTTAATCTCCATCCCCTTCGGACAAAGGGTATCATTGGTATGGGTGTCTTTGAGTTTTACAGTGACTCCGAGGTCTCCGGCATTGAGTACTTCTACGGGTTTACGAATTTTGCCCTCAGCAACAAATATTTGGTTGATACGCTCCGTCGTCCGGTTAGAGGAGTTAACCAACTCCATTCCTGCTGAGACCTTACCGGAATACACTTTAAAATACGACACTTTTCCCACTTGTGGTTCGGTCATTGTCTTGTAGACAAACATGACCGAAGGGCCATTTTCATCTACCTCCAGGGTCTCCCCGTCGACGAGGGTCACGCCCGGACGATCGGCCGGAGAAGGTGCGATATCGTTTAAGAATCCCATAATCCGGCCGGTACCCATATTCTGTTTGGCTGAAGCACAAAAAACGGGGAAAAAGTCGTGCTGAACCAATGCGATGCGGAGGCCTTGCGCCAACTCGTCTTCGCTTAAAGTACCTTCTTCAAAGAACTTTTCCATCAGCCCTTCATCATTCTCCGCAGCTACTTCCACCAAGGCATTGTGCATTTCCTGTGCGCGTTGCATTTCAGATTCCGGAATGGGCTCCTTGGCCGGCTTGCCCCCTCCCTCGGGAAATACATACATCACCATGCGCAATGCATCAATGATTTTATTAAAACCGGTGCCTTGATTCAAAGGAAACTGTACCGGTATCACTTTCGAACCAAAACGCTGGATCGCTTGCTCCAAAGAGCGTTCGTAATCCGCTTTTTCATGGTCGAGCTGATTAATCACCAGCAATGTCGGGGTTTGATACTTTTCGGTGTGCTCCCACAAAATTTCTGTTCCGACCTCCACACCGTTCTGTGCATTGAGGACCATAATACTCGTATCCGCGACCCGTAGAGAGGTCAACACCTCGCCTACAAAATCGTTAGAACCCGGGGTGTCCAATAAATTGATTTTAGAGTCTTTCCACATCACGTGGGTAAGGGCTGTAAAAATCGAATTGCCCTTTTCCTTCTCTACATTGGTGTAATCTGAAATCGTACTTCCGGCCTCCACTGTTCCTATCCGGGAGATCGCTTTTGCCTCATATAGCATGCATTCCAACAGGGATGTTTTTCCACTGTGGGAATGCCCGAGTAATACTGCGTTTCTAATGTTTTTAGTTGGTACATTCATGACGGATACGTTTTAAGTTTTTCAAATTTCATTCTAACAGACACCCCAGCCCGTATCAGCGGCCTCAACAGGTGGGACCCTTGCAAAAGAGCACGTAAAGTAGTGGATTTTTTCGAAACAAGAGGGAGTTTTACGGTATTTATTCCGGCTTGAAATGGTTGAACATTTGAACCAAATACTAACCAATTCAGTCTGCTACTATTAGATATTATGAACGATTGTAATGCACAGTACTCTGCGCATAAAATCCAATTCTGACAGAATCATTTCAAATGCAAATCCGGGCCGGATGAGCAGCACTAAAATCAAGGCACTCTGGAAAAAACATAGGAGAACAGGTCACAGCAGCCCTCATCCATGAGCAAGGTGTCCCTACCTTCGAAGCGATACTTTTTATCAACTTTCACAAAATGGCTTATCAGGCTGTCTTGGCTTACTCTGAAGTGGATAAGTCCCGTATATTCTCCCATATCCAATGACCTTAGCTCATAACGTCCTGCTGCCAGGATCTCGTTATCGGCACCATACCACTGACAGAAATGGTCATTCAGGAATTCGAGATATTCAAATCCGGGATTATAGCCGTTGCCGTGAAGCCCTCCGGTAACCCGCTCCAAATGCCATTTAGCCACTAATCGTCCCTCGTCATCCACTTGAATGTCGCCTTTGTCACAGCATGCTATGCATAAGCTTACGAGTGTGATAATCACAATAGCATGTTTTATAATCCTTCCCATATTACCCTACTTTTTATAAGTAAGACGCAACAAAAATGCCGTTGGTTGGTCATGATTGATAAGAATGTAATTCAAAATAACCTTACATGTTATAAGATAGGGCCTACTCTATTTCACATTCTATAAGCTGCTACCGCTTCTGAAATGGTCTGCCGGAGGGGGATGAAGGTATAATCAAGCTGAGTGCGCACCTTATCATTGCTGTACCGGAATTTGGATTGGCCTACCCGGTAAGAGTCTTTTGTCAAAAACCGGGGTTTTCCCGATATTTTGGAACAAAGGGTGTCCCATGCGATATAGGCATAAGCTAACCATCGAGGGGCGAGTCTGCGTGGAGGCCGGACACCCATTTCATCTGCTATATCGGTCAATAATTGCCGGTATGAAACACTCTCCGAACAGGCAATCCAGCGTCCGCCATTGTCCGGATGCTGCATCATTAGCACACACAGGTCGGCGACATCCCGTACATCTACAAAACCATTCATTCCGGAAGGATAAAAAGGCACACCTTTTGCCACCACATCCAACAAACGCACACTCCCCTGCGTCCAATCTCCCACCCCCAATACCGTTCCGGGAAGTATCATACTTGCTTGAAGCCCTTCTGCGACACCGCGAAGTATTTCGAGTTCGGCAAGATGTTTACTGAGGGCATACGGGGTATTATTGGGGGATTCCGTCCACTCCACTTGCTCGTCCAATACCTCTACCCCCGGCGGACGGCCCAGGGCGGCTACCGAACTCACATGCACCAACTTCCGGACTCCGGCCCTAAGACAGGCATTGACCACTGCAGCAGTTCCCCCGGCATTGATGCGCATCAACTCCTCCTTGTGGGCCGGATCGAAAGACACCACTCCGGCGGCATGTATGAAATAGCCGGCTCCTTGGAGAACTTCGTCGAGAAAAACCGGATCTTCGATATCCCCCTCTTTCCATTGGACCTTGCTCTCAAAAGTGGCCGAGAGTCTCCTACTGCTTCCTTTACGACGAAGCGCTACAATGCCCTCATGCCCTTGACGTATCAGGGCACGGACGACATATGAACCGACCAACCCGGAAGCACCGGAGACGACGACTTTGTTTAATCTCGTTTCCATTTGATGTTACATCCCATACTGGGTATTTGTGCAATGGATACCGGTTTGCCTTCCAATACAGCATCCAATGCAGCTCGTAAGTCCTCACCGGTTAAGGGCGCATCATTGCCCGGTCGGGCGTCGTCCAACCGCCCTCGATAAGCAAGCTTTAGATCCTTGTCAAACACATAAAAATCAGGAGTACAAGCGGCATCATATGCTTTGGCCACTTCTTGAGTTTCGTCATAAAGGTAAGGAATATTCAAATGCCACTCCTCGAGCAGTTCCACCATTTTATCCGGGGCATCATCGGGATAATACTCGATTTCATTGGCATTAATCGCCACAAACGAAACGCCTTTTCGCAAATACTCTTCCGTAAGGCGCCGGAGTTCAGGCAATACATGAATCACGTAGGGGCAATGGTTGCAGATAAACATAATGACAGTTGCCTTGTCAGATGCAAGCTCCTCGAGACTTCGCATTTGGCCGGTTTTGGGCTCTAACAATTGAAAATCCGGTGCCGTTGTCTCGAGCGGCAACATATTGGAGGGGGTGAGGGACATATATTATATTTTGATTCTAACAAAGGCAAAGATAAGGAGAAAACTGTAAGCCTTTTGTATCAGTGCTCCGGGAATGTATTACAAAGTGCACATCTGTACGCAGATCAAAAAGTATTTGTATTAACGACAGAATTTATAAATGGAATAGCCTTAGTTATGGGCATTGTCCCAAAAAGTAACAAGAAGTATTGGTGTCCCGACAAGCAAATTCTCGATGCAACAAGCATCCTTCTTTTGCCTAATATCTGCGTACAAATTTTCTCTAATCTACGAAAACTTTAATATGCGTTTCACCTCTTCAATGGAAATATCATTCTGAAGCGAAAGCTGTTCGAGGCTCAATCCAATTTCATACCCTTTCCTTACTGACTTAACAATAGCCATTTTCATACCTTTTGCCATACCCTGCTCAATGCCTTGCTCAATGCCTTGCTCAATAAGGTCCTCGTACATACTGATAAATTCCCTTTTGGCAGATGTGGTTTGAAGTGTTTCCATGATTTCCTTTAATTTTATTTTATGCTTTGGGAGTTGATACATAAAGTAAACAATGATAGCTTCAAATAAGTTCCTGTCATCGTCCGGGTTTATCCCTCCAAAGATGTTGTCCAACACCTGTTTCAACGCTTCAGCATCAAGAATGTATTTTTGTAGAAGGAGGGCGGAAGATACAAACATATTGGTCAGGCCAAGTATGTCTTCTTCACTCATTTGATTGACATCTATCATAAATATATCAAATGAAGGAACGTAGCATTCGAGTTCCGGTGGCAAGTCCCGTATCAGGTCTTTAAACGG
>JALWRC010000024.1 GCA_027080725.1 Saprospiraceae bacterium
CTGTATCCTGTATCCTGTATCCTGTATCCTGTATCCTGTATCCTGTATCCTGTATAATAGGTTGCTTAAAGATACGAAAAATTTACGTAATGCTGTAGGTATCCACCCCGTAAAAACACCGGTTTCTTCGTCAAAACAGATGCGACAAGTGGAGGCGATATGTGTGTTGTTAAAGCGCATTTTTAGGATGCTTTATTAGAATGATGGTGTAAAGCTACGACACTTTATTCGTAAAAACAAGTTTTTGGTGCATTTTCCTCGAAAATTTAACATATTAGTCCGTGACAAATGTGTTTTATCGCCATTGGATGGGTGATTTTTGAGAGATTGAAGAAGAATGTTTGTTTATACCTCCCCGGTTTATTCGCCCACCATCACTTTTTAACAAAATACCTCGAGACAGAAGGCTGACTTCCATCAAAACTACCGGCCTTCAAGATGTAAAACCTCATTTCAAGTCGATTAAAAACTGTAAATAAATGTGGCCCACGCCCTTCTCGGTAATAGCCTGAAACACTATTGTCCCTTTCATCCCTGCATAGTTCATTTCATACCAAAAAACACAGATGCGTTAATCTATATATGGTTTATGTCATCATAGTGCCGATATTTGATTTTACTTTACCTAAAACGGAAATTATGAAAAATGCATTAACCTTCACTATTCTTCTTTTTACATTTA
Organism: Saprospiraceae bacterium; assembly: GCA_027080725.1. Lineage (GTDB taxonomy): Bacteria > Bacteroidota > Bacteroidia > Chitinophagales > Saprospiraceae > JALSTN01. The sequence continues at coordinate 683 of JALWRC010000024.1, forward strand.
TAAATACTAACGCCCAAGACCCTTTATTCCCAAAACATGCAGCGATAATATTTTCAAAAATGCACAACGATACCAATGCCGTGTATTCTTTGGCAACGTATGACAATACTTGGTTTGGTGGAGTTTTTTCCGGTGGGCCCAATGGCTATGACTATCCGGATATACCGGGATATGGTAATCATGAAAATGAGATGTATCCATTGGGAGATAATGGCTATCAACAAACGATAGTTTTCAAAGCTAAACTATTAAATCCGAAACAAAAAGTATTGACACATCGCAATCTCTCCTTTATAGAGTGTATTCAGTTTGATTTTGGTAAAAATTCCCCCCAACGCTGGTTTGTTGACAATTTAAGCCCCAAATGGTTTGCGTACTCCGCATTGACATACTTGACAGACAGCACTTTTTCCAATGATCCAATGGATACTGTATTTCATATCCCCGTCCGGGATGCTAAAATAATGTACAGATTTAGAAAGAAAATCAATAAGGATTCAATTCCGGAAAATTGGGATGGATATTGGAGAAAAAACCGGACAAGGTATTACTGGGATTACATCTGTTTTAAGGACAATGATGCAGGCTCGGGAAGAGGTGAGTTTGAAATAATGGCCATCAAAAGAATCGACACTTTAACAGGAGCAATAACGGTTGCAAGAAAAATAAAAAATGGTACAGCCGTGGGTAGAACCATTTACGGTACTCCGCAAAGTTATTCTAAAGGAGACCGGCTTGGATTTATTAGTCATAGCAATGAGATTAGCGGTTCGCCTTCAATTTTAATGAATCATTACGCCAATCGGAACGACTCCCTGTATGAAAAGGAAATGATGGCGGACGGATATGATTGGGTAGGAGCATGTGCGCAATTTGTCGAAGAATTTATGATGCCTACAGCTTATACCGGTACTAATCCAAAGACCGGAAAAGATACCACGATATATCTTGTTGATGGAGTAAAGCTTGATGTAGGGGGTGAAGAATGGAAACCCTATAACTATGACAGGGACGGTTGGCCCTATTATGGATTAGACTTAAATTGGGATAAAAAAATCGATTGGGTAGGGGTATCAAGAGACTCATTTTTTGAAAGTCCTAATTGGGATACTTTAAATAGTTGGATCATTCAACAAAATAAACTTTATGCTGATTTAGTCTATGGCACTGCACACAAAAAGAACCGTGAATTTTATATGGTGACGAATGGTCAATTGGTTAATTTTCCTTCCTATTATAATGGTAGAACGTATGAAGATTTTAATGGAGGCTTTCAAGACTCATATAAAGATGCTATTGAAAGATATCTTGAAATGAATAAACCGGGGAATCTTATTGACCCGATAATAATACCGGTTTTTGAAAGGGACCGGGATTCATCCAAAGTAGGTCTCACCAACTACAAAGACCACCGGCATATTATGGCATTGACCACCGTACTTGGTAATGGCTCCTATGGACATTGTGGCGATTATTCTACTCACAATAAGCTATTAACTACCTGGAAACCCAAACTCGGTGTATTGAATCCCGAAGACTGGTTTGATGAGTTTGCCGTCGATTCTTTGGGAAGATCGTCCAAATATCTCTATCCCGACGGCAATGCTCAACACCGGTTTAAATACCGGCATTGGCTCGGCCAGGCCAGGTCAGGCGCGATCAAACTGGACTCCATGTATAAACCCGCCCAACATCAGTATGCCTATACTTTTGTAAGGTATTTTGAAAATGGCGCTGCGATATATTCGCAATATCATCACAAGGTGAAGATACCGGGCAATTATCGTAAAATACTCGGGGTTGATCCGGGCAATGACGGCACGGAAATACAAGATTCCATCGAGATGCTTGCAATGGACGGTTTGTTTTTGTTTAAGATCAAAAACCAAAGCGTAGCCAAATTCAGAAAGCGCCCCCATATGATCTTTAGGGGAAATAACGGAGATTTGCGCTTATTATGGCAACTCGATACTGCTGCAGAATGTATATTGAAATGGGGAACGGATACCGGATATACCGGTGGAGAAGTTGCGATTTCGAGCTATGAAAAGGACTACAACTATCATTACGACCTTTCCGGTTTAGATAAAAAAACAAAGTATTTCTACCGGATAGATCTTCAAAATGGAGAAGCGGAAAAAGGAAGTTTCTACAGTATTGTCCCCTCCGGTCAGGACGAATTCAGTTTTTTGATTTTTGGAGATACCCGGACGAATCAAGACGCCCAAAACACCGTCTTTGGCCGGATGGTACAAACCTTCACTTCTGACCCACAATACCATACGTTTGCCATCTCCACAGGTGATTTTGTATCCAATGGAGGAGAGGAGTCCGATTGGGATAACGAGCTATTCAACCCCACTTACCCCTACATTCAATACCTCCTTGGCAACCTCCCCATACAATCGGTTATGGGCAATCATGAAAACGACGGTGTTCTTTTCAAAAAGTATTTCCCCTACAGTTTTGAAGAGGGAGCCTATTACTCCTTTGAGTACGGCGAAGCACTTTTCTTATTCCTCGATCAATACAGAAACAAATCCGGTTTTATTAAAGAATTGGAATGGTTGGAAGACCAACTTAAGCATACAGATAAAAAATGGAAATTTATTATATTACACGAGCCGGGTTATTCGGCAGGAACCCATGATAACAATAAAGGGGTGCAAAAATACATCCAACCCCTCTGCAAAAAATACAAGGTAGCCATGGTCTTAGCGGGTCACAATCATTATTATGCCAGAGCGGAGGTGGATAGCGTGGTACACATTACTACCGGCGGGGGTGGAGCTCCCTTGTATGCCCCTGATCTGTCTAGACCTTATGTGGTTACAGCGACAAAGGCATATCATTTTTGCAAAGTCCGTATCAATAAAGACATTCTCCATTTTGAAGCCATCGATAATAAGGCCAAACAGATGGACTCCTTTACGATAGATCTGTCGAAAATATCTGCTGCGGCGGGAGGGTTCACAGGGAAGGGCCCGAGGGTAGAAGTATTCCCCAACCCGTTTGATGACGATATCATATTCCGGTTGGAAAGTGATGACAGCAATGCCAAAACAATAGAAATATACGATGTTTTCGGGCATTTGACCCAAAGGATACCGGTACAGGATAGACACCAAATAATATGGGAGGGAGATGATTTGCGCGGAGTTCCCCTCCGTCCGGGGATCTATCTATACAAGGTAAAATTTGAAAATGAAGTTATTACAGGGAAAATAATGAAAATCAGAAAATGACATTAGATAGAATAAAATCAGAAACAAAGATCAGGAACTATATATTGCTATCGGTTTTTTTATCTGTATATACCTTAGTACTAACCGGTCAAAACTCCAGATATGCCTTTAGTTTGGAGTATTCACCCCATTGTTCAAAAATCACAGATAACTTTATTTCTGAAAAGCTGAAAATCAGTCATAATATTTTCCTCAAGAGTGAATACATTTCCAATGGTACTATTCATCCGGTATTCGGGATTGGTTTTTTGAATACCGGGGAGAAAGAAACAAATGAAATAGGAACCTTGGATATTGAAGAAGTAATCATAAAACATCATTACAATTATTTACTCTTCGCATTCGGGGTTAGTACTAAAGTGCAGGGCTTTTACTTAAATCCGGAGTTGGGAATGGGATATAATATCTCAAACAAAATGATGACAATCACACAATACAGTAATGGAAAGGTCGAAAAAAAGTATCGAGATGAAGATTTATTTTCAGGAGAATTCAATTCTATTTCTTTTCCGTTTTTATTGTCGTTAGGATATGAATTTCATATTGGAAAAGTGGGTTTATTATCCGGATTAAAGGGATATTATGGGATGAACAAAATTGTCGATGATAGTCCGAGAAAGGGTCATTATTATGGCTTCGGATTGTTTCTAGGCATTAAGTTATAAAGAGGGCAGATCCTAACATAAGAGTAATAACAACACTTGCATCATTTTGCCACTGAGAGCATTTAGAATCCATTAAGTATTTCACCAAGGGAATTGGCATAGTGGAAGCATTAGTGTCCTTAATGGTATAAAAATGCTAAAATGAAAAATACTAAAATGAAAAATCTGATTATCATTATATATTTAATTCCGGTGATGCTTACCGGTCAAAGTACACGGGATACATTTGATTCCCATTTCTTCGGTTTTGACTTTTGGTCTTCCAATCCGGCTTTTTGGAGGGCAATATATACCCAAATGGAAGCTGACACTTTTCCATTTGATTTGGTAGGCAGCGATGCTATCAATTGGCACAAGATAGAACCCAATCCACCCCAAAATGGAGTTCATCACTACAATTGGCAAGCGTTGGATGTATACATGCAATCTACTCAAGAAGCCGGAAAAGTGCTGGAACTCGGTATCAGACCGGCAAGCAATTGGGGTACAGTGGTCAAAGCAGATGATATCGACAATTGGGCCCTGGGTATGAGTCCACTTTTACCCGATGAACGATCCGACACACTTCATTGGGGTATGACGGCAAAACAAGCATGGTATGATTTTATGTACAACCTTGTAGAAAGATACAATTACGATCATGATGCATCCGATGCCCCATGGTTGAATAGTGCATTAATTAATACCATTATTATTGGAAATGAACCGGAAGCCCTATCCCATTTTTTCGCTTATGGAGGAACCATGCAAGCCCTCCATGATATGCTGGCCATTACAAAAAATGCGCTTGAAGATGCAGGTGGTAAGGTGATATTGGCAAGAGGCAAAAGTAACTCCGGCAGATTGTTTGATGATAGTCCGGATCGGACTACTATCATGCAGCGAGGTGGATATTATTTGGACTCTTTGATGGCTGATTTCGAAATTGGAGGAGAGGACTATGATGTCTTTGCTATCAACTACAATGACCATTACACACAACTGCCGGCATTTGTGGACTGGTTGAAAAAAGAGATGAATAAGCGAGGATTTGAAAAACCATTTATTGTCGGTGATGCGAGAACGACTTTGTGTCCTCGCGATAATTATTATAAAAGCAATGAGCGTTTGTTGCCACCCGTGTACTCCAGGGAATTTATGCAAACGATGGAAGATCCCAATGACCCTCAATACGATAACACAAAAGATATTCTTCAGAGAGATGAGGTGATGCAAAGCATAAAGAAAATCGTTATGGCAGCATATACCGGACAGAAGCATGTTTCATTACAGCCCGTCTATTCTAATCTTGTCTCTTCCGAACCGATGGAAAACCGTAAGTACATGTGGTATTATTCCGGTTTTTTTGATCCATATATATTTGAGAAATATGGAGACTTGGCTTCGGCAAGGGAACCTGTTTACTGGGCTATGAAACAACTGGCTAATCAGCTAATAGGAAGTGACAGAAGCGTAGACAGGATATCCTTGAGAGAAAATGATTATGTTTTCAGATTTAAAAAGAATGGAGATTCATTTTTTATTGCTTGGCACGAAGACAACACGGCTATTGATGATGCTACCGGATTAAGAAAAAGAAATCAAAACACCATTATTGATTTACAACAATACATCACTGAAACAAAAGTAAAAATCAGCCATTTCATAGAAAAAACCAATGAAAAGGGACAACCGGAAAGCATCCCAGATACGGAAATGAATAAAAACCACATAGCTATTGATGAATTTCCCTTGCTGATTTTTCCCGGAGGAAGTACTTCGACGACAAAAACCGAAACAGGAGATATGGGTATAAGAATCTATCCCAATCCATTTTCGGATTATATTATTGTAGAGATGGGAAGCGGCTCAAAAGCGATTTTCAGCCTGGCAGATTCTACGGGCAAAACCGTAAAATCTTGCGTTATTGACAATGGTAGCGGAATAAAGCTTTATACGGGGGATTTGCAAGAGGGAATATACTTTTTGGAAATAAAGACGGAGGGAAAGGTTTTTGTGAAAAAGATGGTGCATTTATACAGCCGAAATTAATCGATAGTGCCCCGCCCGGCAACGTCTTTTTTCCCATTGTATTATAGATTGAATGTGTAGATGGTGGGGTACACCTATCCGCATCGGGTGGTATTCCGATCTACCAAATCCTACTATTTCATGCTGCCCGGAATCTACTGTGCTTTACCCTCCGAAGTCATCAAAGAATATCTGTTCCTGGGGCACCCCGAGTTCATCCAGAGTTTTTAGGACCGAGCCATTCATCGCTGGTGGACCACAGAAATAATACTCTATCTCTTCTGGTTCCGGATGGTTTTTGAGGTATTGCTCATACACCACCGGCATAATGTACCCCTTAAATCCATCGCCCGGCGCATCGATGTTTTCTTTGACTTTCCAATTGTCTTCCGGAAGGGGATTATCCAAGGCGACGAAGAACCTGAAGTTGTCAAAATTCTTTTCTATCTCTCTAAACTCATCGATGTAGAATAGCTCTCTTCGTGTACGCCCACCGTACCAATACGAGACCTTGCGATCGCGCATTTTCTCCGTATGAAACATGTGGAAGATTTGGGAACGCAAGGGCGCCATTCCCGCTCCACCACCTATATAGAGCATTTCACGCTTAGAGTTTTTGTTAATATGAAATTCGCCATAAGGTCCGGAAATCTGAATTCTATCCCCTTTTTTCAAGGAGAAGACGTAAGATGAGCAAATGCCCGGATTGACGTCCATCCAAGTGTTCTTCGCACGATCCCATGGTGGTGTAGCAATCCGGATATTGAGCATGACGATATCTCCTTCCCCCGGGTGATTGGCCATAGAGTACGCTCTGTACACCGGTTCGTCATTGACCATCTTAAGAGGCCAAAGGTTGTATTTATCCCATTCGCTTTGAAACTCGTTTGGATTCTTATGATACTTGGGATGTGCCGTGATGTCTATGTCTTTAAATTCTACCGTGGTCGGAGGAACGTCGATCTGTATGTATCCACCCGCCTCAAAATCCAGGTGTGTTCCCTCGGGCAATTTGACTTTAAACTCCTTAATAAAGGAAGCTAAATTGTAGTTGGACATCACCTCACATTCCATTTTCTTCACTCCGAAGACTTCTGCCGGAACCTCTATCGCCATTTCTTCACGGACTTTGACCTGACATGCCAGGCGAACGCCCTCTTCTACTTCTTTCTTGGAGAGGTGATTGAGCTCGGTAGGAAGAACATCTCCGCCTCCTTTTTCGACTTTACAGCGGCACATCGCGCATGTTCCACCCCCTCCGCAGGCAGAAGGAAGGAATATCTCATTGGAAGCCAATGCACTGAGAAGAGAGGAGCCCGGATCCGTTTCGACTTCCTTTTCGTGATTAATTTCTATCTTCACTTTGCCTTGTGGCAACAATTTTATGCGGGCGACAATCAATATCAAGGTCAAGACCAAGATAAGAAGGCTAAAGATGAGTACCGCAGCCAATACCATATTCATATTCGTAGGGATTTTTCTTGTTAATTGTTAATTCTCTGTCATTTGCCCACCAAGGCTGCCGGATCAATGCCCATCAAAGCCATAAATGCCATGCCCATAAATCCGGTGATAATAAAAGCAATCCCCAAGCCTCTCAATGGAGCGGGAACATTGGAGTACCGGATTTTCTCACGTATGGCTGCAATGGCAACAATAGCCAAAAACCACCCGAATCCTCCCCCTAAACCAAAGACAAGGGATTCGGAAAAATTGAGTTCTTTGGATATCATAAACAACGAGCCTCCGAGTATCGCACAGTTGACCGTAATCAGGGGTAGAAAAATACCCAAGGCACTATACAATGCCGGAGATACCTTTTCGACGACCATCTCCACTAATTGAACCATGGAGGCAATGACAGCGATAAAGAGAATAAACCGCAGAAAGGTCAAATCCATACCAAAAAGTCCGTTTTCACTCAGCAGATAATGGTCGATTAACCAGTTGATGGGAATGGTGATACCCAAGACAAAAATCACAGCTAAACCCAGTCCGGAAGCGGTTTTGACCGATTTGGAAACCGCCAAAAACGAACACATACCCAAAAAATAGGACAGGGCCAGGTTTTCGATAAATGCCGACTTGAGAAAGATATTAATGAGTTCCATGATAATACTTTATTCTTAGGATTAAGATACGTCTACTAATTTACTATTCCATGTCCGGTGCAACCAGATGATGACGGCCAGAACAAACATGGCAGAAGGAAATAACACCATAAGGTTATTGGGGGTGTACCAATGGAGCATGCTGATGGCTTGGGTATCTACTAAAAAATCAGGACCCGGTCCAAACAGTTTAAATCCAAAAATGGCACCTTTGCCGAGCAACTCTCTCAACGCAGCTATAATCAACAGGATGACTCCATAACCCAACCCGTTGCCTATACCATCGAGAAAAGACCTCCATGGATCATTGGCCATTGCAAATGCTTCAAGCCGTCCCATCACGATACAATTGGTAATGATGAGCCCGATAAAAACGGACAACTCCTTATACATGGGATAATTGACCGCCTGCAAGGTCAACGAGACCACCGTCACAAGAGTGGCAATAATAATCAGCTGTGCTATCATCCGTACTTCACTGGGGATGAGTTTCCTCAACAACGAGGTAATCAGGTTTGAAAAGCCCACCACCAAGGTCACGGCGACCGCCATGGTGAGGGCTTTGGTCGTCAGTGTCGTGACGGCAAGTGCCGAACAAATACCCAATACCTGGACCGTAATCGGGTTGTTGTCGTTTAGCGGATCTAAAAGCAGTTTTTTCTCCTTCTTACCGAAGAAAACCGGCTTTAAATCGAGCTTTGCGTTTGTTTTTGAATCAGCCATTTTATTGATATTGTAGGGTTATTTTACTTTTTGAAAATAAGGGTCATAATATTTCATACTGCGTTGCAACATCTCCGTCACACCGTTGGAAGTCAGGGTAGCACCACTGATGGCATCCACTTCGAAGTCTGGGTCTTTTGCCCCGCCTTTTCTCACTGTGATGGAGTGATATTTCCCTTGGGCGTCATGAATCTTCTTGCCTACGAATTGTTGGCCAAAAGAGGGATTATCTTTGATTTCCGCTCCCAGTCCCGGAGTCTCTCCCGCGTGCTCAAACGCCACTCCGGCAATGGTATTTTTATCCTCCTCCAAGGCGATATAACCCCATATCAAGTCCCAAAGACCACGACCCATCACCCCGGTGATGTAATACTTCTTATCTCTTTTTTTATAAACATACAAGGGTAAAAGTCGCTCCGCCTCGGGCTTTTTAAATTCTTTGGCCATGTCCACACTCAAGGCGTCCCCTTTCTTATATCCGGCTGCAGCGACCCTGGCGGCATCGACCGGATTGCCTTCCATGTCCAAAACCACCTGTTGGATCTTTTCCTGAAAGATTTTCTCCACATCATCATCGGACAGGGAGGATACAGGCTTATCCAACAATGGAGAAATTGCTTTGAGAATAACACGCTTCTTGAAGAGTTGTGCGTTCTTTTCGTGTATGTCCTTGAGCCCGGTGTACATCCCCGCCAATATCAGGGCAGAGGTCGCCGAAAGGATCAAGACAAATAATACGGTATATCTATACTTTTGCACGTTTCAGACGTTTTTTGATGTTTGATTGAAGACTAATATAATCGAGCAATGGAGCAAACGTATTCATAAACAGAATAGCGAGCATCCATCCCTCCGGATAGGCGGGATTCAAGACCCGTATGAGAATACCAAAGAACCCTATGAGCAGTCCATACACCCACTTGCCCCATTTGGTGCCGGCAGCGGTCACCGGGTCCGTCGCCATAAAGGTAATCGCAAACAGGGCACTTCCCATGTAAAATTGGTAATACCAAGGCACTTGCATCATCGGAGTCACTCCCCATTGATTAAGTACAAAGGCGGTGAGAGCAGCTCCGATCAATCCTCCGAATATAATTCTCCAACTCGCTACACGGGTGAGAAGCAATATCAACATACCGATAAGAATCATCGGCTTACTCACTTCTCCTACGGATCCCGGGACCAATCCATACCACAATTCCGAAGGGGAATAATGACTCAAAACATTGTCCCAGCCACCGGTAAAAGCCAGGCTCAACGGAGTAGCCCCGGTAAAACCATCCACCACCGCTGTGCCGGCAGCTTGAAATGTATCCCAGCCGAGCGCATTGAATATAGGATTGAAAATATAGTGCTCTATCCATCCATAATCCGCCATTGCTCCGGCCTTGGCTTCCGTCAATCCCGCAAACCAAACGCCATCACCGGAAATGGAAAGTGGATAGGCAAAAAAGATAAACACCCTTGTAAGTAAGGCGATATTCCATACGTTCATTCCGGTACCGCCAAAGGCTTCTTTTCCCAACACCACTGCAAACACAATCGCAATGGTCAGTATCCACAACGGAATATCCGGTGGCATGATCAAGGGAATTAAAGCTCCGGTGACCAAATAACCCTCTTCGATACCATGACCTCGTTTGTAGGCATAGTAAAACTCAATACCCAATCCCACAATATGCGTAACAATAAAAATTGGAAGGATTTTGGCGATTCCAAAAGCAAATTTTAAATGCAATCCATCCGTCAATCCTACATATTTACCCAGAGCTCTAAAATGCTGGTGCCCGATATTCCATATTCCGAAAATGTAGGCCATAACAAGAGACAACACTACCGTAAACATCACTCGTTTGAGGTCGATTTTGTCTTTTAGATGGGTACCTCCGGAGGCCGTATGTTCCGGTACATACATCAAGGTATAAATACCGTCATATACCGTATGCAAAAAAGGATGCTTGTCCTTGTCCGGTTCTATTCTTTTAATAAAATTAAGCAATCCCATAAACTATTTATTCGTCGTTGATAATTCTATTTAATATTACATCTCCTGTTCCCGGAGCATATCCAATCCCTTGCGAACAATCTGCTGAAGCGGTTGCTTTGAGGTACATCTCCACTCCGCCAATGCCACATCTTCTTCAGATAATTCTTTAAGCCCCAATCCCTCCATTCCATCGTAATCATTGACCACGACCGACTTCATCAGATGAAGCAGATGGATATCCATCGGCAACATGTTGTCATAATCATCCGTCATCACAAAAGCACGTTTCTCACCGTGTTTGTTGGTGTCCCCGTCAAATTGCTTCTTGGGGAAGAAGTAATTGGCATAGGTTCTCGATGCTGAAGGGGCAGCTACAGATGGAATAAACCATCCGAAGAACTCGTTATAGGTCCCTTCCGGAATGGCCGTCGCCATCTCATCTCTCCAGTTCAAAAAGTTGCGCTTCAATTTTTGACTTCCCGACAAAACATCTCCGGATATCAGACGTGCACCATTGTCCACCTCTCCAAAGAGCTCACCGATGTTGGCGCCGGTCTTTGTCCGCACATAACCGGTCTCGTGAACACTCGATCCCCCTACAGCTACCACACGGTCAGCAACCCATTTTTTCTCAGTAAATATTTTACCCAATTGGATGACTTGCTGGACCGTCAGCGTCCAAACTACATCCCGCAGTCCCAAGGGACGCACATGGTGTATCTGCACCCCGACATTGCCGGTAGGATGCTTGCCATGAAACCAGTGTTTCTCGACATTCTTGGCATTGAGAAATTCATCCGCCGGGGCGTCCTTTGCATTGGCGTTGAGTCCCAAATGCACCTGTCCTGAAGTCAGTTTTGTCAAAACATCCAGTCCCTGCTGGAAAGCCGGGCCATTGCCATTGACAGCGATATTGTTGTCACAGGAAAGAGGGGCAGTATTGAATGTCGAAATAAAAATATCCCTTGGGACGGTGTCCTTGTCCGGAATAATATCATACGGGCGCTGGTTGAACAATGGCCAGGCCCCGCAAGATAACAAAAACTCGACCAGCTCCTCGCGACTGCAACTTTCCGGAGAGGGTGGATTTAACGGGAGGTACTCGATGGTATTGTCAGCCGCTATTACGATTTCAACAATACTGCGCTTGGCCCCCCTGTTGATGGCCAACACTTCCCCGCTTACGGGTGCGGCATAATTGATCTCTGTCTTTTCCCTGTCGTGGTACACGATTTGTCCGGCTTTGACCCGGTCCCCTACTTGTACAAGGACCTTGGGTATCGGAAACATCCCCCTAAACTCCGTAGGTTGTAATGCATAGGTTTTTACCGTTCTATCCAACAACTTCCCTTGTGGCACCCCAGTCAACCAAATGTCATGCCCCCCCTTTAGGATGTGAACCTTCTTACCCTTAACGTAAGAGGGAAGGCTAGGAGGAACCAAAGGCAACAAAGGACTCGAATAACGGAAAGTCTTGTTTCTAAAGCGGCTTTTGGGTTTGTACCATGCATATAGAGGCAGACCGATGAATATCAAAAGTACCACCAGAGCAAGTATTATGGCATATACAGTGATTCTCGACCCAAAATCTTCTACGGTTTGTGCTTGGAGAGGGGGAGTAATCGCCAGGAAAACAACCAGCGAAACAATTAATAACTTGATGTTTTTCAAAGCATTATGTTTTTGTTTGCGTATGAAATATTCATTGCATTTGTCCTGAGACGCTGCAAAGATATACATTAGTTAAACACACCACTTTATAATCATTTATTTTTATTTCACTTTGGAAAATATCTTGTCGAAACACAGGTGAAAATGGTTAAAGATGGAGCACATGCCATAAAGTATTAGGCCGTTGGTGGTACAGAAATCTCACTATATTAATTACCCAAAAACTCAGTAACATCTTTGGCGTTACTATTTGAAGAGAATTCGTGCTACAAGAACAATATACGTCCTGTTTGAGCGCCTTAATTAGAGAGAATAGCCGTGGTTTGGATTGGAGGTATTTCATTCCTGTTGCATTATGTGGTATGAAATGGTTGATTCCCGGACAAGAAAATGCATTCTTCTATGAAAAAACAAAACAATCAAGATACTCCTCCGCCTTTGAAACAGGTCGACCATTTCATACCATATAAAACCCTTTTTTATGATGGGCATTGTACCTTCTGCAACAAATGGGCTCGATGGGTGATGCGCAAGGACCAAAGCAAATCGATCTATCTCGCGGCTGCCGATAGCCGGTCAGAGTTACTCCTGCAATGGGGTATCGATGCTTCCGTCACAACGCGCAGTGTGCTGTACTATAAAAACGGGATATTTTATAAGGAGTCGGACGCTGTCATAGAGTTGGCCGCGGATCTCGGCCCGGGATACGCATGGGCGCGCTTTTTGAGGTTTGTACCCAAATGGATCAGAGATAACGTGTACCGAATGATTGCCGCCAATAGATACCGGCTCTCCAAACCACTCAAGCATTGCCCAATGCTCCCGCCGGAGGAGCACTGGAGAGTGCTGTGGTGAGGCATGGTGCCATATCTCACAATGAATAAAGAAACACTTGCATCCGGGCATTCAAACGGAATACTCCATACCGGCTCTCCCTATACCGGATATAGGCCGGAGAGAAATAATCAAAATGCAAATCACTATTCCTGCTTCGAGGGTTTAACATCATCTACGCAACGCTAAAACTATAAGATTTTTTAAATTTTAACACTCCATTCTTGGTCATTTACAAATATTTACCTTATCTTGTCGCTTGAAATGCAACTTACACCTGATGCGTACACACCATCCATATATCGACACACCGTTTTTTGTCCGGCTTTTTGATTTGATACTGCAGCCTTTTGCCTATCTTGTGTCCTTTGTTTTTATTGAAGGCTCAAGGCTCAAGGCTCAAGGCTCAAGGCTCAAGGCTCAAGGCTCAAGGCTCAAGGCTCAAGGCTCAAGGCTCAAGGCTCAAGGCTCAAGGCGATTCTTGTTTATTAAAGTTTCTGACACGATGGTGGGATGGCTTGGTGTCGAATATCTATCCGGATAGATTTTTCATACAAACTTATTATAAGGAGAGAGGAAGGGCTTATGTCCGGTGGTGCTTGCCTCCTCCGTTTTGGTAAAAAGACAGAACACTGTTATCTTCCTTCTGACCACACTGATTTTTTACCAATTAAAATAAAGAATTATGAAAAATAATATAAAAATAGCCGCCCTGTTTGCAGCACTTATAGGTGTCCTGATATGGACGAGTTGCAATAAGTCAACCAACCCTACTCCTACGAACCAAGATCATGGAGTGAGTCAATTTAGAGATGACCCTGATGATCCTCCAACTGATTGCATTAAGTTTCCAATTGATTGCGATTTTTATCTTGTTACTCATATTTCCAAAGACATAGAATTAGATCCCGGGTGTATGATACATGTGGAATATGATGTATGGACTTGTGATGATCTTTTAGGTAGCGAATATTATCTCTTCTTTAACCACTTTAAAGCCGATCCATTGAAGAATTCATGCCTAACAAGGCAAACTCACTGGATAGATTTAATTATACAAGGCAAGTATGATGAATTTCAGGATGCTGTTGAAGAATTCCTCAACGAAGCTCAACTTGCTGCTGAGTATGATTTCTATTCTTCATATCCCGGCGTAATTCCACCTTGCCATGATTATGATTATCTTATTCATTCAGATTTCTATCTCAATAATTGTTGGAAATTATACTGGAAAATCATTGAAATTGATGGCATTCCTGTTATTGAACTTAAATATGTCAAATGCGGAGAAGGATGCTGTAAAAGGGAGTCGAACTGGTGTAAAAATCCGGATGGAACATTGATAAGAACCGATTTAGGTACTACAAAAATTGGGGATTGCCAAGGTCCGAGTGATGACCCCCCTCCGGGGTTCCAACCGGTTCCCCCTCCGTATGATCGATGTGAAAGGAGCTGCATTACCAATGATCCACCATTTTAAATTTATTAGTTCACTTCAGAATAAGTAGGTGATGAAACGTCACCTACTTATTTATAAAAGTTTCTATCATGAAAATATTTGTACCAATTATAGTTTTTCTCTTTTTTAGTTCTATTTCAGTTGCCCAAAAGACCAATAGGCCTCTTGACTTTGAGGACATAGATCCTATATGGCAATATCTTATGGAGGATATCTCCACTCCGGATACAGCAAATATAAATTATGTTGTTGGTCCGATACCTCAGCTAACAAACCCCAAAGACCATGATCTATTTGTCGTATGGGCTACCCACAAACGCCCCATGGAAGGTAGCTTAGGTGCCATCTTTGATAGGATAGATTTAACCACCGGTAGGAGGTTATGGCAAAACCGGATAGGGAGTAATGACACTTCCTTTCAAGAGATAGCGGCTTCCATCTATTTGGATGACCAAACCATGGAAGTAATCTCACGAAAAGACACCGGTCAAAGCCCTCCAATTATCGGTATCCCTAGTGCATTTCAACCCGCTTCTTCAAAGTTTGATATAGCTTCCGGAGCCCTGGTGAATAAAAAATATAAAAACCCAAAAGCTCTAATCCCTGGAAAAACTGCGTTTAATTTTAATAGAAATCGGGGGTGTTTTAAAAGCGATGACCACTATTACGTGATTCAGCTGACTGACATCATTTATGATAAGGGATACAGCCCTATAAATGGCATTCTTTATACGATGGATGATAACTTCAATTACCTAAATGCTGACACACTTTTATTTCATTTGGATAGCCCAAAGGTCCGCTCCAGTCCATCTGCTTTTTATAAGTACCTAAATGATACCCTTGTTTTTCTGTTTGCTCAAAATGCACAGCCTTTTGATAAGCCGAGAAAACAAGAATTGCTTGATGACCTGACTGTCGATATCTACAAATATGATTTAAAGACAAAGACCTATGCGAAAAAGGATATTACTAATATGATACCCTATCATTGGTTTTTTAATATAGCCGAAGTCAATGACGATATCATAAAGATCAATTGTATAGATTCTATTGAAAATCGCAAAATTGCACATGTTTATTTAGATGCAAAAACATTAGAACTTAGAGAGTTAATAGATTTTGAAAGAATGCCGGAAAGAAAAACTAATATATTTAGTGCTTCCCTTCCCAATGAATCCGGCACCCTCATTGTGAAAAATGATGGGGTCCTAACCCACAATCAAGATACTTCAAAATCGATAACTTTCCTTCGCACCAAGGGGGCTGGTGATATCCAAACAATACGTACCATACACTTTAATTCAAAAAGGGTTTTTGAACTCAGGAATCTTCAAGTTACAAAAAACAACACGGTTCTTGTTTACTATAAACTTTCCAAATTTAGTGTTTCTAAGGGAGGCTCCTACGACATCCAGCACGGCATCATCGCCATAGACGGAACCAAAGAGCTCGGCTTGGTCAATGCGACAGAGGATATCCATCCCGAAGTACATTTCTCCATGTCGGTTTCGCCCAATCCGGCTACCGACCAGGTCGTAATCGACTTCCGGAACAATGTCTCCGGGCATCTGTCCCTGACCGACGAAAAAGGACAAATACTGATGAATAAAAAGTTGGCCTCAGAGACGCAGGTACAGATAAAAACGACGGATTTAAGTTCGGGTATCTATCTCCTACACTTCACTACGGACAAGGGTTATACCACTACACAAAAACTCGTCATAAAGCGATAACATTATCCTCCGGCACACGCGTGCCGGAGGACTTTTCAGGCCCGGTTATTTCCGGTTAATCTTTTTCTCAGTCCATTCTGTGAGGCGGTCAGCGAGGTCGCGAATTTCTTCCTCTGCTCTGCGCACGATATTGTCCAGATTAATATCACTGCCGAGCATGTGCATGCGTTCTGCCGGAGTGTGAGCGGGGGGAATCAAAAACCACAACAGGATGTAGAAGACCAGTGGAGATCCCACGCCGGGGAGCAGCCCGATGACAAAAATAATGCGCACCAACAGAGGGCTGACGTCGAAATAATTGGCAATTCCCGCGCAAACTCCGGCAATCATTCCGTTTTCTTCATCGCGGTAAAGCTTTCTGGATTTTCTTGGGATAAAGGTGGGACGCTCTTCCTGACGAGCAGTGTACTCCTTGCCGGACGAAGTTCCGGTCTTTTCCTCTGGTCCCATATCCGGCCCAACCTCAAAATCATCCGGAGTCCCCATGGACCGGATGGCTTGCTTCACGTCCTCTATGGTTACAATCTTTCTCTTTCCGAGGTTCATGTGAAGGATGTGAGCCAATCCATCTTCTATGTCCGCTATGATTTCGTCTGAGCCTTCGGTCTTCACAAAATGACGTTTTAGCGCCCGGATATAACCGTCCAATTGACTGTAGGCATCCTCGTCCACTACGAAGGGTCTGCCGCCGAGATTAATGTTTACAGTTTTTTTCATGCTACTATTTTTTAAGTTTTATGCGATGATTTGATAAAGCTCTTGGTGATACGAATCATCCTTGCCGTGTTGGGTATATGATTCTTTTCATCAGGTCAAGCTTTAAGAATTTTTTTGTGATGATGGAAAGGCATGGTTTGTATTAGACTTTGGAGGGTATGGGGGCCAACAGCTGAGCTACCGAACCACTTAAGGACTCCCATGCCTGCTTCAAACCCTGGAGGGCTTCTCTGCCATCTTCAGTCAGTTTGTAATACTTTCGTGGAGGTCCGGATGTCGACTCTCTCCAGGTGTAGGTCAATAATCCATCTCTTTTCAACCGGTTGAGAAGCGGGTATAAGGTGCCATCCACGACGATGAGTTCCCCGTTCTTGAGAATTTGTGATATTTCCGGCGGGTAGGCTTCCCCTTTGTCGAGAATAGACAGAATACACATCTCCAATACCCCTTTTTTCATTTGTGCCTTAACGTTTTCCAGTTTCATACCGTGATTTTTAGTATTTATATACTCTTATAAACGGTACTATGCTTAAAATAGTTACAAGTTATGCCATGTTTTTTTTAATTAAGAATTAGACTCAAGGGAGATGGCAAGCTATATAGCCATGAATATCAACAAATTAAGTCTGCATATAAAACAAGTTGCTCAATCTATACATGAAAAGGAAGTACAGGAACGGACAATAAATAATGTAATAAAGGAAAGTTAATGCGCCAACATAGCCCACGGTTTTAACCGTGGGATGGAGGATACAGACTGACTTTTGCAATGCTGTTAACCGTTTTTATCATGCAGGCCTCTGCTCGTACCTACATAATTATCACTCACCATCAAAGTAATAATAGTGCTCGTTGCGACCTGTAGTCGCGTTGTGGATATTGATAGTTTTAAGCCTACTGTTTTATCTCCATAGAGTTAATATTCCCAATTCAGTTCTCGGAGCACTAGTTAAGGACATAGCTCCTATTTGAGCGCGTTACATATCTATCCCGGCTTTCTTTAACAACTCCCGTACCTTTTTGGGGGAAATTTCCAGGATTTCTGCTATTTGTGCGATATCAAACTGTTTTTTGTGCAGATTGGTGACAGTTTTAGACAAGACCTCCTCCTTTCCTTTCTGCATTCCTTTCTGCATTCCTTTCTGCATTCCTTTCTGCATTCCTTTCTCTATTAAAGCATCGTAGGCTGTCATAATATCTGTTTTTATGTTAGGTGGCAAATCTTCTATTATTTCAAGAACAAAATTCACTTCTATGTTTCTTAATACATAAACAATGGAGGGACGGATTAAGTTCCTTTGGGGTGAATTCGAAGCTTCGTTTAACTTTTCAAAGATCAATTTAATTTTACTCCTCAACTCCTCAGACCGGAAGATGTATTTTCCCAATAACAGTACTGCGGTCAATAGAGAGTCTCCCAATTCGTTTAACTGCTCATCGGAAAATTGGGCCAAATCTACAAACAGGGCTTTGAACTTCGGAATGTAGGGCTTTAAACCTTCCGGTAGTTCATCGAATAATTCTTCGATGGGTTTGAAAATCCATTTTTGTTTTCCGTGATAAAAGACGAATGGCAAAATGGGGTTGAGCGTCCTTTTGCTTCTGTATTGTTTGTAATAACCGTAGGCTACATAGAGCAACACTTGTACCGCGGTGAAGTCATCGGGTTGGCTTTTGTGTTCCAGGATAATGGAAATGTATGCCTCCTTATTGTTCTTACGCGATACGGTAAAAACAATATCCGAGAAGACCTCTTTCAAGTCCGGAAGCACAAAATCGGTTTCGGAATACTTTAAGGTATTCAGATTTATGTGCTTTTTGACATGTGCCGGCAGAAAAGAAGCTAAGAACTCTTTGGCAAGGGAGAGGTTGCCAAGGATGGTCTTCATGTATTTGTCGTGTATGTTATTGATGTTCATGGTGTAAAAATACAAAAAAGATTGTAAGGATAGATTAAGAATTGCACTAAAGTGTGTATTACAAAGTGCACTAATTTAGCGGATATGTTGTGTTGTTACAATGGTGTTCAGAATTCTTGCCAGTAGAGGTGGCAAAGAACTTAAACCTTATAACACTAAAGCGTCACAAGTTGTGCTCTATTTTGTCTATGTGGTTCTATACTATATATAGTTTACCTCGACCTGTGACGCCATGGCGTTATTAGAATGTACTAAAAGAAAAAATAAATCTGTATGCTATAATTTAGCAATGCTTTGACTTTTTTGTGCAATTTGTTTTTTGATTAAAAATCATTTGCATTCACAACAGGATCCATATATTGATTTTTGGCCTTGCCTCATAAAGTAACAAAAAACTTGCTTTACACACTTTTTGGGACAATATCTGTGGCCATCAATATAATTGGTTTGAACCTTATAAGGCATTGAGAATACAAAGGTTTTATATCCTATACGAACTTCGAGGTGGTTTTCTAAACAACGGTAACAGAAGTAACAAAATATGCGATCGCCTATAATCCATATAGGTTGAAGGTAATTCTCCAATCGTTTACCGCGAAGAAGAATTATTCAACGGGGTGAATCAGTGTTCGATATTCCTTAGACCCCAATCATGAGCCATTCAAAACATAATGTAATTGCCGGAAGGGGCACCCTCGCTACTATTCCTCTCTCAACTTACGCCGGAGTATCTTGCCCACATTGGATTTGGGCAGGTCATCCCGGAACTCGACATGTTTGGGCACCTTGTAGCCGGTCAGCTGGGTACGACAATAATCGATGAGCTCTTTTTCATCCAGTGATTTGTCTTTTTTGACGACACAGACCTTGACGACCTCGCCGGACTTCTCGTCGGGCACCCCTATGGCTGCCACTTCGAGCACTTTAGGATGCTTGGCGATGACGTCTTCGATTTCATTGGGAAAGACATTAAATCCGGATACCAGGATCATATCCTTCTTACGGTCTATCAGCGTAAAAAATCCGTCTTCATCCATATATCCGATATCCCCGGTGCAAAGCCAACCGTTGCGTATGGTCTTGGCCGTCTCATCCGGGCGATTGTAGTATCCCTTCATGACCTGTGGGCCTTTGACTTGCAATTCGCCGGACTCACCGACGGGAACCTCCTCATCCTGATCATTTGCCACTCGCACGAGGGTAGAAGGAACCGGAAGTCCTATGGTCCCAATTCGTGCAGTGCCATCTACCGGATTGACGGTCACTACGGGAGAAGCTTCCGTCATCCCATATCCTTCACTCAATACATTATTGGTGATTCGGTACCACTCTTCTGCCACTACATTTTGAACAGCCATTCCTCCTCCAACGGTGATTTTCAACGTCGAGAAATCAATACTCCCAAAATCCGGGTGATGCACCAGTGCATTGAACAGGGTGTTGACCCCGTCAAAAATCGAGACTTTGTGTTTCTTCCATTCTTTTATTAACCCTTTGATATCCCTGGCATTGGGGATAAGCACATTGTTGATGCCGAGACTAAACAGGGCCATGGCATTAACCGAAAAGGCAAAAATATGGTATAGAGGCAAGGGGCAAAGGGCCGTTTCATTTCCCCTCATCAACATGCCCTGCATCCAGGCTTCGATTTGCATCATATTGGCGATCAGGTTGCGATTGGTCAATTCGGCTCCTTTAGACACCCCTGTCGTCCCC
Source organism: Saprospiraceae bacterium (assembly GCA_027080725.1). Classification (GTDB taxonomy): domain Bacteria; phylum Bacteroidota; class Bacteroidia; order Chitinophagales; family Saprospiraceae; genus JALSTN01. The sequence goes on from JALWRC010000024.1 coordinate 21,476, forward strand.
CCGGTATACTGCAATAAGACCGTATCATTTGGTCTGGATTCAAAAGGATTGATCTCAAATCGCTTTCCCATCTTCAACGCCTCCTTCACGGTAGTCACATTGGGAAGGGTATATTTGGGGACCATCTTTTTTACTTTGCGCACCACAAAGTTGACCAAAGCGCCTTTGACAGGAGAGAGCATCTCCCCCATCGAAGCGGTCATAATAACTTTAATCTGTGTTTGGTCAAGGATTTCTTCCAGTTTTGATGCAAAGAGTTCGGCAATAACTACCGCTTTAGCCCCCGAGTCGGTAAACTGATGCAGCATCTCCCTGGGTGTATATAGAGGATTGGTATTGACGATAATAAGGCCTGCTCGCAAGGCCCCATACATTACAATCGGGTACTGCAGAATATTGGGCATCATTAGGGCAATGCGATCGCCTGGCTCGAGCCCACGCGAATGCAGATAAGCTGCAAAATTGCGCGACAGTATATTTACGTCCTTAAATGTCAACTCTTTGCCCATGTAGGTATAGGCCACTTTGTCAGCGTGTTTATCGAACACCTCTTCGTAAAAAACCAATAAATTCTCGTATTTATCCGGGTCTATATTGGCAGGAATACCGGCGGGGTAGTTTTTATTCCATGGTCTATCTTCGTAATAGGACATATGCTCTGTTTTGGTTATGAAATGGTACACCTCTCGATGGAGGGATAAATATACAAAAAAACTAATTATCTCCAACCGGCGTGAAAATGGGAGTGTATGCCAAAACCCACCGGTATAAATCTAAATCCGTCTTTGGTTAAATAATTTCATTTGCAACCATTTCATAACCAACCTAAGAGGCGGAAATCAATAAAATGCCTACCTTTGGCAGCGAATTTATAAAGCGATGGCAATCTTCCGGGAATGAACGTTGGAATAGAGGCATTTCTCGGTGATTAAATTTATATTGTCCGGAAAATCAAAAAATATAAATATGGATTTTACTCTTACCGAAGACCAATTAGCTGTACGGGAAGCAGCTAGAGATTTTGCCCAAAATGTACTGCTCCCGGGTGTCATAGAGCGGGACCGGGATATGAAATACCCCAAAGAAGAAGTCCGCCAAATGGGAGAACTCGGATTTTTGGGGATGTTTATCGACCCAAAGTATGGGGGCGCGGGCATGGATACGATGAGTTATGCATTGGCGATGGAAGAAATTTCGAAAGTAGATGCCAGTTGTTCGGTTATCATGTCCGTCAACAATTCCCTGGTCTGCTGGGGGATCGAAGAATACGGCACAGAAGAACAAAAACAGAAATACCTTCCCCGGTTGACCTCCGGCGAATGGATTGGCTCTTTTTGCTTGTCCGAACCCGAAGCCGGTAGTGATGCGACCGCCCAAAAAACAACGGCAGAAGACAAAGGCGATCATTATGTCATTAATGGAGTAAAAAATTGGATTACCAACGGCGGGACGTCCAGCCTTCACATTGTTTTTGCACAAACACATCCCGAACTCGGACACCGGGGCATTAATGCTTTTCTGGTTGAGACCGGTTGGGATGGTGTAGAGATCGGCCCCAAGGAAGACAAAATGGGTATCCGGGCCTCTGACACCCACAGCATCATGTATACCAATGTAAAGGTCCCCAAAGAAAATCGCATTGGGGACGATGGCTTCGGGTTTAAGTTTGCCATGAAAGTTCTGGCTGCCGGGCGCCTGGGGATTGCTTCTCAGGCATTGGGTATCGCTGCCGGCGCCTACGAACGGGCAGTCGAATATGCCAAAGTCCGGACTGCGTTCGGAAAGCCTATCGGCAACCACCAAGCTATCGCATTCAAACTGGCGGCTATGGCCACAGAGATCGAGGCCGCAAGAATGCTCGTCTATCGCACGGCTTGGATGAAAGACAACCACATGGACATCACAGTCGCGAGCAGTATGGCTAAACTCATGGCCGCAGAGGTTGCCATGAAGCAAACAACTGAAGCAGTCCAAATCCATGGAGGGTACGGTTATGTCAAAGAGTACCACGTCGAGCGCCTAATGCGCGATGCTAAAATCACTCAAATATATGAAGGCACTTCGGAAATACAACACATCGTTATCGCGAGGGCCATCCTCAAAGGACAGCTCTATCAGCCGATGTTTAAGTGATTTTCACAAGAGGAGTTTGTTATAAATTAATTGAAATTCTGCATGAAATGGTGGTCAACCATTTCATATCTAATAATCTGTACAACCACTAACTTAATACACCGTTACTATGCGATTATTTACCCTTCTTGGTCCCCTTGCATTTATACTGTTACTTACTCCTGCAAGCAAAGCACAATTCTTAAAAAAATTGCAGAAGTCTATACAGGATAAGGTAGAACAAAAAATAGAAGACAAGCTCGTCGATGCCATCTCGAAGGCTATTGTCAAAGAATTGGATAAGCAAGTGGATTCGTTGCTTCAGGACGAGTACAAAAAGTCAGAAGGTATCGACCCGGATGAAGAGGTCGATTGGACGAAAGAACAAGATGGGTTTTCAAAATTTCTGAGTAAATTAAACACCTCGGCAAAAGACCTTCCGGCGACCTACCGGTTCGACTTGCAAATGGAAATGGAATCCAAAACCGACGATGGCAAAATCCAAAAAGCCACCCGGCTTTACAGCTCCAATGGCAACGCATTTGGGATCATCCAGAACAGCAAGGATAAAAAGAACTATATCGTCATAGATGTCCAGAAAGACATCATAGTCCTTTACACCACACAAGAGGACGGCTCTAAATCTGCTCAGGCACTACCCTCTATGCTGCATCTCACCTCCTCTCTCCTCCAAAAAGACAAAAACACATCGCCTTCTGAAATTACTAAAACAGGTAGAACCAAACCCATCGCAGGCTATCCCACTGAGGAATATCTCGTAAAAGACGATAATACCATCTCCCATGTATGGGTGGCGCCAAATTTTCCATTTGAGTGGAAAGAAACCTACGCGCGTTTTATCCAAAAATTTACCCCAGGCCAAGGCCATACACTCAAAGACACTCCCAAGGGAATGCCAATGGAAATCGCAGTCTACAAGAAAAGCAAAGCCATCCCGGAGAACACGACCACTACAATAGCTGTTTCCAATACTCCCCTGATCATTACCAATTCAGAATATACTTTCACGGGAATGGAGCGCTAAAGTGTTTGACAATACAACGAAAGTTTTGCTCCCCTGTCAAACCAAGTCCTGATTAGCCTGTTTAACTCTTGACATCATATCTAAGTCATTCTTCGGATGTCAATGTATGTGACTCAAACCTAAAACAAATTCAAAAATGGGACTATCCCCGGAGGATTAGTATCCGATTAAATCAAATAGAATGAAGAATCAAGACCAATCTATGGAGACGCGTCAAGTACACGCCGGAGCTATCGAAGACCAATTTGGCAGCGTCATTACCCCCATCTATCAAGCCTCGACTTTTGCGTTTAAGGATGTAGAGGACGGAGCGTATAAGTTTAAACACAAAGGAACCGGATACTTCTATACGCGCGTCTCAAACCCCACCATCAAGGATTTGGAAGACGCGGTGGCCTCACTGGAAAATGGCTATGGTGGGATATCCACCTCTTCCGGTATGTCGGCGGTCAACCTTATATTCTGGACCTTCCTACGTCCGGGAGACCACGTCATCAGCGGAAATGCCATCTATGGCCCGACCCGTAGTGTGTTGTCTACCTTCTTCAAAGAATATGGAGTAGAAACCTCCTTCGTGGATGCTACCGATACCGGAAATATAGCCAAAGCCATACGCCCCAATACCAAACTCATCTATATCGAAACACCGGCCAATCCGACGATGGCCATTACCGACATAAGGAGTACAGCCGCCATTGCAAAGGAGCACGGGATACTCGTCGCTGTGGACAATACTTTTAGCAGCCCCTACATCCAGCGGCCATTGGAACTCGGGGCAGATATCGTCCTGCACTCCATGACAAAATTTATTAACGGACACGCAGATGTCGTAAGTGGTATGGTCATCGCTCGAGAAAAGCACGTTTTTGGCCCTCTGATGTCTAAGAAAAACCTCCTGGGACTTAACATGGACCCGCATCAGGCCTTCTTAGTGCGAAGGGGACTAAAAACCCTGACGCTTAGAGTCGAAAGGGCGCAGCAAAATGCTATGGAGATGGCTCGGTTTCTAGAGCAACACCCGAAGATTAAGAAGGTGTTCTATCCTGGTCTTCGCAGTTTTCCCCAATACGAATTGGCAAAGTCCCAGATGTACGGGCCGGGCGCTTTGATGAGTTTTGAAATGGCCGGAGGACTTGAAGCCGGCAAAACCCTCCTCAATCATCTCAACATTGCCGCTTTAGCTGTATCCTTAGGCGGCATCGAAACCCTCATCCAGCACCCTGCCTCCATGACCCACTCCGGATTGTCAAGGGAGGTCCGGCTGGCATCGGGTATCACCGATGGACTGGTCCGCTTCTCCGTGGGCATCGAAGGCATCGAAGACCTCAAAGCGGATTTCAAACAAGCCCTGGAAAAAGTGTGAGTTGGTGCTTGACTAAAAAAGTTGGGCCGGGGGATTGTAAAATTACCCTCAGCCCAACTCTATCAAGCATACTCTGAAAAGATTTTTGACGTAGTGTCAAAATTACGTGATTTCCTAAGCGTTGCTACTTTTTGATAAATACCTTTTTAGCAATGCGTCTGCCATCAAGCGAGACAGTTAAGTAGTACATTCCGGAAGACCAGTCATTTGCATGAATTGAGAAGATGGTGCTAATATTCCGGTTCTCTCCTAATTTCTTACTCACCACTTGATAACCTAAACTATTCATCACTGTGTAGCTCAGCTGTCCTTCGCCCGGGATTGGAGCCAATTCGATATTGAGATCTCCACCGGTAGGATTTGGATACAGATCGGTAATAACCGGGCTTTCTTCTCGCCCTAATCCGGTAAATTGTGATGTCTGATTACTTCGCAATCCACTCGATGATAGAGAAGCAACTTCCCCTGCTTCAACGGTTTCGATGCAATAGGTACACATAAATCTTACCGTAATACACTGAGGGGGAACAGTCCAAACTCCCGGACTAGTTTGCCGAATGCGAACTGTACTGACAAACTTTTCAACCTTCAACGGAACTTCCTGTCTAAAATAGCCTAAAAATAGCCCGGAAGCCTTATGTGACAGGGCTTTTGGGCGATTTTGTGCAAAATGATGTGGCTAAGGTATTATTTGTTAAATATAATATAATAAATTT
>JALWRC010000025.1 GCA_027080725.1 Saprospiraceae bacterium
AATGCCACAAGAGTTGCTTAGCACTTTTATCGATCAGTAGCACGTGAGCCTCCCGCACTGCTGACTGCTAAATGCGCCTACCTCACAGGGTGGGGTTGAGTGGGGGGCTACGTATGGAAGTGGATTTTACTGTAAAAAATCGAAATGGAGAAATTGAATATTATCAAGTTTCTTGGGATATATCAAATGAAGAAACTAGAAAAGAGAATTTACCCCATTAGAAGCAATAAAAGATAATTATCCTAAATTTTTATTAACAAAGGATGCTTTTACTCAAAACAGAAATGGAATAATCCATAAAAATGTATTTGAATGGTTAATAGAAAAATAAATACGTGTGCAATTTGTAACGCACATAAATAAGATTCATACAAGGCAAATCCATTAGATTATCGATCTTTGCCGAAAGAAATACGTGTTTTCATGAACGAGAAAGACAGGAAAGACGTTTTGGTACAACACAAATGACTCTACCGCAATGAGGGCAATAAAGTATTATTGTCTATTGTCCAAAACTAATCATCAGCGCACACCGCATGCATCAACAGATAGACATACCCGCTTTACTCGACGGAGACCGCAATGCACTCAGCCGGGCCATTACCTTCATAGAGAGCAACAGACCCGGAGACAGGGAGTCCAAATGGGCACTGTTGGAGCAACTGCTCCCTCACACCGGCAAGAGCAAACGAGTGGCCATCAGTGGTGCTCCGGGAGTAGGAAAGAGCAGCTTTATCGACCGGTTGGGGGCATATCTCATAGCGTCCGGACATCGCGTGGGAGTACTGGCTATCGACCCCAGTAGCAGCAATAGCGGAGGAAGCATTCTGGGGGACCGGACCCGCATGACGTCCCTTTCTGCCCACTCCAATGCGTTTATCCGGCCGAGCCCGGCAACGGACACCCTAGGGGGAATCGCTGCCCGTTCCAAGGAGGTGATGCTCTTGATGGAAGCCGCCGGATATGATATCATTCTCATAGAGACCGTCGGAGTCGGCCAATCCGAAGTGGCCGCGCGATATATGGTCGATTACTTTATGCTTCTGCTTCTTCCGGGCGCCGGAGATGACTTGCAAGGAATCAAGCGAGGCATTATGGAGATGGCCGATCTCCTCATCGTACACAAATCCGATGGAGACCAACTCCCTTTAGCACAGCGGACGGCCCAACACTTCAAAGCAGCAATGCACCTCTTCCCACCCAAACCCTCCGGAGTGCCCGTAGAAGTCGCACGAGTGTCCTCCTTACAAAATAAGGGTATCGAGGAAGTCTGGCAACGCGTTATGAAATATGTGGACACCACGGAGAAAAATGGCTATTTCCAGCGATGGAGACGCAGCCAGGAAATGCATTGGTTGGAAGAGGGAAGCATGCAGATTCTTTTGGATTATTTTAAGAACAGCCCGGAGTTGCAATCCCGATTGAATGCGCTCAAATCCCAAATATTGTCGGGTGACACCAATCCCGTCGCCGCCTTACATACGATCGACCATTTCATAAAAAAACTGCTTCATGATTAGGGTACTTCGCTTGGGTCTGTGGATTATTATGGGGTATGGTGTACCATTTCATACCTCCTTAATCGCCCAGTCTACGTCCAAATCCTTTGATGGCACAGTCCACTTCAGCTCACCGGTCCGGCACAGGGTACGCATCTCCGGAACCTTTGGTGAACTGCGCCCCAACCACTTCCACGCCGGGCTCGACATCAAGTCCTCCAACGGACATCCCGGCGATCCGGTATATGCCATGGCCGACGGATACATCTCCCGGATCAAAATCCAAAGTGGCGGCTACGGCAATGCGCTATACATCACCTATCCGGGTGGATGGACCGTGCTTTACGCGCACCTCCAATCCTTTACCCCCGAGGTCGCCCAATACGTCAAAATACAGCAATACCGCCTAAAAAAGTTCTCTGTCAACTTGTACCCCAAGGCCGGAAAATTCCAATTTAAACGCGGTGAAAAAGTAGGCGTAATGGGCAATTCGGGCTATTCTTTCGGCCCCCATTTGCACCTGGAGATGCGGAGAAATAACGGCAATTTGCCCTTCAATCCACTCCGTCACCTCGACTTTATAAAGGATACGATAGCGCCCGTCTTTCGCTCCGTCAAAATAGAGGGATTGATGCCGGATTACCGCGTCGTCACAGAGAAAAAAGTCAAGGTGGAAGGCAAAGTACATTTCCAACACCTTCCGGAAGACACCATAGATCTGACGGCCTGGCGAGCGGGCATCAGCATCCGGGTATATGATCAAGTCAACGGCTCGTCCAACAAAAACGGTATTTACCGAATAAAGATGGCGATCGAGGGAAAAACCGTTTACGAATTCGTCACCCAATCCTGCTCTTTTGCAAAAACAAAATACGTCAATGCCCATATGGATTATGCCGAACAAGTGCTCCACAAGCAATATTGGCACCGGTGCTACGTCCTTCCTGGCAATCATCTCGATATGTACCTCAAAGGCAAGGAGGGCGATGTATTTGACCTGTTTACCCATCGCCCGAAACACGTGGAGATAACCATTGAAGATGCCGCCGGCAATACCAATCGCCTCGCCTTCTACCTTCGACGGCAAGAACAAATACCCGAACCCCAATCCCGCCCCTTTCACTACCAATTGCAATACGACCGAGACAATTATATGAGCTGGAGTGACGCTTCATTTTTTATACCTAAGCGCAGCTTATACAAAAATGCTTATGTATCCGTCAGCATGACGGATTCTCCTTTGCCAACGCTCCAAATCGGCCGGAAAACCATCCCTATGCACCGGTATGGTACCCTTTCCGTAAGGCATCTCCATATCGCCGACGCACTGCGGCCCAAGCTCATTCTTGCCACGCAGGACAAGAATGATCAACTCAGTTTTGGAGGGCGATGGAAGAAAGACCATTTCGAATGTGCCATCAACCGGATGGGAAACTTTTATCTTGCGATTGATACAACCCCTCCCGTTATTACCCCTAAAAACGTGAAAAAACAGTACCGCCGTGGAGAAGAGATAAGCCTTGAAGTCAAAGATGACTACAAGCCCTCGGGCAAAGCAAAATCCCTGCGGTTTAGCGGCAAAATCGATGACCGGTGGACACTTATAGAATACGACCTTAAGTACCATACACTCAAGCATGTCATAGACGAACATACGGCTATAGGGCCCCATACCTTCACCCTGACCGTCAAAGACGACCGGGGCAATAAACGCACTTTCAGCCACCGGTTTGAATTGACAGAATGACGCAATAGTATCTCAGGAACAAAATAATAGGGGACATAGCCCACGATTTCAATCGAGGGTTGTAGGGCTTAAGATAATTTTTGTAATGGTTTTATCCAGTTATCCTGCTACAAGAAAAGAGTACGTTTATAGCTCCCGGAACGCTAAGAAGCTGCCTCCCGGCTGGCGATCAGCATCCGGAACCCGTTGCCGTGTATGTTTTCGATTTCGATATTCTCATCTTCCGAAAGGTACTTTCGCAATTTGACGATAAAGACATCCATGCTTCGCGCTGTAAAATAATTGTCCTCTCCCCATATCTTCACCAACGCCTCGGAGCGTTCGAGGACATCGCCCCCCTTCAGGCAAAAGAGGTGTAAGAGCTGAGACTCCTTGGGGCTGAGCCGGCGCTCCTGCAATTTCCCGTCAGCATCGGTATAACTCAAGGTGCGCGTCTTGACGACAAAGTGAAACTTTCCCAAATCAAAAGCCTCCGGAGACTTCGCCGTTTCGACGCTTCCGGCATGTGTCCGTCTGAGAATCGCCTTGATGCGGAGCAAAAACTCTTCGGAATTGAATGGTTTGCTGATATAATCATCTCCACCGGCCCGAAACCCCGTCAAAACATCTTCCTTTAGTGTTTTGGCGGTCAAAAAGACGATGGGTGTATTTTTGTCCTGTTCTCGAATCTCATTGGCCAAGGTAAAACCGTCTTTCTTGGGCATCATGACGTCCAGAATAATCAGGTCAAACTTGCCCTTCTTAAATGCCTCCAGCCCCTCTTCGCCGTCACTTGCAAGGACGACATCATAGTCATTGATCTCCAAATAGGACTTGAGCACATCTCCAAAATTGGCGTCATCTTCTACCAGGAGTAATTTGGTCAGTGTATTGTTACTTTCACTCATGATCAGGCGGTTTTGTTGTTTGTATATTCCTATAATGCCTCAAAAGGGCCTTTTTGCTGCTTAGAGAGGCATGAAATGTTAAAATTTACCGTTTTTTATTTGAATTTGAGCCGCATCCTAAAATCTTAAGTCTTCCCCTCCCCCAATCACTCTTCTACCTTTTGCTTAAAGGGAAGAAAAACCGTAAAGGTACTGCCCTTGCCCGGTTCACTCTTGACACTTACTTTACCTCCGTGGGCCTCCGTCATGGATTTGACGATACTGAGTCCCAAGCCAAATCCTTTTACATTGTGGACATTGCCCGTGTGTACGCGGTAAAAGTTAGAAAATATCTCTTTCATTGCCTCTTTAGAGAGCCCTATCCCATTATCTTTAACCTCAATTACGATCCCATTATTGTTATTTCGCGTAGAAACAACAATTTCCGGGGCCCTTTCCGTGTATTTGATGGCATTGTCCAGAAGGTTGTGAATGATGTTGGAGATATGGGTGCTATCGCCTTCTATCCGGTGTTTTTCAGCATCGAGATGCATCGTGATCTTGCCATTCTTCTTCTTAACCGACAGGTCCATATTATTGACTGCATTCCGGATGAGCTCATGCATATCCAGGCTTGAAATGGTTAACTTGACTTTCTTGCGATCAAATCTCGCCATCTGCAAAACCTTCTCGACTTGCCCCAACATCCGCTTATTCTCCTGTTTTATAATCTCAATAAATCGCTTGACTTTCTCCGGTGACTCCAAAATCTTTTGATTGAGGATATTGTCCGATGCAAGGCCGATGGTCGCCAGTGGGGTCTTAAATTCGTGGGTCATGTTATTGATAAAGTCGGACTTCATCTGCGATACTTTCTTTTGGCGGAAAATAACCCACACCACATAGGCAAAACTTCCGGTAACCAATAGTATCAATAATATCGAGCTCAATAACAGTGGCCATGCAGAGGTCCACAACCAAGAAATTTTCTTCGGAAAAAATATCTTCAGGGCACCGAGTGGGCGTCCCATCTCGTCTTCAAACAGATCAATGGAAAGCGGGGAAGTGTAGAGTCCCTTCCCTTTGACTCCTTCACTTTTGGCTCCGGAAGGCAATACGACAGTAAAATTGCCATTGAGAATCACGAAGTCATGCAGCGAATTATCATAAATACCATACTCTACCTCAATATCGCGCAATCCCTGATTGTATAGTTCGCTCTTAACAAAACGCTCCAACATCTTCGGTGAGATACGCTCCTGAAGCCGGCGTTTGCTGTTGTTCTCCCGCATCATTTGATACTCTGCGTAGTATTTTTTACTGCGCCAGACATCGTAATCCGATCCGTCATGCTTGGACCAAAGAGCGTTTACACTGTCTCGTGGGGCCTGAATTAGTTTTTCGAACCGCTGTTGGTCCACCCTCACTAGCTTGTCCCGCACATGACTCAAAACGGTCTGGGCTTTCTCATCAAACTTCTCTTCATCCAAGCGGACCGACCACAGCACCCAATTCCACTGTATCGTGGCCAGGCCAATCAAAGCGAGTGCCATGACAGTAGTGATAATCCAAATGGTCCTCTTTGACACGGTGCGGCTGGGTTACTTTAGAATAAATCGTATCGTCAATCCGGCATCCCAGGTCGTCCTTCGGTATTGGTTGGACACATGCGGGATGGTCTTCCGATAATCCCAATACAGTCTATAAGTCAACCGCTCGCTGTACTTGTAATCCAACGCCGGGGAAATCGTAATGTCCGTGCTGCCGCGGAAAGGCTCTACGATATCGTTTTCATTAAGCGAATGTGCCTCAGATATATTGTCTTTATAAGAGACATCCAGGCTGATTTCCAAATCTCTTCCATCTTTTGGTTCGCCCCCAAACAAACTGGCAAGTGAATTCTTTACAGAGCTTTTCTTTTTGGTTTTCTTCTTCCGCTTTCTCTTCTTCTTTGTCTTTTTCTTACCAAAGCGGAAGGTCTTGATATCAAAGTTCTTTAAGATATATCCCGCTCCCAATACATACTCGGTACTTCGTGTCTCATTCAACCGGGAGTAATCCACTTCAAGCGACAATCTCCTGGATTTCTTCATCTCCATCTTAAAGGTAAAGTCGGATTTTGTCTTTATATCCAATCCAAAGAGGGGCGAAAAGGCTTCATCGATGACCACCGTAGGAATCCTATATCTGGGGAAAAAGTCAAATGTCTGGGGATTCTTACTGATAGGTATCCCCAAGCTGTTTGTCTGGTACTGGTAATGGGTCTCGAAACTATTGACCGTCATAGTGGATTTGTATCCGTGCCGGACAGTGAAGCTGCTGAATACATCTCGTAGCGAACCCAATTTATTCAAACCATTATAGGTCAAATTCCAATTGGGCAACGGCATGGTCGAAAACAAATCCAGCGAGGTGGTCAATGGGTCCTTATCCGTATAGGCCGACAGAAATGCCAGGGTCAACACCTTATTGTGATTAGGGCCGAAGCCATCCCTATAGCCTTGCTGGGCCAAAGTCGAAGAATCGTGTGGAGCAGTAATACCTGCTTCCTTTGCAAGGCGGACGGATATCGGCAACCGGTTGCGGTCAAATTGCTTGAATACCTCCCGGTAATCCTTAAACAACGTATTAAACCCGATAAAGCTAATCTTGTACGAGCCGCGTTCTGCCGGTGCCAAATGCTCCAGATCCAGCTGTCCATTATTCAAAGTATCTACAAAGAGCTCCGAATGTTCGAGGGTCTTATCCCAGTCCATCGTCACATCCAATTTCAAATCGTAAAAAGGCTCGACCGTCAATTTGCCTTGAAAACGCCGGGTGCGTGTTTGCAATACCTCTTGTGTCTGAAAGACACTGCTGCTTATCAGTCCTGCGGCCCCGGCATCGTCCAACCATCCCGGCTGCCTTCTGTCCCCGAGCAGGGGTTGAATACCACTGACAAAATCCCACCCGGGGTTCAGGAAGTTCCGGTCCATCCCAAGGATATAGGTGCGTTCTAAATATCCCGGTATAACCGTCTTCTCATTCTGGTTATAGGTGGCCTTCGCTGTCCGCAGCATGAGCAAAGGACGTATGAGAATACGCTCTGCCCAAGAAGGGTCCCGATTGGTTTTCCTTCTCCTGGATGTTTTCTTGCGTACGACGGATTTTCCTTTTCCTTCGGAAGCTTTTGACTTACGCTTCTTCTTGCTTTTATAACGGGGCCTTCTGTCGATGGATTTGAGGTACTTGCTCTTCGAGTACAACTTGCTAAATTTTAAGTCCATCGTCAGCTGCACATCTTGTCCGTTTTGGATGACACTCCCCAGCGAATCAATCGTACGAAGCGAACCGCCCGTCCAATTGTAATTACCGGTATAGCTCGCCTTTGCAGTAATCCACTCCATAAAGGGGATATACCTAAAGGGCAAGGTATACGTAAGACTCACCTTCTGATCGTAACTCTTCGTCCGTCCGAACTGTTTGAGATTATCCGTCAAATAAGGCTTCACCCGGGAAGGATCTGCTATCTGGTCGGTCCTGGGGTCGACATAACCTCCTCGCAATGGATTGTACAACAATTCATCCACGACTCCCAAGTTGACCGCGTTGAGATTAAATTTGATACTCTTGGTGAGGTCCCATTTTAAATTGTAATCCCGATTCCACTCAAAATTATTATTCTGCCAAGTGCTGTACTTCGGATGCCCAAAACGATACGTACGAGAGCTGTTCTTTCTGTCCAATTCTGAAGTAACAGATATCGAATTCGGAATCGGATTAAAATTGAGTTCCTTCACAAACTTGAGGTACTTGCTCTTCACCACTTTACCGAAGGGCTTGATGTAAGGCGCGGGAATCGAATACTGATAATCCACCGAACCCGTATTGGTCCCTATTCGCTCTTCCTTGACCAACGGATTGGACTTCTTGGTATCTGACCAGGCATAGGAGGCGCTAAAGTTGCCCAAATCCCACGGGTATTTCTTTTTTGACTTTTTCTGAGGACTGAGTTTGATATTGGTGAAGTTGACCGCCTTGACTTCTACCGCATCAATGGCCGCACTGCGAATACTGTCCCGCTCCTCACTCGTCTGAGCGATACTCAATTTGTCCTTGAGCTTGATATCACTATCTACCGGATCGTATTGAGGGGTGCTAAAGGCATTGGAATACTGGGCATACATCGGCAGAGAAAGCCCCAATTTCTTAGGGAAAAATTTATCGAGCTTCAGGTTGGTAGAAAAGTCGTACTGCACCAGTTCCTCTTGCGCCCTTTGCGCCAGCCGTTGGTCCAAACCACCAAATCCGACCCCTGTATAAGCTCCTGCCGCTGAAAACGTCCCAAAGTCGGCAAGTTGGACATCGAGTTTTGCCAATGCTGCCACTCCTCCCCGTTCGTTTAATCCGGTCATCCGCAGCTCATTTATCCACACTTCCACATCCTCTTCTCCCCGCTCCAGACTGGAGTTGCGCACCCCTATCCGGATGGCTCGCACCAATCCCAAGGTCGGATTTCCCTTGACACGGATAATATTTGCAGGCTTTGCCGGGTCCGGTTTTTCATACAATTCTGTAACCGCTATATTGGCTTGATTGCGCTCCTTCTTGAGATTGACAAACGCATCCAGAGTGACATCGAGGTTATTGGCCTCCAGCCAGATATTTTCCCGGTCTGACGTCCCATTGACGGGGTCGGACATGGTAAGCGGAATCTCATATTCGTAGTAATTGTTCTTAAAGTCTTTGCCCAACTGAATAAACAACTTCATATCCCCTTGGATGACATTGGTATTGAGCTCGTGTGCATGTGCATACATCTTCAATTTCTTGAAGTTTCTCAAGTCCAAATCGATAATTTTATAGATCGAACGCTCACAACTGTCCGGCAAATCGACAATAGACATGACGAGTGCCTGCTCATTTTGTAAGATATCCGCGTAAGGGCTCAGGACGCGCTCTCTTTCGATGCCGGGAGGGCTTCGATATTCGAAGGGGAAGCGCTTATCATTCTCTTCTATATTGACGACATCGATAGCAAAGTTTTCTCTCGGCAAACTGTCATTGCAAGCATCTTGTTGGTAGGTTCTCCACTGGTTTCTCGTGAGGTCCAACTTGGCAAATCGAAAGGTGGTACGCTGGTCAAACTCCCGGAAAACCATCCGCATAAACTGGATGGATCGAAATCCTTCTATCTGGCCGACCTTCTTCTTAAACTCATGGATCGGCACCCGAAAACGATACCATTTCTCCGTCGTACCTCCTTGTCCTTTGGTCTCTCGCACATCGGTAATAAACGGGGTATTGTCCCTATCGAGCGAATCTCCATCCCGTACCAGAGGGATCTCATAGACATAATAATTCTCTGATTCGTTCAAAGACTTATCGTCGTTGAGGTCTTCCTTATCCGGGATATTGGTACTACTCTGAATGACATTGGTAAAGGTCGAACGCTCCGGTTCGGCATTGCCCTGCGGGTTGTTGTATTTCTTGTACCGGACGATGGAGTTATCGGCATCGGTAAACTTTGGATCCAAAAACGGGACATAGTTGTCATTGGCCGGGTCCGTAGCAAACTCGGATTGAAACACATTGGGGTCCAAAATGCCTCTCAGCTTATCCAAATAATCCCGGAAAAAATCATTTTCACCGGAATCATCCAGCCCATCCAATCCCAAATCCTGCTCACTCCTTTTGTTGACATCAAAGGAGTTGGCGATAAGCGGGGGACGGCGCGCCATCCTCCCCCACGAAGTATTTTCCGTAGGCAGTTTTAAGTCTCCCGCAGGGAGTCCGTTTTCATACTGCTGCCGCGAATCTTTTAAGATGTCTTCGGACAAGGTCCCGAGATGTATTTCTAATTTTCCACTCTTTGAGACAGGGCTGCCATCCGATTTGTTGAGGTAAGGGGACATCATCCAAAAGTCCACGTACTCGATATTGGCCTCTTCAAAATCAGTCGTCGTTAAGGAACGCATCAAACCTGCCCATCTCGTCTCCGGATCCAACAATTTGCCTTGCGCATCAATCCCGGCACTTATGCCCGGATACCCCCCGGGAACATCAAAATTATAGGGGCCTCTTTCATTCGGAAAATAGGTAATGTCAAAAATCCGCTCCTCTGTAATCGTGTAGGTACTCACCCGTCTTCGCTTGGGGAAGAGCTCCGTCTGCTGGATGGCTCTCGTGTAAGAATCGTTATTATCCGAAGGAGCTCTTGTACCAAACTGGATTGTGTACCAGGCCAATCGTGCTCTGTTTGCTCCTATCCTTAAGTCATCAGATAGTTTTCCTTCATCAAAACCGTCCAACCCTTGCGGGATACTGGCCATGGTCCATCTATTGGCTTGAAATGTCAACGGAATAGGAGTAGAGACCCCTTCAAAATCATCTACATAGACCACTCCACCATCGCTTCCCTTTTGTTCGATGGCCCTGGAGTGTCCGGGTTTGATAGCGGCTGCTTCCGCTTGAAAAGTCACTTGAGACTTGGCCTTGGTGCTGATGAGCGGAATCGCATCCACCGCACGGGTCAACCATGGCGCTTCCTTTGAGAAGTTGTAGTCCACCCCAAAAATCCGGTTATTAATCGGATCATCGCCGATGTTGACCTTGCGCGTATAAGGCTGTTCGAAGAGATGCAAATAGGTCGCTCCTATATTGCTATGCTTATTGAGCTCATACTCCGCGCGAAGTCCAAGCATGGTTTTCAACTGAAAGCCAAAAAGCGTATTGTCCTCCAAACTGATGTTGACATTTACCCCGGGTTGTAAATACTGATCCTTGAGAATCTTTACCTTTCCCAGATTGTAATCGATGGCTATGTCCCCATTCTCCTCTGTAAGGGTCTTACCGCCTGCCGTAACCCGCACCGATCCCCTGGGAATATTAAACGCCCCAAGCGAAATATCAGAGGATGTGGCAGATTTGTATTCCCCTTTGATTAAGAACTTGTTTTTCTCGAGATGCTGTCTCGCTTCGGTGAGTGTCGACACATACAATTCCGGAAATCCGTATTTTTCTTCTATCTTTTGGCGCTTGGCGGGATCCGGCTCTATCGGTAGGAGCAACTTATCCATCGAACGGCCGAAAGGCTCCAATACCGGAAATATGATACTACCGATCTGTGGAAGAATCGTCAATCCCGGTACATAATCAAAAATCCCATCCGGTTGAGGATCGCCCGTAGAGTTGAGATGGTCCATTTGAAACATATTGATGAGCGGATAGCCATCCAACTCGTCAATGTATCGCTTATCCTTTCCGTCCAGTGCCTCGTAATAGATATCCAATTTAAAATCCTCATTGGTCAGCCCGAAGGTACCCAAGGGATAAACGTTTTTCATCATCAGATCCCAAGCCGGAAGCTTAGTGGACTGTCCTGTGCTCTTCAGCATTTTGGTAAACACCACATTGTAGGAAGAATCCGAAGGAATATCACTGGATAACTCTCCCACTTTATATATCTTGCCGCGATACACATACTCATACGATACCGCTACCACCTGATTGGGGCGTGGGCGGACATTGAGCGATATGAAGCCCAAATCCGGGTTGTAAGAGAACTCGCTGGAAGTTAGTTTACGAGCTCGTACTTTTTCGAAATCACGCGTCTGCTTTAGTCCATTGGCCTGGAGAAAATCCACCACATTACTTCGCTGTCGGCTGCCCGGACTCTGTGTCAATATTTCATACAGCTTATTGGCCTTGTTGTAGGGAAGGGGAACACCATACAAATCCTTTTTAGCCGGT
Organism: Saprospiraceae bacterium; assembly: GCA_027080725.1. Lineage (GTDB taxonomy): Bacteria > Bacteroidota > Bacteroidia > Chitinophagales > Saprospiraceae > JALSTN01. The sequence continues at coordinate 11,844 of JALWRC010000025.1, forward strand.
CCGGAAGGGGCAATCCTGGATTTCATCAAGATGTGATACCTCGAAGTGTCGGCTGTCCCCAAATCCGCCAACGCGACAATATCCCGGACATTGGTATTGGTCGATCCGATATTGTTGTCCGTCATCCAAACTTCGACGTTGCGGATTTTAATCAAACTGGTTACTTCAGGAAGATTTTCAAGCGAACGTTCATACGAATTGCGCGCATGGTATGAGAGGAAAAAATGTCGATTCTCATCGTATTCATCCGGGCGAACCTCAAACTGTTGGATTTGCGCCCCGGATTTTAGACTGATCGTCTTTTGCTTGGATTTTTTCTGTGAAGCAAGGGCCGTCAAGTGCAGATGCCCGAACTTGAGTTCCGTCTTTACCCCAAACAGACTTTGTCCACCGCGAATCAAACTGCTTTTCAATGGCATCGACACATTACCGGCTTCAATCCCCTGTATGATGTCATCTTCCGAGAACTGGTTGCCGCCATTGTAACTCAGTTTGAAAATGTCATCAAAGTTGAACGTCGTCCCACTCGTGTTAAAATTGGCATTGAGGTTGATTTTTTCACCAATCTTACCCGACACCCCAAGCTGAATATCCTGTGTGAAGTCTGGCGTGTATCTGTTTTGAAATCGAGGAGCAATAAGAGGGTTTTCGTTGTGCTCGAAGAACAGCTTAAAGTTGAGATCCACATTCCCCTGAGGCTTTATCTCCATGGTATTGCTCCCGAAGAGCTTGTCCACGAGGGATTTTTTTACCTTAAACTTTTCAAAGGGGTCTACTTTTAGTTTAACTCCGGTTGATTTATCCCCCGTACCGGCCAATGCCCCAAAGTATGCTTTCTCATCCTGTTTTGCCTTCCATGCTACATACTCGTCAAAGGTCATATAGGTCGGAGGGCGCATCTCCAAATCTCCAATGCGCTCGTGCAACACATATAAGCCCGTCTTAGGATCATACGTCACCTCTTTTTCTACCCCGGAAGGGTCTTTTAATTCAAAAGGGTTTTTCTTCTTTGTCGTCAAAAAATTGCCGGTCCTGTCCTTGACCGGTATGGTATCAGGCGCTGCCAAAACCAACTCTGCGCTATATGGATTCTCATCCGAAAACGAATCCGATATATTAGTAGCGCCAATAAAAGAAGTGGCTCCAATGAGAAAAAGTAATGTGAGCAACACATGTCTCTTTTTAGGCATAAAATGCTTCCGACCCATACTCATATTCTAAATAAAATTTTCTTTTAAAAGCTTACGAAAGAACAACAAGGTGCTATAAAGGCATATAACGCCCGGGATACTCCTAACATTGTATTACTACTACACTAAGACAACTTTTTCAAGGCCAGTCGAATAAAGTCTTCCGTTTTTGTAGCTTCCGGATTTGATTTGTGTACTTGATCCAGGGCTTGTTTGACCTGAGAGCGCTTGAACCCAAGCGCCAACAATGCAGATAACGCCTCATCAAGGGAGGTATTGCCTGCTGCTTTGGAGATTAACGCGGTCCCGGCCAATTTGGTCACTTTGTCCTTCAAATCAATGATAATGCGCTGGGCGGTCTTCGGTCCGACGCCTTTGATGCGCTTGAATGCTGCCACGTCTTCATGCATCAAGGCAGAAGAGACCTCCGCCGTCGTCATGGACGACAAAATCAACCGACCGGTGTTGGGACCGATCCCGGAGACCGATATAAGCAGCGCAAACATATCCCGCTCTTCTTCCGTAAAAAACCCATAAAGCGCCAAGCTGTCTTCCTTGACATGTTGATATATCCACAACCGGGTACTCGACAAATGCTCTACCTTCGAAAAGGTGTGGAGCGTGATGTGTATCCGGTACCCTATCCCACCCGTTTCCAGGACGACATAGGTCGGGCTTTTGACGGTCAATTCCCCTTTGATGTATGCATACATATTTTTGACTATTTGGACATATTCGTCGCAAATTTACAAAAATTATACATTATGCTTTTTTCTGATATGAAATGGTGGGCTATAGCTTCATAGACACAAAAACGCAGACGAAAAGCCTCTCCGGTGTGAGGTAAACACTGAGAACACAGAGAGGGAAAACAGTTCTGTGTTAATACACTATGAATCTTGTGCCAACAAAATAACAACAAAAGCCGGTTATAGAGGTGATAAATAGTGCGTGTGCCTATAATTCATATAGGACGAAGACAAATCATAATTCTCCAATTGTTTACCCCGCAGAATAAACATAAGAGCATTGTTGACCATTAACTTTGAAAGAGAAGTATTGAATTCGTGCACTTTGTCACACACCCCCAAAGACGGCCATCACCCCGGATTGCACTCAATGATATATCTTTGCACAAACTTTACCTCGCCATGTCTAAAAAGAAGAACAAGTCCACTACTTCCCCGAAAACAAAGACCAAGAGTACTTTCCCTTGGAAAATTATCCTAATGGGAGTCATCATAGGCGTCTTGGTTGGAGCTTGGGGGCTCCTCCAACCCCACAAAAAACGTGTCCCTGACCATTTCCCTTTCGGAGCAGCGGATTATTGCAAGCAATTGCCTAAATACATCAAGACCTATCATCTGAGACAACCGGTTTTTATCGACCTGAGTCAAACCCGTGCCCGGGGTCTGGCCATCGTAGAAGCTTCCAAAAACGGCAAGGTATTCCAGCTCCCGACATGGGACGATGCCGGAGCCCTTGGGCCCTATGCACTGGATGAACATGGCAATATCTACGCAGCTCCTGTCCCCTACGTCAGTATCGACCAATTTAAGCCTGAAGACCAGAGCAAAATCTACAAAGTGGACACCAAGAGCGGCAAAATGGAGGTTTTCAAAGAGCTGCCCGTCCAACACCCTTCTGATGCCTCCAATCCATTCAACTTCCTGGGGTTGAGTTATGATTGTGATACCAAATCCCTATACGCTTCCACCGTCAACGGATCGGACTTCGAAAACGAACGGGGCAGAATTCTACAAATCGATGTACACAGCGGCAAAATACTCGACAAAAAAGAGGGAATCGATGCGATAGGGCTGGCCGTATTCAATGACAAAGTCGCCAAATACCTCTATTACGGCTCTGCTCGAACCTCAGATATTTACAGGATAAAACTCGGTCCGGCAGGGGAAATCACCGCTTCAGAGCCCGAATTTGTCCTATCACTAAGCGCCGTACAGGGTGGATCGACGGACAAATGTCACCGCATACGTTTTTTTAAAGGGGGAGTGATGGAGCTCAAGGGGATAGACTTCAATTACACCCTACATGCAGAAAGCGATGTACGCCGTAATATCTACCGGTTTAAATACAATCCAAATAATGGCAAATGGGATTTTGTCTCTGTCCAACGCCAAAAGAGATAACCCGAACAGCATCTCACTTGCCCTTTCTAATGTGCTACCCCTTCCCTGCGTGTCTCGCTTCTTTGCGCGCCACATCTTCCCGGACCCATCGAATCATAGCGGGAAAATCCATATTGGTAATTTCATGTGTCTTGCGCTCCGGGAAAATCTTTTTGACAGGCACTTGAAAGTTGGTGCGTATCTTCAAGGTGTAATAATCCGTCAATGGCCGCCCTCCAATTGTCTTGTCCACTAACCTGATCTCCTTCGGCACAAAATGTCCTTCGTCTTGTGGAATGAGCCAGGGTTGTAGCGGCCGATAGGCATCGTAATATCGATTGATTAAAAAACGCCCACTGGGCAAAGGCACCCTTCTTGTCCACCATTTCCCTTCCACCGCCTGCATGCATTTTTTGGTATCCTCAATCGTCTCCACAGTCATCAGCGTGTCCAGTGTAATTTGTATCGCACGAGTCATCGCAGCTTCAAAAGGGCGTGCGCTCTGTATTGCATCCATTCCCAACAGGACGCCCAATGCGTTGGAATACAAGTCTTCCGGAGAAAAACTCGAGTAGCGCTCCGGAATCAATGGAATATAAGACACGCCAAACCAGGTCGAGAGTTCATGCCATACCGAAAGGTCAAACGCTATATGCCCCGCGATGGCCAATCGATCCCGGTCCGTCAGCTCAGGAGCATTTTTAACCACCAGGGATTTGACCCCGCCCTCCCTACCGAGACGTATGTTCATCTCTTGCTTGCTTCTATTCTGAAGAATATTAAAGTACAAAAAAGCTGTCCAATCCGCTTGATCCCGCAAATGCCCGACATCAATAAATCCTCCCCGGTGGGTATAAATGATGCCATTGTTCTCCTCTTTGTCCCCCAAATACACATGCTGACCGAGCAATGCAGGCGCAGAAATGGCATTGAGCTTGCGAAAAGGCATCCCAAACATCGTTACATCGGAGCCAAACTGACAGCATGTCCGTATGATCTTAGGAGGTGGTTTGCGCTGCTGTCTCGGAGTAAAAACGGGTATTTTAGCAAATATCCCTATGAGGAAAGGGACCATCAAAAGTGCGATGAGCGATACTTTAAGCAATTTGGACTTCATATGTTCGATTATTCATTTATCATCTCCGGTACTAAAATACAACAATAATTGAGCGCACTCTATTACTAATATGCATCCATTCCGTGTTTTGATTGCCACAGGAGATATTACTTATAACGTATAATGAAAGCCAAAGGTGCACAAATACCGCACTTTTCTTTCCGAGTTGTCCCAAAATATAAATATATTGATAGACTGCTTATTCTTGCAATGGTTTTATCTTTCTGCCCCTACTCGCTAGAGATAGGTTGTTGACGGCTCAGTAGACTTTGGAGCTGCGACATCCCCTCTTCGGTATCGACCAATCGGTTAATAGTATAAAACAAGTACATGGTAGAAAGCCAATTGGTAAAATCCTCTTTGGTGCTGAGGTGCTTTCGCAAGTGCACCATAATCCATGAAAAGTGCTCCCAGGTGTCAAAACAAGAGGCGCAATCCCGGGTTTCACCCGTACAACAACGCCTCACAGTCTCAAAATCAGCATGGTAAGCCCTAAAATGGGGGTTGTATGGATATCCATTGTCCATGCGTGCCGCATTGGAAGGGAGGTTGGTGGAGATATTGGTGCAGACTTCATAGCCCCATTTCATATCAAACAGTTGACCCGTCGAGATTATTTTATTGAAATAGGGCGTCATGAATATTTGACCGGGATAAAGTTCGATCATCCGGTCGATTTGAGCCCTGACCTTTTCAAATCCACTGCGATAATCAAATTTGCCCCCGAGGCCTGCTTGATCCGAGTAATAATTAAATAACACTCTATTCCCATTGTCTATACAAGTTTTGACTACTTCTGGTATTTCTTCTGACAGCCCGGGAGCTACCGTGTAGTACCAAAAGGCACGAGTGTCATTTTTATAATTGTCTAGCGCCTTTTCAAAAATGTCAATTTTATCATTCCCCCGCAAGAAGCGATCGGTCTCACGACTGCCCCAGACAGCCACCCCTATGGGGATATTTTCGAGGCCATCGACCGGTATTTTCTTAAGTCCGTTGGTGGCGATGCTAAGCTTAAATCGAGCGTATATTTTGCGTATTCTACCTATCTCCAAGGAGGGTTCTCCCCCGACTATGGTGATAAAATTGGTTCCTCTTTCCGCTTCGCGATTCAAAAATGCATCAAACAGACGTTCGTCCTCCGGAGAACGATGCCGGTCCATCCCCTCTTCGAAATAATAACATCCCTTACAGCGTAGATTACAACGATGGGTCAGGTCGAGGGAAATACTCTTTACGGGACCTACGGAACGAATATCGTCGTACATCTTCTTGAGCAAGGGATCCTGCAAATATGTTTTTAAACTTCCCAGCATAAATATATTTATGGTGTAAATGTAGGCTTTATTTTTCTTTTCTGATGCGGTCAATTTCCTTTTCCAGTACACTCGTCGTAACAGAAGCGGTGTTGGAGTGATGAATGTAGATATATTTACCTCCAAGCAGGTTTGCAAGGGATTTGGCTTCGGCGTTGTCCGCCTTATATCGCTTGGTATCAAAGATGATTGAGGCGATAATTTCTTTGTTGAGTGCCCCGGCCAATTGACGTATTTCTTGCAAAGCGACACTTTCGTCGGATCGCCCTTCGATATTTTTGTAGGGCATGTTGGCTCTCCCATCTGTAAACAAAACCAATACTGTCCCCGCGACGTCCCATTTTGAACGCGCTTGTTTTGCAAGGGAGAAGGCCTCGATAAGTGCTTTGGACAAAGGGGTTTTCCCACCGGCTGTGAAAGAACGCAAGACCTGTGAGGCTTTGGAGAGGCTATTACTCGGGGAGAGAATCAACTTAGCCTCCTTGTTTCTAAAGTAGATCATCGCCACTTTGTCGCGGTGCACATAAGCCTTTTCGAGTAGCCCGGTAATCGCCTTTCTCACAACACCCAACCGATTGATGGCCATGGAGCCCGAGCCATCGACGGCAAATATAAAGAGCAGTCCACTTTTTTGTTTGTATTTCTTAATATGAATATCAGCCGGTCTGATCACCGGGGCCTTGCCCCTCCTATTGACCGGATTATTGCGAGCGGCGGCTTTTATCGTTGCCAGGATATCAAGGTGTCCTTTCTTGGGATCGCCGGGGACGGATTGTACATGCCTTCCACGCTTGAAATTGTAGGCATCCACGTGGCGACCACTTCCTTTGGAAGCTTTGGTCTTAGCCGCAAACTCCGGGAAGCTCAAAGAAGGGGCTTCCTCATCCTGAAATACGGATACTTCCCTTGTTTCGGATTTCATTGTCTCGGGTTGATCCTTTTTGGAGGGGTCGTTTTGCCGGTGGCTTTGGGAGCGATGGTCCGGTCCGGACCCCTTGTGTTGCCGTTTGGACTCTTCCTTTCTCCTCTTTTCGGGCGTTTGATCTTTAGAAGGGGTGGATTTACCATTTTTTACATCGGATACCATCTCGTGATTGGTAAACCTGCTCATAAAGACCAGACGGCTGGCGAGGTCCACATCTTCGATAGCGACAGCTGCCCGATGGCTGAGCGCCGCATTGGCTTTGGCACATTGGACGGCAAAGCACTCGGGACTATTGCCCTCCACTCCCATCAGAGTAGCCAACTCACAAATTTTGACTATTTGTTTTTCGGTGATGGTGATATCCGGGTATAGCCGTTTGGCTTTTTGGACTCTATGAATAATGTCGGGAGCGATATACAGACTTTGCTCAAAATTGTTGGCCATATACATTCTCATCGGCAAATGCCCTATCGTACGCGTATAGGTTATGAAGGCCAATTTGGAGCGCAAAGAGGGTAAGAGTGGTTTTTCTTCCGGATCAAATGTGGCGATCAAGCTGAAATTTGTTTTAATTTTCTTCGACAAGCCCACCATTTCAAGCCTTAAAAAACCTTCTGATAAGGCTTGAAGTATCGTTTGTTGGAGGCCTTCCTCAAGTAGATTGATTTGATCGACAAAGAGGACACCGCCCTGCGCCTTTTCGATTAATCCACGGGTGTGAACGAGGTGTGTCTTGCCCTCTTCAAATCTCAAATCCACTCCTCCGGTCAGTCTTTCGAGGCTACAATTCAATGGGACATTGACAAATGGAGCATCCGGCCAAAGAGCTTTCGCCGCCCTGCAAATAGAGGTCTTCCCCGTACCTTTCGGACCACCAATAAGCACCCCTTTGAGACCCGGATTGACGGCCAAAAGACAAAGTGCAATGAAGGGATCTTTCTGTCCGAAGAATGATTGCATGGTATGAAATGGTTTAACATATTAGCGGTCGATTTACCCGACAAACAACTGTTCCAAAGCTTCTTGAATACGCTCACTCGAATCGATCTCCTGCAGGGGGTCTTTGCGCAAGCGATGACGCAAACACATAGAAGCGACCCGCTTGATGTCATTGACCTGAACCTCTGTTCTCTCCTCCATTGCAGCCAATGCTTTGGACGAGCGGATCATGACGATATCACCCCTGTGGCCATCGATCTTGAGCATGAGACAAAGTTCGATGGTCTTGGCGATCAACCGTTCGGATATATCGACTTGCTGGACAAGAGATTGCGCTTTTACAATGCGGTTTCGCAGTTCGTTCTCCTGAGATTTCCAGCTTTCGACAAATGCCTCCGGATTATTCTTAAAAGCCTCGGTACGGAGGATGATTTCGGTTCTTTGCCGGATATCCCGGATGGTGTCGACCTGTGTATAAAGTCCAAACCGGTCCAATAGCTGCGGGCGCAAGTCTCCCTCTTCTGGATTGCCGGACCCCACCAAAACAAAATCAGCGGGATGCCGGATACTCATCCCTTCCCTTTCGACAATATTGATTCCACTGACGGCGACATCGAGCAAGATATCTACCAGGTGATCTTCCAGGAGATTGACCTCGTCGATGTATAAAAATCCGCCATGAGCCAAAGCCAAGAGTCCGGGTTCGAAGGCTTTTTTACCTTCGTTGAGGACGAGCTCGATATCGAGCGTACCGAGTACCCTGTCCTCTCCCGCATTGAGTGGCAGGTCGACAATGGGGGCGTAATGATGCTTCTCCCCAAATTGGAGCCGGACGCGTTCCCGACGCTCTCCTATTTGTATCTCTGCAAAGAGGACATCCGTTTTATTAGGTGGAAGCAGCGCGGCCAGAGCACGCGCTGCAGTGCTTTTGGCCGTCCCACGGTGCCCCATTATCAGAACTCCCCCAATCTTACGGTCTATCGCTGTCAGCACCAAAGCCAACTTCATCTCCTCCTGCCCGACAATCGCCGTAAAAGGGAAATGGGTGGTGTCATACATAAATCTACATTTACATTACTACGCTTCTTCTACAGCTGCTTCCTCAGGGCCAACCGCTTCTCCTACGAGATCAATAATATCCATTACCTCGATTTTACCCTCATTACCGCTGGTCTTCACGGCATCTGTAAACATGGCATAATCCTTAGGACAAGAGACGACAAATACGTCCACACCATCTAGCGAAAGCGCTTCCTTAATCCTGTTTTCACTCGGCCGCTCCGTCATATGACTGTCATCCATCCAAATCCTTCCTCCCCCGGCTCCGCAACAGAAGGAATTACTTCGATTGCGAGGCATTTCCACCAAATCACAACCCAATGCATTGACAATATCTCTTGGATTTTCTGTTTCTCCGTTGTACCTGCCGAGGTAGCACGGATCATGATAGGTCACCCGCTTATTGAGTTTATTGGAGATCGGTATCTTTCCATCCTTAATGAGATTGGCAATCAACTCGGTATAGTGCAGGATCGTGTAGTTTCCACCAAAATCCGGATACTCATTGCGAATGGTATTGAGTGAATGGGGATCTGTGGTGAAGATGGTCTTAAATTTAGCATCGTTTAAGGTCTCGATATTCTCCTCCGCCAACATTTCATACAAGCCCTCCTCGCCTACGCGGCGGACATCATTTCCGGAGTTCTTTTCGGCCTCGTACAGAATACCGAAATCCACTCCTGCACGGTGTAAAATCGTAGCCACCTTGCGTGAAATCTCCTGTCCTCTCGCATCAAAAGACGCGTAATCCCCGACAAACCAAAGGTATTCGACTTCTTGCTTTCGGGCGTCTTTAATTTTAAAATCGAGCCCTTTTGTCCAACGGGCCCGCATCCGGTCGGACTTGCCAAAGGAATTGCCGTAATCACCGAGATTCTGTAAAGTATCCTGCAGCATATCTTCCATATCGCCTTCTTCCACCAGTGCGCGCCGGAGATTGACGATGGTGTTTAGATGGTCGATGCCTACGGGACAAGCTTCTACGCAAGCCATACATGTCGTACAGGACCACAATCGATCTTGGGAGATAATACCTCCAGCCAGTGCGGGTTCTTTGCCCTTGCCATTCTGTTTGCCTGAGAAGGTCTGTTGGAATAATTCCGGAGTACCCATCTTTTCATCCGCATAAGTTCGTAGGTCGAGTATGATGTCACGTGGAGACAAAGCCGTACCCGCCGTGCGGGCAGGACAAGCCACATGGCACCTTCCGCATTTGGTACAGGCATCAAAGTCCATTAATTCGCTCCAGGTAAAATCTTCAAGCTTGATATACCCCATACTCTCCTTCATCTTCTCTTCTGTAACGCCGGGAAGACGGCGGGCGGACATCGGATCAGAGAACATCAGATTGAGGAAGTCCACCAGCATATGCATGGCTTTGGAAAATGGAATGAGTGCGATAAAGGCCATCACTGCGACGGCATGCACCCAATAAGTCCCTTTGAAGGCTGCATCGGAGGTGAAACCAATACCTCTAAACCAATGCCCCAATCTCCATCCCACCGGAGACCAAACCTCAAAGGACGGCATATCCACTGCTATCCTCAAGCCCTCAATCATAAATCCCGTAATGCCAATCGCTAACAAAATCCAGGCAAATATCTTATCATCAACGGTATAGCCCTTTCTATCGTACTCCCCTTTCTTGAGGTCAACACGGGCATAATCCAATTGGGGGGGCTTCTTCGCCCGACGAAATATCATCATCAAAAGGCCCACAATGAAGGCCACGCCAAAGACATCCATAGCCAAAGAAAACCACTTGTAGAAAGTCCCCTTTAAGATGGATATACCAAATACCGCCTCGAGAAAATCGTGATCTATAGCGATGATGGTCGTCCCTATCAGCAGCACGATAAATCCCCAAAAAATCAAGAAATGCCCCCACCCTGCCACGGCATCGCGCTTGCTAATGGTCTCGTGGGTAGCCATTTTTTTAAGCGCCGACGAAAATCGCCCGGCGAGGTTATTAAACCGGCCGGAGTCCCTTCCCCTTCTGTACTTCTTGTATCTACGATAAAAACCATAGAGGAAAATACCGATAGCCGAAAAAGCGACGATATAAAAGGTCAGTTCCATCCACTTGGGAAAATGCCTGAATATTTCGCGAGTTACTTCCATAATTTCTAGTTTTAATCCGTAAAAAGCAAAGTATAGAGGGTAGCCTCCTCATTACCACCCGGAAAGCAGTAAGTGGACGCCCCTCCGGTAGTCTTAGAGTTTTTCGGTAATAGCCGGGACGACATCAAAGAGGTCCTCGGTCGTACCATAATCCGCATAGTCGAAGATGGGCGCATTTTCATCCGTATTGATGGCGATAATGGTATCTGCATCTCTCATTCCTTCGATATGCTCAGGCGCACCGCTGATACCGATGGCCAGATATACTTTTGGCTTGACTTTAAGACCGGATTTTCCAACCTGTCGACTCTTGGGTAGCCATTTGTTATCCACAATAGGACGGGAGCAAGACACGGCCGCATTCAATTTTTGCGCCAACTCTTCTACGATTTCAAGATTATCTTCGTTTTGGATACCGCGCCCTACACTGACCAGCACATCTTGCTGCGTGATATCGACATCTCCTCCTTCTGGGGCGATGAGCTGCTTAAATCGCACCTTCAGGTCCGAGGTGACACAAGCTGTCGCCGCTTCGGTAGCCGGACTTCCATCTACTCTACCGTCATCCCCGGGAAAAGCGCCCGCCATAACTGAGGCGATATATCCTCCCGAGACTGCAGACTGTACACTCATCTTGCCGCCGTAAAGCGAGCTGGTTACCGTGCCGTCAGCAATATCAGTCACATAAGCCACTAAAGGGATACCAAGGGACGCACTTAGACCCGGTCCTATTTCCATGCCCATGGAGGTGTTGCCTACCAAGATGATATCTCCCGTATTGCCGGAGAGAATCGAAGAAGCCGTCTTGCAGGCTGCTTCAGGATTAAAATTGGCAAATGCGGGGTCATCACATACGATTACCTTATCCGCTGCTCCGAGTTGTGCTACCATATCACCGGTGCCACTGCCGAGTAAAACAGCCGTCACTCCATTGCCCATGGCCCTGGCCTTACCCAACATTTCGAAGCTGATATCTTCTATTTTTCCATTATTGTGCTCTATGATTACATATGTCATGATTCTTCTATTTTATAGATTGAAAAATTAAAAAGTTTAAACTCCCTTGGATTTGATAATCTCTACGATGCGGGCCGCTACATCATCGGCAGAACCCGAGAGCATTTCAGCACCTTGTCCGGTTTCCGGCTTAAACATTTTGGTCACTTCAAAGCCGGCACCGGCACCGGCGGCATCTCCGGATATCTCTTCGATGTCCGTGCTTTTCATGGCACGACGTACCTTAGCAACAGGGACATAACGGGGGGTCTCTGCTGCGGCCTGAATACCCAGGGTCACTGGTAGCTGTACTTCAAATTCGCCGACCATACCGCCGCCGTATTCTTTTTGGACGGTCGCAGTCGAACCGTTGACCTCGATATCGGTAACGACCGTGATGTGGGGCATGCCCAGCTCGTGAGCGAGCAGTACTGCCAACTGTCCATCCAAATCATCCACCGCCTGCACTCCTGTGAGCACCAGGTCCGGAGACATCCCCGAAATCACTCCTGCCAATGCTTTGGCCGCTGCATGGCTCGATACATATCCTTCGAATTCTCCAGTCACCTTTACGACCCGGTCGGCGCCTTTGGCTGCGGCTGCATAAAGCGCTTTGTCGATATCGAGACCATTGTCAAGTGCTACTACAGTTACTTGAGCACCTTGCGCGTCTTTGAGAAGCAAGGCCGCTTCCAATGCATGCTCATCAAATTCGTTGACTTTAAATTTAAGCCACTCACGATCCAGATCCGTTCCGGAATCGTTGAGCTCAAGTTCTTCTACCAAATCGGGAACTTGCTTAATTGCTACTACGATATTCATAATGGTTAGTTTTAAAATTTTCAATAATTATTTTATCAATAAATCTTCGAGTTGAAGTTCTTCTCTAATCTGTACGATATCATCGTCTTCCGGCAGGAATGGAAAATCCCTGTAGGAATCCGTCGGCCTATAGCTGCCATAGGGCCGGGAGCACCCATCCCCATTGTCTGCCGAAGGGCATCCGTCCGTCTTAAATGGCTTGCCCTTATCCAGACCTTCGACCGCCTCCCGGATGTCAGCATTGCTCACCTTGAGCCCTGATATGCTGTTATTGTCATCAAAGACGATATCCTCTTTGGCCAAGTTTTTATGCTCTATCAAGTGTTTGATTAATTGGATTCTTCGCCAGCGGGTGATCGGTGCCCTATCCCAGTCACCCATCCTGGAATCCGGTTCGGGATTAAAGCTAAAGAGGTATGGGAGAATCTGTCTCTCGTAGAGATGATAAAATATCTCCACGAGGTCTCTATCCGTCTCCCCTAACCCCACGACCGTGTGGATATTGACCTTCCACGGGCCGAATATGTCCCTGGAGGCATAAATAATATCCCAATAATTGTCCCAGCTGAGCTTACCATTGGGGACATTGGTACGATGTTGGTAAAACACGGACTCGGATACCGCATCGAGGCCGATACCAATCATATCCACCCCGAGGTCCTTATACTCCTGCAATCTCTCCCGATTGAGGACGGGAGGAGCAGCGAGGATAGACAAAGGGGTATCGACGTATTGGTTAATCAATTTTGTGATGGCGATGGTATCCTTATGCGAGCGGCCATGGGTGACCTGTGAGATACACAAGCGGGTGAGTTTGTCTTTATACTCCCCCATTCGCTTAGCGAGTTCCTGCATATTGACCAGTGGCCATTCGACACGGATAAAGGATTTTTCTTCGTAATTGCCCGGACGGGTACGGGCCAGTCCGCAGTATCCACAATCAGAGTAACACCCCTCTTCGTAATTGAGCAGGATGTTGATGCCCCCGAAATCAAATTCGCGCGCAAAACGACCCGAACGCATCCTGAGTGCCATTGCACTGGCGGCACTGATACGAACATAATCAGGACTTATCTTGGTCTCTTCCGCTACAGGTGCGTTTAAAACATTTATTGGTATCTTCATAAAATATAAGTAGTTGTATGAATTATTTTTTCTCTACGCATAAGCGCGTTTTCCCCTTAGCTGCCACGTAAAATCTCCCGTCCATCGGCCTTTTTTATAGTCGATTTCTACATATTTTGGGATTAAAGCCCGCCTCTTTACGACAGAGAAGTCGATCAAGACCGGACTATTTGCCCCCTTCAATTCGTGTATATTGCAAGACTTGGACTGAACGGGACGAAAGTACATAAATAGCTTATCGTCTATCCTAAATACCTCCCGCCCGGGTCGCCGGTCAAAGGCCACTATACGCTTTTTGACCAGGCAACTGAAGTAGAGTTCCAGACCAATAAATACCGGAGTCGTTTGCCGCTGAAGCGCCTTCACCGCTCTGTTGGTCAATTGGACGCGGATAGCTTTATTTTCGAGCTTCGTGTCTATCGTTTTTTTCATAAGGCATCCGCTTTTTGTTTGGGGTAATAGCAGGAGCCGTTGTAGTGATACTCCAATGCCACCTTTGCCTTCCGACCGGCTAACATAATCGCATGCAGGAGGTCCTCCTGTTTTAACAATCTTTGGCTATGCTTATGTCTCTCATAGGCTTGGCGGATTATTTCTCCTATGTAAGCGGCATCCAGGGGCGACCATTTGAGCTGAGCCTCTATGTCCCTAAGGACAGGTACGGCCTCCATAAAATCTCCGGTGATCAAGACGGATTTGATGGTGTCTCCCTTTAGTCCGATGTATGTTCTCAGCAGGCCGGCCGGGGTTTTATACAAGCTCATGCCCGACAGGTCCTCCCGGGGGGAGAATTGATATAGCCAATCCGGATGCTTGTAGCGCGCATCTTCAAGAGCGGCTATTGCCCTTTTCTCAGTTTCGGTAACTTCTTTCTCTACGAAAAAGATACCAAAATACCGTCTGAAAGACTCCCGGATAATCTGCTTCACCTGCTCCATACCGTAATGTCCGTTGGCTTCCTTTTTTACTGTGGTCATACGTTGATTGACCGCCCGGATTTTTATGCGGTCATCGTATTTTTGGATAGGGATCCGGAGGACTTCCAGCATATCGTTGATATTGAGATCGACGAGCAGGCTAGTATGAAATTGTAGGCCACCGGCCTTGTCGATATGTACGCCCAAACCAGCGATTTTTTTACCTTCGACTTCGATATCGTTTTTGGATTTGAATCCGGCATGGATTCCCATTTGTGCGAGAGCGTCAATAACCGGTGTGGCAAAATGCCGGTAGAGGTCGCGTGTATTTTTGTATTCTATCTGAGCGCCGTCGATGGTCAGGCACAAACCCAACTGCTCCCGGCCCATAATAATCGCTCCACCGCCGGTAAGCCGGCGCCCTACATCATAACCCAATTCACTGCATTTCTGCAGGTCAATTTCGGCCGAAAGGTTTTGGAATCTGCCACAGAGGGCGCTGTAGTCCGCGTAATTGTACAAACGGAGATTGGCGGGGAAGGGATAATCCTCCTGCGTAACGGCCAGCATAAAATGCTCATCGGCTGCCAATCCGTAAGAGCCGGTCACTTCCTTTTCGTCAATATATCTCCAGTACAATTTATCCATCGGTTGTCAATCTATTCCACAAGAGCAAGCATTTTCATAAAATGCGGGGCGCAAACCATAAGAAGCGGCATAATCGATAATCCCTTGTGCGGGATAGGCGATGCCATTGAGGCCTGCTTTGATGGCAGCCCGGTCCACTTGTTTTTTGTACTCGCCTCCCGGTCGGGCACAGCCCACCAATATTTTGGTATCCGGCATTTTCCGCCGGGCGCGAAGGAAGAAGGCTTCGACTTCGCTTACCGGTGGAGGCTCTACCCCCCACATCTTGGTATCATGCAAAGGAGTCAATATGACCAGTATTAATGCATGCGTCTTATATTGGCTGATCATCTCGAGCGCCCTTTCTTCTCCAAGCATTCTTCCATAATGCAATCCAAGGATGATATGGGGTCTTGTACTCAAATTGTATTTGTCGAGTAAGCGAAGGCTTTCGTCAAAGGACTCTACAGTCGCATCCATGTGATAGACTTCGCGTATCGTCTCATCTGCCCCGATAATATCCAATGCCACACCATCTACTCCGGCATATTGAAGCCCTTGTGTCATCTCCTCATCTACCAGCCCCGTATGCATAATGATCTTCATCCCCAATTCGTCCTTAATCCGCTTTATCTGCTCGATGTGTTTGAGAAACGGTACCTGACCGTTTTTCATTGACCCACCACTGATCAACAATGCCTCTGTACCTCGCGATTGAAGGGTCTTTGCCATGTCGAATACCCCCCTTTTGGGATCGAGCGGTATCATGGGTTCCAATATCTTCTTGTCACAGTGGTCACAGTCCAATGCGCAGGCCTTGCCCGTCAGGCTAATGGGGAGAAAGGCATTGGGGTTACCGGGCTTGAATTCCGGTATCTCGTAATGCTTGAGCCCCGGAGCAAAAAAATGCACCGTTTTGCCAAAATTGGCCTTCAAGATTTTTATCTCTTCCGTTTCCGCAATATGTGTTATGGTCGTGCTATCCATCCTTTGTCTTCGTATTTTGCTATTTCGGATTCCATCCACTTTTCGATGTTTGCGGCACCGTATATCAGATGGTCTTTTTGCTCATTGAATTGGTCGCATTCAATTTCAGCCAGCCAGCCTTCACCATAAGGGTCGGTATTCATCAGGCGCGGATTTTGCACCACTTTCTCGTTGAAGACGACGATCTTACCGGATATGGGCATGACGAGTTGAGCTACATGCTTCTCGGCTTCTACCGAGCCGAAGGTAGCGCCTTTGGAAAGCGTACGGTCTGTATTCTCAAAAACAATTGCTACAAAAGAGCCGCTGGTCTCCTGCAACAAGGGATTGAATCCTATACGCACGAAACCCTTGTTATGACGGAGCCAGAAGAGATTCTCCGGATCATAATACAGGCTCGTGTCAATCATGTAATTTCCTATTTCCTTCACCTTTCTAAGATTTTTTGTTATTCAATTTTCACTTACCGGCAGACTGCACGGCTTACCAAGTCCCACCTCCAATAGTTTTTTCCCTTTGTGAGACATCTCAATGACTCTCACAAAAAATGGTATAGCACAGCGGCCGGGTGGTCTTTCATCCGCCCCAACTACTTCTCTTGGACGGAACGACAGACAGACCCCGCCGGCCTTGTCCTGCCCTGCGGTCCACCATTTCATGCCTCAGTCCACCATTTCATGCCAAATCATCCTACAAGTCCATTGCCTCCGCCAACAGTTCTGCGATGTCCTTTACGATCAATTTGCCTTCGTTTCCGGTAGATTTGACGGCATCTTCAAACCGCGAAACCTCGTAGGGGCAGCAGACGACAAGAACATCCGCTCCGGTCTCCACCGCCTCCCGGACTCTGTTTTCTGAGAGCCTTTCGTTGACGTGGTCGGCCATAAATCCGTCGAGCCACATACCTCCGCCACCGCCACCGCAGCAATAGCTCTGTTGCTTGCAACGTCCCATCTCCGTCAGCTGTAGGCCGGGGATAGCTTCAATCAGTTTTCTGGGGGATTCAAACTCGCCATTATGCCGGCCGAGGTAACACGGATCATGAAACGTCACCGTATAATTGAGTTCCTTTTTGAAGTCCATTATTTCGATTAAGGGCGCGAGGAAAGTGGTGTAATGGAGCACTTTCGACTTGCTCCCCAGCTTTGGATACTCGTGCTTCATGGCATTGAGGGCATGGGGGTCCATCGTCATCACCGTCTTAGCCTTGTACTTGCGGAAAAGGGCAATATTGTGCTCTGCAAACTCTTCGAAAAGCCCCGTCTCACCGGCAAGTCGCTGGGAGTCACAAGAGCATTTTTCCTCTGTCCCGAGAATACCGTAATCCACCTTTAAGGCGTTGAGCACTTTGGCCAAAGCCGCTGCCGCATCTTTGCCGCGGTTGTGATAGGCGGGATAGCATTCGACAAACCACAGGATGTCTACCGATCGTTTGATCTCTTTCATAATGGGGACCTCGACGCCGGCATCTTTGACCCAATCCGCTCTTTTGCGTTGGGACTCTCCCATCGGATTGCCGTATTCAAAGGTCTTTTCGAACACTTCCTGCAATTCGTCCGGAACATTGCCTTCGAGCACGGACTCCTCGCGGATGGCAGGCATAATCTGAATCATGTCCACTGCCTTGGGGCACATCCGGAGGCAATTCATGCAGGTCGTACACTTCCAAAGGTCATCACTCGTAAAGAGGTCAATGCCCATTTGGAGTCTGCGGAATATCTTCCTGGGCCCGTAATCGCCACCGGCTTGCTCTACCGGACAAACCGGCACACATTGGGTACACTGATAGCACCACCCCATGGATTCTGCTCCCTTGACAGCAGTCACCTTATCCATCGCATCGGTATCATAATCGAAGATGACACGCTGCTCAAACATCCGGTTCCACTGAGCGGTAAGGGTTACACCTTCCACCTCTACACTTTCCTTCTCGAATATTTGGCTTTTATCTATTGGCATTGCTTGTAGATTTTATTTTATGAAATTGCTGATTTTGTCAATGATTAATTAGAACTCTGTAGCTGCAAAAAATCCAATTCCCGGATCCGGTAAAGGCCCAGGATGCGCCTCGAAAACTCGACCACTCCCGGCATCACTTTGTTAAACTCCTTGGTCATACGCATCTTGAGAACGGTATAGGCATATATGACGTACACACAACTCAAAAACACATTGGTGCCAAACAGCCGCTCGCTTATGAACCGATATCCTCCCGACTCAGACATCGAATGCACAAAAGCGACAGCTCGCCCCACATTGATGTAGATCTCTCCTAAATTATTGCCCTTCAGCTCAAAGTTCTCCGTCACCACCAAGGGCAAGGACCCCGTCTTCGTCCGGGGGTTCCACATCCACCTCGTCCAAAGCCAATACTCATCCGGTTTGGTAAAATGCAATAATTCGGAGGCCAAATCCGCACGTAAATACTTATCGCTGAGCTTGATTCTATTACAAAAAGTCTGAAATCGTATTTCAAGCATCTTCCTGCCATAAATCAAATCGTAAATAGCGGATTTCAGGTCATTCAGGCCTATTGATTCAATGATTTCCTTTGCTTTTCGCTTTATCGAGAAGATAAAGCGCAATACCTGAAGTAATTCTTCTTCTGTGGCTTGCGACAAGTACTCCGGGGCCAACACTTTTTGGAAATAAGCACTTTTGATCTCCATATCATCCGCCATCTGCACTAAGTATTGCTCCTCCACCTTATCCAGGGTTTCGGCCATAAATTCTTTGACAGAGGCGAGATCGATGAGTTGGCGCATATACTGATGGATTTAAATTGCTAAATCTTTTGTCCTTTGTTAAGCCGGCACCGCAAGTGAACGGATGGCGGTCAAGGCTTTGATGGCAGCCATTGCTCCGGCAGATACCGAATCTTCGAGATCCGCCGGTCCCGTCGTCGCACCGGCAGCAAATACCCCCGGAACATTGGTGCTGACCGTATCGAGGCAACCGCCTGTCGTCTCGATAAATCCGTACTTGTTTTGGTTGACACCAAATATCTTGGCCATTTGTTTCGTTCCTTCGGAGGGCTCCATGCCCACAGCGAGAATGACCATGTCCATCTCAACTTCCATCGGACGTCTAAAGGTCGTGTCTTCTCCTTTTACAAGGACTTTATCCCCTTTTTTGACGATTTCAGTGGCCATTCCTTTGATGTAGTTGACCTTGTACTCCTCTTGTGCCGGCCAGTATATTTCATTCTCCCAATAGCCATACATTCGCATATCGATGTAGAAGATATAGACCTTGCAGTCGGGGAGGAGTTTTTTGATCTCTATCGATTGTTTGGATGAAATCCCACAACATACCTTCGAGCAATACTCGTTGCCCAATCGCCTGTCGCGCGAACCCACACATTGTATGAAGCATATCCTCTTGGGTTCTTCACCATTGGAAGGTCTAACGAATTTGTGCTGACTGAGCATTTTTTCAGCATCGGTCAGAGTGATAACATCATCCAATTCATAGTAAGCATACTTCTGTGTCTCCCTGCCCGGATCGAAGTGCTTAAAACCCGTGGCAATGATGACTGAGCCCACATTAAATTCGACTTCATTACCGAGTTGCAAGGCTTTAATCGTAAAGTTGCCCAGCTCGCCTTCTGCACCCGTAATCAATGTGTTGTAATGTATATCCACCAATGGATTGTCCACAATGGGCGCCATCAACTCAGCAAAAGCCTCGGTTGTATTTCGCAAGTCCGGCGTTAGAGCGGCGTACTTTTCTTCATCCGGTGTGCCTCCGAGTCGATCTCGCTTTTCTACCAGGATTGCCTTATATCCCATAGCGGATACTCCTTTGGCAGCTTCTATTCCCGCTGCACCCCCACCGATGATTAATACGTTTTCGTTTGCCATATTTCCTTGTTTTTATATAGATTCAAAAATATCTTTTTCATTATTACTTCTCAGCGTCTTCCCAAGTTAAGTATTCCTTCTTGCCCGCTTTAATCAGATCACATTCTGCCTGAAACTCTGCCCATTTCTTATCGACATCTATACCGAGTTTTCTAAGGAATGGTTTGTTGTCCGTATTGTGCCAATGCAATTGCAACACCTTATAGGGATGTGCCCCCATGGCCAGTGCTGCAACTTGTGAATCTGCCATGACCGGTAGTCCGACTTTCATGTTGTGCGCCTTTCCTGCCACCTGGGATTGATCCAAAGTGGTGACGCAACCCGTATCGTGAGTGACCACGATATCCGGATTGGCCTCTTCCTTCATTACCTCTATCTTCCTCTGTACCGAGAAAGAACGGGAAAAATCCCTGGAGACCAGGATATGCCTAAACCCAAATCCACAGCAGTCAAACCAGGAGGAATAATCCGCCACATTGATGCCGAGAGCCTGCAATGAAGCGGTCACAATTGCCGTGCGCTGTGCACCGTAAATCTCACTCTCATATACGGCATCTTCTTCGATCAGTTTGTGATAATGACAAGCCGGATGAACGGTTGCCGTGATATGAGACATATCTATGACCTGCCGTTCGGCGATGCGATCCCGCATGGCCAATACCCATTCGCTGTAGTGGACGATCTCTTCCGGTATAACGAGCTTCTTGCCGAGCTTTTTCATGATATCCCGGACTTTCCTCCTCAAATCATGTTGATGCACCAGCGCATGCCGCACCTCTTTGTAGTGACCGAAACTCGTCCCGCAATGAATCAACGGGAAATATCCCACTTCGTGGGCAGAAGCAAAATTACGGATGGCCACTGCAGCCTGCGCTTCGGGATTGGAGGTAGCCGATGCGTAATAATTCCAAGCGGTACAAGAAGTCTGGTCCGTAGGATCGTAATAATCGAGACCAAAAGCTCTATTGAGCCAGAAGATAGAGGTCGAGTAACCGGGTATGTGCCCGCACTGTCCGCAACTCTTGTGGTGCCAGGTCTTTTCCAATGGAATTTTTTTGGTTCGTCCATACTTGGTCTTCACCTCCATATACGGTTCGGGAACACGGATGACTTCGAGTTCCCCTTCTTTTTCAAGTTGGAACAACTCATCGCGCAAATCATGGGTCGGAGCCTCTTCGGGAGTAATTTTGAAGACTCTTTCGTTGGCTTTAACTACAGGAAGATGTATCATAACTTATACTATTTGTTTGCAAAATGTTTTACTATCGTGTTTTAATCAAACTCTATATCATACCCCGCCTCTTCGAGCCGCTCTTCCATGACATCTACCAGGATCATGTGCAGTCCATCATCTATACCTTGGATCAAGTCCATCACACCTGTCATATGCCATATGAGATAGAGTTCGATAATAGTTTTTTCGGAGACTTTCCAGCCGGTTTCAGTCGTGTGGAGGGTCTCGGGAGGGAGGGCGCGCCGCCAGACCTCCAGATTGTCGGCGATTTCATTGACGTGATGCCCCCAATCCGGAAAGGCGTTGGGTTGGAGCATGTCGGGAGACACTTGAGAGCCGGTGGACATAATCTTATAGATAATTCGCCCATACCCTTCAAGGGCTTGCTTGGCGGTCTGAAGACCGTTTTTGACCGCCACTTCCCGCATGACCGTGATGATCTGTCCGGGCGAATTGCCCCTGGGGCAGCGGTCACAAGAAAAACACTGCGAGCAGTCCCACACACTATCGTTCATCAAGGTATAAATCGCATCTGTGTCTTCCCTTGCCACCGACTGAGCAATCAATCGGGGGCTGAAGTCATAAAACTTCGCCGAAGGGCACGCCGCCACACAAATACCACATTCGTAACATCCGTACAAAATATGGTGCCATCTCTCATCGTCTTTACATTCCTGAAATAGGCGATCCTTCTCCTCCTGACTGACCTCCGAATACTTGTTTTGTCTGAGATCCAATGCTTGTTGCATACGCATTTATTTTTTTGATTACAAAAATTAAGCTCCTCCCGCAGCCTATGCTATTCATAGTCTTCGGTCCCTTCGATGTGCGCACATGCCTGGATGCCGTCGCGGTCTATTTTTTCTTTGTACTGTTCTACGGCTTCGTCTCCGGTGACCATCTCTTTGAGTTCATTTTCGAGATCTGAGGGTTGGAGTTTGACGACCCATCCCTTGTTATAAGGGCTTTTATTGAGCAGTTGGACATCCTCTTCCAATGCTTTGTT
This sequence comes from Saprospiraceae bacterium, assembly GCA_027080725.1. Classification (GTDB taxonomy): domain Bacteria; phylum Bacteroidota; class Bacteroidia; order Chitinophagales; family Saprospiraceae; genus JALSTN01. Next base: position 34,217 of record JALWRC010000025.1, read on the forward strand.
GGTCTCTACAATCTCTCCGGAAAGCGGTGTTTTGATGGGCCCTACCCACTTACCGCTCTCAACGGTCGCGATAGGACGGCCCTTTTTCCTGACTTTACCCACGGGCTTTGCTTTGGCATGAAGAATAGGGCCGGCCAGACTTTGGGCGATGTCCGTCATACCGATATACACGGTGCCGTCTTCGTTGACACGCGCCCAGGTATTATCTGCTACAGAGTAATATAGGTCTGTCGCAATGACACATTCGTTGACTTTACTGTATCCCATTTGTCTTAGTTTTTTTTATTCTTTAATGATTATTTTCAGGTATGAAATGGTGGATTAAAAGTACATGACATGATCGTAGTTGAGTGCCAAATCTATAATTGTGGTGGCTCCAAATATTTCCACGCCGTCTATTAAGTCATCCGGCGTCATGTTCCACAATGCCAGACTCTGTTGGCATACGGCGAGTTTGACCTCGTTGTCCAGACACATCTGCAGCATAGAAGCCAAAGTTACATTGCTGGAGGGATCGAGCTTGATCATCTCCGCTACTCCTTTGCGGAGTTGGTTGGTGCCGTTCATGGTAAACCATACGGTCGTCTCTATCTCCATCGCTGCTGAAGCCACCGCATAGTACAATGGAGAATAGGTTCGCTTGGGGGTATCCACCCCATGTGTCTGAATGACCAATATCTTTTTGCCTTCAAAATCTTCCATTTTCTAAAGTTTTATTCTGTTTTATAAAAAAATTAATTCCTTATGGATGGCTTTACACCTTACAAGCGGCATCCGGATCGGCATATACAAACATGTACTCGCCCTCCCAATCCCAATCCTCCTCCTCGAGCAACTCGTATAGCTTCTCCTTATCCGGATCCTTCCGGATCAACTGAAATTTGGTACCTTTGCCACTCTCCTTGTCCCGCTCCAGAACCCGGAGTAAAAACCATTGTCCGGGAAACGCACTATACAAATCCACAATCTCTTTAGGCGTGAATGTCATTCTTGTGCTTTCGTCGCGATTATGACTACCCATGGCGCTGTCTGTATTGTACAATTTTTTTGAGAATCTCTGTCCAATCCTCCCGCCCTAAGCCTTCTATCAATGCTGCTTGCATAGACCGCCTGACGTATCCCTTAATATCCTGTTCTGCCAATTTCATTCCATCAAATGCCGTAACAGCTACTGTCTTCCCCTCTTTGTTAAGCTCCAATCCTGAGAGCTTGTCAAAGTGCATCCGGAATCTCACTCTCCTGCCAAAATAATCGATATACCCCAGCCAGACCCCGGAATGAATTTTGAGCATCTTTGCGTCCTCCCCCCTTGTTTTCTTAATCTTAAAAAGCCACTCATCAGAGTACATCTTTGCATCCAATCTTTCAAATAGGTCTATCTCTTCCGGCTTGAAATCGTCGAAAAAAGGCGATTTGCCCACTGTGGCTACACAATTTTCGATGTAACACTCTTTCAACCATTTCATATCCGGCACTGCACCCAACTCTTTGGACGCAGTGGTGAGATAGCGGTACATCTCGGATTTGGACAGTTCACGCATGTCCCTGTCCAGGATATTGAGCCCTGCCAGCATGGTAGCGTAGTCAAAATCCAGTAAAAAATTGCCCGTTACCACCATCGCATTGCCAATCTGTGCTCCTCCCAATCCAGCTATCTTCTTGCCATCGACATGTATGTCATTGACCGGATAATAATAGGCGTTGATGCCGAGGTGGCGATAGGTCCGGACGATGGGTTGGATAAACATCTTATATCGCTCATCTACAGGTGCCGGCAAGGAGGATTTATGAAAAATCCACTGCACGAACAACTGATGGCGATCGATAAAGACCGTCCCTCCACCGGTCTCTCTACGGACGATAGGAATCCCATTTTCACGACAATAATCGATATCCAATTCCTGACGCGCATCTTGAAAATACCCAACACAGAAGTAAGGATCCACAGGTCTGGCCAACACGACGGTGTCGTAGGAAGATGGAGTAAAAAGCTTGGCCAAGCCGTGATAAATTGTCTGAGACCTGATACCGCTGACATCACCGGCATCGACTACTCTTATCATAGCACATCTTTATGCACTGTATGATTTATACAAACAAACTCACGTTTGCCGTAGAGGCAAATTCCAGGAAAGTGGCTGCACCGCCAATTTCCGCCTCTTCAATAAATTCTTCTTTTTTGAAGCCAAACACATCCATTGTCATCTGGCATCCGATCATCCTGACATCGAGTTCGACACACATATCTCTGAGCTCTTGTACCGTGGCAACACCTTTATTTTTGAATGTCTTTTTCATCAATGTGGTCGCCAATCCCTCAAATCCCGGTATATTGGATGTGATGATATTGGGAATGGGCCAGTTGATATTCTGAAAGCCCTCCGGACCAAATGGCATCTTCATCGGCATCGCGGGGTTGCCTAATGGAGATACTTTCGCATTGATATCCTTCTTGAGCAAAGGCAATCCGTAAAAGGTAAAAAAGATGGCCACTTCCCAATCCATAGCGGCAGCTCCTGAGGCAAGGATAAATGGCGGATACGCCCAATCGAGCGTCCCTTGGCTGGCGATAAGTGCTAATCGTTTTGTATCTGACATAACTATCTATTAATGCGTTTTTTTAATCAAAAAGGTAAAGGTGTCTCCTTCGTCTCTCGCTTCGACCAACTCGTGTCCCGTTTGTCTTGCCCAGGCTTCCATATCGGGCATGGCTCCCGGGTCAGTAGAGACCATTTCAAGCAACTGCCCTACCTTCATCCCCTTGATCGCTTTCTTGGTCTTGACGACAGGCATAGGGCAGCACAAGCCCTTACAGTCCAATTGGACCACTTCCAAATCTTCACCGTCCGCAGCAGATTCAGCTCCCTCCGCCCCGGTAGTGTCCACCGGTTGTGTGACAGAAGCAGTGGATTCAGCTCCCTTTTTCTCAATTAAAAACCTGAATGTACCTCCTTCATCTTTGGCTTCCAATAACTTGTTGCCGGTCTGCCTTGCCCAAGCTTCCATGTCCGGTATCGAACCCGGATCGGTGGCGACCATCTCCAATACCTCACCGGGCGCCATTTCTTTCATGGCCTTCTTGGTTTTGACGACCGGCATGGGACAGCATAAGCCCTTGCAGTCCAATTGTTTTGATATGGTTATTTCTCCCATGAGTATATGATATTTATTGATTAAAGATTTCGCATTTGTCAATGCAATGAAATATACTGATAATCTTCTTAAGCTTCAGTGAATAAAAGATATACCTTCCCTCTCTCACTGATTCGAGGACGCCCGAATGCTTCATCTTTTGCAGGTGATGAGACAATAGGGAGTGGTCTAAAGAGGTATATTCGGCTAATTGACCGACCGTCATCCTGTCCACATTACTTAAAATATCTAAAATTTGCAGCCTAACCGGAAAGGATATCGACTTGAATATCTCCGCAATCATTTCAAATTGCCAAATATTATATTTGCTATTTGGCAAATCTATAACTAAATTTGTTTGGCCGGGTTTCATTGATTATATCTTTTCCAGAATTATATTCTGTTTTTTGCCCCACATCTATCCTTTTGCATCATCATCACGGCTGCAAGATACTAATAATTGTACGAATATTGAAATAACAGTACGTAATATTTTTATATCTTTGTAATATTCTTTTTTTGTTACATCAAAATGAACATCTATGAAATGTAAAATTTGCAAAAAAGAAAACCAAGCCGGAGCACTCTTTATTAACACAGCAACATCGAAGTCCGATTATGTTTGCCTGTCTTGTCAATTAGAGCAAGAAATGGCCAACGTTACCGATCTCCGTAACATTGACAAGCAAATCAAAGACTTGGAAGGCGCCGTCGAACAGTTAAAATACGTCGTCGAACAGACCGGCTCTATGAAGAATGACTTCCCTCCCGAACTCATGGCTTTCTCCCCGCTATCTCTATACAAAACTGCAGAAGTTTCCCTGGCAAAACTCAAGGCCCGAAGAATGGAGTTACTCCTAAGCAAAGATGCTACCTTTCGACTGAAGTACGAACTCAAGAAAGCATTGGAGAAGGAGGACTTTAAAAAAGCAGCTCAGCTCCAAAGACAACTTCAACAAGAGGAGTGAGATGTCCCATAACTCATCATCTGAAAGGAGAGTAGATCGCTTGAGTAGATAGTGTGTGTCAGAAGGTGTATGTTGTTATTTCAAATAGGCGCTCCAACAGGGCACGATTCCAACATTCCCCACGGTTTTACCCCCGGAGTACGGGCGGGCAATTTTATTTTCATTTGGGGATATACCCCTTTTTCATACCTCACCAAAGCTGAAAAGCGACCGTTTTCTTCTTGAAGTCAATCGTTTTAGTGCACCTGTAATGCTTTGAGAATGTCATCTTCGGGGGTAGATATATCTATAATTCTCTCAATTTGCTTTCCAAGTGAATCTAATCTAACTATTATTTCTGATTGCGCAGGGTAAGTTTCAATGCAAGCATAACACCTTAGGGTTACAGTCATTCCTTCACAATTAGACTCCAATCTATCCACTAGCACATCCAAGTTCTTCGAATGGCCTATTTTATCCTCATTTGTAGGGTTTGGAAGCAAATCCGAAGTCAATTTATTTACCTCGTTATTCACCTGCTCTGAATCATGATGCCATAACGCAGTAGTCAACTTGTTACAGTCGACGACGATTTGATAATCACAATCCCCTTTTTTACAGTAAAGGAACAATATCGTAAAAACCGAAAGTAAGAGTACATTTTTCATTTTTATTCTATTTTATTTAGTGAGTCATTTCTCCGTGTTCTTATATTCAGATTCATTTTTTGAGTAATGCTGAACCACGTAAGCCAATTGCTGTACGCTTTAGTCGAAGGGGCGTTTTATATGTATTTTGTTTGGTGTATCCATTTTTCTCTCCTGTCAAGACAATGTTACAAAATAGCCTGTGTCCATTAATCCGGCATAAAAATAAAGATTCCCATAATGGTAAGTTGCTTTATTTCAAAGCTGCAAGATACTATTTTTCGATAAACTATCCAACGGTTTTGTGATATTTGTGTGTATTACAAAGTGCACTAATGATCCTTGCAAATAGCAATAGAGCTTGTGCTTCATCGGCACATTAGAAGAACTGTTATTCAGTATTTTACTTCTAACTCCGTGTGTAGAACCTCATCCCCTAATACTGCTTCAGAGGCACAAATCCCAAATCTTTTACCCCCTTGAACACGTTCTACGGGGTTAATCGGTATTGGATATTAAAAAGAATCTTCCCGCGAGGTATCTAAATCCTGATGTTATAGCCCTTTGGTAGAATTTACTTTGATAAATACACTCTAATGTGTCCTCTGTGCCTTATGTGGTTCTAAAAAGGTGTTATTTACCACGACCTGTGACGCCTTGGCGTTATTAGGTACATTAGGACACAACTTGTGACGCTATAGCGTTATAAGGTTTATTGATTTTTATTTCCTCATGTGTTCTAATAACGTTGTAGTGTCACTGGCAATAAAGGAGAGGAGGGGGGTGAGCAGACGTGGCGGTATAAGGTTGTAAAAAAAAGTACATTTTGTCATACCCCCCCTTTTCTTCCACACCGCCAATTGCCATATTTTCACTAATTTTGAGTTTGTAATTCTATTGTCAACCATTTCAAGCCGGAATATGCAGTTTATATACTTTTTGTTATTTACCCTTTTGGTAGCCCTCATCTCCTATCTCGCGACACGCAAAACGGATGAAAACAGTTCTGACGGGTATTTTCTCGGTGGCAGAAGCCTCACCGGGGTGGTGATAGCGGGTTCTTTGCTTTTGACCAACCTATCCACCGAACAGATTGTCGGGCTCAATGGTGCCGCCTATAAAGAAGGCATTCTGGTCATGGCATGGGAGACGCTGGCAGCCATTGCCATGGTGGTCACTGCGGTGTTATTACTGCCGCGATATCTCAAGGGAGGGATCGCTACCGTCCCGGGATTTCTGGAGCGTCGTTACGATAAGGTAACCAAGACCATTACCTCCGCACTCTTTCTCAGCGGATATGTCGTCGTCTTATTGCCTATTGTTTTGTATTCCGGAGCACTCGCCATCAATGCCATGTTTGGGGTACCCGAACTCTTAGGCGTTAACAAGACCCAGGCCTTGTGGATTACGGTTTGGGGCATCGGAATTGTAGGGTCTATTTATGCGATTTTCGGTGGGTTAAAAGCGGTGGCTGTTTCGGATACGCTCAACGCAGTGGGACTACTCATCGGTGGGACGCTTATTCCGGTCTTCGGATTGATGGCGATTGGCGACGGCAATGTATTGGAGGGCCTCCAAACGCTCATGCATGCCAACCCGGAGAAATTCAAATCCCTGGGAGATGCACATGCCTCCGTCCCTTTTAGTACCATCTTCACGGGTATGATGCTCGTCCAGCTCTTTTACTGGGGCACCAATCAAGCCATCATCCAACGTGCCCTTGGTGCAAAAAACCTCAAAGAAGGGCAGAAGGGATTGATGCTTGCCGCCTTCATCAAGATTCTTGGTCCATTGATGGTGGTTCTGCCCGGAGTTATTGCATTTTACTTATTCAAGGGGCAGATAGACAATCCGGATGAAGCCTATCCTTTATTGGTCAATAAAGTACTTCCGGCATCGTTGTTGGGCTTTTTTGCAGCGGTCCTCTTTGGAGCCGTACTGAGCTCATTCAACTCTGCCCTCAATAGCTCGGTCACCCTGTTTGGATTGGATATCTACAAATCGCATATTAATCAAGAAGCGTCAGAGAAGCAAGTCGTCCGGGTGGGTAAGAGATTTGGTATTCTCCTGGCGCTCTTGTCCATGTTTATCGCCCCGCTCATCGCCAACGCCCCTAATGGACTCTTCGGATATCTCCAAGAAGTCAACGGCTGCTATAGCATCCCTATCCTCACCATCATTTTGGTGGGGTATTTGACGCGGTATGTTCCCGCCCTTGCCGCCAAAGTGGGAATTCTGTCCGGTGTTGTCCTTTACAGCATCAGTCAGTTTATCCTCAAGCCTTTTGTCTTCGGTGCCGAGCATTATCCGCATTATCTACACGTCATGGCGATTTTGTTTGTTCTCAATGCCGGCATTATGCTGCTCATCGGCCGGCTCAAGCCCAGGGCGGAGCCCTATGTCGCGTTCGACAGTAAAGAGGTGGATATTACTCCCTGGCGGTATCTCAAACCCGTAGGAATTGGGATTACCGCCATTGTGATTGCGATATATGTGTATTTTGCATGAAAATAGTCTCCACCGGGTCATTCCCTCCCGGGCATTTGTCCGTACTCCTCATCAAATTTTGCTCTTATTTCCTTTAAGCACAAGTTGCCCAAACTGCCTTCATGCGTGTGGGAAACCCTTTTATCCGGCTCAAAACGCCCTTCCAATATATCTTTACCGACCCTCCGGTAGGCTTCGCGAAAAGGGACTCCGGCCATAACCAACTTGTTGACTTCCTCGACACTAAAGATATAACGGTACTTCTCCTCCTCGAGCAAATCACGCCGGACCCGGATATGTTGCAACATAAAATCGCAGACTTCCAGATGGTCTTTAACCCCTTCGATTCCACCCATCAGGGATTCCTTGAGCAATTGGTAATCCCTGTGATAACCGGAGGGAAGATTTCCGGTGATGTGCATAATTTCCGAGGGCAGATTACAGATTTTATTGCTTCGCGCGCGCAAGAGTTCGAAGACATCCGGATTTTGCTTGTGTGGCATGATGCTCGACCCCGTCGTCAATTCTTTTGGGAAGGATATGAAATGGTAATTTTGGCTCATATAGAGACACACATCTGCCGCCAACTGCGCCAGGGTGCCCGAAACGGAAGCCATGGCGAAAGCGACACTTTGCTCCAACCTGCCCCGGCTCATTTGAGCAGCAACAACGTTGTATTTGAGCGTCCTGAATCCGAGCAATTGCGTGGTCATGCTCCGGTCAATGGGAAAGGAGGTGCCGTATCCCGCAGCCGAGCCCAACGGGTTTTGGTCACTGATGCGATAGGCCGCGTGCAGCAGGGTCAGATCGTCTATCAAACGCTCCGCATAGGCCGAAAACCACAAGCCGAAAGAGGAGGGCATCGCCACCTGCATATGAGTATAACCGGGCATCAAAACGTCTTTCTCGCGCTCACTCAATCCCATTAGGGTTTCAAATAGCCTTTTTATCAACCCTTTGATGATGACCAATTCGTCCTTGACATAGAGGTGTAAGTCCACCAATACCTGGTCATTGCGCGAACGGGTAGTGTGTATTTTCTTGCCCGCCTCTCCAATCTCACTCACCAGGGCAAATTCGATTTTGCTGTGCACATCTTCAAATTGGGGCTCGATAACAAACACTCCCCGCTCGATCTGAGCAGTGATGGTATCCAATCCCCTGAGAATATCACTGAGTTCTCCATCGGTTAATATCCCTATTTTATGAAGCATACGAGCGTGCGCTCTGCTCGCTTGAACATCGTATCGAGCGAGTTTCAAATCCAATATCCGGTCGTTTCCCACCGTAAATCGTTCAACGATGTTATGCGTTGTGTATCCTTTATCCCAGAGTTTCATTTTACTGTATTTTTTGAGTTTAAAATGGTGGAAGAACGAATCACCTCCTCCAAAATGTCAATATACCCTTGTACGCCCTCATTGAGTTCATCAATCCGGATAAACTCATCGGCACTGTGCGACCGTGTGGACTGACCCGGACCCATCTTGAGGGAAGGACAGGACAGTACTGCTTGATCGGAAAGCGTCGGAGACCCATACGTCTTTCTACCCAGTCGTATCCCCGCCTTTACGATGGGATGTCCGGGAGAAATCGAAGAAGAGTTCAGCTGAAAGGAGCGCGCCTCCATCCGGCTCTTGGTATGCGCATCAATGATATCAAAGACCTCTCGATTGGTGTAGGCATCGTTTACCCGCACATCGACCACAAAATGGCAGCGGGCCGGAACGAGATTGTGCTGTTTGCCGGCTTGGATTTGGGTGACACTCATCTTCACTTTGCCCAACGTCTCCGACACTTTGTCGAAGCGATGTGTCCGGATCCAATGGATGTCTTCGAGGGCTTGGTAGATGGCATTCTCGGTATTTTCGTGTGCAGCATGTCCGGCAATGCCCGAGGCATACCCGTCGATGACGAGTAGTCCTTTTTCCGCAATAGCCAGCTGCATACCCGTCGGTTCTCCTACGATGGCAAAATCGATCTCCGGCAGACGGTGGATCAAATATTTCAAGCCCCATTCTCCGGAACTTTCTTCTTCCGCCGTAGCGGCAATCAGGAGGTTGTATCTCAAATCCTCCTCCTCATAAAAATGAGCAAAAGCGGCCAACAAGGATACCAGGCTTGCTCCGGCGTCATTGCTGCCGAGACCGTAAAGCACCTCTCCTTCGATGGCCGGGTCAAACGGGTCCCGGGTATATCCGGCGTTTGGACGTACCGTGTCGTGATGCGAGTTGAGGAGTATCGTCGGCTTCTCCGGATTAAAGTACTTGTTGACCGCCCAAACATTGTTCTTATCCCTGTGAAAAGCCATACCACGCGAGGCCATCCACTCCTCCAAGTGTTGGGCCGTCCCGTCCTCCTCTGCGGAAAAAGACGGGATTTTGATGAGCGCCCGGAGCAATTCCAATGCTTCCCGGGTCGCCGCTGTTAACTTCTTTTTTTGCATATCTCCGATGGTTTGTAATACTCTTTTTATAATACGACCAATGTGCCTTTTCCTCCTTCTCCGCGGGTCAGCAAATCCTCCGGAAGCCCGATTTTAACCCGGCGGACGCCGTTTTCAAGTGCATTAAAGCAGTTGTCCAACTTGGGCAGCATACCCTCGTGTATTACCCCCGCTTTCGACCATTTCATATACGACTCCTTATCCAATCGCTCTACCACAGAATCCGCATCATTCACATCCCTCATGACTCCTTTCCGGTCGAAGCAGTACAGGAGGGTGACATCATAACTGCCGGCCATGGCGATGGCGATTTCTGCGGCGATGGTATCCGCATTGGTGTTGAGCAATTGGCCCTGACCGTCGTGCGTGATGGCACAAAAAACAGGCACAAATCCCATGTCCATCAAAGCATTCAGATGCTCCTTTTGGACCTCCACAACATCTCCCACAAATCCATAGTCCACCGATTGGACAGGACGCCGGATCGCCAAAATGAGATTGGCATCCGCTCCACTCACCCCCAACGCTTGGCAGGATTGGGCCTGCAAACCCGCTACGATCTGCTTGTTGATAAGGCCGGCATAAACCTGAACGACGAGCTCGAGGGTCGCAGCGGAAGTGATGCGTCGTCCCCGGTGCATCTCCGCCGGGATACCGAGCCGCTTGCCGAGCGTTGTGGCTTTGCTCCCCCCGCCGTGTACAAGAATTTTTCTACCCGGCAAGCGGGCAAAATCCTTTAGGACAGCTTGCAGTTTTGGCGGGGCGTCGATGAGGGCACCGCCTATTTTTACTATGGTTACTTCAGGCTTCATCCAATAACATTTTTAGTACGGCTTGTGCTGCATAAACCCGGTTGTGCGCCTGCTCCAAAACGATGGATTGCGGTCCATCCAATACGGCATCACTGACGACTACATTGCGCCGTACCGGCAAACAGTGCATAAATTTTCCGTTATGGGTCATCGTCATTTTCTCCTCTGTTATCATCCAATCCTCCCATCCCGCGACGCTCTTCCCGTAGTCCGTGTAGCTGCTCCAATTCTTGGCATAGACAAAATCCGCCCCTTCCAACGCCTCCTCCTGACAGTGTGTCACCTTCAGCCCTTCCACAAAACGGGGTGCCAACTCCAGTCCCGGTGGATGGGTGATGACCAAGTCCACCTCCGATGCCCGCATCCATTGGACAAACGAATTGGCCACTGCCTGTGGCAATGCCTTGGGGTGTGGCGCCCAGGTGAGGACCACCTTGGGGCGATGTGTACGTGCCTGCTCGCGTATAGTCATGAGGTCTGCAAGGGACTGAAGGGGGTGCAATGTCGCACTCTCCAAAGAGATGACCGGTACCGTAGCATGGGCGATAAATTTATTCATCAGGACTTCCTCGTAGTCTTTATCCCGGTCATCGAGCGAAGCAAAGGTCCGCAATCCGATGATGTCGCAGTACCGGGAGACCACCCCGGCAGCTTCCTTGATGTGCTCCTTCGAGCTGCCATTCATCGTAGTGCCATCTTCCAACTCGATATTCCACCCGTCGCTGTTGAGGTTCATGACCATGACGTGCATCCCGAGAAGCTGCGCCGCCTTTTGGGTGCTGAGTCGTGTCCTCAAACTCGGGTTAAAAAACAGCATACACAGCGTCTTACCCCGTCCAAGCATCGTAAACTGATGCGGATCGGCTTTCATAGACCGGGCCAGGGACAGGAGATCCTCTAACCGGGCGACGTCCTGAATCGAAGTGAATCCTTTCATACCTGTGGATTTGAATTGAGCGATTGTAGCGCTTCGATGAAGGGCGCCATGTCTTCTGCGGTGATGGTGAGCGGGGGGAGTATGCGCAGCAAATTGGGATTGGACGAGGAGCCCGTGAAGATGTGGCACTCTTCCAATAACCGCTTCCGAAGCTCTTTGACCGGGAAGTCGAATTCCAGGCCCAACATCAGTCCCCTTCCCTTGACTTTTTGTACGTAGGGTAGGGTATGAAATTGTTGATCAAGTGCTTCGCCTACCTCCTTGGCGTGCGCAATCAAGTCCTCCTCTTCCAGAATTTTCAAAACGGCCAACCCCGCTGCGCAAGCCAGATAATTGCCTCCAAAGGTGGTGCCGAGCATGCCTTTGCGGGCGGTTATCCCGGGAGAAATGAGTACTCCGGCTACGGGAAAGCCATTGCCCATCCCTTTGGCTATGGTGACAATATCTGCCGTGATGCCTGCCCGCTGATGGGCAAAAAAACTACCCGTTCGCCCGTACCCGCTTTGTATCTCATCCAGGATCAACAAGGTCCCGGTAGCGGTACACTCCCCTCTCAACCACCGTAAAAACTCCGGTTCTGCCTCGGCCAATCCCCCGATTCCTTGAATCCCTTCGATGATGACGGCCGCTACATCGCCCGGTGCCAAGGCGCGCTCAACCTCGTCTTTATTATTGAGTGTAGCAAAGACCACTTCAAAATTTCCGGCATTCAAAGGCGAGGAAATGCGGGGATTGTCCGTGACATTAAGCGCTGCGGAGGTCCTACCGTGGAAGCTCCCCCTGAAGGCGATGACCTTTCTTTTTGAGGTATGAAAAGAGGCCAATTTTAATGCATTTTCATTGGCTTCCGCACCACTGTTGCACAAGAACAGGCGGTGGTCGCTATATCCGCTTTGCCGCGCAATAGCACCGGCCAACTGCTCCTGCAAGGGGTTGCGAATGATATTGGAGTAAAAACCGATATTCTTCAGTTGGGTAGTCAGTGCCCGCACATATTCCGGATGACTGTGGCCGACGGAGATCACCCCGTGCCCTCCGTACAAATCGAGATAGCGCGTCCCATTGGAGTCCCACACATGGCACCCTTCTGCCCGGACGATCTCGACCTCAAACGGCGAGTAAACGTCAAACAGTGAAGAGGCCTTTCTCCCTTGCACATGGGGCGAAATACCGGTGTTATTGTTAGTTGGTGATTTAAGATGCAAATTCATCATTATTCTTTTATGAAATGGTTAAAAATAAGAGGCTTTCAATCCCAATCCGCTGTCCTCTTCCCATCCGTACAGGAGGTTCATGTTTTGGATGGCCTGCCCGGCAGCCCCTTTGAGCAGGTTGTCAATGACCGAAATGACAAGTGCTTTATCGCCCTTCTTTTGGACGTGGACAAAACAATTATTGGTATTGATGACTTGTTTGAGATCCGGAGCTTTCTCTACACAGTGGGTAAAAGGCTCCTTTTCATAAAAGGTCCGGTATCGATCGCGCAACTGCTCCTCCGTCTCTTCGGTATGGGTATATACACTCGCAAAAATACCCCGCGTAAAACACCCTCTTACCGGAATAAAATGCATCTCCCCAATGGGACATCCCTGCAACTCCGTAAGCTGCTCTCCGATTTCACCAAGGTGCTGATGCGTGAAGGGTTTGTAGATGGACACATTGTTATTTCTCCAACTGAAATGCGTCGTATCCGTCGGTTTTTGTCCGGCTCCCGTGGATCCGGTAATGGCGTGGACATGGATGTCCCCGGCCAGCTTCCCCCCCGAGGCCAACGGCAGTAAGGCCAACTGGATGGCTGTGGCAAAGCAACCCGGATTGGAGATATTGGCTGCATTCCGGATCTTATTCTTGTTTTTCTCGACCAACCCGTACTCAAACTTCCGCCCTCCAAAACACGCCTTCTCCGACAGACGAAAGTCTTGACTCAAGTCTATGATTTTGGTCTCCGGACGAAATGGATGTCTCTCTAAAAACGCCTTCGAGTGCCCATGCCCCAGACAAAGGAAGACCACATCAGCACCGGGATGAACTTCCCCTGTAAACCGGGGCAACGAAACATGTTGTAAATCCCGGTGCAAGGCCCCAACCGGCTTACCGGCATTCGAATGACTAAAGATAAAATCCACCTCCACCTCCGGGTGATGGACAAGACACCTCAACAACTCCCCGGCGACATAACCGCTTCCCCCTACAATTCCTGCTCTTATCATAATACATGATTTACGTGATTAAATATCTGTACCGGATTGGCGAGAATCCGGGTAAACCCCTTCACATCTTCACCGCTCCATTTGAGATTGGTCTCCCCGTACTGGCCGAAGTCGGAGGTCATCAAGTCGTGGGGGGACCGGATGCCGTCAATCGAAAATCGGTAAGGCGCCAAGGATACCGTGACCTCTCCGGAGACAAACTGTTGGGTGTCCGTCAGAAAATGCTCGATATTGCGCATGACCGGGTCAAAGTACTGCGCTTCGTGCAAAAACATGCCATACCATCCGGCCATTTGCTCTTTCCAATGCAACTGCCACTTGGTCAATGTGTGTTTTTCCAAAGCATGATGGGCTTTGATGATAACGGTGGCCGCGGCGGCTTCAAACCCTACACGCCCCTTAATCCCGATAATGGTATCCCCTATGTGGATATCCCGCCCGATGGCGTACCGGGAGGCGATGGATTCGATCCTCCGGATGCCTTCGACAGGAGTGACCGGTTGGCCATTTACGGAGTGGATCTCTCCCTTCTCAAATCCAATTTGAAGTGTTTCCGGGCCCTCCGCTTTTAGACCGCTGGGGTAGGCAGAATCCGGAAGAGGAAGATGTGAGGTGAGGGTTTCGGCGCCTCCGACACTCGTGCCCCACAGCCCTTTATTGATGGAGTATTTTGCCTTTTGGGCATCTACTTCGACTCCGTGCCGTTGCAGGTATTCGATTTCTTCCGTGCGCGAGAGCTGCAAGGTCCGGATCGGAGTCAAAATCTCTATCTCCGGCGCGATCAATTGGAAAATCAAATCAAAACGCACCTGGTCATTGCCGGCACCGGTGCTGCCATGGGCGATGTACTTCGCCCCGATCTTCTTGGCATACCCGGCCAAAGCGATGGCTTGATGTACGCGCTCGGCGCTCACAGAAAGCGGGTAGGTGTTGTTTTTCAGGATATTGCCGAAGATGAGGTATTTGACGATTTTGTCATAGAAGACCTCCGTCTGCTCCAAAGTGATGTGCTGCTCTACCCCTAAGGCATAAGCTTTTTGTTGGATAACCTGGAGTTCGGCATCGGAAAATCCCCCCGTGTTGACAATGGCAGAATATACCGCCAACCCCTTCTCGTGCTTGAGGTATTTGGCGCAAAACGAGGTGTCCAGTCCCCCGCTAAAAGCGAGTAATACTTTATCTGATGGATGCATGTTAGAATAGTTTTATGCGATGAATGACATGAGGTAGTTTATCTAAACTTTGCTTCAGGCGCTCCTTCCGGTCTTTCAAGAAGGCGGCGAATCCGGCCCGGGAACGCTCCTCTGCCGGTGTGCCGTCCCGTACTTCTTTGAGGTCGCAGACCATGGCGGTGCAAAGACACATCTTACGGTGGGTGCGTTGGAGAATATCGTAGTTGGTACAACTCCGGCACCCCTGCCAGAATTTTTCGTCCCGGGTCAATTCGGAGAAAGTGACCGGTTTATAGCCGAGGGAAGAATTGATTTTCATCACGGCCATACTGGTCGTAATTCCAAACAAGCGGGCTTGGGGAAATTTTTCCTTTGACAGTTGGAAAGTCGCTTTTTTGATTGCACGTGCCAAACCTTGGTTCCGGTAGTCCGGATGGATGATGAGCCCCGAATTGGCCACAAACTTCTTATTCTCCCAACTCTCGATATAACAAAAACCGACGAGTTTCCGGCCGTCCAAAGCGATGACAGCCTGTCCCTCCTTCATTTTGTCCGTCAGGTACTTCGGGTCGCGTTTGGCAATACCCGTTCCGCGCACTTTTGCCGCCGCTTCCATCATTGCACAAATGGAAGGCGCATAACTGTAATGTCGATGGTCTGCTACCGTAATAGATACCGGCATAACTTATTATTAGATAAACTTATGAAAAAAATGAAAACAATAAAAGATTGAGCGTTACCGCTCCCGGAAAAACATGCTACCAGACCCTTGCGGGTCTCCTGTTTCTCCTCCTGCATACCGGGACGCACACACGAATAGCAGCCTCGGGTGAAGCCACTTCAAAAAGGCGATATGTGCGATGGTTACATTTCATTTGAGCCGTAAAAGTATAAAAATTTGTAAATATCCAATAAATCGTGTAGAAAAAAGTGTGTATTACAAAGTGCGCATCTGTACGTAGAATCAAAAGCATTTGTACTCGCAACAGACTTCATAAATGGAATAGCCTTACTTTTTGGCATTGCCCCAAAAAGTAACAAAAAGGTCTAGGCGCAATTAATAGCTAAATGTAGTGGGGCGGCCTTAACTTCTGTTGAAGGGAACACGGCAACTATGCTTCGAAATTAAACTTTGCCTTAATGATATTTAGACCATAGAAGATATAATAACACTATCCCAGGTTAGTGCCGGTTCCCGCTTGGTAATTGCGCCGGAATGGGCCATACAATATATTGACTCTGCATAGTAAGCTCTCTTATTTTTGACTGTTCGATAGACCTCCATTCAAGAAGTACCAAACCACTTTTTTAAGCCAGAGATTTCATCAGTAAAATAGTTCTTGTAGAGAACTTGGACACCTCAGACTATTTGTGTTCCCTGAAGTAACGTATCACACCACTGTCTTTTTATAATTTGTGAATAATTGTGCAGCCCTGTACGAGCGATAGCAAAGTGCAGGGTTGGTAATATCACCTAACG
Source organism: Saprospiraceae bacterium (assembly GCA_027080725.1). Lineage (GTDB taxonomy): Bacteria > Bacteroidota > Bacteroidia > Chitinophagales > Saprospiraceae > JALSTN01. The sequence continues at coordinate 50,487 of JALWRC010000025.1, forward strand.
CGGTTTTGGCGGTATTCTTGCCCTGTCCGGATGGATTGAATTCCGGGCGATTGACATGCAAAAATAATGACAAAACAATGCAAAGGTTCATTTTAAAATGCATAAAAAATAGCCCACGGTTCTAACCGTGGGGGATAATGAATCCCCTAACCCCAACAGTTTTAACGGTTTTCAAAACAACCTCATCAGAAAAGAACATCTATGCAAGAATACGAAAGATTCATCCAGCACTATGGTTGGCAAATAAGAATAAATTTGTTAAAATCTATTGATTTTTTAGTGATTACCCCCCGAGAAGGAGGCGTAATCACTAATTTAAAAGAAAAGTTCTTCATTCAAAATCTGTATTTATGAAATTATTAATGCCTTTATTATTATGCTTTACACTCAATTCTGTTATAGGACAACCTACATTTTCAAAATCATATGACTTCGAACAAGATAACGAGTATGGCACCTGTATCAAACAATGGGGAGATGATATGGTGATTTATATTCCTGCTGTTTGCAAAGGAAATACGGTAATCTGCTACAAACTTTTAAAAATTAATCAGCATGGAGAAGTCATTTGGAAGAAAACCTTAAACTATCCACGCGTATCCAGTAGTATTGGAATTCATAGTTTGAATATCGTTGGAAATAATCTATTGGTCGGTTTAACCGGTGATGATTCAGATTTAAAACAATATTTTGATTTAAGAATGTTTTCTCCTGATGGAGATAGCCTCTGGTCAGCACAAATCAAAAGAGAACGCAATCTCATCCTTAGAAGTTTGATAATAACAGACAAAGGAAATATCATTTGGGAACGAAGATTCCCTGAGCAAAACCACAAAGCTATTACAGCTTCTATGAATTACGGATTACCTAATGAACAATTTCTAATAACAACTCTTTTTTGTCCGCTTAGTTGTGGCAATCAAGGAAAGCAGCTATGGTATATGGATGCCGATGGTAACAAAATTTGGGAAAAGTCATTTGAAGGTGAACCTTTTGACAATTTCCCTTCCGCTGTAGGGCTAAACAATGGCAACTTTGTTGTCAGTTACAAACGCTACGAATGGCCCAATACGCAAATAACAGCTCCAGCCTGTGTTCAATGTCTTAATAGTAGTAAGGATAGTTTATGGGAGCACTGTTTTTTAAATACCTTGCATGTAAACATTAACTCGATGACAAAGGCAAAAAATGGAGATATAATAGGTTGTGGCGCAAAAGGATATGATGAACCGGGGCAAAGTGGTTGGTTATTTAGGATGACTGAAGAAGGTGAAGTTTTGTGGGAGCGAAGTATATTCTACGATTTAGACCCCTATACCGGTCACTGGGGTGGCAATCTATTGGGCATCACAGAAGATAAAGATGGGAATATATGGGCAGCCGGATCGTGTTACGACACCTTTCCCAATCATGATCCTTGGATAGATTCAGACAATGCTTGGGTGCTAAAATTATCCCCCAATGGTTGTCTATTGCAAGGATGCAACAGCGAAATACAGTTAGTGTCGGATTATGTGAGTGCTATAAAAAATAACATTGTTCATTCCGAAAAGAATTTTATTCGAATATCCCCTAATCCCTCCTTTGACATCTTCAAAATATCTCCTGTCGCAGGCAGCAAAATCCGGTCTTGGTCCCTTTACAATATGATGGGACAAGAAATACAAAATGGAAGATCCCTCTTATCCAATCCAATCAGGGTTAATCTTTCTGCTTGTACAAATGGAGTCTATCTCATCCGGTTACAGTTGGAAAATGGAGGGTTGTTCATCTCAAAATTGATTAAACAATAATCCAAATCGGTGAAAAATGAAAAATATACTCTATTACACTATTTTGCTCGTACTGTTTTCTTCCTCCGCACAGGCCCAATGGGAGATTAAATACAGTAGCAGTCTTTATGCGTTATCCAATATGGAATTTTACCACAACATGGGATTCGTTGGACAAGATAAAAACATTTTGAGGTCGTACGATTGGGGAGATGCCTGGGAGTCTCTGCCGATTAACATCCCGGGATTTCATCTTTCCAAATTCCACATAATTGATTCTTCTCATATCCTTGCGGATGGCAGCAGAGAAGATATGGGATATTTGATTGAATCCTCAGATGCCGGAAACACCTGGACCGTTATCGATAGTCTGAAAGCTTTCGAATATACAGAATTTGTGCTCCTTGAAGATGACACCACTTTGCTGTATGAATCGGACGCAATACTGTACAAATACTCCTTGGCAAGCCATCAATCGACAGAAGTGTTTGACTTTCACACGCTCGGAGCCACTTATGCAAGTGTGATAGAATATAAATTCATGTCCAGTGATGTGGGCTTTTTATACGTATCCCTGTATGCCCCTCAAAATCCCAATCAACGAATACTTAAAACAGTGGATGGTGGCAACACCTGGACGGAGATTGTATTGCCTTTGCGTTTAGTAGAAATACATGACGTTCTATTTGCCAACATGGATTCTGTTTATCTTTTGGATGACTCTATGCTGTATCTATTCACCTACCACGACACGAAGATGGACACCATCGCCCGGATTAAGGGGCCTCCCTACTCTGTCAACAGGCAATTAGCATCCTTCTCCATTTCAAAAAACGGTATTGGGTTCATAGGGGGAGGTTGGAGTGCTCTAATAGAGAGCGATTCGGACTTCTGTACCATCATAGATCTCAATCTTGCAAATAATAAATATGAAATAGTCTACGATAGTCTGGGATTACCATTTAGGTTCACACATGCTATCGATGACTCTACATGGATAGCCGTTGCAGATGGAGGCATTATCATGAAAACAACACACTCCGGAGGTGCATTCCCCCCTGATTATCCCTGGAATAAAGTATATATTTCAAATATTGACGTCTTACAGCACTCGAGCCAATTGCATATCAAACTTCGCCCCAATCCGTCCAATGGTGTTGTTGATATCTCGGTGGCTGAAGACATGGCGATTAAATATTACCAAGTTTACAATGCGCGAGGGCAATTAATCGAAAGTAAAAATCTTCCTTCAAAAGTCCATTCATTTCAATTGGATATGTCCTTGTGTCATCCTGATGTTTATGTATTGAAAACAGGATTGGAGAATGGCGAGACCTTACTTTCTAAATTGGTGAAATATTAATGCTCATGCTTCGTCTCAAATCTTCCTTATATTTTCGTCGATGATCTCTTGTGTTTCAGCTATGTGATTTTTATCTTTCGGCTGCAAGTCGTAGCGGATTTTACCGCACAATTTGGCGAGGGAGGCGGACAGTTGGTCGCATTCAATGGCGGAAATGATCAAATCCGAGGAGGTGTCTTTAATGGTTTGTATCAAGGAAGAAAACTCTCGCAATACTTCCGGGCTGGCCAATATCGAGATTTTATGCGTCAAAAACTCAAGTGTCACAAGATCCTCTGGATCGACCTCCCGCTTTCTAACAACTTCTTCGATAAAATTTATCAATTCGAAATACAAGTTGGACTTGATATCAAACACTTTTACCCGCTGCTCCTTCTCCAACTCAATTTCACTCTGTTTGCTGATGAGTGCCGCAGTAATGGCAATGGTCGCGATGGTCCCGAGAACGATGAGCACGAGTTCCTGTCCAAATGGGTCATTGGACGTTCCTTCGTAGGCAAATTTCAAATATACCAGCCCAATAACGAAGGTCATAAACGCAACTAATAGATAAACTACACTGTTTTTCATGTTGTTCTTTTTGTTTTACCACTCCTCACTCCTCTTCCGTCCGGTCGATCTCGGGTCCGGCCTCGAGGATGAAGTTGTTTCTCCCCATCCGTTGCTGCAGCCGGAGTTTATGGTCATTGAGTAATTCTAGGATGGAAAGGAAGGTTACGATGGCGTGAATTCTGTTCTCACAATCCTCGAGAAGGGTTTCGAAATCGAGTTTTTTGACACTGGAAATGCGCTGTACCAGTTGGCTTTTGACGGCGCGCACCGTGTAGGGAAAGCGGACGATGCGATGGATGACTTTATTCTTCTCCCGCTCGTGTTTCTCCATGGCTTTTTGAAAGGCCTTGAGCAATCGAAACACCGATACGGGCTCCAATTCGGCATCCATCAGTGCCTCTTGAGCGAGGGATTGGAGCTCTTGTTGGAGATTGCCCCTGCCAAACATCTTCGAGCGCTCCAACTCGTTTTGCCGGAGGTCTTTGACCACCTCCTTGTACTTCTTGTACTCTATCAGCTTCTGGATAAGATCCTCCCGCGGGTCAATTTCGTTGCCCTCCGCATCGAGTTCTTTCCTCGGAAGCAACATCTTGGCCTTGATGCGCATCAGGGTTGCAGCCATGAGAATAAAATCACTCGCCATCTCGATATTCAACTCTTGCATCTGCTCGATAAAAGCGAGGAAGTCATCCGTTATCTTCGCAATCGGAATATCGTATATATCCAACTCGTCCCGCTCGATGAAGAACAAGAGAAGGTCAAAAGGCCCTTCAAATTGGGGTAATTTTATTCTAAATTCCGTACTCATACTATCGATTGCTGCCTACATACGTCACAGAGAAGGGCGCTTCAGCACCTCTTTCACCTCTTCTATCGAGCCCTTGGTTTGCTGCCCGGTCTTCAAATCTTTAAGGGTAAACATCCCGGAGTTTCTCTCTTCTTCGCCAATGATGAGGGCGAAGGGGATGCCGCGTTGGTCCGCGTACTTCATCTGTTTTTTAAATTTGGCCGGCTCCGGATAAATGTCCGTGGAGATGCCCTCTTTGCGGAGGGATTGGGCGATGGTAAAGCCGTGTTTATGCGAGTCCGCATCCATGGCCAGGACAATCACCCGCGCATCGAGTTCCAATGAGGCAGGAAACAAGCCCAACTCTTCCATAGCATCGTAAATACGCTCCGCACCAAAGGATATACCGACACCCGACACCCCGGGCATCCCGAACACCCCTGTCAAGTCGTCGTACCTTCCGCCTCCGCCTATGCTCCCCATAGCCGGACCGTCAACGGTCACTTCGGTAATAAATCCCGTATAATAGTTCAATCCGCGCGCCAAAGTGAAGTCAACGGAAACATTGGCCGGGAGGGTCTCCCCAAAAAAGGCCAGCGCCTCCTGCAGTTCTCTGATGCCCGAAACTCCTGTTGCGGAGTCTTGCATAGCCGCCTGCATTTCTTCGAGCGAAGAGAGCTGTATCAGCTGTAATACCCGCTCTGCTGCATCGTTGGCTATTCCCTTGGAGGTCATCTCCCGGGCGACCTTCTCTGCCCCGATTTTATCCAGCTTGTCGAGCGCGACGGTCATCTCTATCATGCGATCAGCTATCCCTGCGACTTCAGCGATGCCCGCGAGAATCTTTCTGTTGTTTATCCGGATGGTGACCGGCAACTTCAGTGCTTCGAATACCTCCGCATAGATCGCTATCAGCTCGGCTTCGTACATGAGGGAAGCGGACCCTACCACATCGACATCGCATTGGTAAAACTCCTGATAACGGCCCTTCTGGGGGCGGTCTGCACGCCAAACGGGTTGAATCTGGTAGCGTTTAAACGGAAGTTGGAGATCGTTGCGATGCTGGACGACGAAGCGGGCAAAGGGCACCGTGAGATCATAACGCAAAGCGCGTTTGGAGAGCATCGACACGGCTTTGTTGCTCGCCTTTTCCTCCAGGATTTGACCGGGCACCTTGGATAAAAAATCCCCGTTGTTGAGTATTTTGAAGATGAGCCGGTCGCCCTCCTCGCCATACTTGCCCGTGAGGGTGTCGAGTTTCTCCATCGCCGGGGTTTCGATCGGGCGGTAACCATAGCGTTCGAAGACGCTGCGGATGATATCGAAGATATAGTTTCTCCGGATGACTTGCTCCGGCAAAAAATCCCGGGTTCCCTTTAAGGTTGAAGGTTTGATAGCCATAATGATGGGTTATTTGGCGGCAGAAAATTGGGATAGGAAGCGCCTATCGTTTTCGAAGAACAGGCGTATGTCGTCGATGCGGTATTTGAGCATGGCCTGACGCTCGATGCCCATCCCAAATGCAAAACCCGTATATTTATCCGGATCGATACCACAGTTCTCCAATACCGCAGGGTCCACCATCCCACAACCCAATATCTCCAGCCATCCGGTCCCTTTGGTGATCCGGTAATCGGTCTCATCCTTGAGCCCCCAATAGACATCTACCTCTGCGCTGGGCTCCGTAAAGGGGAAATACGATGGTCGAAGACGGATCCGGGCATCGGGCCCGTACATCTCTCTCGCATAGTATAAAATCGTCTGCTTCAAATCCGCAAAGGAAACCCCTTCGGCGACGTACAGCCCCTCGACCTGATGGAACTGACAATGGGAGCGTGCGGAGACGGTTTCGTTGCGATACACTCTTCCCGGCGCTATAATCCGTATAGGCGGTTGGGTCGTGGTCATCACCCGCGATTGGACGGAAGAGGTGTGGGTACGCAGGAGTCTTCCCGGGTCATTGAGCACGTAGAAGGTGTCCTGCATATCCCTGGCCGGATGGTCTTCAGGCGTGTTCATGGCAGTGAAATTGTACCAATCTTCCTCTACCTCCCGGTCTTCTGCCACCGAAAATCCTATCCTTCTGAATATGTCGATGACTTCATCCATGATAATGCTGACGGGATGAAAAGCCCCTTCCGCCACCGGCATCCCCGGCAAGGTCAAATCGGGGATATCTCCTCCTTTCTGTGTTGTTTGAGCCAATCCCGCCCGTGTGCTATCGTACTTTTCTTTGGCGGTTTGTTTTAAGGTATTGAGCAATTGGCCAAACTCCTTTTTCCGTTCGTTGGGGACATTGCGGATTTCCGAAAAAAGCGGTTTGATGATATTCTTACTCCCGAGAAACCGGATTCTAAACGCCTCAAGTGCCTCCGCATCTTGGGTGGTGAATTGGTCAATTTCTTCCTGGAGGGCTTTCACCCGGTCAAAGATATCCATAGGTCTGTTATTTGTGGCCGCAAAGGTACGGATTTTTGCCCTACATCGCTTACCTTTGGACAATGAAACAAACAAAGCCGCAGATATCCCATGAAGACCTCTTTGTCGCCATTGGTCTTCTATTTACCGCCTCGATGTTCTTTTCAAAGTTTCTCACCTCCCTCAGCATGGGGCTGTTGGTTTTACTGATGTTTGTCCGGATCGACCTTCGCCCGTTTCATATCGGTTGGAACTCCAACATCGACGGGTTGGTACGCCGGGCCTACCGGGATAAAACCTGGTGTGCAATGAGCCTTTTGTTCTGGATACCCCTTCTCTCCGGTCTGTGGTCAGACGATGTAGGAGACTGGTTGCGCATCGTGCGCATCCGGCTACCGTTTTTGCTGTTGCCCCTCGCTTTTGCCTCCCTGGACCAATGGCCGGAATATGCGATGCGCCGGATCGCCATGGTGGCCACCGGCACCGCATTGCTCACCATACCCGCTGTACTTTACCATTTCATATCAGACAAAAATGCCGTCCTGGAGTCGCTGGAGCACGGGAAGATGCTGTGGACCCCGGCCTATCATATCCGCTACAGCTTGCTATTGGCATATAGCGGATTGCTCGCCTTTTACTACGGCGCCTCCTCCTCAAAATGGAGGCATTACTGGTGGGGAGCCGGGGCTATTATCGTGATTTTTCTGCATTTTCTCGCGGTGCGCAGCGGACTTTTCGTCTTTTATGCGATCACCGGAGGGATGCTCTTGTATGAAATGGTAAAGGGCAAGCATCGATGGAAGATGGCGACCGGCTTAATACTTCTCGTCGCGTTGCCCATCATCGGAGTGAAGACCATCCCAAGCCTGCAGCAAAAGTGGAAATATATGCGGTGGGACCTCGAGCGCATCGCCCGGGGAGAAATCAACGAGGGCTCGGACAACAAGCGGGTCTTGTCCTTTCGCGGCGGGCTCCACGTATTTCGAGAGCATCCGATCATCGGGGTTGGAGCCGGGGATTTGAAGCAGAAGATGCGGGATTACTTTATTGATGAAAACCTCGCATTCGAACTCTACCCACACAATCAATATATCTTCACCATGGCCTCAACCGGACTCATCGGGTTGTTCCTGTTTTTGTATGCGGTATTCGTTCCGCTATTTCATACCAGGGCATACCTATTCTTCCCTTCCCTGGCGATACAGGTCATTATTCTGTTGTCCTTCTTAGTGGAAAATACGCTGGAGACATCTCTGGGTGTGGCCATCTATCTGTTCTTCACCTTGGCATCCCTCCGCCAATGGAGAAGTGTTAGTGCGGCAGGTACTTCTTGAGGTATCCATAGGCCAATGTACCCAATAGCGCCGCACCCAAGGTGACGATGTAGATGGAATAACCGCTTCCGATCATCGCATAAACCGGCCCGGGACAGGTGCCGCCCAAGGCCCATCCAAGCCCGAATACCAATCCTCCAAACATCTGCGCCTTCAACATAAAAGGCTTCTTTTTGATATGGATGGGCGTACCGTCCAAAGCTTTGATATCAAATCGTGTGATGATCTGATAGGAGAGAGCGCCGACTAGTACCGCAGTACCGATGATGCCATACATGTAGAAAGACTCGAACAGAAACATCTCCTCAAATCGATACCAGGAGGCGAGTTGCGCCTTGATGAGTACGATGCCAAAAAAGATGCCCAGGAATAGGAATTTTAGATACTTCATAAAGCAAAACAGGTCTTATTGCAAAATGAATGGTAAGATGAAATGCGCCATTATGGCTCCTCCGGCAAAAAAGAAAATGGTCGCCACGAGAGAGGCAGGGTTGAGCATCGAAAGCCCCATTATGGAGTGCCCGGAAGTGCATCCATTGGCGTAACGGGTCCCGAATCCCATCAGAAATCCTCCGGCCACAATGACCAAAAAGCCCCGCATCGTTTGCAATCCCTGCCAGCTGTACAGTTGCTCCGGTACCAGACCTTTGACCTCACCAAGTCCCCATTGGGCGAGGACACTCCTGGCCCCATCGGATAGTTCCGGTGTTACCGTCCCGTTGAGGTAGTGAGCCGCGATAAATCCGCCGAGGATAATGCCCCCGACCAACCACAAGCGCCAAATCTGATCTTTCCAGTCGTAATCTCTGAAATAAGAGATACTCAAAGGAATGGAGGCGGCACAAAGCTGCCGGTAACTCGAAGAAATACCAAATCGCTTATTGGTCAATAACAGCATGGCAGGTACCATTAGCCCAATTAATATTCCGGAGATATACCAAGGCCAGGGGGCTCGTAGCCATTCTAAGATCGTTTGCATATCGATTGCTTTTATTGTTGGAGTATTTTAATAATTGATTTTACCAATTATTATGAAGATGCAAATATGGTGCATTTTGTGGGGAATAGAAGAAATTATTGAAAAAAGATTCATGTATTCTTTCGTGTCTTCGGGGAAAGGGGCAAATTACGAAGCGTTTTCCTTTGCACACTAAATAAAGAACCCAAGAGAGAGCATCAGGTAATTGCCTTTGGAGTCTTGGTCTTTAAACATATTGGTCAAGCCGTAGGAATAGCGCAAATCAAGACTCAGCCAATAAAAGTCCATACCCAATACCCCGACGCCTTGAAAATGCAAGGTCTCGAGGCTGTCCAGGTCCAGGCCTAGAGTATTCTTTTCATCGATGGCCGTAATGTAGTTGGCTGCGGCTCCTGCGTGCAAGCGCATAGAAAAGGCATGTGTTTTCACCAAGCGGTAAGCCCCGAGCATTGAGAAGCCCAAAACGGTAAAACGTGGTTTTCGCAAAAAAGGAGAAAAAATCTTTTGAGAACTTACAGTGATGGACTGGTACAACAATCCCGGATTCATAAAAAAGCGGTCATCTCCCAAACGAAGTGCTGCCCCTATGTGCCAACCATTGTTGAAGTATCCTTCCTGTGTTATACCATCCCAGGTGTTGGTTAAAACAGTGGGCCCAAGCCGCATAGTGAAGCCGTTTTGGGTATGCCCGGCAAGGCTACAAAACATCAAAAGTATTAACGCTAAACTTATTCTATTCAAAACCGGATAAATTATTCTACACAATAGCCATACGAGGGCTCAACTGCTATAATAACGTCCCAAAGACTGTTCTGTCATCTTTAACTGCGCACAAATTTATCAAAAATAATTGGTTTGAGCTTTGACCTCTGTGTTTGTGTGTCTTAAGGGTTGGTGCCAAATGCGAACGACATTTAGATAAAAAATTGCAAATTGGTATAGATACTTGGAAAAGGTCTTAACTTTGGTTTATCTTGTTACATTTAAAAATCAAATGGCATGAAAAAGCAAGCTTCGAGAAGAACATTTATAAAAAACACGGCTTTGGTGGGTGCCGGAATGACAGTTTTACCTGCCTTTTCATTTAGGATGGTCCAATCCAATCTTACTGATAAAGTCAAAATCGGACTCATTGGAGTCGGTTTGCGGGGAACCAATCATTTGAAAAACCTCACCAACCGGAATGACGTCATCATAACAGCCATCTGTGATATTGATCCTGCCAGGATAAAATTGGCATTGGCTCACATAGAGAAACAAAATCAACCCAAGCCTGAGGTTTTCGGCAAAAATGAATACGATTATAAAAATTTATTGGCGTTAAAGGAAGTGGATGCGGTCATCATATCCACCCCTTGGCTTTGGCACTCCCGTATGGCCAAAGATGCCATGTTGGCCGGCAAATATACAGGTGTTGAAGTATCTGCAGCCAACACCCTCGAGGAGTGTTGGGATTTGGTCAACACCCACGAGACTACGGGGACACATCTGATGATTTTGGAAAATGTGAATTATCGCAGAGATGTTATGGCCGTTTTGAACATGGTCCGCCAAAATGTTTTTGGCCAACTCGTTCACATGAGGGGCGGGTATCAGCACGACTTGAGGCATGTAAAATTTAACAATGGCCAACAACCCTATGGTGGTGGGGTTGAATTTGGGGCGAAAGGATTGTCAGAAGCTTCTTGGCGCACCTTGCATTCGGTATATCGAAACGGAGATATTTATCCTACTCATGGATTGGGGCCTTTGGCGGCTATGCTCAATATAAATCGGCGGAATCGTTTTATTTCCATCTCTTCCTATACGACCAAAAGTTTGGGTTTACATAACTATATCGTCAAACACGGTGGCAAAAATCACCCCAATGCCAAAGTAAAATTTAAATTGGGAGACATCGTCACTTCGATGATAGCAACATCCAACGGGGAGACCATCATTCTCACACATGATACCAACCTGCCCCGGCCTTACTCTTTGGGCTTTAGAGTTCAGGGAACCAAAGGACTCTGGGAGGTTGACGGAAACCGTATCTATATCGAGGATGTATCAAAGCCCCACCATTGGGATAATGCTACGGAGTGGCTCAAAAAATACGATCATCCCCTGTGGAAAAAATACGGTGAACACGCTGAAGGCGCCGGCCATGGCGGGATGGACTTTTTCGTGTTGCACGCTTTTGTAGAATCCGTGAAAAGAAATATAGCTCCTCCGTTGGATGTTTATGACGCCGCTGCCTGGAGCGCGGTAACCCCACTTTCGGAATCCTCTATCGAAAACAATGGTGAACCGCAAGACTTTCCCGATTTTACACGTGGTTTGTGGATTAAGAGAGAACCGTATGATTGGATGAAAGATACCTTTTAAACGCATCACCGTATACCGGCCAACCATGAACCGGTTGCCGTAGATATGATATCTGATCGCGGCTTTGTTCATCCAACGATTTAGGCGCTTTGGCTTAACCCGCCTAACGGGAGATCATGCACATTTGGAGTGTACCGAGCGATCCGGGTGGACACGATAAGGATACCGCTTGCCCAAGCTACAAAAACACCACGCGTTTTGTCCATATCCGCCGGCCATCTTCAATAATTAATGCTGCGACTCCTTTATAATGCTTTACTTGGAGGATGAGTCCTCCTTGCACAGTTGTCCGGGTGTGGATTACCGGATTTCCCGCAGGATCGTATAAATGAACCGCGGGATTTACCATATTGTGTTGGACCACTATCGTTCCGTCCTTGGACGGGTTGGGGGAGACCGCGACAGAGCTTGATTCCTTTAGTTGCGTGGATTGAGCATACGTCATCACGTCAGTATTATATTCAAACACACAGTGTTTCAAACCCAGATATTTAGGCGCAAGGGTGTCTTCATAACTCTCTTTCACTCCCCAGCTTCCCCATTTACTATAATTTCCGTGGGAAGAAAAATTGGCAAAGAGGCCTCCCCCGCTCACCCCATACCAATGGTCGAAGTACTGACAATAGAGGTCTTCCATACGGGGATGCCGGTTGGCATCCAATAGTTTGTTGACGTAAGCTTCGTTATTGTTATATTCCCAGCCGGCGATGAGGTGCTGCCCCCCTTCGTAGGCGATGTGATCCAGATGAAATCGGTCGGCGACCCTCTTGGTGCCATCCATCCATTCAAATGCCTCTTCCAAAGCATTTTCCATAGAATCCAGTATAGCATCTACAGTGATGGTATTGGCCAGATGGGCATCTCCTATTTTTCGCCCGACCGCACCGCCAAAATAAGGGGCCGTGGCCAATGCATCCGCTTTGACCCCACTCGGGTTGTATTTGGAATCCGAATAGTGCTCCAGGATGTAATTGGTCACCCAAGGATTGGCAGCCTGGCTGGCGATCACTTTGACGAGCCGCTTTTCTTCCCCCTTAAACACCTCTTCAAATATACGGTGGACATCAGCGGTGCGCTTGGCGTAATACTGCCAGGACCTTTCCCAAGGTTCACCCGAATACCCGAGTTTGAGTCCCTCCCTGGCCGCATAACGGTTTTGTTCGAAAATCCCGTTCCATACTTCGTTGCTGTATTCGACATAGACTTTGCGCTCCTTATCGAGCCCGTTTTTGAATAAGGTCGCGAGGGAGTCAATATAGGCGTCATTGGCCCGGTGCGGCACACAAATCCAGGCATCTTTCCCGGTGCGATTGCACAGGTCGATGATGTATTCATACGCGATACCGTTCCCGAGGGTTTGGGTGTAATAATCCGGCGTGTTTCTGTCCTCCCAACTTTCAACGGGAGAGTCATTGGTCATCATCCAGTCCATAAAACGAATGACTTGAAAATCCTTTAGAAAATCCAAAAGCGCGGGATAAAAGGGGTCGGTCTCATATGTTTGATCGAATCCGGGAAGAATAAAGTGAATGTCGTGTATGGGGTCGGATTTGTCAGAGCGCTCGATTTCCAAGGCGATACCTCCTCTCTGTGAGTCGACATCCACCATGGTATCTACAGGGCATTGGAAAGTCCCCGATGCTGCTCCCCATAGCGATATTTGTCCGGTACCGGAGGCTGTCAACCGGTATTTGCCCGATGGGTACACCCCTTCCAGATCACCGAAAAACATCAAGGTTCTGATGCCTTGCAAGGGATGGCTACCGTCATCGTAGGGGATTTCCTTAGGGTATCCATCGGGTCTCAAAGGGATTTGGACATCACTGCTCCATGGACTTCCGGGTGCGAGGTCATGCGCTATCCATTCACGGGTTTGTTTAAAGGCGTCGACAAATTCGTATTCCGCAGAATAATCCACAATTCCCGTTAGATTAGTACCTATCGGACGTTGGATTTGTGCATTGGATGAAACACCAAGCGCAATAACGAGCAAGAAAGTGGCACATAGAGAAACAAGGTACTTGGTAATAGACATAAATGATGTATTTTGGTATTGTGATATGGGAAAGTATGGATGCTGCAAATGTAAGCATTTTTTGCTTAAATTCGATTGAATTATTCAACTAAGTGCACACTATAACCTCCACGACTAATCTTTTTTCATCAAAAATAAGCGTCAAATAATTTGCCGGCAGATCACCTCACAAGGTCTCCTTGAGCCATTTGTAAAACTCCCGGTGCCAGACAAGCGAATTTTGCGCTTGCAGTACCCAGTGATTCTCCTCCGGGAAGTAAAGCAACCTGCTTTTGAGTCCTTTGAGTTTGGCCGCTTGAAAGGCAGCGAGGCCCTGCCCTATAGGTACGCGGTAATCATGCCCACCCTGAATGATTAAGATGGGTCGATTCCAGTTGTTGACATAGTTCATGGGGTTGAATTCGTTGTAGGCTTTTTGAGCGGCCGGGTTGTCCTTCTCCCAATACGCTCCTCCGAGATCCCAATTGGGGAACCACATCTCTTCGGTCGTTCCGTACATACTGTACCAATCGAAGATACCGTCATGAGAGACGAAGGTCTTGAATCGCCCTTCGTGGTTGCCCATGAGGTAGAAAGCGGAATACCCGCCAAAACTCGCACCGATGGCCCCTATTCTGTCCTTATCGACATAGGATTCCTGCATGAAATCGTCGATTGAGGACAGATAATCGCGCATACACTGCCCACCATAATCCTTGCTGATGGCTTCGTTCCATTTTACACCCCATCCGGGCATACCTCTTCGGTTGGGAGCGATGACGATATATCCGTGTGCTGCCATGAGTTGGAAGTTCCACCGGAAGGAATAAAACTGCGATAGCGCCCCCTGTGGACCGCCTTGAAGATAGAGGAGTGTGGGGTATTTCTTGGCAGGATCAAAATCCGGTGGGTAAATCACCCAGGACAACATGCGCTTTCCATCCGTGGTTAGACAATATCTCGGTACTACTTTACTCAAGCGAATAGAGCTGTAAAGGCTGTCGTTGACATGGGTGAGTTGTGTCATTTGACCGGTGGGAAGATCTACGGTGTACAATTCGCTCGCATGATTCATATCCGAGCGCGCGACCACCATTCGCTCCCCGGCCTGTCCCACGATGCTGCGGATATCAAACTGACCCCGTGTCACTTGCTTCACTATCGGCATTCTTTTGGTATTGCCGGGGTAATCCACCACAAAAAGTTGGACGGTACCCTTTGTTGGAGCGACAAAATAAATGTGGCTTCCGTCTTGTGACCATTTGAAACTGTTGACCGTGCCGTCCCAATGCCGCGTGAGGTTCATCCGCCTGTCATCATTGAGGACAATAATGTCGTTTTTATCTGACTCATAACCCGGCGATTTCATACTGAGCCAAGCCAATACTCCCTTGGAAGAAAATGCGGGAGAGTTGTCATACCCTTGCATCCCTTGAGTGATATTGCTCGTCTTGCCCGTTTGTAGGTCGTAATCGAATATATCCGTATTGGTGCTCAGGGCATAAGCCGCCCCTGCAGCTCTCTTAGTCACATAGAGCACGTGCTTGCTGTCCGGACTCCAAATATAATCTTCATCCCCTCCGAATGGCTTCTGAGGGCAATCGTACGGAGTACCGGCCATGATGTCCCGCCCGGCATCAAAGCCCTTGCCGATTTTGGTCTGGACAAAGATGTGACTAAACGCGCCGTCCTCCCAAGTATCCCAATGGCGATAGTTGAGGTCATTGTAAATCTTGACATTGGATTTGGGGAGGTCCGGATAGAAGTCCGAACCGGTCACTTTCATAATCTTTACCTCCTTCGCTACGATTTTATGCAGACCATCGGGGGAGATGCGATCATTGGGGAGAAGCGCTTGAGGGTCCTCGACGGGTGTCGGAATGCCGCCTTCCAATGGCACGGTAAAAAAACGGGTGCGACCTTTATTCTCACTGACATCGTATTGGCGGACTCCATAGACGGCTGCTTTTTTGTCCGGGGTGATCCCCATGCCAAAGACCCTGCCGAGTTGGAGAAGACGTTCAGGCGTCATGACTGCGGTCTCTTGTGCTTTGGCGGCCGTGAATAGGGCGCTGACAATAAGGGAAAGGACTAAAAAGATAGATTTGAATTGCATGTTACTACGTTTTGACTCCAAAGGTAAAAACTATTTACAATGTAATCCCGCTCACGGAATGGAAACAATCAGAGCGCTTTTTTGTACTTAAAGTATGCAACAAAGTACAATAAGAGCATACATTAGAAGCTGGACTTTTCTGCGGGTCCTGCAGTTGGTTATCGGTGTCATCATCGGCCTCGATGCCTTGCGCGATGGCGCGTGGTTTTTGGTGGCTATCAGTGCATTATTGGTGTACCAAGCATTGGCCAACAAGGGGTGTGGATTTGGCGGAGATCAAGCATGCAAAATGAATAATCGGGATAATCAGGTATGAAATGGTTGACATCACACAAATAAAATGGAAAGGGCGCCTGTCCGCAGCCCTACTCGGGGCAGTATTGGGTTATGCTTATTGGTATTTTTGGGGATGCACCAACGGTTGTGCGATAAAGTCGATATGGTGGCGAATGTCCCTATGGGGAGGGGTGATGGGATATTTGCTCTTCGATTTGCTCTATGATTGGTACAGCAAGCGTAATAAAGATAATGCTTAAATCCATGTCTCAACACCCTTCCGAATCAATAAAATCAATACTTCTCCTACAAAATCACAATAAACACCGTATATTTATCCCCAAATAGGAAAGCGAGAGGAAGGTAACATCAAAGCGTTTCCTTTTTTGAATCCGGGTGTTTGACTACGTGCTTGCGTCACAATTCCCTCCTAAAAATATAACCGGTTGGGGAGTGATAGTCTGCGGTTGCCCCCAAATTTTAGACTGTAGTTTAAGGTAAGAAACATTAACTATATTTATATTTAAAACAGTCCATCATGACTTAATCGAGGACGTATGAAAATTACTCTTTCTAATAATTTATGAGAGGATTATGTTTCAAAACCGAGAGAAGACAAAATAGTATTGAAAAGATCGCAAAAGATACATTACTAATTTAGAAGCGTTTTCTTGCGGGCGCTAAATAGTGCCTGCCAGAAAACTATCAAATTTTATGAAATGATAGATTTTGGATGAGATTTTTCATTTTTCGAGACGAAGTGATGCCGGGGTATCAGTGAGTTGAGAAAAATAAAAAATAATTAAAAAAACTTTAAAATAAATTTGAATTTTAACAGAGTATCTAAATAACAATGGAACCGAAGTCGAATTGCATTAGGCAGTAGAATCGTTTGGCTTAGTACCCGGTTAACTGTTCAATTCCATCACACTAAAACAACATAACATGTCCATATTAATAGCCGATTGTGGGGCATCCAAATGCAGTTGGGCGCTGTTGTCCGGTGAGGGGCAAGTGGTCCAACACGAAACGACAGGGATGCACGCTGCCTCCCTGTCTGTCGAAGACATGCGCCAATGGTTGGACGCCCTCACCGGCAGTGGTATTCCCCTCAATGGAGTGGACACCATCTATTTCTATGGTACCGGCTGCTTGTCGGAATCGATAAATGCCAACGTAAAGCAAGCGCTGCAAGAGAAGATTCCGGGGACCCGAAGGGTATCTGTGGACTCGGATATTCGCGGAGCTTTAGCGGCTTTTTCTCCGGAGCATCCCGCCTACGTCGGCATTTTGGGCACGGGAACCAATGTGGGGTACTACGACGGACAGCAGTGGTCACCCTGTAGTCGCCCACTTGGATATATTTTGGGGGATGAAGGGAGTGGTGCGGATTTCGGCAAGGCCTTGCTCCGTGGCATTTTAAGAGAACAATTCAATAGCACCATCACCCGGGCCTTTTACGGAAAATACCAACTATCACCCACTGATGTAATTGGTCAACTTTATTCCTCCCCTGCCCCCAACCGGCTTTTGGCTTCATATGCTGCGTTTATACATGCCCACTTGGAAGAAGAACAAATGCAAGAATTGGTGCGCCGGAGGTTCGACCATTTCATACAAGCACACCTGATTCCTTGTCCCTGTAAGAATACCAATCTGGTATATCTCTCCGGGGGAATCGCGACTTCCTTCGAGGCGCTCCTTTCCGAATGCCTGGATCGACATGGGTATTATCTGATGCAGACCCTGCGCCGGCCCATCGAGGGGTTAATAAAACAGGCGCTTATAAATCGGTAGATGCTCTCGTATCAGGCCGAGATACGCATCGTTGATGATGTGGCTATCGAATTGCTCTTCGACTCGCTTTCTCCCTGCCCGGCCCATCGATTGGAGGGTTTCTGAAGGCAGATTACAACAGGTCATCAACCCTTCATACAAGGCTTCGTCACTTCGGGGTTCGACGAGAAATCCGGTCTTGCCCGCTTCGACAGCCTGCCGGCAACCCGGAACATCCGTCGTGAGCACCGGACGCCCGACCGCCATTGCTTCGAGAATCACGCGCGGCATCCCTTCCCTCCAGGAGGGAAGTACCACGACGTCACTCTTTTCGATATAGGGGAAGACATCTTCTACAAAATGATGGTAGGTGCAGCGGGGATGGGCCGCCCACCGGTCGATTTCTTCCTTAGGGATCGTCCTGTCATCGCCTTCAGGCTGCTCCCCTATCATAATAAACTGCACTTCCCCCCCTTCCTCAACGATTTTTGTCGAAGCAGCCATAAATGACCGTATTCCCTTGTCCTCTATCATGCGGGCCATCAGGAGAAAAGTTCGGGGCCCCTCGTCCTTACCCGGGGATGGGGCAATAGCATGGCAGTCAATTCCGGATCCGGGGATAACCATGCCCTTCCCGGAAGGGATAATTTTTCGATCCCGAAAGAGTTCCAGATCATCCGAATTGTGAAATACAATCGATTTGGAATGCTTAAGTGCTATCTTGTACATCTTGGAAATGCCGGCGGCCCGCCAGCCTCCCAGCGTAAATACCGAACCAATTCCCGTAAGCGTCGAGATGGTCGGAATCTGCATATTTATAGCCACGTAGTTGCCGTAAATATTCGGTTTGGCAGTAAAAAGAAGTAAGAGATCCGGTTGGACGGCCTTGAGTTTTACACTCATCTCTTTCACAAAATCCACATCCTTAAACCAACTGATCTGAGAGGGCACAAGCGCCTCCAGCGGCACAAAACGGATGCCTTGGGCTTCCAACTTACGGCCGTACTTGTCCGGTCGCGCCATTGTGACCACATCATATCCTTGCCGGGATAGGTGATGGTATAGCCCCCGTCGAAAATTATAGATATTCCACGCGGTGTTCGCAACAATGACAATAGTATGGGCTTTAGCCATAAAAAATAAAGGTTTACTCTTCCCACTTCGGATGTGATGAAACTCCCACAATCAAGGACATCAACACACCAACAAGGCATGGATTATTCTAATCGTCAACGGGTCTATCTTACCACTAAAAACCAAAGCAGACGAATTGAGGCATTGGCTGAACAAAGGCCAAAGATAATTTAATATTTGCAAGGGGATGTTATTTGGATGTGAGAAGTGTAATTTACAAAATACACGTTTACATCTTAAAAAGCAATATCAATCCCGTAGGAATGTCATCTTAGTAGCCCCGTACGAGCGACAGCGAAGTGCGGGGTTTATAAGAGCACCCAATGTCGTTTTGGCGGTATTTTTGCCCAGTACAATATTGTAAATACTTGAAAAGTGGGATCTGCAAAAATAGTGACAATACAATGCATAGGCGCACCTTTGTGCAGTTTGTAATACACACCTTTTTGTCCATTTTTTGGTCCATTCTAAAAATATCCCCTACCTTTGGGGTGTGCAATAAACTTAAAACACCGGTTTATTGTAGTTTTGGATTACATTCGTTCACCCTAATACTTTGAACTATGAAAAATCTATTTCGTATTTCCATCCTTGTCTCTTTATTGGTATTCTTCCTGCCCGACCGGAGTTTCGCCGTACTGCAAGCGCATCCTGCACCACCCAAACAGGAATCCTTTTGGAAGCGCCTCCGGCGGACTGCCCACAAATACATTCGGGAAGTAAAGGTACGATATAGAGCTGCCAAGAAAGAGGGGTTAACCAACCGGATTGTAATTGGAGTAGGCCTTAGCTTTTCTTTGATATTCTTAATGATCTATCTTAGTTTCAAAGATAAGAGGGCCGATACATTTGCAGAAGCCATAGGTATAATTATTATATTCGTACTTGCTTCGATCTTTGCAATAGCATTTTTTATGTTGTTTCTATTTGGAATACTGTCGGAGATGGTTAGGCTTCACTCCGCCAGGCGTAAGGAAAGGAAGCTGCATAATTGAAGGAAGGCAGAGAATAATAACACGATTACGAACCACTAAAACTATTAGCCTATGAGAAACATAATCATTTCCTTTGGTTTAAGTATGTTTTTGACATGTATCGTTTCATCTGACGCTTATGCCGTAGTAAGCAAAGCTCACAGGAGTAATGCAAGCAAACAAATGACGGTTGAGAAACTTCATAAATCACTAACCAAGAGCATTGCAAAGTTGAGAAAAGGGTATTGTTCCCTCTCAAGGACCCCAAAACGTGTGTATTATGGTGTATTACAAACTGCACCTTTTTGTCCATTTTTTGGTCCATTCTAAAAACATCCCCTACCTTTGGGGTGTGCAATAAACTTAAAACACCGGTTTATTGCAGTTTTGGATTACATTCGTTCACCCTAATACTTTGAACTATGAAAAATCTATTTCGTATTTCCATCCTTGTCTCTTTATTGGTATTCTTCCTGCCTGACCGGAGTTTCGCCGTACTGCAAGCGCATCCTGCACCACCCAAACAGGAATCCTTTTGGAAGCGCCTCCGGCGGACTGCCAGGAAGTTTATTCAGGATGCCAAAGCCTGGTATAGCGATGGGGCACACAACCGGTCTTTAATGGGATTCGGTCTCCTTTTTGGTATTCTACTCACTGGGGTATTTTGGATATTTAGAGATGCTCTTGAAAACAGTGATACGATAGATGAAGTTTTAGGTATTTTATTATTCACAATAGCTTCTGCAGCCGGTGCGTTAGCGTTTTTCGTAGTATTTCTAATCGGATTAATCTATGAAATTATAAGAATAATCTCATCCAAAATAATGGAAAGGAAGAAGTAGGATTAATGGAAGATTAAGCTTGCCACTCCATTCTGTTCTTACTTCCAATAAATATAGCAGTATTGGAGGCAGAAATGAACGCAAATTTTTATCAAAAGGAGTTGGCGACCGGCTAGTAGTTTGGGAGAATAAAGGATTGATAATTCCTTTTTTTGGGCTGTATTTGGTTTTTTCGACAATTATCCTTTACTTTTGGCCTATACAATGATTGAAAGGAACCTCTGTTAATACAGTATTGGTTTATATACATTCACCCTAAAACCTTACACCATGAAAAATCTATTTCACATTTTCATTCTTGTCACATTATTGGTTTGTTCCCTGCCCGACCGGAGTTTCGCCGTGCTTCAAGCGCATCCTGCACCACCCAAACAGGAATCCTTTTGGAAGCGCCTCCGGCAAACCTCCCACCAATACATACGGGACGTGAAGGCACGGTACAAAGCCGTTAGAAAAGAGGGGTCACTCAACCGGCGACTAATCGGCATTGGTCTACTCTTTACCACCCTGTTTGCCGGTATCTATCTGATCTTTTGGGAAGCTGCTAATAACACGAAGGACCTATCCGATTGGGGAGCCTACTTTTCCGTACTTCTAATATCTCTAATGATATTGGTGGTGTTCTTTGTCATTTTTCTTATTGGCTTTATCGCCGAGATGCTGAGGATTCGCTCCAAAAAAGCGGTGGGGAGATAGAGCATAAAGAGGCACCTCCTCCAAGCTACCCGGTAGAGTGGATATAAGTTGTCATTGGAGTAACTACTATTAATGCCTTTGGCCACTTATATTTATTAATTCCATATTATAGAACTTTATTCCACGGTTTTTGTTAATAGTATAATTCTATGCGGGTTGTAACACCAAGGAGGCTTTCGGAATTTGCATTAAGATATCCTTCATCTCGAATTCCTCTGCTCATTTGGTATGAGGTGGTCAGAACAGCAAAATGGGAGTCTTTCAATGATATAAAGCAAGATTTCAACTCTGTGGACTACGTTGGGAATAACAGATATGTTTTTAACATTAAAGGTAGTGATTTTAGAATTGTGGTTATCATCATTTTTATTTCCAAGAAAGTGTATGTAAGTTTTATTGGTACTCATGATGAATACAGTAAGATAAATGCTAAAACGATATAAAATGAATGCTAAAGAATATAAGCTAAAAACCAAACGGATGGAAGAATTACTGAAATCTTTAACCATAAAAGGCAGCTTATCACCTGATCAGAAGAAAGAATTAGATGAAATTTCTGATATAATCGCCGATTATGAAGAAACTAATTTCCCGTTTGAAATAGAATCCTTGAAGGAAATGATTGAATTAAGGATGTACCAAAGAAAATTGAAACAAAAAGATGTAGCTCAAATCCTGGGAACTACTCCATCAAGAATTAGCGAAATATTGAATGGAAAAAGGAGTATAACAATGAAAATAGCCAAGGGTCTTTAT
The DNA here is from genome assembly GCA_027080725.1 of Saprospiraceae bacterium. Taxonomy (GTDB): domain Bacteria; phylum Bacteroidota; class Bacteroidia; order Chitinophagales; family Saprospiraceae; genus JALSTN01. Next base: position 72,643 of record JALWRC010000025.1, read on the forward strand.
AAAAAACTAAACATTGACCCAAAATTGATATTGAGTGATTAACACGACTATTGGCGACGGGGGAGATGGAAGAGATTCTCACCCTCCCCCTCCTCCTTACTGGCGGTAGATCTTATGGCATTGGATGCAGAAGTTGGTGGTGTGGGCGAGTGCCCGGAGGGATTTGTCCTTGTCCCGCTTCTTGAACACCTCGCTCATCTTGTCGGCGCTGGCATGAAATTGCAGGCCCAATTGCTCGAAGTTCTTATCTCCAAACGAAGCACACATCATCTTCATCTCCGTGGTAGAGCCGAGCTGTTTGTAGGCGACTTCAGAAGCTTCATCGTACCGGTCTTCCGCCAGGAGATTAATGATATCGTGTACGGCTTCGAGGTGGCTGCGCATATTCATCAATTGATGGTGTTTTTGCATGGGATTGAGATGCAGGGATTTTCTGGAGTCTTGCCCCATAGAAGTATGCATCATCGCCGGGGGATCGTCCTTTTTCGGGGATACGTGCTCTACACCCGGGTCTTTTTTCTCTTGACAGGCGAAGACAAATAGCAATAGAAGAGGTAGAATAAGGGATGATTTTTTCATATTATAAATTAACATATTTAAGGGATTATTTTATAGGTACAAATCTCGGTCCGCACTGTCCGGGCCATACCCGGGTAACGGCTTTGCCGTCTTTAATCAAGGAAGTCGCCCAGCAGTACTCCTTACCGGGGGTATTGTCATTTTGCATTACGGGAACATACCAGAAGACGAGTTGCTTGCCCTCCAGCGTCTCAGCAGGAGAAGTGTAAACCTCGGGCCCCTGACGATAGTCTTTGTTGCAGCAAGAGCCGAAGGAAGTCATGTTTTGCTCCCCTTCATCTTTATCTTTGTGATAAACGGAGAGGTATGAAAAGGCATTATCCCCTCTTGAAACAGCATCCCAGTGGCCCCGGTCCGGGGCGATATAGTATCCTTTGCCCTCGTCGTTTATCATCCGGAATAAGTAACCTTTGGGAGAATATTTTGTTTGGGGAGTTTGTTGGTGCCACCCTTCTTTTTCCCAACGCTTCCACCCGGAGCCGTCCCATTGTTCGAAATGGTAGGGATGGGCTTTATCTTGCGACAGATGTACGCGAAAAACGGGGCGATAGACGCCCGGCACACCGCATCCTCTACCGAGTTGGATTCCCATGATGCGAAAGCTGCCGTCCGGATAAAACGCATACTTGTTTTGGTACCGGTAGTTGCAGGGTTTGGGCCAGACAGGGCTTCTGAAATCCTGCAATATGCTATAGCCTGCCCCTCCTTTTATCACCTCGAAAGCAGGTCCCCCGAATGCCACTACGGCTGCGGTGCTAAACAGTGGGCATCCCATGGCGTCATTGTATCCAAACCCGTCTTTCTTCGAATAACTCACATGCCAATCGAGGATTTTTGCACTCTTGATCACCGGATGGTGGTCGAAGCCGACGCGGGTGATTTCCAACCCATCGGAAGAGGTGATGCGATAGGTGACGTCCCATTTTCCCAGCGTCGTGTCATTGTCTTTGGCACAAAACCGCTTCATGACGACTTCATCCTGCAGGGCCCTTTCGGTCACCGGCTGTACCCGTCCTGCTTCTTTTCCGACGTTGGTCCATTTTAAGCCGATGAGCTTAAAATCCGTCAAATCGATGATGGTCCATAGCGCCCGGTCGCCCTTAGTGAAGGTGGGGGCTACACAGAGGTGTTGGCAGCGTTCGCAAAGGGTGTGATTGAGGGCGGTTTGGACATTGGACATGACGATATCTTTCTCGGCCGGATTCATACCCAATGCCAAAATGACATCGTCGGATGCCAGGGCCACTGCCACGGCTATCTTGTGCAGGATGGGACTGATAGTCGGGTGCGCCCCTTCCGGGTGATCGACTCTTAGCACTTTACGGGTGTCCGGGCTGACGATGGCAATGGTCGCTTTGTTGTAAAAGAAATTGTACATTGCGACGCGGTAACAATCGTATTCCTTGCACACTCGCACCAGGTCGCACGTCAAATCCCCGGGCATCGCCTTGCGTACCGACATGATCTCGTTGCGCAGAGGGATATGCCGGGCCGTATCATATACCCAATGGATAAATCCGGTATCCTTAAGTGCGAGCTGTTCGGCCTCATAAGCCTTGCCCTCTCCTAAATCCTGCAAACTGATATCCATTACAGGAGGCTCTTTGGCGAGACTTTCGCGCAGACGCTTGCGATAGAAAACGAGTTCCGGAATTTTGGCTTCCAGTTGCGAGAGAGGAGGAGATTGGGTGAGCTTCCCGACGCTGCTTGGGAGGGGCTTTTTTATCTGTGTATCGCTGCGATTACTCTCCTGCTGACAGGAGCTGAAAAGAAGCAAGAGTACAGCTGAAGTCAAACCATATCTCACGGTCTTGCTAATCAATGATATTACGCTATTCGGTTGCATCCATTATATCTTTTCGGTTGTCCAATTCCATCCATTTGTACGAGGGTAATGTGCCGGTAAGGGTCTTCAAAAAGGAAATCATCGCCTTAATTTGATGCTTTTTTGGATAATATCCACTGGCGTTAGCCATGAGGTCGATGGCATCATCGAGTGCCGGGACGCTTCCATCGTGAAAGTAAGGGGCGGTCTCGACCACATTGCGCAAGGAGGGCACTTTGAATGCCAGTTTATCCGCCGGGTTTCCGGTAACCAGATACCTCCCGGCGTCATACGAATCGCTGTGTGTATATTCCCAATACGGCCTTTCGCCGGGAAACTGGCTCGCCCGGTCTCCCCCCAGCAAGGTGCCCGAATGACAACGGACACACTTCCACTGTATAAATAATCGCAAGCCCCGGTTTTCTTCCTGAGAGAGTGCGGCTTCTCCCCTTAAAAACGTATCCCACTTGCTTGGGGTGAGCAGGATACGTTCGAACGCTCCGATAACTTCTCCTACATCCTCCAAGGTCAGGGTCTTGTGTCCGTAGTACTGACGAAAGAATGGACCATAGACGCTGTCTTGTTGCAAAAATCGCAAAAGAGCCGTGGTGTCTTTGGTCCCCATCTCCCTTTCGGACATCAAAGGACCGGTCCATTGCTCTTCGATGGTTCTCACCCGTGCGTCCCAAAATTGTCCGTATTGCAAGGCTGCATTGAGCACCGAAGGGGCATTTCTACGGCCGTGCAAGCCCTTGTGCCCGACAGAAGTGGCCAAACCATCTATTCCGTAGTGTTGGATATCGTGGCAGGTGGCACAACTTATCTCTTTGGAAGCGGACAATCGCCCATCATAGAAAAGGTCCTTGCCCATGATTACTTTGGCCCGGTCGGCAGGCGTCCAATGGCTCGTGTCATAGTGCGGCAGTGGCGTAAAATATTGATGGAGCATACTGCTTTCAAAGCGTCCACCCGGAGTAAAATCCGGCTTTTGCTCCTCTTTGCTGCAGGAGATAAACCCGCAGCCCGCCATCGCACTTATCAGGAGTACGGCGATTACCCGCACTTTAAAATGTAGATTCCCGGTCATATTTACCAAAATGGATTTCGATATGGACATATGTGGCAAAGGATTTGCAGTAAAAAAGATGGTGTTATGACTGAGGAGATGGTATGGCAATTGTCCACCATTTCATCTGTTTGCTTTTTATTGTTTTTTAAAGGTCAGATGGAACCTTTACAATTAAAACAATCATTCCCTCGTGGGCTTAATGATTCTTTTAATCATGTCGGTTTCATACCTCGTAAATAATACACGTAAATATTTGCCTGTCAACAAAATGATATTGAAGTGCAAATATGAATATTTTTTTAATATATACATAGTGTCTACAAGAGATACCTGTTTGATTTTGAAACGTTTTTTTAGAATTCTTGAAGATGCTAAACAACTAAAATAAACAATGAAGACCATTCTGTCCATATTATTGGTGCTCGTAGGGGCTGTAAGCACCATGGTGTTTGTCAAATCTAATGAATATGCCCCATCCGGTGGATTGGACCCCAATGATTCTCTGGCTCTGGTAGCGCTGTACGAAGCGACCAATGGTCCGCAGTGGAAGAATAGTTGGGATTTAACCTCCCCCGTGAGCACATGGTATGGAGTTGTGCTGGATGCCTCGGGACAAAAGGTAATACGACTCGAACTCGACAACAATGGACTCGATGGTTACTTACCGGAAGCCATCGGGCGCTTGGATGGATTGGTGACCTTGCGCATGCCGAGAAATGCACTCAAAAGCCATATGCCGGACAGTCTCTCTTCCTTGGGCAGCTTACGCCAACTGATCCTCTTCGACAACCAATTGGATGGCGCGTTTCCGGATAGTATGCAGCTCATGGCCTCTTTGCGGATGATCTCCCTCACCGGCAACCGGTTGGACCAACCTCTCCCGGCTTCGATGGGGAAAATGCCACAGTTGGAGGTCCTTATCCTTAGCAACAACGACATTCCCGGCCCCATTCCCGCTTCATTCTCCGACTTGGTCTCCCTCAGGACTTGCAATATGACCAACAATGACTTGACGGGTCCACTACCGGAACAAATTGGGCATATGGCCGCGCTTCAAGAGCTCTTATTGAGCAATAACCGGATAGACGGCAGAGTGCCCGCATCGATTGCCCAACTCAACAGCCTAAAGTATCTGTGGTTGGACCACAACGAGCTCATCGATACTTTCCCCGCGATCCAATTGCCACAGCTCGTGAGTCTCCGACTCGATTTTAACCGGTTGACCGGCCTTCCCGACCTGACGGATATGGCCAAACTGCACGACACTTCCCCCAATGGCGTCAATGTCATCCACAACCAACTCTCCTTTGAAGATATATTGCCCAATTTACCCCTCATTGACTCTGCTTCCCGGTTTGATTATTGGCCGCAAGATACCATTGTCCTCAAGGACACTTTTTATCTTTCGGTCGGGGATCAATTTAGCTACAAACTACCCTTTGACGACACCGTTGGAACCAATACTTATAAGTGGTTTAAGTACAATGTCCAAAAGGAAATCACACGGACCAACCGGTTTACCATCCCACGGGTTCAGTTTTTGGATGCCGGAGATTATCACTGTCTTGTAACCAACGCCACACTGGACAGTATCACCCTTAAAGCCTATTCCTTTACGCTTATCATCAAGGGGAATACAGGATGTGGCAATCCTCCACCTGCCGATGAGTGTTATCTCGCCAAGGTCAATTGTGCTCTTGGCGACTTGGATGAGTATTGCGCTCAGACGGATCGGGTCCGGCCGGTAGAAATATTCTCTTTTTGTGGGAAACTGATGCCGCTTGCAGACCGGGATTGGTTTGCGTTTAAGGCCGGAGCTACACATGCGCGCATCCGTATCACCCCATTCAGCTGTTCGACTAATCCCGGAAGTGGCTTGGTGGCTCTGGTGTTTGAGGATTGCTCGCTGGGCACACCACTCAACTGCGATACATTCTGCACCCAATCCACCATTGACATTAACCTCGAGGGGTTGACCGTCGGCAAAGATTATTATTTACTCATTGGCGGTTGTGCCGGAGGGTGCTACTACCAAATATCTATTAAGGAAGGCGGCGAAGGCGTGCAGCTCGAAGAACCGGGCAGCATCCGCGGACAGGACTCCATATGCGATCACAGCGCTTTTTATAACTACACCCTGGATAGCTCGATAGACGGGGCGGTGAAGTACGAATGGTCGATCACGGATGAAGCGCCGGTTTATACCCTTCTGCCCAAGTTGAATACACAGTGGCCATCTCCGGGCTCATTCCGGCTTTGCGTCCGGGGCGTGGGGTTGTGCGATACGACGGAATATTCCTGTAGGAATATCACGGTATTCCCCGAACTCACGTATGAAGATTTGAATATCACTTCCGTGTCCGATCAAGAGAAGTACTACGTCGAGTTTCGCATTATGGGTGGCATCGCCCCCTACGTCATCTCCGGGCAAGGAGGAACTTATAATGTGGTCAACCGGACATTTACCAGTGATTTGATCGCTTGTGGCACGCCCTATTCGATTACCGTGACTGATGGCAATAAGTGTTCTTTCACTCTTGAAGGGACCGAGTATTGCAGTTGCACGACAGAGGCGGGGACCCTGTTTGGCGACGATACCCTGGTCGCTTGCGAAGGGGCTGCATTCAAGGTGTTTGGCAACAATGACGCCACCTTGGACTCCAATGACATCGGGGTCTTCATTTGGTATGAAATGGTAAAGGATGGCTCCTTTGATAACATTATTGAGCTCAGTGACAATGGAGTGTTTCATTACAACGACCAATTGGTAGAGCTCAACAAGGCGTATCGCATTCAGTACCTCGTCGCCAACCGGACCAATAACGGAGGCATCGACTGGTTGGATCCTTGCCTGGATACCACCCCGGCGCATATCCTATTTTACCAACCTCGCCCGGAGGCATTTGCCGGAAAGGATACGACGGTTTGCTTTGGAAATTTCAACCTGAATGCGCGTTTCACTTCACCGGGGAGCGAGGGAAGATGGCAGTTTATCTCCGGTCCGGATACGCCACAGATTGTCAGGTACAAAGACCCGGGTACGAGTGTGCATGTCATCTCCCCTGGCAAATACCGGTTCTATTGGTTGGAGATACAAGGTACCTGCATTGATGGTGATACCGTTGAGGTCACTGTCCGTCCGCCGGTACAATTGGATATCGAGGGAGCCCGGGCGCTCTGCGAAGGCCTGGAGACACGTCTCGAAGTGGGGGCTCCCTTTGAGCACTACCTTTGGTCGACGGGAGACACGGCGCGGGCGATTACCGTGACGAAGCCGGGATTTTATGGTATCACCGTCACTGACGCCTTTGGATGTACTGCGGATAAGACAATCGAACTCAAGACCAAGCAAGGGCCTCAACCGATTATTACCGGTGAGACTAAAGCTTGTTCCGGTGATACGTTGCAACTCCGCCTTCGGCATCCATATACCTCCTATCGCTGGTCCAATGGCGAAACCGGGGTGATTGCCCATATCCTCCAAGGAGGAATCGTTTGCGTGACTGTCACAGATGAGGACGGGTGCGAGGGGGACGACTGCACCGAGATATCCTTTGCTGATGCTACCACCACCCTTTTGCATGAAACCCTGTGCTTCGGAGACAGCATTGTGGTAGGAGGCAAGCCGGTTACCCAAGCAGGACGCTTTGTCATTACCTTGCCCAATGCCAATTCCAATGGCTGCGACAGTACGATTATTGTAGAAGTAGATACACTGCCGGAGATTGTTTTGGTGGACACCTTGTTGGTACATGATGACGGCAGCCACAATGGATTGATCAATATCCAAATAGCCGGAGGAAAACCTCCGTATGAATACCTGTGGAACAATGGCAGCAAATCCTCATTCGTAAAAAATCTCAGTGCAGGAAGTTATAGTGTTACCGTGACGGATGCCAATCTGTGTACCCGAAACTATGACTTTGTAATTAAAGACTTGAGCGCAACAAAACGCCCGTCAAGGGCATCAGAAATGGAGTTGGACTTTTATCCTAATACGGTCTCTCGGGGAGAAGCGTCCTTCTTCACATACCGCTCCTCCAGCCCGGTAAAACTCCAATTAGTGGGGTATTCTCTCTCCGGAAAAACCATCTTTACCAAGCGGCTTTTCTCCAAAAGACAGAGTCAGACAGAGCGATTGGATGCCACCAATATTGCCCGTGGGGTCTATTTCGTTTCTGTACAAAGAGATGGAGCCGTGATACAATCCTGGCGCTGGGTGGTGCATTGAAGCCGCTGACAAATGAACGATTCACACAAAAAACGGGGAGCAAGAATGCTCCCCTTTTTTTGTGTGATATTTTTGAAAGACAGATTAGTGCACCAGCTTATCAAATGCCTTTTCATTAATCTTCACCGGGTATTTTTTGCGCAATTTCTCCACCCATTCTTTGTCCAATTGATTTTGATAATCCGAAAGGATATAGCCTCGGGCTTCATTGAGCTTTTTGGGATGCGCGGGTATGATATTGGTGATGATTTTGAAGGAAGCATTTCTAAGTGCGCTGTCGTAATGGAGCGGCGTGGCGGCCCTTAATTCGAAGGGCAAACCCGGATATTTTTCATTCATATCGCCCTTAGTGATGAGCTGCTCTTGTTTTGCGACATTGCTATACTTCTTTCTGTATTTCGAAAGTGCATTTTCCAAGCCCTTATTCTTTGCCCTGCTATAGAGTTTATTCGCATATTTCTCGGATATTTCATTGAGCTTAACGGTAGTCAAAGCGGCCTTCTCCGGATGCATATATTGCATGCGATGTGCATTGAAGAATGCGCGCAACCCAGAAGTGTCCTGAGCGGCTTTATCCCATACATTTCGCTTAGCGGCTTCAAAGAGCAAAATACCTTCCCGGTATTCTCTCATAAGCGCTTTGAAATCCGGGTATTTTTCTTCGAGGTGAGCTTCCTCGTACTTGATGGCTTTCTCCTTGATAAAGGCATCGATCAACCGGTCAAACCCCTCTTTGACAGGGGTGGACTCGTCCATGCTCAGGCGCACAGCAGAATTGCGCTTGAAACTGTTGAGTATGTCTTTGGCGGTGTAGTCGTGCCCGCCCAATGAGATCAGTGTTTCCTTAGAGGTGTTTACCGGCGCTTTCCATTTGTAGGAAAAGAGCGATTTGTCCAAGGTGGACAAAAGCCGGTCCAGTCCCGCTTGATTTACCTTAAATCCACTCTCCATTTTTATTATTTCGATGAGGGCATTTTGGGCGATTTCAAATCTGGAATCCTCACGGATTTTTCGCTCCAATTTGCTGCGCACGGTCTTATTGAGGTCTTTGATATCTTTTTTATCCAGGCGCTGGATGATGTGCCATCCGATGGAAGTTTCAACAGGTTTGGAATAAGTACTGTCTTTCTTCAAAGCAAAAGCGGCATCCTCAAAGGCATCTTCAAACTTATTAATCCCAAACCATCCGATTTCGCCGGCTTTATTATTGGACGTCTTGTCCTCAGAATACTTCTTGGCCAACATGCCGAAGGGAGCACCTTTTTGGAGTTCTTCGTATATTTTTTCGATTTTGGCCTTGGCTTGTGGATCGGGTTGTCCTTTGTGCGCTTTTCTGACTAAGATATGAGCCGCTTTAATCATCCCCCGTGCCGGTCGCACGTCGTGCACTTTGATGAGATGATATCCCACGCGGGTTCTGACGGGTCCGGCGATGTTTCCCGGTTTGGTATTGTAGATCGCCTCTTCCAAATGATAAAATCCATCGGGCAATTTGGCTGTGACATATCCGACATGCCCTCCCTTTTTGGCGGTATTCTTATCGGCAGAGAATTTGTGTGCGAGGCTGCTGAATTCCTGTCCATGGTCCAGCATTTGACAGAGACTGTTGGCCTGCATATACGCCCTCAGGGTGTCTTTTGGACTGGCTTTCGGCCCGGCCGCAATGAGGATATGTGAGACATCCACGTCGTATTTCTTGCGTTCGTAGAGCTCTTTGACGAGACGATTCATCACTTCCTTATCGGTGAGGTACGACTTGGCGAGCTCTTGACGGTATCTCTTTAGCTCATCTTTCAACCCCTCGATGGTGTCCAGCTTTTGATTGCGCGCTTCTTCGACCTTGAGTTTGAACTTGATGTACAAATCCAAATAGTTGCGCAGCGAGTCCCGGTGGTAGGACGGGGTATTCCTGCTGTTTTTCTTGTAGATATATTCAAATTCGTCTACCCCTACCGGACGCCCATTGACTATAAACAAAGTGTTTTCTGACATCTGAGTCCATCCGTTAACGGAAAGAATTACGAGGAAGAACCCGATTAGCCAATTAGATTTTGAAATGCTCATGTTCATCTATTTGCGTTTTTGACGTTACAATTGTTGACCTGATCTTTGCATCGGCAGTAATAATTTGACAATGCGCATGCACCGACACCCTTTACCTATATCCTTTTTATGGTATGAAATGGTTGATTTTTATCCTGAAAAAGACGAATCATCATTGAATTTTGCAGGTTGTCTAAGGTAAACCGTGTCTGACAATTTATTTATGGCGCAAATTTACTATTTAAAATCAATTAAACCTCAATAATGTTACATATTTTTATTATTCGTATATGATTTGTAATGACAGGTAATCATTCTACTCTTTAAGGGCCAATTTTGGGGATTGGTGTTTACCTGAGATTTAGTATTTTGTGGAGTTGGAGGCTCACCTTCCAATGCGGGTCTCCCAGGCAAAACCGGACAGTCGCTTGGGTGTTCTCTATCCGCCGGGCTCCGTCCATGGGTTGGAGGAGATAGTGGTCAAACCGGCCTTCACGCAAATAATCACCCGGATCCATATCCTTTTGAGGATATACGAGCTTGAGTTCGTCACCTTGTTTTTGAACCCATGCCGCTCCGGCTTTGGGGCTGACCGTCACCCAATCGAAAAGCTCCAGGGGAACCTTCTTCGTCCCGTTGGTCTCTATCGCCACATAGGCTCCGGTACCCTTTAGCGCCGACAACAAGGGAGCGTCCACTTGCAACATGGGCTCCCCCCCGGTGAGGACGACAAAAGGAGAGGTCTTGCCTGAGGGCCACAATTGGGTAATCTTTGTGGCCAATTCCGCTGCGGAATATATGCCGCCGTTGAGGCCATCGGTCCCTACAAACTCCGTATCACAAAACGAACATATGGCCTTCTCCCGGTCAGCTTCCCTGCCAGACCAGAGGTTGCACCCCGAAAAACGGCAAAAGACTGCCGGCCTCCCGGCATGCATGCCCTCTCCCTGAATGCTGTAGAATATTTCTTTGACGTGGTACAATGGGTTCAATCTATTATTAGAGAAACGGATTGTGTCTTCGCTCGTAGCCTATAGTAGTCTTAGGCCCGTGCCCGGGACATACCACCCAATCATCCTCGAGCGCGAGCAGGTTTTGGCGGATACTATTCATCAAGGTGTCATAATCTCCTCCGGGCAAATCCGTCCTGCCGATACTTTCGCGGAATAATACATCTCCCGCAATGACCACCTTATTGGTCCGGTCGAGATAGCACACACTCCCCGGTGAATGCCCCGGGGTAAAGACAATGTCCAAATGCATATCGCCTACATCGATTGTATCCAATTCGCTAAAAAAACGAATATTTGAAGGCGGTTCCATCGGGGGAAATCCATATATCTCCGCCACTTGTGATGTATGCTCCAATACCACTTGCTCTTGTGGGTGGCACCAGGCAGGTAATCTAAAACGCTCTTGCGACCATTTCAAGCCAAAAATATGGTCGATATGGGCATGGGTCAAAAGAATGCGCTCTACACGCAACTTGTTCTCCTCCACAAAATTTTCGACCACTTGCTCCTCTGCCCTCGTGTTCATCCCGGGATCAATGAGAATGCACCGGTCTCCTTCGTAAAGAATATACGTGTTTTCCATAAATGGATTAAAGTGAAAAGTCTGTATCTGCATATCGTTCAGTAGTTGTCAAGGTTCGTCAATGCTTTTGCCGTCCGGCAATATAAAACGGTCGCAGCAATAGCCAATCTGCTTTTATTATCGCTTGTCCTATATCCTGTGTTCATTTTTTTCATTCACTTAAATTATTCGTCATTCACCTTACAGCAATTTTCATACGGTTGCATAGGGTTGAATTCGAAAATTGAATCTAAGTAATGCTAAATCATCCATAATTCTTCTCCGTATAGCGCCTGTGGCTCCATTATCCTATTTCCATTGCCGCCATTCAATTTATCATTCTCCCACTTTCGAGGGTTATTTTTTATATATTTAGAAATATTAATATATGCTTTTTTATTTCGTATGATATGCTCCCAATAATCCCGTTGCCAAATAGATTTTTTATTTATTATTCTGTGTTTGATAAATCTTATTAATTCTTTCGTTGGGGCGGTTGGGGCGGTTGGGGTTG
>JALWRC010000026.1 GCA_027080725.1 Saprospiraceae bacterium
TCATTTGATTGACATCTATCATAAATATATCAAATGAAGGAACGTAGCATTCGAGTTCCGGTGGCAAGTCCCGTATCAGGTCTTTAAACGGGCGAACCTCCCATTTTTGAGTGCCGTGATAATAGACAACGGGAATGATAAGTTCGAGTTGGGATTGTTCCTTCATCTGCTTGCTGTAGCCATTGCCTAGGTAAATCAGCAACTGTCCTGCGACCATATTGTCCGGATGGCTCTTGTGTTCTATTATTAGTGATATGTAATAATGGCCTTGCTCGCCATCCGCACGCTCGAATCTAAGTATGACGTCTGCCAAATGCCCCTTGAGGTCCGGGGTAATGTGTGACTCATTGATGTAACTGAGTGATTCGAGACGAATATGACGGAGGATTTTCTTGGGCAGCAAGTCCTTGCAAAAATCCAAAGCAAACTGCCGGTTGGACATCATCTTCTTAAAAAAGTGATCGTGCGGAATGGGTGTATTCTTAGCCATAATATGTTCAGTTAGTTATTAAGGTGGTTCAGGGCAAAGATACGATATTTTTGGAAAATCCTCTACATTTTTCTTATGGGCATTACACGCTGCGCTAACCAATAACATCCAAAATTACAAAAGAGATTGATCTACCGTTTTCAAAGTTTATGACCTACAAATACACGATTAGCTTTATAGGAAGAATTTGAATTTAGAAGCGATACGAGAAAAAAGAACGGGCCTATTCTCTCGCTCTAATTTCAATCTCCTTAAGGCAAAGTGTATTGCTTTAGCCATTCCCAATTGACCTTTGCTCCTTCTAAAGGGTGGTTTTTACCATTGGGGTAATTGTGTCCCAGTCCATTAATGAGATGAAACTGGAACTCTCTGTTTTCTCCGCCGGGCACACTTTCAAAGGTCGCTGTCATTACCGTTTTAGTATCTCCGGACAAGGTATATTCACTTGCATATTCAAACGGTATGGTATGATCACTCACCATATCCATCCATCGAGGAGAATTCTGCAAGAGCGAATCAAACTTAGACAATGGGATAATGATATTGGGATCGGGAAATAACTTCCGGTCGATATTGCCAAATTGGTAAGTGATGGGGATATTGCGCAAAGGCTTGCCGACCGGAGACCCTTTACCGGCGGATTCTACCACCGCGGCAAAAACATCACTCATCTCAAATGCGCACCGGTAGGCCATCTGTCCTCCGTTGGAGAATCCGACAATGTACATCCTCTTACTGTCGATGACATACTTGTCCTTGAGCTCAACAATGATTTGCTTTAGAAACTTGATGTCATCCAACAGTGTCTCTCCCTGACAAACTTCCCAATTACTTGGAAACGCATTCCATTTGGTAGTATGCTTGACAGTGCCATCGTCCTCTTTGATACAATACTTGCCGGACGAGGGAAATACCGTGATGATATTCTCCTCTTCCCCTACCTCCTTCCAACCCGATATTTTGTAAAACCTCAAACCATCTCCGCTCGTGCCGTGCAGCATGAAAACAACAGGTACTGCAGTCACCCCGTCATAAGATGCAGGGATATGAACATAGTATTCCCGCTGGACATTATCTACCATAGTGGTAACGTGATTTTTTCCAGAAGTAAAATCCTTGGGCTTTGGTTCCTCCATTTTATGGCAACCAATCAGAAATAAAGTAACGGATAAAAAGGTAATGAATCGTTTCATGATTTTATTAATATTTGATAAGTACATATAATTGTAGACGAAATAAAACAATAAATGTTTAAAACAGAGCCTACTTTACAAAAAATTTTATTAGGAGCAAGACAAAAAGGCTTTTTATCTCTATACCAATTCTCTCATAAATAGATTTAAGTACTACATTGCATGCTACACCTTGAAATTGTGCCAATCATCCACCCCCTGATACGGTAAAGTTTCATACATTCGTAATCCCATTCTCTCATTTCAAAAGATTTGGATTATGAATACGTACGTAAATATGCTTCGTTTATTGGCAATGGTTCTGATTATTGGGGTGATTTTATCCGGATGTAGAGCACCTGTTAGCTTAAATAACTGTGAAGATTTTCATGTCATTCAGCGCCCTATTCTCTTCGATTCGACCCGGGCGCGTTTGTCTTTGGAATATATGAAGACCCACTACGGTATTGATCAAAAGCAGCCTACGATTACTCCTCGAATGGTCATCGTACATTGGACGGATATCCCTACGTTTGAAGGGACCTTCAACACATTCAATCCGGTGTATCTACCGGGAGCGCGTGCTAAAATCAGCAGTGCATCCAGATTGAATGTATCCTCCCAATACGTCATCGACAGGGACGGCACCGTCTATCAACTACTACCGGACACGATTTTTGCCCGGCATGTCATAGGCCTCAACCATACCGCTATCGGTATCGAAAACATTGGGGGAAAACACATGCCTCTCACCAAAAAACAGCTGCAATCCAATGCCTGCCTTATCCAAGATTTACACCGCAAATACCCCATCGATTACGTCCTGGGGCATCATGAATATACGCGGTTTATAGGGCATCCACTTTGGTTGGAGAGGGACCCCAATTACCTGACAGAAAAGATTGATCCCGGAGAAAAATTTATGCGCTATTTAAACTATGTCCTACGCCCTCTTCATCTCAAAGATCTCCCCGAATCCAAACAAAAAGTGCACCCCACCATCAATGAAATACCAAAATCATAGCAAGCTTTATGCTATATGAAATGGTGGACACTTGGCCAAATCCGTATTCGATTCAGCGTTTGTAAAACAACTACCTTGCATTTATGCCGTTGACAAAAAGGACAAAGGAAAAAAACTTCATGAGGACCTTGACCTATCTCAAACCCCTGCTTTGGCGATTGGGGATTGGGTTGCTGTTATTACAAATAGCTCGCGTTCTTTTCTATGTTTTTAATCTTTCGTCCTTTCGTCATACCGGCTTTTTGCCCTTTTTGGATGGGTTGCGTTTTGATCTTCCCACCCTTGTCTTTCTCAATGCTCCCTTCATAGTTTTGTCTCTTTTGCCCAATCCCTACAGAGGGCATTCACTCTATCAAAAAATACTCGCCCTGTTCTTTATTATCCCCAATGGACTGGGTTTGTTGGCCAATCTGACAGACACTGCCTACTTCCCCTTTTCCCGCAAGCGAGCGACGGCAGCCATGTTAAAGGTGGCATCAATCGGTGATGATACTTTCCGTTTACTTCCCCGTTTTTTAAGCGATTATTGGTATCTTCTTACTCTGTATATCGCATTGGTCGTCGTCATGGTCATTTTGTACAGGAAATCTACCATTTCATACCCCAAGAAAAAATACTCCTTTCGTCAGGCAGGGGTAGAAAGTATGGTTTTTGTCATCTTATCCGGGGTTTTTCTCGTAATGGCGCGCGGGGGATTCCAACTGCGGCCTATCGATGTGTACAATGCCGCAGACAGGTGCGGCCCGGAGAATATGCCGCTGGTGCTCAATACTCCATTTGTTATCATCAAGACCTGGAACAGTCTGCAATTAGAGGAGAAAACCTATTTCTCCCGGGAGCGCCTCACCGGGCTCTACACTACGCACCGGCACTACAATGCGGGGAAGAGATTCGATCACAAACCCAATGTTGTCATTCTTATTCTGGAGAGTTTCTCCAGCGAATTTATCGGGTATCTCTCCGGAAAAAAATCCTACACTCCTTTTTTGGATTCGCTGCTGGCGCAAAGCTGGACTTTTGACTACTCATTTGCCAACGGAAAAAAGTCCATAGAGGCGATTCCCTCGGTGCTGGCCTCCATTCCCGCTTTGATGGACGATGCTTACATTACTTCCGCCTACTCCTCGAATAAAATCGGGAGTTTGGCCAATATTCTCAAGCCAGAAGGCTACCATACTTCGTTCTTTCACGGAGCCACCAATGGTTCGATGGGATTTGAGGGGTTTAGCAGAATCGCGGGATTTGACACCTATTTTGGCCGTACGGAATACGGAGACGAACGGGATTTCGATGGACATTGGGGCATTTGGGATGAGCCCTTTTTACAACGCTGGGCCGGGTTTCTTGAGCAAGAACAACAGCCTTTTCTCAGCACCCTCTTTACCTTGACCTCCCACCACCCCTTCCATATTCCGGATGCGTATCGCCAACGATTTCAAGGCGGCCCTCAACCCATAACTAAATGCATCCAATACACCGACTACAGCTTACGGCGTTTTTTTGACCGGATAAAGAAGGCGTCGT
Organism: Saprospiraceae bacterium; assembly: GCA_027080725.1. Classification (GTDB taxonomy): domain Bacteria; phylum Bacteroidota; class Bacteroidia; order Chitinophagales; family Saprospiraceae; genus JALSTN01. Next base: position 4,211 of record JALWRC010000026.1, read on the forward strand.
GGTATCCCAATACCCTATTTGTCATCACAGCTGACCATACCTTTTCGTCCGAAGATCCCTATTATGGAAATTCCGCCGGCCAATACGCCATTCCCATCGCTTTTTATACTCCGGATGGCGCCCTTACCAAGCGGGACAGTGGTACGGTCCAACAAATCGATATCCTGCCAACCGTCCTCCAACTCATCGGATACAACCGGCCTTTCGAGGCATTCGGTCAATCGGCCAATACTCCCCATAGTATGGCTATCCAATACCGCAACAGCGTCTATCAAATGATGCAAGACGGGTATTTTCTCCAAATGGTCCACGACCGCCCAAAAGCGCTCTACTACCTTCCGGGAGACAGCTTGCTGAAAAAGAATATTCTGCCTCTCCATCCGGATAAAACCCGGGAAATGAGCGCCCGTCTCAAAGCTTTTATACAAACTTTCCACCACCACCTTATCCATAATAATTCGTACGAGTAGCGCATAAGAGGGAAATTGCCCGCTTAAAGGCTGATTTAAAAAGCTATCGCTTTTTTATGGCAAATATCACTATTGTGTTTAAGGCTCCCCAACAGTTATGCCCACGGGTTTTGGTGGGCATATACTTCAAAGTCACCTCCAAGCTGTCAACTTGGTATGATTTGGACAAAGCAGACATGGGTTCATAGATCGAATCTTTGATTTGTACGACCCAGCCGCAGTGATCAACGGCGGGAGACCCATCGTACCATATCAAGCCATTTTCCCAAGGTAGGCAAGGTCCTTCTTCCCAACATACGCCGGCACATTCTGCTAAGCAAGGATGGGCGTATTCGACTCCGTCAGATCCACAAACCGGAAAATATATCTCCGGACAAATACAGGGCTCCTGCCGCTTATCGCAGGAAAAGAAAATGAAAAGCATCAATATTATGAACAAACCGTATCGAATCATCATCTATCTTTTTCATAGTGAAACAACTAACTTTGCTAATTAAGACGTCTTTCGATGAGTATTTCGTTGGTTTGCCTTCGACCGTATCCGGTTGGAGGCCTTAGGAAAACGTCCCAAATAGGCAATGTGATTCAGGAGCAGCAGACCTCAGCCATTCTACACCAACGGGGATTTACTTAGCAATCACCAGAGCCTTTTCATAAATATCTTTCGTGGTCACGACTTTGACAATATAATGGCCCGGAGCATACTGAGAGACGGGAATAGAATACGCATCACTCAACTCATTGTCGTCAATGATGTGATAGACGAGTATCCTGCCCCGGCCATCGATGACCGAGTAGGCTTGTATCATTTCGGACGCATCCCGGGTAGACACCGTTACGTAGCTCTTTTTGGCCGGATTGGGATAAAGTAGGACACCTTCGGATATCTCCTCTATCGGTTGGGTACTATTCGTCCGATCTACTACCACAAAAGACCCCATCATCCCTCCGTCCTCATGTTTGAGCATATGACAATGGTACATATAGGGAATAGAATCATTGGCAAAATCCGTAAATTTGGTGATAATGCGCATCGAACTATGCCTTCCGGGCACGAGATAGGTGTCTTTCTTACCCCGGGCATAAGCAGGGGGAAGTCCGCCATCAATATCCAAAATATAGAATCCTACATTGTGCAGGTGAAACGGGTGTGCGATCGGGGTATTGTTGGTAATGGTCCATATTTCCTTGTCGTTGAGATCGACCGTGATATTGATGGTATTAATATCAAAAGAGACTCCATTGATGTAAAAATCGCCGTTCAATTGGTCGGGACCCGGGGTTTTTGCCCGGAAGTCGATGGCTCGCTGATGCGCTACACCATCCGTCGTATAGGGCTTTTCTCCGGCCAATTTTGCCGGTATGCTCGTGACTGCATGGGCAGTTTTGGCCCCTATCTTGAAATTAATTACGGTAAAGTTTCGACCATTCATAGGATTGGGATTGTATCCGGAGAGTGCCATTCGCGGTGATGGTCCCGGATAAGCCGCGCCGTATATACCATTACTGAGTTCGGCAGCGTAGCTCATCAAAGCGATGGTCTTCCCCTCCATTCCGGTAAAATCCACGAGGATCTCTCCCCTTTCACCGGGAGATAAGGGCAAGCGTTTGAGTTGAACCGGGGCATCGAGCAATCCGCCGTCCGTTGCGATTAGATAAAAAGGAAGATTGCCCTCGAGCCCAAAATTGAACGTCCTCTGTGAGGATCCGTCCAACAAACGAAAGCGCACCACCTGTGCAGGCACATCGACATACGCATCCCGTACGCCATTGACGAGCAAGGTCTTATCGGAGTTGACATCATAAAGAATATCGTAATTACTGTCAAATGCCTTGGTTTGTACGGCCAAAGGAATATCATCCACACCATAGGTGCGCGGTAAGTCAAACGCCGCCTCTTCATCATCTTGCACGATTATAAATCCGGCTATTCCCTTGCTGACGTGTTGATCCGTAAAGCGGTCGAGGTGAGGGTGGTACCAACAGGTACTGGCCCTGTTCTTAACCTCGAATTTGGGATTCCATGTCGTACCGGGTTCGATGACGATATGAGGCCCACCATCATTGACCGAAGATACATGCATCCCATGCCAGTGAATGGTGGTGCGTTGCCCCAAATTATTCTTTACTTTGATGTCGACGCGCTCACCTTTTTTCATGAGCAATGTCGGCCCGAGAATAGGCCCATTGACGCCCATTGTGGCAGACGGATGTCCGGGGAAGAACTCGTATTGGCCATTTTGAAGGGTGAGTTCGAATTGAGGCCCGGTGAGCAATGGTGGAAGAAGGATTTTATTCCCTTGTCCAAAGAGGTTACCGGACAAATTGATAATGGTAAAAAGGGTGAGGATAAAACTTTGTACTTTTTTCATGGCAATGGATGATTTACTAAATAGATGCTGCTTTGTTATACAGGCAGATTAACGGGGCGAAGGTATGAAATTGTTGGTATTCAGCTCGAAAATACTTGTATCGTGTATATTACAAAGTGCACTTTTTTGATTTGAGAAACTGAAACAATCACGTAGGGATGTCATCTTTGTAGCCCCGTACGAGCGACAGCAAAGTGCGGGGTTGGCTAATGAATACAAAGGTCCTTAAGCGCAGCGGCGATGTGACCCTGGTGAGGTGATTTGGGAACACCGAACAAGGATTCACCCCGTTGAATACACATTCAACGGGGCAAACAAACGCAGATTTTAGAAGAGTTTCTGCAATTGTTAATTGTTAATGGTTAATGGTTTACCCTATGGATCGTATATATTTCTTTTCCTACCTACCTACCTAATGTGACTTTATGTGCCTAATGTGGTTATCAATATATTTGTTTTGAACCACAACCTGTGACGCCGTGGGCGTTATAAGGCACAAAGAACACATAAGGCTTATGTCTTGCACGAACTTCAAGTAGAATTCCAAACGCCGATTTCAGAAGTAACAA
>JALWRC010000027.1 GCA_027080725.1 Saprospiraceae bacterium
CACCAATCGTCCCAAGGAGTTTCATCATTCCGTGGCGGAAGATTTGGAAGGCCGGAAGAAGGCCTCTGTTTTTGAACGCGATCATTTATACCGAAATGAAGGAGACGGTCATTTTGCCGATATATCGGAAGCCGCAGGGATTTCTAAGAACAATTACGGGTATGGATTGGGAGTCGTATCTATGGATATGAATAATGATGGTTTTGTCGATATTTATGTGTCCAACGATTTCATAGAAAATGACTATTGCTATTTGAATAACGGGGATGGGACTTTTCGGCAAGCTATACGGGAAGTGACGAGCCATGTGAGTTTTTATTCTATGGGGGTAGACGCCTCGGATTTGAACAATGATAAGTACGAAGAGATTATCGCCACAGAAATGCTTCCGGAAGACTATTGGAGGGCCAAGGTGACGATGGCTCCGATGATGTCCCCTAAGGAGCACAATTTTCTTTTTGAAGACGGTCATTTTCATTATCAGTATATGCACAATTCGGTTCAGTTGAACAGGGGGAATGGCACTTTTAGTGAGATCGCCAATTACTGTGGCCTTAAGCATACGGATTGGAGCTGGGCAGTACTCGGAGTGGATTTCGACAACGACGGGTGGAGAGATGTTTTCGTGGCCAACGGTTATCTACGGGATATTTTCGACAATGATGCAAAGCATTTGGTGGCTGCCAAATTTGATTCCCTTCAAAAGCTTAGGGCGGCAGGAAAGCCTATTCCCGATGTGCACGAAGTGCTCAAGCTATATCCTTCCAATCCTATTCATAATTATATCTTTAGAAATAATGGTAACCTTAAGTTTACAGACCAATCCTTACAATGGGGCTTAGAGGATATGACCTTTTCCAATGGTGCTGCAGTAGGCGATTTGGATAATGACGGGGATCTTGATTTAGTGATTAATAACCTCAATGGCGAAGCTTCTGTTTATAGGAACAATGTTGCTAAAGGGCATAGCCTACGAATAAAATTGGATGGTTCCTCTCAGAATAAATTTGGACTTGGGGCCAAGGTGTTTGTGTATTCCCAAGGACTTCAACTGTTTGAAGAGTTCAAAACAGTGAGAGGGTATGTCTCCTCTGTAGAACCCATATTGCATTTTGGATTGGGTGAAGCGAGTTCAGTGGATAGTGTTGTCGTGCATTGGCCGGATGGTCGGGAGACAACCGTCTTGAATCCACCTGTGGACAAAGTGTCCACCATTTCATACCAAAACGCAAAAAAGAATAATAGTCTCAAGCGAAGAGGGGGTGAAGTCAAAAGATTTGAAAATATATCGGACAATAGATTTACGCCGCCCTATCTCCATAAAGAGAATAGGTTTGACGATTTCAAGGCGCAAGTGCTGCTTCCTCACCGCCACTCGGAGCAAAGTCCGGTTTTGGCGGTGGGAGACGTCAACGGAGATCACTTAGAGGATGTCTATGTGGGAGGCTCTCTTCTTCAGGCAGGGGTGCTTTACCTGCAGGACAAAACCGGCCATTTCATTCAGAAAAAGGAACCTCTTTTTGAGCGGGATAAGGATTATGAAGATGGAGGGGCGGACTTTTTGGATGTCGATGGTGATGGGGACTTGGATCTTTATGTGAGCTCGGGGGGGATAGAGCATCAGGCGAATAATCCGATGTACCAAGACCGATTGTATCTCAATGATGGGAAGGGTGTTTTTTACAAGAAAGGGGCCTTGCCGGAGGTGCGTATCTCTGGAAGTTGTGTTAAGGTGGCAGATTATGACAAGGATGGAGATCCGGATGTGTTTGTTGGGGGGCGTATTGTGCCGGAGTTTTATCCCTATGCCCCCAATAGCTTTGTGCTGACCAATGAAAAGGGAAAGCTCGTGCCTCTTAAACTCAATACCGCATTTGATAAGGTCGGTATGGTGACCGATGCCCAATGGGCAGACCTTAATGCTGACAATAAATTGGACTTGGTACTCGTGGGGGAGTGGATGCCGATTACGGTTTTTCTTCAGGTAGATACCGGATTTGTACGTGCAAATGATGCGTTTGGTACCGCGGAGACAGAGGGTTGGTGGAATAGGATAGCGAAAGGGGATTTGGATGGTGATGGAGACGTGGATTTTATCGTGGGCAATATCGGAGAGAATTATAAGTTTAAAGCCTCCAGAGAAAAACCATTTCATATTTACGCCGCTGATTTTGACAAAGATGGCACCTATGATCCGTATTTGGTCAAGAATTATCACGGTAAAATGGTGCCTGTCCGTGGGCGTCAATGTTCGTCGCAGGAGTTAAATTTTATTAAAGATAAGTTTCCCTCTTACCGGGCCTTTGCCAAGGCAGATGTCAAGGATATCCTCGGAGATGAGATGAAGAACTCACTGCATCTGATGGCGCGAAAATTTTCATCAGTAGCCCTTATTAATGAAGGAGGGCATTTTAGAATAGTGGATTTGCCACTGGAGGCTCAGCTCTCCTGGGTTACGGGCATCGTGCTGGATGACTACAATCACGATGGAAAGACGGATGTCCTTTTGGCCGGCAATATGTATGAACCGGAGCCGGAGACGACTCGTGCGGACGCCTTCGTCGGCTGTTTGCTTCTCAATAAAGGAGATGGAGTGCATTATGATGCTATATCCGGACCAAAATGCGGTTTTTTCGTCAGGGATAATGTTCGTGATATGAAATCGTTGACATTGGGGGCAAAGGAAAAAAGCGTTCTTATCGGTATTAATGAAGGGCCATTAAAGGTGTTTAAATACGTGGAATGACCATTTTGTTGGGGTGTGAATAGTTTTTAAGAAAAAGAGGCTTTTACAGGTAGTAAAAGCCTCTTTTTTGTGTTGGAGTGTTAAGGCATTATTGACTTAGCACTATACATCCAATCCTTTTAACATCTTATTCCAATATAGATAGGGAAGAATGTACTTCTTCAATATCCACAATCTCCAATGCTCTTTGGAGGAGTCAAAGATGAGCATCTTCTTGAGCTCCGGATCCGGAGTGAAGTTATTGTCATAATCAAATTCGGCCAGGACCATTTTTCCATAACCGGTTACCAGTGGGCAGGAAGAGTAGCCATTGTACTTCTTTCCACTTGCAGCTCCACTGCTGAGTTTTGCTTTGATTTGGTCCATAACAACAGGGACTTGCTTTCTAATTGCCGCTCCGGTCTTGGCTGTCGGGAGGGCAGCAACATCTCCTATTCCCCAGATGTTGTCATATTTATTATGCAACAATGTGTAATGGTCTACATCGAGCCATCCATCTGCATTGGCAAGTGGAGAGGACGCTACAAATTTTGGAGAAGCTTGTGGGGGGGCGAGATGCAACATGTCAAAGTGAATGCCATATCGATCACCATCAATGGTCACTTTTGCATCTTTGTAATTATATTGAATGTCCTTATCCAAGTCATTTATCGTGACCCCTTCCCCGGTAATTACAGCACCTTCAGGTGTTTTTGCCAACTTGTACCACGCAATTTGTTCTTTTCCGTCGACTCCGACCAATTGGTGATAAAAGCGAACATTGATGTCCTTGCGGTCGATTACCTGCATAAGGGTCTTGGCAATGGGCTTAACCCCAAAAATGACGGTACCTCCTGTAGCAAACAAGACCTTGGTTTTATCTCTTACTCCTGCCCTTTTGAAATGGTCCTCTGCGAGATACATGATCTTTTGAGGAGCCCCTCCACATTTGATAGGGGTAGTGGGTTGGGTGAATAATGCAGTACCCCCTTTGAAATTCTTGAGGACATCCCAAGTATGTAGAGCATTAGTATAATTACTACATACTACCCCTTTGTCCATCGCTTCGGTAAGTCCCTCTACCAATTCAGGTGCCATTCTAAGCCCGGGAGAGACCACCAAATAGTCATACGCAATCTTGTCTCCATTCTTAAGCGTTATGCTGTTTTCATCCGGTTGGAAAGAAGTGACAAATTCCTTGTACCATTTGGCTTTGGGCGGGATTACAGACGACATGGGTCGCGCTGTTTTGTCAAAGTCGTACGTGTTGGCTCCTACTAGTGTCCAAGCCGGTTGGTAATAATGCGTGTCTGCGGGTTCGATGATGGCAAGATCCAAGTTTTTAATTTCACGAAGAAGCCTTGCAGCTGTCATAATTCCACCGGTTCCTCCACCGATTACCACTACTGTATGTTTTTGTGACATAGCATATGTTTTAGGTTACTGAATTTTAATGAAACGCTAATGTATGAAAAAATATTAAACTATTTTACGCTTTTGGATTGCGAAGTTGTAATTAGGGATTTCAGAGGGGGCAATGTTCCTCCAGAGAGGATTCTATAGATGAGCATCGATTGGAGTTTGATATCGTACATATATCTTTGATTATCCTAAACGTGTTACCGGTTCATTCCTTCGTATAGCACCAGCGATTACGGCGTGTATTCATTCTTATTAGATGCCCCTCCTTTCTATCTTCTTTTGTGTCCAATTCATACATGCTTCTTTAATATTGGAAGTAAATACATCCACTTTGAATTTTTCTATAGGCTAATCTACATTTATAATTATCTTTATGGCTTTGGATGGATGGAGAGCGTATAAGTTGCGATAAAACAAAACAAATCAATATGCGAATACTATTAGTTGGATTACTTTGTGTACAGTCTCTGTTGTTGATGGGGCAGGGTCGGTGGGTCAAAGGAAAGGTGATGGATAGTCAGACCAAGGAGGCTTTACCTTATGTCAACATTTCATACTGTGACAAAGTGAGCGTCACCGATTTGGATGGTGGATTTGCCATTCTCTTACCTCCGAATTCAAACTGTGCGGTACGTTTCGAATTTGTCGGATATGAACCCGTGCTTTTCAGAGACTTTCACCCTGTAGATGGATGGATGGATATTGAGATGACGCCTTCCGATGTTTTGTTAAAAACGGCGGTCGTCACCGGAAGCAAATACGAGGTGCCGTTAGAGAAGTCCACGGTGTCCTTGGATGTTGTTTCCCCGGCGTTTATCACGAGCCAAAGTGTTACCTCGTTGGATGATGTATTGGATAAGATGCCGAGTGTGCAAATCGTGGATGGCCAGGCCAATATCCGTGGTGGCTCGGGTTGGGCTTATGGCGCAGGGAGTCGGGTTTTGCTGCTATTGGATGACCTGCCGATTATGCAACCCGATGCAGGCTTTCCGCATTGGAATGATCTGCCGATAGAGAACATCGGTCAGGTGGAGATTCTCAAAGGGGCAGCATCTGCTTTGTATGGCTCAGCCGCCATGAATGGTATTATCAATGTCCGGACTCAATACGCCAAATCCGCCCCTGAATTGGAGGCCGGAGGGTTGTTTCGTGCCTATCTCTCCCCTCCGGATACCATCAATAAATGGTGGGGAGATACATTGGTCAACGAGCACTCCGCCTATATGTCATATAGGCGGAAGATTGGTAAGCTCGACTTGGTCTTGGGGGGGTATTACCGATCCAATGACAGCTATTTGCAAAAGACTTATAGCAAGTACGGGCGGGCCAATATACGCTTGAGATACCGGCCATCAGATCGACTCAATTATGGTTTGTATATCAATGCCAATTCGACCGACGGGCAGAGTTATTTCTATTGGGACAAGGCCTACTCTTATGCGCCGAGCACATTGATAGGGCTGGCTTCCAATAAAAGTATCCGTGCCAATATTGACCCCTTCATTAATTATTACGACCACTATGGCAACAAACATAGGTTGATGGGGCGATACCTTTCGATCTCTAATACTTCTTCGGACAATCGATCTACATTGAGTAATCTCAGTTATCTCGAGTACCAGTGGCATCGGGGGTGGAAGGCTCTGGGGCTGCACATGACAGCAGGCTTAGTGGCCAATCAAAATGACGTCCAAGCAGAATTGTACAACGATACCACTTATGTGTCGCACAATGCAGCCGTATATCTTCAGGCCGATAAAGTCTTTGGAGAGCGATGGACGGTGAGTGCAGGGCTGCGCTACGAATACAATGACGTGATATATCCCGCGGCCCTCGTACAAGACACCCTACATGATGGCATTATTGCAGAACGACGTCCTGTTTGGCGCTTTGGGTCCAACTATAAGTTGGCTCGTGCGACCCATTTGAGAGCTTCCTGGGGGCAGGGCTACCGGTTTCCCACCATTGCTGAGCAATTTATCAAGACGGAAGCCGGAATATTCCGGATTATCCCAAACCCATATCTTACCAGTGAAACAGGATGGACGACGGAGCTCGGGTTAAAGCAAGGTTATCGCGTAGGGGGTATCGAAGGATTTGCCGATGTGAGCCTCTTTTGGTCCGAATACCAGGATATGATGGAGTTCTCGGCTCTGGTTCAAGACTTCCAGCTTTATTTTCAATCCCAGAATGTCGGAAATACTGTCATCCGTGGGGTTGACGCCAATGTCATGGGGCGATGGAATTCAGGTGCTTACCAACTCAATTATTTGGCAGGGTACACTTATGTGGATCCGCGTTTTCAGGAGTATGATTCGACGGGGTTTGGCAAGCCGATTGTCGACCCCGGCCTCACCCAAGGCCAACGCAATGCTGCCAATTCTTCTTACAAGGGAAATGTTCTCAAATATCGAAACAAACACAGCTTCAAGACCGATGTTGAGTTGCAATGGAGAGGATTATTCATTGGAGTAAATGTCAGTGCGCTTTCAGAAGTTCTGGCGATCGACCGGGTTTTTGAACTGATTATTCCCGGCATGGAGGACTTTAGAAAAGAGCACAAAGGATACACCCTTACCAACGTGCGTTTAGGCGGACATTACAAGCAGTTCCGTTTGACTTGTTCGCTCGATAATGCCTTTAATACCATCTATGTTCAGCGTCCGGGTATCCTCAAGGCTCCGCGAAGTTTTGTGGTTAAATTGGATATGAAATGGTAGAAATGGAGGTGTCAAAATACTCCTATTTGATCTTTTGGGAGTTCAGCCATTGACGGTAGATTCGAGCATTATGGCTATGCCCTCTCAAATTGGTAGCAAAATTATGTGCACCAGTATATCCCGGCTTTGCACAGAAAAAGAGGTAGTTGTGCTCTTCAGGGTAAAGGACTGCTTCAATCGATTTTAACGAAGGCATACATATTGGACCCGGAGGTAAGCCTTCGTGCAAGTAGGTGTTGTAGGGAGATTCGATTTTGAGGTGTTTATTGAGCACGCGTCGCAGTTCGAAATTTCCCGAGGCAAAAACCACTGTGGGGTCTGCTTGCAGTTTGATGCCTCTGCGTAGTCGATTGAGGTAAACTCCGGCGATAACCGGACGCTCCGAAGCGAGATTGGACTCTTTTTCGACGATAGAGGCCAAGGTGTACACCTCCGCCGGAGTCATTTTGAGTTTGGCCAATGCTGCTTTTCTTTTGGCATCAGACCAATATTTTCGATGCTCTTTCAGCAATCGTTGCAGGAGTTTGTCCGCCGGGATGTCCC
>JALWRC010000028.1 GCA_027080725.1 Saprospiraceae bacterium
CTACTTCGTAGATCTTACAATCATCAAAGTCCGGTCGTGGGCCTGAGTGCGTCATCGCATATGTTTGGATACACTGATTAAATGCAGATGGAAGGAAAGCGAGTTGAAGTAATAAGGATAATGAAAATAGGATTAGGATTTTACCGGTAGGTGTAACCTTTAATACCTTGCTTAATATTGTTTTGCGAAAATGGGGGGGGGGTAAAATTATATTTTACCATTTTTGAGTGATTGTAACTTTGTTTCATAACGGATAAATTTAAGTGGTTATAAAATGAGTGTACTGAGTACAAGATGCGGAGTGCCAGGGGCATCCATTCACAAATATAATGCAATTAGTCGTAAAAATGCTGCAACGAGGCAGATATTTTTTCTAAATGGGTTTTGTTTCGTTGACTTTACAAGGGAACATCATTTCATCCACCGCTCTACATCATATATGTGCTCTAAAAAGATCACATAATCCCTAGTGCCTCAGGAACAAAATAAATACAGTATAAACTTGCTATTTTCCTCTGACTCTTCGTTGCTCAAACAGTCATTATGCTATGGCATAACTCCCGTTTGAGCGCCTCGATTCAGAGAAAAATAGCTTCGGTTGCTATGGGTATTTATTTCGTACGCGGAGCACTAGGAGTTATTAGGTCATAAAGGTGTGGCGTTTGTGTATCTGTTGGGGGTAGGGGATTCGGGAGCCTTTTCGTATCATGCCGCGATAAAAAAGCCCAATTTGGAGTGTCTTCGGAAGCAGACGCACAAATTGGGCTTTTTAAGGTGGATGATTAAAAGCTTATTCTTTTACGAAAGTTAAGGTGCTATTTTCCTTTTGCGTACTTTTCAATTGTAGGAAATACAGACCGGAAGATAGTGGGGTAATATCCAATCCCGCCTTTAGTTTCTCTGACGAAACATCAACCATTTCATACCAAGTGCTCCCCTTAGGGTCTGTAATCCGGACTTCAAATGAATTAATTCCGGCGGGAAGGCCGCGAAGGGCGATTTTGTTGCGTGCAGGATTGGGGTAAAGGGTAATGCCGTGATAAGGCTTTAATCCGGTGGTTGCGGTGCCAATACTGTCCTTAACGACAAACGCATCAATACCTGCTTCCACAACATGCCCCGGATCGTAATCCCCAGCAACAACTTGTAGCTTAATGTCTTTCAAATCACCTTGAGCGAAGGATCTCACGTCAATCCTAAGGGGCTTCCATGCATCATCAGACAAGGTGATCCCTGCCACTCTTATTTTATTTTTTCCCTCTATGAGATTAAATAACAGGCTGTCATTGGCGGGTTGGCCTCCTCCTCCAAAATTGGCAAACCAATACTTGATTTGTATGACCGGATTTTTGTATCCACTGAGGTCCATTGAAGGGGAGGTGAGGGAGGTCGTCCCATTGTCTATATCATCATCACCGACTTCTTTGCCTTTATTGCCTGTGAGGTAGCAACTCGTCCCGATATCGCCCTCGACGTCGGACACCGGTCCTCCCGTTTTGAAAGAGACAGGGACGGCGCGTTCCCAATTGCCTGTAGTGGCATTGGCGATTACGTCCCAATTTTGCTCTCCTGCAAAATCATCCTGATATCCCACACTCAATGGAATAGTGACACTCTGCTGTCCGTTTGCCGGGGTTATTTGATGATGCAGGTACCCCCATTTTCCTGCAGAAATATTGAGGGCATCATTATTACTTGCGATGATGCTAATCGCAAAATGGCCGGAGTCGTCTGTTTGAGCGTTGACATTTCTGGAAGGACTCGATAAAAGTACCCATGCATCCGGCACCGGCTCCTTAGTGACTTGATCTATAACTTTCCCTGAAAAACTTATCTCTGAGAGCCTCTCCATCTGAATGTCGAGAGTGGTGATTTCGCCGTGACTTAAGGTGACGTTTTCGATGGTTACCGGTAGATAATCCGGATGGGTGAAGGCGACGGTATAGGTGCCCGAGTCCGCAATGCCCGTCTTGTAAACCCCTTCGATGTTGGATTGTTCGAAGTTGTCTTGATCGGCTTTGATGTGTACGGTGACAGACTGAATGGGCGCGGCACTCTTCTTGTCCGTTATTTTGCCTTCGAGATAGCTAGCGCGTTGGTATTCCGGGCGCAAGACATACAAGCCCTCTCCTCTGTCCGATGCCACAATCAAACCGGAGGGGAAAAAGGGGAAAGTCCCCCAACATCCGTTGAATCCCGCTTGATTGCCGTGGTAGGTTGCAAATCGGCCCACCTCTACCAAATTGTCCGGCCGGTGTGCGTCGATGATGATGACACCGTCCGAATACCAGGACGTAACCAGAAATCCATCGAGGTAGTGCGTGTTGTGTGGGATAACACCGCGGGCCATTCCGTCGCGGGACTTGTAGGTGTCAATTCTCTTGATATTGGTCAGGTCGGAGATGTCATAAGCATCCAATCTCCCTTCCGGCCTTTCATCTGTTGTGAAAACATACTTGCCATCCGTGCTGGGCCAGGCATTGTGTGTAAAGTTGGACGTGGTGGCATGACTCCCGAGAAATTGTGGGTTGGCTTTGTCGTGTACATCCCAAATGCGCAACTCTCCAGCGTAGATATCCGAAGTGAACATCGTATCTCTTTGCGTGACGACATCGTGCGCATACGCGTTGTTTTCGATGCCGACAAAGGTGGGATGGTCGGGATCGGGCTTTAGGTCAAACATTACGACTCCACCCACCCCGACTTTGGTGCCTGCCAAATACGCTATACCATGTTCATCGATATAGATATTATGTGACGATAGCGCTTGGGTCGTGCTGCCGTTAAGGGGGACTTCAGGAATAAAAAAATGGCTTGAGATATTGGAAGTATCTGACATATTTATGATGAGGATGCCGTCCCGGGCTTCGGTGACAACGTATATGCGATCTCCCCAGGATTTGATATCCCGCCATATCGAACTGCTGCCCGGAAATTCGCCCATAAGGCGCGGATGGGAGGGGTCTTCCAAGCTGTAGATGACCGCTTTGTCCTGCAATCCCATGATGGCGTACTCTGTGCCCGAACTATCGATATATCCCCAGCAATCGTTTCCTTTGATGCCAAAAGAGACGTGGGATACCTCTTCGATATGTTGGGACCTTGCTGTCGTTCCGCTAAGTAAAAGAATGAAGCTAATAATAATCGTAATGATGTTTTGTTTGATCATATTTGCGGGTAAATTTATAAGGTGAAATATTAATTCTTTTGCGGGATAATCATCGTAGTGAGGCGCGCGACCGCGACGGGATTGCCTTCCGGATCGTTGATATCAATGTTCCAAAAATGAAGCCTTTTTCCGATTTTAATTGGAGTGACCTTGCCTGTGACATGCTTTCCTTTCGCCGATTTGAGATGGCTGATATTCAGCTCAATCCCGACCGGAGCATGAGTTTCCAGGTCGGGGACGCAGAGCAAGGATGCCACGCTGCCCAGTGTCTCCGCCAGGGAAGCCGAAGCTCCACCATGGAGCAACCCCATAGGCTGGACGGTCCGGTGATCCACCGGCATTTTACCGATGATGTAATCCTCGCCAATTTCAGTAATCTCGATTCCGAGAGACGCCATAAGTGTCTTATCCTTGTAACTGTTGAGATGTTGGACGGTGATGTCCGTATTCCAAATTTTCGACATATTGATAAAAGGGTATTAGATTGAAAAACGCTGCAAGATAAGGTTTTTTTAATCTACCGGATGAGCATAATGTCTTTCGAATGACGTTTGTGTCTCTTCGTGTATGAAATGGTGAACATTGCTTGTGATTCAAAAAAAAAATTATCCGCCTAATTCCATATTTTCTGATGAACAACGCCCTGTCGTTTGTCTTATACCCAAAACGTACTGCGTGAGTGGCCATAGGAATGGAGAGATACTTGTTCTCTTTCAGCCAATGTACAAACAGCATTGGATAAAATGAATATCGAACAAGGATTAACCCCGATGAACATGTTCTACGGGGTGAACGAACGCCGAATTTAGAAGTAAAAATAAGAATGGTCAAGTCAACACTATTTAGGGATATACAACATTCTGAAATCGTTAATCGGTGTTCCTTGTTCGATATTCTACCCGTTCCTTGTTCTTCAATCAATAAAGACAATGAAAGCCGAAAAGCTCATCGAGTAGATATTAAGCCATACTCCCTTTGGTCATACAGGCTCACATCAAAACCGTTTTCTCCAAGAGGCCGGAAGAATACTTCTTTTAAGGTTAGGGCCAACATTTGCTGCTGTAATTTTGTTAGTTGTGATAGTCCCGTTGGAGTACATTGGTATTGGATGCGGGGCTCCATTTTAGAGCTGTATTCATTGATTCTTTATGCTAAACTCAACATATATGTCCTTAAAAATATACCACAATCCGCGATGTTCCACCAGTCGAAAGGTGCTGGCTGCGATAGAAGAGGCCGGGGTTTCACCGGAAGTTATCCAATATCTAAAGACCCCCCCTTCTGTAGAAGAGCTCCAAAAAATTCTCGAGAAAGGGGATCTGTCACCACAAGATATCCTGCGTAAGAAAGATAAGGTTTTTAAAGAGCTCTATGCCGGCAAGACCCTTTCTGATGAAGAGTGGTTGGAGGCAATACATGCCCATCCCTCTATCCTCGAACGTCCGCTGTGTGTATCGGAGAACCATGCCGCGGTCTGTCGTCCTATCGAACGGTACAGGGAATTCGTGTAAATACCTTTCCCGGTGGTCGTATCGCGTTAGAACAATCCGGTGATGTCTCCGTTGTCGTCGACATCGATGTTTTGGGCGGCAGGGATTTTCGGTAGCCCCGGCATGCGCATCATGGTGCCGGTAATCGGGATGATGAATCCCGCTCCGGCTGCAATTTCTATTTCCTTGACCGTGATGTTAAATCCGGTAGGCCTTCCTTTGAGTTTTGGATTGTCGGAAAAGGACTTTTGGGTTTTAGCAACGCAGACAGGGAGGTGCTCCAAGCCTAACTTTTGGATTTTTCTGAGCTCTTTCCTGGCCTTTGCAGTGTATTCTACACTATCGGCCCCATAGATTTTGGTAGCTACCTTCTCGATTTTCGTCGGGATCTCGTCTTGTTGGTCGTAGGTAGGAGTGAATGCCCCGTTACTTTGGTCGATGACCTCCACTACAGCTTTGGCCAGGTCTTTGGTACCATCTCCTCCCTTGGCCCAGCCGTCGGATTCTACGGCGCGAATACCGATGGCATCACAGTAAGATTGGACCACTGCTATTTCTTCCAGGGTGTCAAATGCAAATTTATTGATTGCCACGATGGGTTGAACACCAAAACCTTGGATATTTTCGATGTGCTTTGCCAAGTTGGGTAGGCCCGCTTTAACTGCGTCTGCATTAGGGGCAGAAAGGTCGGCCAATGCAACTCCGCCGTGGTATTTGAGTGCGCGAATGGTCGCCACAATGACGACCGCTTCCGGATTTAACCCCGCAGCGGTACATTTGATGTCGAGGAATTTCTCCGCTCCCAGGTCTGCCCCGAATCCCGCTTCCGTGACCACATAATCGGCCAAGGTTAGAGCGGTTTTTGTCGCGATAATCGAATTGGTCCCCTGTGCTATGTTGGCAAAAGGGCCGCCGTGGATGAATACAGGATTGTGCTCTAAGGTCTGCACGATATTGGGTTTAATCGCATCTTTCATCAGGGCAGCCATCGCCCCTGGTGCTTTGAGCTGACGGGCATAAACAGGCTCGTTGCTGCGGTTAAATCCGACGAGGATATTACCAAAGCGCTCTTTCATATCCGTCATGTCCTTGCTCATACAGAGGATAGCCATTATCTCTGAGGCCGCTGTAATGTCAAATCCACCTTCGCGCGGCACTCCGTTGGGCTTTCCGCCCAATCCAAGTACATTTTGCCTCAAAGCGCGGTCGTTCATGTCCATGACGCGTTTCCACAGGATTTGTCTTTGGTCTAAGTTTAGTCCCAGACTATTGTGATGCAGTTCATTATCGATCAAAGCAGCTAAGAGGTTGTTGGCTTTCTCTACGGCTGAAAAGTCCCCGGTAAAGTGTAGATTAATGTCCTCCATCGGGATGACCTGTGAATGTCCGCCACCTGTTGCGCCGCCTTTGATCCCAAAAACCGGGCCTAAAGAGGGTTCTCGTAAAGCTGCGGCGGCTTTTTTGCCAATCTTGTTCAGGCCTTCGGTAAGTCCGATACTAACAGTCGTCTTGCCTTCTCCTGCAGGGGTAGGAGTGATGGCGGTGACGAGAATGAGATGATGTTGCTTGATTTTGTCGTCATCGATCAGTGATAAAGGCACTTTCGCTTTGTATTTGCCGTAAAGTTCGAGGGCATCTTCTTGGATTCCCAGTTTTCCGGCCACTTCCCGGATGGGTTTTGGAGTGACGCTCTGAGCGATTTGCAAGTCAATATTCATCGGATATAATTTTGAAATGTAGGTTAATCTTCAAAAAACGCTGCAATGATACTACAAATGCATCTGAATGGAGGCAAAAAGGATTTATTTTTCTATTTTGTAAAGTTGCATGATGAGGAGTCTGAGGAAATGAGTCAGTTTTCGTTGGATTTGTATGGTCTTTGAAGACTATTTTAGTGGGGAATTTTATTTAAGGAACTCCGAGTTTGGATGCAAATGATTTTTATTGAGTGTCTGCAAATGTTAAAGTTTGTCTATGAGTTTGTAGATATCAAACATCTTTGTACCTTGTGGCATTGGGCGTTATGGCGCTTCGCTGTGCCGGGACCATCCTTCTTGAAGCACCTGTTGTTTGCAAGAAAGCAACGTCCCCTTTGTCTAAACCTGAATCATGCAATGAGATGAATACAATAAGGTGAAACCCAAATGGTTAAAATTAATCACAAGAGGTAATGATTGTTTTAATCATCAAACGTTCCATTTTGCCATTAAAAACAATTAAAAGCAAACAGATGAGATTTTTATTATTTTTCGGTTTTTCTTTCCTTGTTTCAATGGGCATCAAGGCTCAAAATGTCAAGTCATCCGGTGTTTGGATAAAAAGTGTCCGGACTGGTTCTCCGGTCGACTATTTCAAGCGAGAAAAGGCAAGACTCGGGCTTTCCGTAAACACATTGTTTAAGCACGTTTCGTTGGTGGAAGATAAGGTGTCCGGAATGCATCATGTCCGATACCAAGAGTATTATAAGGGATTAGAAGTACTGGGTGGCGTACTCATTCAGCATATTAAGGGGGAGCAAATACAGTCGGTCAACGGTTACTATTGGAAACAATTGGAGGTCAATACCATGCCCGCTTTGGATAAAAGTGCTGCTATAATCCTTGCGCAACATTTTTGCAGGTCCCAAGTTGATGCGAAGAATCCTATCGATCCGGAAAAGGTACGATTTCATACCATAAATACACCCAAATTATGCATAGCGGATAAAGAGTATCCCGGCTATTCAGGAGAGGTGGACTTGGCATGGGCCATAGATGTCGAATATGTGACGAATAGTCTAAATATCGATCGAGTCTTGGTCAATGCGCACACCGGAAGTGTGATTACCTCTCTCCCTCAGGTGATGAATGAAAATATTGAGGTGGAAGTGGAGACCTATTACATCGGCAAGCGCGTCATTACCATAGATTCGATTGCGCCAAACCGATATCAGCTGATGGATACCACGAGGGGGAAGGGGATTGTGACCAAGGATGGATATCGAAATTACGTGTATGAAAGTAAAGATAAATATGATTGGTTTCTATATGACCGCGATTATGAGTCTGCACAAGATGCGCACTATGCTGCGGAAAAGTATTACGATTTGTTGATGGATACATTTGGTTTTAATAGTATTGACAATAAGGGATTTCAACTTAAGAGCAATATCCATTTTTCCAGGGAAAGAAGTTTTGTGAATGCATATTGGAATGGGATGGAAGCAACCTTTGGTGATGGAGATTGTCAGGGGTATGGCCCCCTTACGACTTTGGATGTCGTAGGACATGAATTCACCCATGGGCTAACCGGCAAAAATTCGGGATTGGTGTATAGGGATGATCCGGGGGGAATTAATGAGGGGATGAGTGATATTTTTGGGAAAGCGCTGGAGTATTATTATGACAGGGCGCACTTTACCTGGGAGATCGGTCGCAGCTTTATACAAAACAATTCAAAAAAGCCATTCCGCTCCATGAAAGACCCCAATCTTTACGGTTCTCCTAAGTATTATTACGGAAAGAAATGGTACAATGAAGTCCATCACACCTCCGGTGTGTTGAATCATTGGTTTTATCTGATATCAGAAGGGGAGAAAGGAACCAACGAAGAAGGAGTGGATTACGATGTCCGGGGGATGGGCTTATCTAAAGCATTGCATATTGTTTTTGCTATGAATACCGCTTACTTGACACCGACCTCTACCTATCCGGATGCAGCTGATGCGAGCATCGCCGCGGTAGAGGAATTGTACGGACCAAGCGGGCCGGAGATGCAAGCTGTAGTGGAAGCCTGGAAGGCAGTGGGATTGGAGCCGTATACGGAGAAAGACAATGATTTGGCCATAGAGTTGATACCGGATGGAGACCAGGGATTTATCGGCATTTCGACCTGTGACGCGACCCGGCACCCGGTGAATATCAAGATTACCAACCTCGGTAGAAATACCGTACCGGTAGGAAGGGACATACTGGTGTTTATGACCAACACGAGTGCCCTGAAGGTCCGCGTCCCTGTGACGAAAGATTTTGTTCAGGGAGACGAAATATTATACACTTTACCGGATTCTGTGTCTTTTATTGGTCAAAAGTTCAAGGTAATTAATATCTCAGCGGTTTTGAGCCCGGACGAATATGCCTTGAATAATAAATCGAGCATTGCTTATTATGTGTTGGGGAATTCCCCAGGGAAGGATGTAGCACCGGTAGCATTGCAAAATCGCTTTGACAAATGCATCGACGAACGGTCAAAGACAATGGATATCAACTTTACGATAAGCTTTCGCAACAATGGGTGTGAAGATTTGGATAATGATGTCTTGATCCATGCCGCGCTCACTATTAATGGATCAAAGGTGGATGTGACACATCAATTGACTGATCCATTAAGGATTTCCAGAAGAGCATTACTGAAAGGAAAAGGAGCATTTCCCATCAAAGCCGGACTAAACGATTATGTTATCGATGTTGGAGGGAACTTTGATGAGCACCCGGAGAATAACCAGATAACCGGTTCTTTCTTCATCCCTTTACAGGTTAAGAACGGCTATTCGGAGGACTTTTCCAATTTTGAATTGGAATCGCAAAAGAAATTGAGAATGGATAATTCCGCAAAGAATATTGGACTCGTATCGTACAAAGGGGAAGATTATATAGCATTTGCCCCCGGTGTAAAACTGGATAATGACCAGCTCCAACCCTGCCCGCCCGTCAATAGATATTGGAATTCTAATGGAAAGCGAGGGTTTATTGAATGGTGTGCCGCTACTTCGTTGTTGCCCACTGGGGATAATCCGGTTTTCGAGTTTGATATGGTTCAACTCAGGACCATCGACCCGGACTTCCCGGTTAATACCCACTTTCAATCGATTCTTAGCATAGAAGTGTTTAGTGGCTCACATAAGTTGAGCTCCAAACTGTATTATGGAGCAAAAAATGGGGAGCGGATGCACTATAGTGTTCCGTTGCCTTTAGGAGATGATATTAAGGTCAGAATGTATGCCCTTTTGGTCCATGGTTCCTTTGATAAGTTGGAGAGGGGGAAATTTTCGGAGGTGGACGCCATCCTGATCGACAATGTGACCATAGGTGAGCCGGTGGTGGCGGTCCGAGACCCATTGATGATGCCATTGGCAGTCACCCCCAATCCAGCCAACGACAGGGTGCGGTTTTCCTGGGACAAAGGGGGCCTGCAGGGGGCGCACCTAATCATCCGCGATGCCATGGGTAGGGTGTTGCTCCATACTCCTGTCAAGGGGGACCAATACTTATGGGATGCTGCTTCTGCTGCTCCGGGAATTTGTTATTACACATTGGTCCAAGAGGGAAGGGTGCGCGCTATGGGCAAGGTGGTCATCCTGCGGTAAGGCCGGTCAATTACCGGTTTGAGCCGGCTTATAGTGCTCCTTGCAAAAAATAACTACTCATATAAACTCGCTCTTTTCCTCTGACTCTTCGTTGCTCGAACAGTCATTATGCTACGGCATAACTCCTGTTCAAGCGCCTTGATTCAGTGAAAAATAGCTTTGTTTGCTAAGGGTATTTATTTCTTGCACGGAGCACTAGTGCTCTGCGCAGAAAATAACTCCCCATATAACCTCGCTCTTTGTCTCCGACTCTTCGTTGCTCAAACAGTCATTATACTACGGCATAACTCCTGTTTGAGCGCCTCGATTCAGAGAAAAATAGCTTCGGTTGCTAAGGGTATTTATTTCTTGCGCAGAGCACTAGGACACGTCATAAGGTTTATTTGGTATGAAATGGTGGGATGAGGTATGAAATGGTGGGATTTTTGCCGGAGTGGGATGTTGACAGACCACTTACTCATCATCGTCTATTTTTATAAATTGTATCATCAACCATTAACCATCTTTTCAATTGTTCCTTAAAGATCTCTCAATGTTCCTTAAGCTTTGTTTTTGCTTGAAAATCAGGGCTTAAGGGGCTTAATGGCATGTTCCTTAAAAGCCTTTAATTTGATTAACGCAGTAGCATCTGAATGCAAACTTTCAAATGATTCATTCCCTATATAGTTCGTTGCTGATAAAAGCTCTAACAATATAAGGTCTCGTTGCACTCTTTTTGAGCAATAGTCATTTTGTGGATAAAGTCTGCCCTGCTTTCGGCCTGTTCCGCTTCACGATACAAAGCCCCAATAGCAGTACCCGAACGCAACAACTGCTTACTCATCACAAACTCTTTTTGCTCACTACATAAGAATCGGTATGTCTTCACCACTCGAATAGCAAAAGCAAAACTCTTATCCTTTATCGCATTTACCTTTTTCATAATTAACAATTGACCATTAACAATTAATCAAAGTCCTTTCATTTTAGTTCGCATTCGTTGTGTTGCATGCCATTGTATTATTAACCCGCTAAGATACTCGATTTTGTGTTAGCCTCTCTAAAAAATGTAAAAGATGTTGGGAGGATGACTACACTCCATTTAATATCCGTTGGCTATTTTGTTTTAGAGCTCTTTGCTACAACGAATAGCCCTCAATACGGATCTACATCGATGTTGATGCGGACTCCGGAAAGGCCTTTGTTCTTCCGGATGGTATTGGAAGCTGTGAGGATATCGGCCTTTATCTTGCGTATTAAGGCCGCATTGCGCTCTATCTTTACAAGGATGTTGAAGATGTATTTGCCCCTGATACGTGGAATTCCTCCGGGAGTAGGTCCCAGTATCCGCTTGCCATATCGCGGGATTAATGTGTCCCGCATCAATCTCGCGCAATGATGGCTGGAGTCCTTGTTTTTGTGTAAGAAGGTTATATTTATCAGCCGGTAAAATGGAGGGTATTGGTATTGCTCACGCTCGTTAATTTCAGATTTGTAAAAGGAGAAAAAATCCTGTTGGATGACGTGTTGCAAGACGGGGTGTTTGGTGTTGTACACTTGGATGACAACCTTGCCCTGTTCCTCTTGGCGGCCGGCACGACCGCTCACCTGTGTCAAGATCTGAAAGGCGCGCTCGTTGCTGCGGAAGTCCGGATGATGCAGGATCTGGTCCGTACCAATCACTCCTACTAGACCGATATTGTCAAAATCGAGTCCTTTTGTGATCATTTGGGTGCCGACGAGCACCTTGAATTCGTTGAGTTCGAAGGCTTCTATGATGCGCTCACGCGTTCGTTTGGTGTGCGCGGTATCAAAATCCATTCTCCCGATGGGGACACCGGGGAAGGTCGATTTGAGGATTTCTTCGAGCCGTTCGGTGCCATATCCTTTGAGCAACACGTCGTGGTGTCCGCAGTTTGGGCAGGCCTTCGGGAGTTTTTCACGAAATCCGCAATAATGGCACCGCATTTCGTCGTAGTACATGTGATAGGTGAGGCTCACATCACATCGGACGCATTCGGCCGTCCAACCGCAGAGTTTGCAAGATACCACCGGGGTGTAGCCCCTTCTGTTTTTGAAGAGTAAGACTTGCTTGCCGGATTCCAGCGTTTCCCCGATCTGTTCAACCAACCCGACGGCCAGGTCATCATTCAATTGTTTGTCTTTCTGTGCTTTCTTAAGGTCGATGATTTCGATTTCCGGCATTCGAACTCCACTGTGTCGTTCGGAGAGCTCGACATAACCGTACTTGCCTTGCCGGACATTGAAATAACTCTCGACGGATGGGGTAGCAGTACCCAAAAGGACCTTAGCGTCATAAAGACGTCCCAAATAGGTGGCCGCATCGCGGGCATTGTAACGGGGCGAAGGGTTGACCTGCTTATAAGAGGGGTCATGCTCCTCATCTACAATGATGAGTTTTAAATTGTGGAACGGCAGAAAAATAGCAGATCGCGCCCCTAATACAATCGGATGCCCATCCAGTACCGATTGCCAAACCTCCACCCGCTCGCTATCGGACATACCGGAATGATAGACGAGCAGGCGATCGCCGAAGACCTTCTTCAGCCGGTAGGTGATTTGGGTCGTCAGTGCAATCTCGGGCAGTAGGTAAAGGACCTGTCCATCTGGCGTTTTGTCGAGTTGACGGAAGATGCTGTGCACGTAGAGATGGGTTTTTCCGCTTCCGGTGATGCCGTTTAATAAAACGACTTGGTGGTTTTCCCATGCCGTATTGATCTCCTGCAATTTTTCAGCTTGCAGGGGGCTAAGAGGCTGGTCGGGCAAGTCAAACCGGCTGCTTTTATTCCTGAGTTTCCATGCTGGGATATTCTTTCGGACAATTATCTTTTTCTTTTCAAGTGCATTGAGGACAGCCGCGTTTATCTCTGCTTTGAGGTACAAATCCTCCTTCCTGACATAGGGTTGGGTATTGGCCAATTGGATGAGGGCAAGGAGAGTGCGCGTTTGCTTTTCCGACCGGCGTACGGCTTCTAAGGCTTCCAAAACCCTTTCTTCATACGGTAAGTAGTCCGGGTGCCATTCGATGAGTTGAATCGTCTTGGGCCGGTGTTTTTCTTTAAGGGTCTCGCGAACCAAAATGGCTCCTTTGATGAAGAGCTGGCGGATGACCGTATTGACCTCTTTACGTTGGATGATATCCCTGATTTGGCCGATGTTGAGTTCGTGTTCTATATGGAGGGCTTCGAGGACGAGGTATTCGTCATCTGTGAGTTGCGGGTTGTCCAGGTCAAAATCCGGATGGAGTATGATGCGTGTCTCGCTTGCCAGCTTTAAGGCAGAGGGTAGGGCGGCTTGCATCACTTGCCCCGGAGTGCAACAGTAATAGGAGGCCAGCCACTTCCAAAAGGCGATTTGTGCCGGATGTATGATGGGCTTTTCGTCGATGATTGAGAGGATGGGCTTGGTGCGAATATGTGACGGTACTTCCGGCGAAAGCCCGGTTATGATCCCGGCGTAGCGTTTTTTGCCCCCCAGCTGTACCTCCACTCGCATACCAATGGAGATCTTGCCTTGTAGGGCTTCAGGAACATAGTAGGCGATAGCTTTGGGCAAGGCTATGGGCAGGAGGACTTCTATTTGCTGTGGCTTTTTCACGGAGACAAAGATAATCAGGCTATGAGAAAGGTAGCTTAATGTTTATATTTATTTATGTGTCGTCCCATGCAACATTTTTGGATTTAAGCTCATTATAGGATAGAGACAGATGCACTGAAGGGAATATGTTGACGACGCTCCTTTTGTGTGCTTTTGTCGGAATGGGATATTTCCCTCCGGTACTGAAGTGACGCTGCCGGAAAGATACATTCATTAGCGAATAGTCCACCATTTCATGCCAGAGAGCTGAGTGGAAATAATAAATACAAACTATCCTGCTTGGGAAGGGGTAGTTGTTTAACAAAACCTAAAACTATGAAATCGACATAAAAAAATAATCTGACGAAATTTTTTATCATTCGGCATGATTATTTTTTATCAAAGATTCCATTTTACCTTAATGAACAATAAAAAACAAACAGATGAAACCGACATGATTAAAACAATTATTAAACACACTAAGTAATGATTGTTTTAATCATCAAAGGTTCCATCTGACCATTGAAAGACAATAAAAATCAAACAGATGAAAAACTTTACCTTTGTACTACTCGCTTTATTGCTTGTGTTTTCCGGTTGCCGGAAGGAAAAGCCGAAGCCAACAGACAATGATACCCCTTCGATAACCATCAAAGATGGCAATGGTAAGTCGGTCGAGATAATCTCTTTTAAGGCTTGGATTGTCTCGGATATCATCAACGTGCAAGTCGTTAGTTCGGAGGGTGAGGTGCTTTACCTTTACATTGATCCTGTGCGCTCTGTAGAGGGGAAACATGGGATGAACGGGGCCAGCAATTGGGCCTCTCTGGTCGATAATGCCCGGCCGGCCGATTTTCTCGCCGTCCACCGTCAAGACCCGGAGAAGAGCGGTTTTGTGAGTGTGGATAAGGTGGATTTGGATAAAAAGCTGGTTACCTTGCGAATAAATCTCACGCTGTACGACCAATCAAATACTAAGAAAGTAACCTGGGAGGGAACTTTTGCCAATCAAACCTTCTCCGTAGAAGACCCTTCAAACAAAGCAAACTTTACCTGCAAACTGGGGGCGTCCCCTTTTAATCCGGACAGGGTTAGCTTGGAGAAATTGCCGGGAGTAGAGGAGTATTACCTTTGGGGACTCATCCTCTCGACCAACGACTTGGTGAGTATTAATTTTCCCTCTCACTTACAGAATGGGGCTTATGGGGTCGAAATCTTTGGGGAGGTTCGTGGCACTTGTACAATAGCTCAAAAGACCTATGTAGCGAAGGACGGATATATGATTATCGAGTATTACAATCCGGAGTCAAAGCTGTTAAAGGGACGCTTTGAGTTTAGGGCTGAAGATTTGGATTTTAATGAAATTTACGTGCAAGAAGGCAGCTATACCATAAAACTAAAATAGACCCTCCTATCCGGGAAGGCGTCGGACATCCAGTAATCGCCGAATACTCCATTTGCCCGGCGTGTTGATGCCCAGGGAAATAAGTCCCCCTATAATAGCTATGTTTTTCATAAATAAAATGCGCAAGATCGGACGGTCATCTATTGGGGCATTCCAAAAAGAATACACGATAAAGGTGACGGGGACAATGTAAAGCAGCAAGATAAAACTCGCCAGCCCTACTCGATACCCTATGACGAGTAAGGCCCCACCCAAAAGAAGAATGACAATCGTTGTCTTGAGCAGCAGGTCTTGATTCCACGTGATGCCGTAAGCGGTCATCGTCTCCTTAGTATGCGTGTAATGCAGGACGGAATCGTAAGCCTCATATATAAAAATCGTGGCAATAAACACGCGCGCTAAAACATGTAAAATATCTTTCATTGACGTGCTGTACTTGAGATTTGGTGGACGGACGTTTCTAACGTTGGGTTAGAAACCAATGCAAACATAGGGATTATTCGGTAGCCTCCCTATTATTTGTCCAATTAAATGACAAACATGCTTCGGGATAGTCCTTCGAGGTGAAAAAACGGTGGTCGACTCTTAACCCGGGCAGCCATACTATGTCGCCATTCGCATCGCATAGGACGGGAACGCGTCTTTTTTTGCTCATAGGGTACTTGATGTCTGTCAGAAACTTTTTTACGGTCTTTGAGTGGCCTTTCATGCCGGCGGGTTGGAACCGGTCTCCAGGTTTCCATTGACGTAAAGTAAGAGGGAAATGCACCCATCCCGCAGGGATACAAATATTGTTGGAGTCGTCATCTGTAGGGCTTTTTGAGTGTTTTGTTACAGTCAAAGTGCCCCAGGAAGAGACGTATCGTCCGGTATCGGGTACGGAGATGGGTTCCAACGGCGCTAAATCAGATGGGCGCCTGCTAATCACAAAATGAAGGCGCTCGATGTGGAGTAGGTGCCTTTCGGATTCGTATTGTTGCCCTGCTTTTAATGCCTCGAAGTCAGATAAGACCGGGAGAAGATGGTACGCGAAGCCAAAGCGAAATAGTATTTCCTCCCAAAGCGCCCGTCCGTTCTGTTCTATTATGTCTTTTGGGAAGCGATATACTTCTTCCCCCTTGTCATGGTATTTTGTTATGAAATCGTCGACCAAACGGGATAAGACGATATCTTGTCTGCACAAGTGCTTCCATGTAGCCTTAGTCGAGGGGTACAGGTCGGGAAATACTTTTTTTAGTGCCGGAAGGACTTGGTGGCGAAGGGCATTTCGCTTGTACTTAACATCCCGATTGGAGGCATCTTGTCGGAAGGCAATTTTGTTCTTCGATAGATAGGCAATAAGGTCGTCTTTTGTCGCAAAGAGCAAGGGACGAACGATGTTGTCCCGCATGGGGGAAATGCCGGTCAAACCGTGCAGGGCACTCCCGCGAAACAGGCGGAGGAGTACGGTTTCCAATTGGTCTTCCCAATGATGTCCCGTGGCGATCCAACGGTATCCGTGTTTTTTGCAAAGACGCTCAAACCATTGGTAGCGGACCTTGCGCGCTTCATTTTGGAGGTTGCCTTCGAGTTGGGTGTTGAGATGGTGATCTTCGGGTGAAAGCAGGAAAACCGGAATCCGCCAAAGTGCGGCGTATTGCTCTACAAGGGCGGCATCCCGAAGGGCATTTGTGCCTCTAAATCCGTAGTTTACATGAGCGAGAGCAATGGAGTAGCCGAGGTTGAGGAGGATATGTCCCAAGGCGATGGAGTCAGGACCACCACTACAAGCCACAAGAATTTTGTCATTTGGGCGGAGGAGTGTATTATTTTCTATAAATTTGAGCGTTTTTTTGAGCATCTCATATAAAATCTATAAATATTTCAGTGACTATGAAAAGAATAAAAGTCCATTTCTTTTTTGGGGCAATCAGCTTGCTTTTGATATTTGCCTCCTGCAAAAATAGTACGAACAAAGGTACATCATCCGGCAGCGATGCGGCCACAGGGACAGAAGAACCGGCTGCTTCCGGTGACTCAAAGGTAAATACATCCGGAATAATTCACGCATCGGACATAGAGAAAATCCTACCCAAGGCCCAAGCGAGAGGGAAAGAAAAGAACGATAAGGCCTGGGCAATGGTGACCGCTGACATGTGGCAATACGATTTTGCCATCACCCCGGAAGGCTCTCCAAAGAAGAATATTTTCGAAGGGCAATGGATTGACTTTAAAGATGATTTCTCTTATGTTAAGGGGATGTATCAGGATACTACCGAGGCAGGGTACTATATTTTTGATTTTGATAATGATAAACATCTGGATATTATCCCTCTAATCGGAGGCGGGGGGGCTTCGAGCTGGCGCCTTATGACCAATGGTGAGGTGACCATCATGATAGGCCGGGCTAAATACGGCAATAAAGGGTGGCAAATCAAATTGGTTCGTTCGCACGCTAAACCGGATAAGGCCGGGTAGGGGGCTCAATTTGTGTCGCGCAGACACTACCATTCAGATAAAGATATCCCGTGTCCATCGGCGATTCTTGGTTGGGGGACGAATGGTTAGGTGATTTTTATACTACTTCTTTTCCTTGGCACAGGTGGGAGTCATTGGGGGGTAGATTTGATTTGATTTGTTTCCGCCAATGAAACCATATGGTATGGGTACTAGTAGAAATTTATTTATTCTTTGTCTTGGTTTGTTGATGCTGACAGTGAGTTGTAGCGTCAAACCCCAGTACCACGACCCTATACCGGTGCATGATAACTTTAAACTGCCCTCAGCTATACTTGGAGAGACAAGAGTTATCAATGTTTGGACGCCCCCACAGTACCATGAAGGGGCGACCGCACTACCCGTCATGTACATGCCGGACGGTGGCATTAAGGAGGACTTCCCTCATATCGCCAATACCTTATCCAAGTTGATTGGCAACAAAAGCATTCCGCCCTTCATTTTGGTGGGGATAGAGAATACAGATCGACACCGCGACTTGACCGGAGCCTCCCAAACAGAAGGGGATGCCCGATATGCTCCCCTTACGGATGGTGCAGCTAAGTTTAGGGCGTTTATCTCAGATGAGCTGTTTAAAGAGATTGATAAGCGGTACCGCACTACGAACAAAAAGGGTATAGTGGGAGAATCCCTCGCCGGTCTTTTTGTGGTGGAGACCATGATGCGCCAACCCCATATGTTTGATTACTACATCGCGATGGATCCTTCTCTTTGGTGGAATAATCATGCATTGGTGGATTCCGCGGCAAAAACGTTTTCTTCGTTTGATGACAAGGCAATTCGCTTTTGGTTTGCGGGGTCAAGTGGATATGGTATTCCTGAAAATACCCGCCATTTGGATCGGGTACTTAAGGCCTCTGCTCCAGCCTCTATGACGTGGAAATATTCAGACGAGCCAAAGGAGAAGCACAATACTATATTCAGAGCTACAAAGGAGCGCGCTTTCAAATGGACCTTAAGTCAGATATAGGCCCGGGCCCTATGTGCTATTTCAAAGAACTAACAACAAGTACTATGGAAGGAGTATTAAATAAAGGACGTATGACATCATCCGGTAGGCCTGTTAAAGAGATTGTAAGGCTCTTGCTTATCCTCTTTCTATCGGGCGCTATTGGAGGCCAACTTTGGGGGCAGGCATCCAAGTACATGCATCATGAAATGTTATTGCAACCGCATGAATCGAGAAGGATATCGCTTGGGGTATTTGACCGGTCGCCTCATCCGTTTTATACATTGGCATTAGCCATTGAGAAAGAAAAGCAATTTGGTCATCTGACCATTACCGCCGGCGATGAGTTATGGACAGTTGAGGAAGATGCGCACCGGCAAAATGGGGAGAAAGAACGGTTTTCTATGCTCTATTTGCTGGATCGAACGACTAAGGAAATTGTGTTGGAAAACCACAATCCTTCCCCATTGTATATGACGGTTCACCTTTATGCACCGACTCCCTCACAGAAATCTGTTTCGCCTCATCCAAAGGGGAACTTAAGAGGGGACTGTGAGACCTTTCCACCCTACAAGGACCGCCGGGGATGGTGTCCTTCAGGAGACTGTCCTTATGGGTCGGAGCGGGTCAAGACCACACCCACCCACCTCATCGTGCACCATTCTGCCGGAAAGAATGTGAGCAGTGATTGGGATGCGGTGGTGAGAGCCATATGGCACTATCATGTCATCCAACGGGGTTGGGATGATATCGGGTACAATTGGCTTATCGCACCGACCGGGCAGCTGTATGAGGGGCGGGGTGTCGGGATAAAAGGGGCTCATTTTTGCGGGTATAATTCGAAGACGATGGGCGTGTGCATGATGGGCACTTATTCTTCGGAGCAGCCCAAAGATACCATGGTCGCCACGCTTAAGGCGCTTTTGACCTGGAACGCCTTCAAATATCGTATTCGTCCCCTCAAACGCACCTTGCATACCACCTCCGGAAGCAGGTTACTTGGAGTGAGCGGGCACAGGGACCGCTGTAGTACCGAATGTCCCGGGAATGTGCTTTATGGAATGCTTCCGGCTGTGCGAAAGGATATAGCAGACCGGTTGGAGACATGTGGGTTTAAACAAGGAAAAGAAGATGACCCCGGCAGCGGTGGGGGAGGCGGCACTACAAAGCCCATTAAAGGATTGGAAGTCCGTCCTACCTTGGTCCGGGATGTACTTCTCATTCGAGTGGGGACCGATATTGGGAAACCACTTGAGATATTTATGACGGATATGTCCGGCAGGAGGGTTTGGTATGAAATGGTCGAAAAGGTCGGAGAGGTGAAGCACAGTATGCGGCAATACCCATCCGGTATCTATATCATACACGCCTCAAATGAATTTAAAAAGTGGTCGTTTAAGGTCAATAAAATATAGCCTTAGGTTAACCTCGATAGCGCGTTTTCTATTCTTCGCATCGCTTCCTTTAGTGTCTCTAAAGAAGCGGCGTAAGAAAAACGGATACACCTCTTCTCTCCAAATGCCGATCCGGAGACCAAGGCGACATGTGCTTCTTCCAGCAAATACATGGTGAGGTCATCTGCATCTTTAACCGTTTGGCCATTAAATGAACGGCCGAAATAGGCACTAAAGTCCGGAAACAAGTAGAAGGCTCCTTCGGGTTGGTTGCAGTGGACAGATGGGATGGTCTTCAATGTGTCCAACATAAACTTCCTGCGTTGCTCAAATTCCTCCACCATGTAACGGGTTGATTTTGCTCCTCTTTGTAAGGCGGTCACCGCAGCTTTTTGCCCAAAGGAAGTGGCACCCGATGTGACCTGACTCTGCATCTTGGAGCAGGCCTTGACCAACCATTCGGGGCCTGCCATATATCCCAATCTCCATCCCGTCATGGCAAAGCCTTTTGAAAAACCATTGATGACGGCGGTCCGTTCTTGCATCCCCTCCAATTGGGCAATGCTCACATGGGGCGGATTGAATAAGATGTATTCGTAGATTTCATCTGAAATGACGAGAATGTCCGGGTATTCTCGTAGCACTTGGACGTATGCTTGCAGTTCGTCCTTGGTCAGGACCGCTCCGGTGGGATTGCTGGGAGAGGAATAAAGTATTGCTTTCGTCTTAGGGGTAATGGCAGCCGACAGCGCTTCCGCTGAGGGTTTATAGCCTTCTTCGACACCGGCAGAAAGGATGATCAGCGTAGCTCCGGTAAGCTTAATCATTTCATAATAGGAAACCCAGTAGGGCGCAAACAGAATAATTTCATCTCCGGGATTGAGTATGCTGTTGAGGATGTTGTAGAGGCTCTGTTTCGCTCCATTGGAGACGATGATTTGATCGGTCGTGTACGTCAAGCCGTTGTCTCGTTTGAATTTCTCTACAATCGCCTCGCGCAATTCGAGCAATCCTGCCACCGGAGTGTATTTCGTGTACCCTGCATCCAAAGCTTCCTTAGCGGCTTGCTTGATGAAATCCGGGGTGTCAAAATCGGGTTCGCCCAAGCTCAGGCTGATCATATCGATACCCTCCGCCGCCAGTGCTCTTGATTTGGCGGCCATCGCGAGGGTAGCCGATGGCTGCATATTTTTAATCCTTTCCGCAATTATACTTTTCATGCCTCATTATTTGGCGCAAAAGTAAAAAAGAAACCCGTCATTACGACGGGTTTCTCTGTTGATTTTCAATATGTATGGAATATATCCTTAGAAGGATAGTGACAACACTCTATTGCTTGACCAGCTTTTTAGTGAAATGAGCTTCCCCGACCATAATGTGGACGAGATACACGCCTTTGGCCAGATTCGGATAGACGATGGGGAATACATTCTTTCCGGACATCTTTCCGTAATCCCTGCTTGCCAGGGTCTTGCCCGTAAGGTCTTCTAAGCGAATCTGAACCTCTTTGGTCCCCTCTATCGCCAGCGTAATGTTGGTTTGGGTAATGAAGGGGTTGGGTGCGATTTGTATCCGGTTAGCCAATGGAGAAGGAGTGTTTGTGGCGGAAATAATTTCAGCCTCTACTTCATCTGCATTGTCGATTTTAGACGTCTTTACCGTAGCAAAGCCGACCACTTTAAATTGGCTCTCATCCCAATCTTCAGGTACATCCTCTAAGGTGAAGGTCTGCTCTATCACATCGCCCACTTCTGCTCTTCTTTTCTTAGCGCTTACCCCTGAAGCTGCACCAAATACCGAGCGGGACACGTGGTTGTACACCATTTGGCTGTAGGGCACCGGATTGGGCAGGTTTTCGTATCCGCCCATCTTCCCTCTCGAGCCCCCTGAGTAATAGTTGGCCTGATTGTAAGCAGCAGTGTTGCCGGTGACAGAATCCTCTACAAGGATGGCACCCAATTTGAAGGTTCCTCTCTTTACCGCTTGCAAAAACTCTGCTTCTACCGTTACTTCCATGGTGC
Organism: Saprospiraceae bacterium; assembly: GCA_027080725.1. GTDB lineage: Bacteria > Bacteroidota > Bacteroidia > Chitinophagales > Saprospiraceae > JALSTN01. The sequence goes on from JALWRC010000028.1 coordinate 21,845, forward strand.
GGGAAGATGCATCAAAATTTGCTTTTTTAACCTTCACTTTTGTGGTTGGGGCAACTTGTATCTGTGCTGTGAAAAGAGTTTGAACTTCCAGTGGGTCATTTCCACTTGCTCGCATGGTAACAATCTTAGGAAAACCATCTACATAAGGCCTGATCACGTTAAGGTGTTCGTCATTCTTCATGGGTTCCGAAGGGTTTCCTCCATGGACAGCGACTCCTATGAAATACTCCGGATACAACCGGCTCATGGAGTCGATGAAAACTGCTCCCCGTGGACACCAACCACACCAGGTGCCGGTAGCTTCTTCCACCAATACCTTCTTATCGGCAGCAGGAATAATGATAGTAAGCTGCGTTGATTTTTTGTTATCCGATACATCGGCATCCGCCGCTCCGTTGACCTTAATAATCTCGACACTAACGGTATTGTTTGCCGTTGAAGCAACTACCGCTGCCGGAGCCTCGACATCCAATGAATCTCCCGGTGCGATGTTGATACCGTCATAAGTTTGTGTCATCTCTGTGCCACCCAAAGTCCATTTGGCTTCGAGGGAGGTGATGGGGGTGTTGCCTACATTTTTAAATGTAGCATTGGCAGTAGTGCTTCCGCCCTCTAATAAGTTGTAAAGTCCCAGATTAAAATTGTAAACCGCAGCGTTGTTGGCCAAGTCGGCTGTTGTCTTATTGTATTCTACTGCAATATCATCAATGTAGTACAAACTGTTGAAAGGGGCGGTCTGAGCTGTAGGATAAAAATCGGCCATGGATACGGCATTGGTGATATTGCCAAAAATGGCTACCATCGAGTCATTGACGGAGACCCGCCAAAAGTTGGACGTCAGATTGATATCCCACGTCATCTTGAACCATTCCCCCATAGGAATTTGACCGCTCGCCTTTACATTGCGCTTGCTGTCTTCAATCGTGTACTTCCCCTCTTTGTCAGAGAAGAACTGTGTGGCCCATATGTTGCCTTCGACATCATCTCCCTGGAAGTTGAAATAGGCTTCATTTTGAGCGGCAACATACATCCAGAACTCTACAGTCAAATTGCCCTCAGTATATTTGCCGGCATCCGAAAAGGGGACGATGATATCGGAAGGTCCTCCGCTTTGGGCAGTGGAGAAAAGCTTTAGTGAATTACTGCCGCTGTGGGCTTGTTCTGAGGATACCGGTGCATCTGCTGAGGCACTGTTACTCCATGTGCGTATTTTGTTTTGTACTTGAGCTATTTTGTCTCCATCCTTATAGGAGTCAAAATTCTCCGTAAGGCTGAAATCCTGACCATAAGCCAAGGATGAAATGGTAAGAATAAAAATGAATAGTAGAAGTTTTTTCATGCTTAAAAGATTTGATGATGATAAATAATGCCGGTTTTAGATTCTGTATAGTTTGCCATAGCGCAGACACGCAGGTTAACTGCTCATTTTGAGGCGCAAGATAGGATTAATTGATGAGAATTAAAACTGTTTTAAAGTCAAATCATGTAAAATGATTCATTTTGATATAAATGTATCAGAGGAGGCATGATTTGGTGTTCATAGATGTCATCTTTTAACCTTCTTTGCCTTTTCAATGACCGCCTGCTCAAGGCGCTTTTTGTAGTCGATGATGCTCCGGAGCTCTCCGCTGCCGGCGGCGATGATTTGAGCAGCGAGTATGCCGGCATTCCTGGCGGCATTTAAGGCGACGGTGGCGACCGGTACTCCGTTGGGCATTTGGAGGATAGAGAGGATCGAATCCCAGCCGTCGATAGAGTTGCGGGATTTGATAGGGACCCCGATGACGGGTAGGGGAGTGAGGGATGCTACCATGCCGGGGAGATGTGCTGCCCCTCCGGCTCCGGCAATAATGACGCGAATCCCGCGGGTGTGTGCCTGCTGACTAAAGGCCATCATCCGCTCCGGCGTGCGGTGCGCCGAAACGATATCCAACTCGTAAGCATATCCGAGTTCGTCCAATACATCGGCGGCATCTTGCATGATGGGAAGGTCCGAATCAGAGCCCATTATGATACTTATTTTTGGTGCGGCGTTGGTCATGACTTTTGTTTTTCTGTGGTGATATGAAATGATTTCTTAATGCTGTTTATGCTTCTCTTTAATGCTCCGAGATCCTCACGGATTACGGTGATATGCCCCATTTTCCGGAATGGTTTTGTCTCTGCCTTGCCATAAATATGGGGATATACTCCCGGGGACTTCAGGATTTTTTGTATCCCTTCATAGACGGGGGGACCCTGGACGCCTTCGGGGCCTACGATATTAATCATGGCAGCGTATTCTATCCGGGGCTTCGAACTTCCAAGGGGGAGCCCCGTGATGCATCTCAGTTGTTGTTCGAACTGCGAACAATCACTCGCTTCTATCGTATGATGGGCGCTATTGTGCGTGCGGGGGGCGACCTCATTAATAAAGAAAGCGCCCGAACGGTCGATAAAAAACTCGATGGCGAGTAGCCCGACAATGCCTAACGCATCTGCTATCCGGGTTCCCGTTACCATCAATTGGTGCATTATCTCAAAGGAGATTTGGGCCGGGCTCAGGACGTAATCTACGAGATTGGCCCCTTCGTAAAACACCATCTCCACAGGTGGGTACATGACTATATTGCGTCTGGGACCACGCGCGATTAAAACCCCTATTTCCTTGTCAATGTCCACCATCTTTTCGATGACGGAAGGCGCATCAAACGCATCTTTTAACCCTTCCTTCGTTTGGATAACTTGAACGCCCCTCCCGTCATAACCTCCTTTGCGCAACTTTTGGACGAAGGGGAAGGATATTGCACCGCTATCGATCTGTCGAAGCAATTCCTCTTTATTGGACACGAGGACAAAGGGAGATGTAGGCAAATTTTGTTCCCTGTAAAAGGTCTTCTGAAGTCCTTTGTCATTGATGACTTCGAGTACATCGGGCTGAGGGTATACCGTTATGCCTTCCTTTTCAAGCTGCCGTAATGCTTCGACATTAACGGATTCTATCTCTATGGTGACGATGTCCATTTGCTGTGCAAAAGCAACTACATCCTCGTACACCCGGAAGTCTCCGGTATGAAAGTTGGGGCTTATCTTACCGACGGGAAAGTCGTGTGATTTATCCAAAAAATGCACATTCAGACCAAGTGGCAACGCTGCTTCGTAGAGCATTTTGCCGAGTTGCCCTCCACCGAGAACACCTATCTTATACTGGAGTGGATTTTTTTTCTTCATGAAATGGTTGGCTGTTGGTGTTGATTGACATTCCTCCGGTGCCCAACTCCCTTGGGATGACACCTTCCGGCCTAACGATGTGCAAATTTGGGCAATTCTACCGGAAAAAGTGAAGGAATCCGGCCATTATTTGAGGAGGGTAGTGGGAATAGCTCAAAAGGAGTATGTTCGCCCTATAAATGAAATGAGAATAACGATGTGAGAAAAATATAATCTAATGGAGCGTATTGTCGATAATATCAACCCTATCGGACAAAAATACATCTCTTGGCCAGACGGTAGTGGACCAAAAGTCACTAATATTGACA
>JALWRC010000029.1 GCA_027080725.1 Saprospiraceae bacterium
AACCAAGACAATGTAAACGAGACTTTCCAACTCTTTTCAGAAGAGGAGGTCTATCTCATTTCATTCGAGATCTTTAACCGTTGGGGAAATACCGTTCAGTCCCTCTACGATTTTCCCTGTACCGGCGGATGCATCCTGTGGGACGGCCAAAAAAATGGGAAGGATGCCTTGCCGGGGGTCTATGTATATCGCCTTATCTACCGGAATAAAAAAGGAGAGTTAAAGCAAATCGCAGGAGATATTACTCTGATGCGTTGATGAAGCACACGAGTAATTTTTATACCGATTACCTACGAGGCGTAACGCGCCATTTATGTGTGTAACTCCTCGCAGGAATAAGCATATGTTGACTACTTGCCAAACAATTGTCGGGGGTGGCACTTATGATTACTGAGTGTATTTTTTAGGGAGTTTTTCAGAAATACACAGAGGGAGTATGCCAACTCGTTTATTTCAGGCTCAGGCCGTTCATTTCAGTAAAGGATCTAAGACTTAGGTATTCCAATCATCGAATCACTCTAAATACCCGTGTATTGGGTCTTTTCCTTTTGCCACAATTTTATTTGATACGGTCCCACAAACGTGTGTATTACAAAGTGCACTAAAATGAGCCAATGTATTGTTTTGTCACTATTTTTGCATGCAACACTTCTCAAGCATATAACCTATTGCGTCGGGCAAAAATACCGCCAAAACGTCTTTGGGTGCTCTTATAAACCCCGCACTTCGCTGTCGCTCGTACGGAGCTACAAAGATGACATCCCTACGGGATTATTTCAGATTTTCAAATCAGAAAAGAGCTGTTTGTTATACACACCTTCCAAACGGCCACCAAATAACTCCCTATAAAAATTGTACTTTTGCACATCAATACCTCCTTTCATGAAAAGAAACCAACCTGTTGTTCCCGTTCCCGTATGGCTCTTTCCCTTTCGATGGGTGTTGGCAGTGATTCGTCTCTTTCTTTTTTTATTCCTCGTATCGCTCTATTATTTCCCCATGCGCCTTGTTCACCTTTTCATACCGCTCTCTTCTAAAACGTGCGCCAACGTAAGAAGGAGGTGCCTTCATGTCTGTGTGCGGATGATGGGCTTCCTCTATCGGGTAGAGGACGAAAGACCGCAGCCATTGCCCGGAGACAAGGGATATTTATATATCTGCAATCATCGCAGCTGGTCCGATCCGTTAATCGCATTGGGCCTGCTGGATGCGGTCCCGGTAAGCAAAGCAGAGGTGAAAAAATTGCCCATTATAGGTGCCGGAATGAGTTTTACGGGAATCGTTTATCTGGAGCGCATGAACAAGGAAAGTCACAAAGCCGTACGTGAGGAGATCGCCAATGCCTTAGAAAACGGCACAAGCGTCTTGATATTCCCCGAAGGCACCACCTTCACCACAGCAGAAACCGGGGACTTCAAAGTGGGGTCATTCGAACAGGCACTTAGGGCCGGTGCCGGTATCATCCCGATGGTAATAGAATACAAAGACCGCTCTGCTAATTACTGGGATGTGCGGTCGATGTGGCAACAGTTTGTCGCCCAATGTGGAAAACTCTACAACATCGCTTACGTGTGGATCGGAAAGCCGATTAACGGCGAGGGACAATCTGCCCTGGAAATAAAAAACGAGGTCCACCACCTAATCAACCGAAAGGTTCAAGAGATACATGCACCTTGGGATGGGAGATAGCTACATACGTCGTAGGCTCAAGCCAAAACATCACCAATACTTTCTGTCATTATTTCCCGGCGATTCAATTAAAACTCCAATTTTCCCCCTACACTTGGCAAGAAAGGCAACTGAAACAGCTTGTCATCCGCTCGAAGTGGATTGACAAAAAGAATGTTCTTACGATTGTAAGCATTCGTAACACTGGCATTGACCACCAACTTCGAATACTTTGAAAACGTGAAGGTGCGCTTGAGCGAAAGATCCAGTCTGTGGTAATCCGGCAAGATGCCCCGGTTGTATTTATCCGAAAAGACGGGCACCAATTCTCCATTGCTCACCAATGGATTTTGGGAGAGGTCAGAAAAGATCTCCCGTTGAGTAAAGCCAAACAGCTTGGTAAACCGGAATCCGGTACCGAAGTTCCAACGGGCGCCCGCTTCCCAGGCTCTATTCTTTCCCCATTTGTAGGAGACCAGCACATTGACATTATTTCTTCGATCGAAGGTCGCTGGATAGCGTTGGTCGCCGTTATCCCGGAGCACATAACCATGGGAAAAGGTAGTCCAAACATACCAATTGTCGAGCGTGTACTTAGCCAACAAATCAATCCCGTATGCATCCCCTGTCTCTTGGATAAACTCCGGTTCTACAGGAGAAAGCCGATTTCTATTGAGCGCCATCAGCAGGTCGTATCTCTTGTAATATCCTTCGAGATTCAGCTCGAGGTTTTCCATCGGGTCAAACTCAAATCCCGCGATGAGGTGTTTGCCCTTTTGAAGTGCCGGAGAAGTGATAAACCCGGTAAACAAATTGACAATATCCCGTTCGTTAACGGTACTCATCAGCTGTTGGGAATACAATCCTCCCGCCATCTTAAATCGCAAGTTGTCAAGGATATTGTACTTCAGTCCAAAACGGGGCTCGATACGAAAATTCCCCAAGGAAGCGTAGTAGGTCGGCCGGACACCTGCTTCGAGTACAAGGTTATAGAACTTGACCTTATACTTGAGATAGCCGGCAATGACCGTGTTGTTGACCGTTTGCTTGAAGGTAATATTGAGCGGATTGACAAACTCCAGATAAGTAGTGAAAGCTTCGAAATTCATGCCGTAATTTACCTCGGTGTTTTTTCCGAAGTAAGTAAAGTTCATGTCGGCATCAAAGGAGTTAATGCTACTATTGCGCGGTTTTGGCCGCTCTCCTGCAGGTACAGGGATGGATTCACTAATTTCATACTTGGAGTAGGCAAACACCCCTCTCATGATGAGGGAGGAACTCGGAGGCACCAATTTAAAGTTGACTCCCCCGCCCTTTGCCCTCCAATTATAATCTGCTATAGCTTTATAGTTGACCCGGTCGGTAAAATTAAATCCAAAGACATTGGCCGAGCTTCCTCCATTGGTTTGGAGGGTCAACTTACCATAAAGATCGTCATATTTATAGGGCAAATTACCGATTGAGTCAACAGTAGCATAACTATACAATAGCGGAGAAGTGCGGTCTAAGATTGCACTTTTGCCCGCTACGACAAAGGAAAGCGAGTTGCCATTCTCTTCGTTGTACTTCCAAATGGGTCCCTCCACTATCCCTTTGACTTGAAAAGGGCTTGCGGAGACAAGTCCCCCATATCGTGTCTTATCCCCTTCCCTAGTTTTAATATCGACTACGGCAGACATCCGCCCGCCGTATTCGACTCCAAAGCCACCCGTTTTGACATCTGCGGATTTAATAATCTCCGTTTCGAAAACGGAGAAAAAGCCGATAGAGTGAAAGGGATTAAAAATAGTCATCCCGTCGAGTAGGATTTTATTCTGAATCGGGCTACCTCCCCGTATATAGATTTGCCCGCCCTGAGCACCGGTGGAGACCACCCCCGGCAACACCCGGAGATACTGTGCGATGTCCGGTTCTCCCCCGGTAGAAGGCAGGGATTGGATTTGCTTATTGGATATTTTGAGCGTAGAGATCTGCACATTGCGCTTGGCTGTCGTCTTCTTCCCCGAGATTTGGACTGTCTGCAGGCGCACCCCGCCTTCTTCGAGCAAGAGTCTTTTATAGACAATAGCATGCGGTTTAATAGTGACGGGCATCGAAAGAGAGTCATATCCCACATATTTCACAATGATGTTGTAAGTCCCTTCAGGCACCTCGGGAATCACAAAAAAACCATCGAGATCCGTTGTTGCCCCGAAGGTGGTACCTTGCAGCACGACATTGGCATATATTATGGGCGCTCCATTGCTTTTATCGTACACATTGCCCCGTAGTGTTCCTGTTTTTTGCCCCAAAGTACTACCTATACCCAAAAAAACACATATCGAGAAGAGTAAAGAAGATTGTAAGATATTTTTCATATTCCTATTTAGTTATCAGCGGACCGTTCATACAAAAATTCATTGCATCAGACGATAGATGCTTGGCTCCGATCTATGTCCCACAACGGGGATAATGTCCTTATGGTATGAAATCGTATATTGTTTCCAAATATTAACATTTGGTCACCTCTTTTCACCCTGCTTGCCAATATAAGGCTGACAACAATTCTTCAAAATTATCCAGCCTTCAAAAGAGCAGTTGTATGCCATATTGTAGCCGGATGGTCCACCATTTCATACCAAAAAAGGCACATCCTTCATCTAAGCCGCTGCAAAGAAAATACATTTATCCATAGCTTTATCTGTTCGCACTTAAAATATCAAGCTTTAGCGGCGACAAGACAGTTGTATCCGTCAATGAAAAATGCAGAAGAGACGCACGAGGCATCTCTTCTGCAAATAAACGATAGATTGGTAGAAAATTAAATCAGTCAAAAATAATTATCTTCCTTTTGAGGCTGCCCTTACATGAGCAACATTTTTCGTGTCAGCGTTTGACCGCAGGACTCCAATTGATAATAGAGCACCCCTTTAGTCAATTCAGACTTGGACAATATAAGCTTATTCATCCCTTTTACTCCTTCGATGCGCTTGACCAAGATGTTTTTGCCCGTGATAGAGCGCACGGTCAAAATAGCGACCTCATCCCTCGGCAATTCGAAGGCGATTACGGTAGATGCATCAAATGGGTTGGGGTAATTCTGATATAAGAAGACACCGTTTGCATCATCGTCACTTCCCCCTTCAAATCGAAGCTGAACACCATAATCCTTACCGCTTTCGTCGAAGGCCAAAGCGGGAGTAATATTGGAAGTGATTTTGATGTTTTCGCTCACTTTAAAGGATGATTTCGCGCGAACCTGAACACGTAAGATAACATCATCGGATTGTGCCGTATGGGCTTCCGCATCACTCCATGCGAATGTAATTAAGCCATTGTACATATGGCTCCTTCCTATGTTATCCTCGCCAATCTTCATCACATCACTTTCGATATCCAACACCTCAAGCTTCTCCGGATCGAAATACAAGGTAAACTGCATCGCCTCCATTTGGGCAAAATCAGAGGATTTAAACTCCAATGAAGTTTGCTGACCGCTCATGAGGGCCTTATCCTCCACATTCAATGTCAACATCTCCCCACTTCTGGTCTTGGACTTCGCATGGGCATTGGCCTTGGCATCTCCGGTCAGGTCTCCTACTTTAATGGCCATAAAATCGGCAGCGCTGTAGTCCTTATCCATCTGCTTTAGATTAATAATCTCAGGCACCCGGCTTTTCAGAGGATCATTTGGATCTGCAAACACATAATCATGCGGGATAAATCTCCATGAACGATTGCCCGGCAAGGTGTTAGACTTACCCAAAATCAGTTTTCTCAATATTAGGATATCAGCGGTAGATACCGAGTTACTTGCATTAGCGTCCGCAGCAAAATACTGATAGGGAGAATCGAATTCTGCTTTGCCGAGCAACCACTTTTGGATAGCGACAAGGTCTCTGGTATTAACCCCATTTAGCGGGTTGTCAGTGCGTACCGGTTGAAGGGCATAATCGACGCCTTTCTCTAAGCCATTGAAGGCGTATTTGCCATCCACAGAGGTAGTGGCTTCCTTGAAAAAGTCATTGTTTTTCAAGAGTGTCATTTGGACCTTGTCCACTCCTTCATTTTCTTCAGTCATTACCTGACCCGACACAACAGCAGTTAGTCCGGGATTATCCGGACAAATATCCATATTGTCCTGAATCACCACCTTGACGGCACAGAATGACTGATTGCCAAACAAGTCGGTCACCCACATCTCAACGTCAAACGTATCCTGGATTCCATCCGTTAAACTGTCACAGGTATAGGTCCTAAACTTATCGTTGACATCCTTCGAGAACGAGAATCGCAACAAGCTATCCGGTGTACAGTTATCAAAACTTCCGATGTTAAAATCTGTAGCCCAAATCTGTACTGATTTAGAGGTATTCATTAGAGTCGTCACCACACCACTTCGACAATAGGGCGTAGGATCTTTTCTATCTAAGACATCCAGATTAAATTTACATTCCGTCTTGTTGCCACATTTATCCTTTAGTATCCATTTGAAGGAATGATGTCCTGCCGGGATGGTATCCAATGCGGCGTTGCCGGTTCCTGTAACATCTACGCTACCGTCTTTGCCGAGATCTATAGCATAACTCCACTCCAACTCATTGTCCGGAGTACAGTCATCGTGTCCCTCCGCTCTAAGGTCAAGAACTGCCTGACAATTGGCGTCAGCGGTGATTGTTTTATCCTCACAGGATGCAGGGTCGATGGTCGGTTTTACATTATTCTTAATCAAGATAGTCTGTGTAAATTTCCATTGTCCCGTGGACGAATTCGGATTCTTTTTATCAAACTGACACCAGTCAATCACAGTCCATGTACGGATAATTTTGATACAAACATTTTTCTCCGGCGGATTGTGAAACACTCTGTCTTTATATCCCACAACGATATTGGCACATGCGTCATTTGCTTTGGGCTCAGGCCGCTGAGGGGTGGTATTAATGACATCCGGATTGGCATCTTCCACACTACATCCATTGATCATCACTGTACTCGGTGGAAACTTGATATCTTTATACCCGAATGGGTGGTCATTGACGATATCAATACGCTGGTCACAAGAGTCCTTTAATCCACCTGCATCCTCTGCAATCCATCTGCGAATCACATACCCAATTCCACATACAGTGGTATCGACTTCTACGATTTTATGCGTAATGGTGGCGCCTCCGCATTCGTCCGACACCGTCGCACGACCGGTCAGATTTAAGTCGCGATAATCTTGATCGCACTGGATTTTCTTTGGAGAAGGACACACCAAAGTAGGTGGCACTTTATCCTGGACGTTAACTGAGACCATACACTCACTGCTATTGCCGGCCTTATCCCATACGCGCAATACCACCAAAATGGGGTTGTGCGGGATATCTTGACAACAGAACTCGACGTAGGGTCCAAAAACCAGATTCTCGGGGATCCCACAATAATCATCCATTCTCCTCACCTCCATGTGATCTAACATACAGTTGTCATAACTTCCATCATCGATAGTCTTGGCGTACACTTTTCCATCCCCTGCAGGGCTTAATGCAACAATGGTGTGTTTGTCACAAACAGCAACTGGAGCTCTTTGATCCTTCACATAAATATCAAATTGGCAAGTGTCCTTGTTGCCACAGGCATCTGTAAACACATAGTACAACCAGTTGCACCCCTGTGGCATTCCGGTTACTTTATACACCGGAAGACCGGTTGCCGGATCAATTTTGAATACCGGTACCTCTACTCCCGGCAAATTATCCGGGGTACAGTCCTCGGGAGACAGTGCTGCTTTATGGTATACCTTATAGCTCCAGTCAGAACACTCGGCGATGACATAGACATTCTTATTATCTCCTGCTGGAGGATTGGCATTGGCTATTGGCACCGGTGCTACGAATGACCCCGTACACTTGTAGTAGTCCGTAGGAATGGTGTCTGCCGGAATACCGTGTGTACCCGGACAAGACAACGTCGGCGCTTTGTTGTCCACCACCTTAATAATTTGAATCGTATCTCTTAACGTTCCGGTACACCAGTCGAAAACCTTCCATACACGCAACAATTTGTAGCTACCTCCACAAATGGGAAGCTTGCTGTCTCTATAGGTTACTGCTATATGATCACAACTCACGCCTGACGGGTATCCTGTACCCAATAAGCCTCCCTTAGGGAATGGAGAAGGGTTGCCATTAGGCAGGGGATTCCATCCGTAAGGATGGGTTGGATCTCCGGCAGCATCACACTCCAAATGCGGGTTATGTCCCGGACGTCCATCCCAATTGATGGGGAACATGATCGCTGCAACATCTCCTCTCTTCACCTTGATAGAATCAATGCAGGTGGACATATTTCCATATTTGTCTGTGGCTTTCCAGTACCGCACAATTTGTGCATAATAGTCAGTGGCACAACCAAACTTAGTATATTCATCTCTATAGATCAGGTCTACCGTATCACATGGGTCAAACCCTACTACTTTGTATTTATTATCTGCGTACTTTGTAGCGACCGCACCAGCCGGTAAGGGGAAACCCAAATCTTCCGGGGTGGTCCCCATATCACAACTCGTGATAATTGCTGTATCAGAACAGGTAAGTTGGGGAATCCACTTGTCTTCCACCTTGAGTTGGCCCCAGCAAGAGTTGCCGGAACACAAATGCTTAACAGTAAAGCCGAGTATTTGTCCGACGTAGGTCTTATCTATATGATTTCCGGGAATGACATTGCCATTTTTATCTTTGAGTATCACTTCAAATGAAGCATCTGGCAGCAATTCTCCTTCCAAGAGCATGGATGGAGTGACCACCGCTTCGCAAATTGAATCTACAGATAAGTTAACCAAATCATTACAAGCCACATTGATATCACCTTCTTCAGTCAAGTCGTAGGACAGGTTGCCCACTCCCGCTTCAGAAATGCTAATATTGTAAGGGCCTGCACCTGCATTCCATTGAATAGTAGCAGAACAACCGGTAGACGTCACAATCGTTCCTCCTGTCACTCCCCATGTTACTCCGGTATGAAATCCCGTAACAGTATAATCTGCCGTGTTGGCTACACATAGCGTTTGTAGATTGCCATGCAACTGTAAGCCGGAATTTGCAGGGTCAAATCCATTTTGAAAATTGGAAGCACAGTCGTTCAATGCGAACATAATTGGTATTCCATTGTACGAAGAGGCACAATCTGTTATTGAAGCCAATCCGGTGTTGTCCCCGTAGGCGACCCCTTGATTGAAGTCATAGTACGCCAACAAGCCCGGAGAGTTACAAGGAATATTACCACCCATATCAGCCACCACTTCTGCAGTAGTACGTGCAGTATTCCAAATCGCAACTTCATCTATATTTCCGGTAAAATACTCCCCCCCTAAAAGAATTCTTCTTCCAATATAGACATCATTGGAGTAGGTACCTGCAGCATCGATTGTTCCGGAAGCTGCAACCGTATTGGTCAAAACGCCATTGACGTAGAGCTTCCAATTAGCACCGTCATAAGACGCTGCCACATGGGTCCATACATCTGCATTTATAACGGTATTGGAAGATACCCAACTCCAACCCGGCACGGTAGTTCTTGCTGCTGCTTGAAATTGACCTCCGTGTATTGCAATCTCCCACTCGTTTTCTTTGTTGAGAATGATATTATCCCCGGGGTTTATGGCCTTGGGATAAATCCAAGCCTCCATAGTAATGGCTGTTAATCCATTGAATGCGGGCTGATCTGCGATCTGGATAGCGTCATCCACGCCATCGAAATCCATAGAATTGTTTTGTCCTATTGCACTTGTAACTGCCCAACTTAAGATTAAGAAAAGTATAAAATTTTTCATCTTTAAATAGTTTTAATCTGACCGATTTAATTGTTATGGGGAGCTTTGTTAATGCAAGACTCTTGGGGAGTGGAGAGCATGAATTATCTGCTCTCCACTCCTTATGAGTTCTAATAACCGTTTATTTTAACACCACCATTTTGCGTGTTGCAGAATGGGTTGCCGTTTCTAATTTGTAATACAATACGCCGGTTACGCCCGCATTTTTCATATCAAATACTATCTCATTGTACCCGGCTTCAAAGTTCTGTTCTACTTTGTGAATCACCTTGCCTGACATATCAAATACGGTCAAGCTTGCCCTGGAAGATTCCGGCAATATGAATCCTATCGTCGTAGTATTATTGAATGGGTTCGGCGTATTTTGCAGTAACTTAAAGTCACCTTCGTCCACTGTACCTCCTTTCACACGCCAGGTAATGACGTAATCATTGCCATCCGCATCAAATGCTTCCAAAGCAGTAATAGAAGATCCTATGCTCAACGTATTGAAATCTGTCGCTTGATTGCTTGTCAACTTCAAGTAGAAGAGCGGGGCATCCGCTTGGACACTTTGTCCTCCGACCTTAGACCAAGAGAGCGTGATAATCCCTTTGCTGAGAAATTGTAGTCCCAGATTCTGAACATCCAGGTGCAATGCGCCTGACTCCAGCCCATCAAAGCGGACCCCATCCGGCAATTGTATCGTCATCTGCATTCCTTCGAGCTGCACTTGAGTAGCACAATTGATTGGCATCTCGATGGTCTGCCCTCCATCAATAGAAGACACATCAGTATACAAATCTAACTTTTTCAATTCCCGTGGACTATTATCACCATTCAGATTGAAGCCTGCATCTCCACTAAGATCCCCTATTTTTATAGCCATGAAATCGTTGGCCATCATGTCCTTGGTCATCTTTGAAATGGAGATATCCTCTTTGATAGGCCAAGGAGAAAATGGATCCTCATACTGATGATGCGCATCTACAAATCTCCATGAAGGACTCCTCTTGTATTGCTTTATTTTACCAAGAATGAGCTTTCTGATTTCGACAATATCTGATGTAGACACAGAGTGACTATTATTGGCGTCTGCTGCGATATACTGATAGGGTTGATCAAACACATCCAAACCGAGCAAATGCTTTTGGATTTTAACCAAATCCCTCGTCGAAACACCTCTATCATAAGGCCCGGATTTCTGAACCTTTATGGTGTATCCCTGCTCCATTGGTGCTTTGAAGGTAAAGGAACCATCTGCCCCGGACATCTTCTTCTGAATCAAATCCAGGCTGGCATTTGTCAATGCAACTTCCGCATCTTCTACCATTTCATGCTTAACGGTCATCACTTTCCCCGCAATAGTCCCTTTAGTGTTCAAAGTCGAGCTGCACACTCCACTATTATCTTGCAACAACACCTTGACGGTACAGTAGTCTTGATTGCCCGCTTCATCCGTAACCCACATCTGTACCGTGTGCAAAGAGTCTGCTCCACCGGGACCGAGATCCGCGCATGTGAAGGTTTTACCTTTGTCCGTCGTATCCGCAGAGAAAGAAAATCTCAAATTGCTCTGTGCCGTACAATTGTCAAAACTTCCTATATTGAAATCGTTGGCCCAAATGGCTATTTCCTTAGAACCCTGCATCAACACTGTGACAATGCCTGTCCTACAATATGGAGTGGGACGTTTTCTGTCGCGTACAATCACTCGCTGCACGCAAGTAGTGACATTCCCGCACTGGTCTTCCAATCTCCAGGTCATGGTATGGGTTCCTTTCGGCACCTTTGAGAAATTCGCTGAATTTCGATAACCCGTGTACTTCGTACCGTCATTTCGCTTGAAAGTGTAACTCCATTTCAACTTGTTGACAGGTGTACAATCATCCTTTCCCGTTACGGAAAGGGTAATATCTTTAGTACATGTGGAGTCTTTTATATCAAAATACTTTGTAGTACATCCTATAATGGTCGGCTTAATGGTATTAGTCACCATAATCACCTGAACCGTATCCCATTCTTCTTTCGTGCACCAGTTGAGTACGCTCCACACTCTCAATATTTTCAAACATGCTCCATCCACGAAAGAGAATGTCCGGTCCTCATAACTCGCTGCGAGTTGGGTACATTGATCAAAAGGAGGATAGATAGGTTTCCCCAATTTATCCGGAGACAGATCCCCTTGACATACATTTACCAAAGAGGTATCGTGGGGGAACTTTATATCCTTTCGCGTCACCGGATGCCGGTTTACGACGTGAATTCGCTGGAAGCAGGTCGTTTTGAGTCCACCTTTATCCTTTACAGTAAAGATCCGGGTGTACGTACCCAATCCACAATTGTTGACGCGCCCTATCAATGAATCCGAAACCGTAGCACCACAGTTGTCTTTCCATGTCGGTGTACCAAAGCGCTTGTTGAGATCTCCTTTCAAGCTCACTCCACAATCTACGGTAGTATCTTTTGGACAACTTGTTATAATTGGAGGAAGTTTATCTTGAACCGTTACCTTAACAGTACATTGACTCATATTGCCCGCCTTATCGAAGACCTTGAGGATGACTTCTACTTCGTGATTAATATCGGCGCAACAAAACTCCGTGTACCCTTTAAACCTCGTATTCCCTCTAATACCGCAATTATCACTCGTTCTTCTCACCAACATCGTATCCAAAGCACAATTATCAAAACTTCCGTCATCAAATACCGAAGCAGGAACCTGGATCACTCCACCTGGGACATCATCTGTCAATGAAACTACTGTATGCTTATCGCAAGCGACGGTAGGTTTGACGTCATCTCGAACAAATATATCATAAGCACACTTCGTCACGTGCCCACAATCATCTGTCACGGCGTAGTATATCCAGTTACATCCCAATGGAAGATTAACTGCCTTAAAAATGGGGCGGCCGTCTGCTGTTGTGCCTATACGTACGATGTTATCTTTTGTAGGGACTGCACCGGCATCCGGGGTACAATCGTCCGGACTGGTCGCCGCTAAGTGAGCCACCTCATAGGTCCAGGCGCTGCACTCTCCTATCACATAAACGCCGTGAGGATCCGGAGCAGGTAAGCTTTCGATGTTTTGAGGCACCGGAAGCACGTACTCTCCTGCACACGACCACGCACCGGTAGAAACGGTGTCGGCCGCTACAAACCTTGTCCCCGGGCAGCTCAATACCGGAGGATCCAAGTCGGCTATTTTAATTCGTTGGATATACTCTAAGCGGTCTTGTGGATGGCACCAATCGACAATAATCCAGTTTCGAAGTAATTTATAACCCTCTCCACAGATTTCAATGGTGTCGTCTTCAAAGAAGAACTGTATTTTCCCACAAAGGATTCCTTTTGGCGCTCCTGTTCCTGTAGCAGAGGTATCCGGAAAACCATTGGCAAATTTAGTCCAAGTACCTCCACATGCCGGTAAAATTGGCTCTGCCGGATCTCCATCCGGATTTACCGAAATCCCATCGTAATGGGGCGGTAGATCAATATCCGCCAAAGTTCCGCTTTTCAAATAAATGGTATCAAAACACATTGCCATAAGACCGGATGCATCCGTGGCTTTCCATTTGCGATAAATGACTGTTGTGGTGTCTGCACATCCCAAATCGACAACGCTATCTTGGTAAGTCAACTGAACATTGCCACATGCATCAATACCCGAAGCGATATAAGGCTGAGGGCCATTGGGGTTAAGGATGTCGGCGACCGGTACCGGAAATCCCAAATTCGTAGGATCTATATTCTGATTGCATCGAACGGCGGTATCGCCGCAGATCAACTCCGGCGCTCTTTTGTCCTCAATCAACACTTTTCCCCAGCAACTATTTCCACAAGCGATATTCGTAACGGTCGCGGTAAGCTTCTGTCCGATGTATGCCTTTCCAATTGGGGAAGGAACAGGGTCACCATTCTTATCTGTAATGGATACCGTATAAAATCCCATTGCGGCACAGGTCTCATCTTCGCCTTCCAATACAGCCTGAGATAACACTTCCACCTCGCAATTCGAATTGGCAGATATATTTACCAATGTATTACATGCCATGACACAATTGGTCCAACAGTCAGGAAGGGTGGCAGCATTGGAATTGATGGCGACAGCGGCCCCTGTCAAATACACCGCTGTATTATTCAAATCACCAGCCGGCACACCTGCCGCTGTAGGATTGAGCTCCGCTGTAAAAGCAAAGGTAATGGAGGAGTTATTCGGCATATCTATGTTGGATGCCATACTGGCGTCCCCCGCTGCTAAGCCGTCAAAATTATTATTCACTACAGCTACAGCTGCTCCACTCGAAGTCACTATCGTTACGGGAAGTGTCCCGGTTACACCTACAAAAGCATTCCCCAGATTTGACGGATTGTCCAATTCGTCTCCTAAGGAGCCATTATTAACAGCAGCCCCGGATGTGTTGGTCAAGGTAATTTCGTACTTGACGTCAATGTGTCCGGTGACCCCACTGGAAGCAGGAGATACAGATGCTATTTGTTTCTCAACAGTGATTTGTGCACCTAAACCGTTAGCTACCAATAAAGCAAATATAAGAGACATGAGGATAGAACCTGCCATTCCTGCCAGTCTCGCAATATTTACGGGTATAGCGTATCGTTTTTTCATTGTCTTAAATTTTAAATAAAAAGTATTGTAATTCATTTTCAACCAATTTTCTATCGTTTAACCGTCCGGGCAGGAAGCCTTTGAGGCTTCCTGCAGACCGTCTTTCTTCTATATTAATCCAACATGATCATTTTTCTGGTAGCCGTTTGTCCCTTCGTCTCCAAGCGGTAGTACAGCAACCCTTTCGTCCTCAGATCAGCCTTCTCTACCATGATTTCGTTATACCCTTTGGTATACTCTCCTTTAATCACCTTAATCATCTTGCCGGTCACATCGAATATACTCAGGGTAGCCACTTCATCCTTAGGCAGGATAAAAGCAATAGTTGTCATCTTGTCGAAGGGGTTGGGCTTGTTCTGAAGCAATGCAAATGTTTCGTTCCTGCTCACTTCATCACCTGTGGCTCTAAGTTGAACAGAATAGGTATTGTCATCCTGGTCGTAGGCTTCTCCATGTAGAACATCCTCACCGATTTGCATTGCTTTGCTAAGGACACCATCTTCCCTGGCTTCAAAAACCAGTGTAACGAGTGTCTGACCTAAGGATGCTTGAACATTGTCCCAGGAGAACCGGATTTGTCCTTCGGATAATTGCGTTAATCCTATATTTGACTCATCCAAACTCGCACCTTCCGTCTTGACATCTTTCAATCGCAAAAGACTGTTGTCGTACCGCAATCCAAATTGGATTCCTACAATCCCCTCTTTCTCATTCTGGAGCGTTACTTCTACGGTTTCTCCTTTTGTGAAATACCTGTTGTCGTACCTCAACTCCATCGGCTGAGGCGCTTCCCTTGTGCCTGAATTATTATCCAGCCTATTGGCCTTAGCATCGCCGTTGACATCTCCAATCTTTATCGCCTTAAAGTCCGAATGCATCTTATTCGTCTCCAGGGAGGCATATTCGATGTTTTCTTTCATCTTCCAAGGCTCATATGGATTGTCAAATACATAGCTTACCGGAACAAATCTCCAGGACGTGTTGTGAGCATACGCCTTGGTCTTTCCGAGAATTAGCTTTCTAATCTCTACAATATCTGCAGTAGAAACGCTATGTGAATTATTGGCATCAGCCGCTATAAATTGTATTGGTTGGTTAAATGGAGACATGCCCAATAGATGTCTTTGGATATATACGATATCCCGAGTGGAGACACCATTCAAAAAGTTATTATTCTTGCTCGGTATCACCACATATCCCTTTTTCAGTGGCAACCCGTCAAATTCAAATCTTCCTTCGTCATCTGTCTTATAAGTCATCTTAGTATCAAAGGAAGTAGAGAGGTTTACTTCTACACCGGTCATTGCTTGTGACTTGCGATCCTGTATTCCTCCTGCAATAATAGCAGAGGTCTTGACGTCACAGTTTTTCCCTTTCTGCAATTCGAGAGTAACGGTACAATAATCTCTGTTGTTGTTTTTGTCCCATACCCACATCTTTACAGATAGGGTGTCTGCAAAATCATCTCCTATATCAGCACATTTGTACGTGCGATTGGGCACGATCTTATTGCCATCAAAAGAGAATCGCAGTTGGTCATCCGGTGTACAGTTATCATAACTTCCTATATTAAAATCCTTCGCCCAGAGTTCGATTTCTCCGGAAGGCTGCATAACCACCGTGACAATACCGCTTCTGCAGTAAGGTGTAGGCTTCTTTATATCAGACATTCGGATTACAGAGGTACAGGTCGAACTGTTACCACATTGGTCTTCTACCGTCCACTTCAGACGGTGAATTCCGTTCTTACCGTAGGACAACGTTTGAGATGCATCATCTCCCAATCCACGTAAGTCAACCGTTCCATCAGAATTCAAGTCGAGCTCCCATGACCAATTCAATGACTCGACAGGAGTACATTTATCCGATGCTGTCGCTGTCAACTTTACATAAGCGGAGCAATCATTGCCGGTAATTTTCACCGTAGTAGTTCCCGGACAAATAATCTTTGGCGGTATAGAGTTACGAACTTTGATGTACTGCTTCCACTCGGCAGTTTGATTAGTACAATCATCCAATGCCGACCAGGTTCTAACGATTTTAAAGCAAGCTCCTTGTACTACATTATAGACTTTATCCTTGTAATTGAATATGATCTTATGGCATTTCAGATTGACATAGTTCTTCACTGATGGTTTTGAATTCAGACTCTCCGGATCCAATTCCTTCAAGCATCCGTTGAGCTCATCCCTATCCGATGGCCACCTGATGGCCTTGGATAGATCAAATCCTTTCTCCGGTCGTACGGTAATGTATTGGCTGCATGAAATGGTGGGCTGCCCTTTGACCGTCCAGGTACGTGTAATCTGCCCTTGACCACAGTTATTAAGCGCATATTTGATAGAGTAATCCAAACGCACCGGACATTCATCCGTAACCGTAGCAGTCCCAAATCGCTCAAGGCTAACACTGTCAAACTTCTCTCCACAATAAGCCGTGACAAAACGATCTGGACAACTCATCACCGGTGGGGTGTCATCCTGCACTTCGACTTCTACCATACAATCGGCAAAATGACCGTACATATCTCCTCCCGCTTCCATACGGGAAGGAAGTACCGGGCCCAATCCGGGATTGACGTCAAAGACCCGCAACACGACCATAATCGTGTGCCCTATATCTTCACAACAGAAGAACGCGTAATCATCAAAGTAAACCTGCAATCCGGCTTGGGCTGCGTCATCATCCCCATTGAGTCCGTCACATGCAATTTCATCCATTCTTCTGACCTTAAACCATACATCCGGACTACAATTGTCGTGTGAGCCGTCATCCAATGTCTCCGCATATACCTTGGTCACTCCACCGGTTCCTACACTCAATACAGTATGCTCATCACAAACCGGCGTAGGCGGTTCATTCTCTACGACCAATATCTCAATGGTGCATTTTGTCTCGTTGCCACAGGCATCTCTTACTGTGTATTCAAACCAGTTGTAGCCGGTAGGAAGATTGTATCCCTCATACCTCTTTACTCCTCCCACGGTCTTTGTACGTATATAACCGGTAGTGTAAATCGCTTGGCCATCTTCAGTACAAGACAGTTTCTTGTCCGGAGGAGATCCCTTGTGTCGCACAGAGTACGTCCAACTGGAACACTCCGAAACGATATTTACTATACCACAATTATCACACTCTACCGGGATGGGAAGCAGGTAATGTCCCGTGCATTGTCCCGGGTCCGTATTGACGGTAATTGGGGCAGCACAAGTGGACTTACAGTTCAGAATAGGCCCATCCTCGTCCAACACCTTGATAACTTGTGTATGATAAGCAATCGTATCATGACACCAGTCTATTAATATCCATTCGCGAAGTACTTTGTAGCTGCTTTCACATACTTGCAACTTGCGATCGTTGAAGGTCAATGCGATGTTGCTGCAAAGATTCCCGCCAAAGGGCCATCCGGTCATATCGGGATGGGGGTTGCCCGCATAATCATGCCCTACCGGGAGCTTTTTGTAATTCTCATCACACTTTATTACCCGGTTGTCACCGGGCAATCCCGTCCAGTCCTTAGGCCATATCGTACTTGTTATCATACCTGCATTGACGTGGATGGTATCCGTACACATACTCGTGGTATGCCCGTCAGTAGCAATCCATTTACGATAGATTACCTGCACGAATGGACAAGTGTCATTTTGGACATCATCCTCATAGGTCAAGGTCGCATCCATACAGTTATCCAGACCACTCACGGTATAGGTCCGGGGCTTTCCGGCTACAGGTGTGGCTGTAACACCCGGTGGCAATGGAAATCCAATCGAAATTACTTCCGGGCGACTGTCCGCACCACATTCGATGGTATCCGTGCCACATATCAAATCATCCGGTGGCAACTTGTCCTCAATAGTGAGGTACCCCCAACAGCTATTGCCTGAACATTTGTGCTGTATGGAGACAATTAGCGTCTGGCCAACATGGATGCTTCGAAGCGTGTCATCCGGAATCGTATCTCCACCACCTACCGGGTAGATGAAGATGTTATAAAAACTATCCGGCAAGGGGATGTTTCCCTCCCATACCATATCTACTGTTACGCCCGCTTTACAGTCCAATCCAAGGGAGACTTGTACGGTATCATTACAGGATAACTGCGGCGCAAAAGTGCTTGCCACTGCTACATCCAAAGTGTCTTTACCTCCGGATGGACAGGCAATCGTAACCGGAACATCAACTAAGAGTTGGTGCATTCCATCGGCATTGTTCCATTGCACATCTACACTTATTCCCGTATTCAAACCACCAATAAAAGTTCCGGCTGAAGGTGGGGAGATACTCCAAACGGGTGTAACTCCTACGGTGTTACCCCCTGTCAATTCATAATGTTCGGCTCCTCCTCCACAGACATACGCACCGCCGTGGATCTCCGGTTTACATTGTCCATGCGCCATACTCCAGGAGAACAAGGTCCCCAGCAATACGAGCCACATCTTAAGCGGCACCTTGCCCCTAATGCTTCGTGTAAAATTTGATAATTTCATACTCTAAAAAGTTTTGAATAAATCGTTTCTTTGCTGATAATAATATTCTACCCTACCGGGTATACCATACCCAATAAGCACATAAGGGAATGTCACATCTGACACTCCTTTCATCTATTTTTCCGTGGGGGGAATATTTAGGTTTTGCCAACGCCCTGTTCGCCTTTACAAAACATAATTCAGGCATGGCTTTGCACCCTTAAAGGTCAAAAACAGTTCCAATTTGCCAATATTTAGCACCTGAAAACGGGGGACGTTCTCTACAAAATGCTCATATTATTATATAGTTGAATATGACAAATCGTTGCGGCATTTTAATCAGCCGTTAACAAATGCAAATAGATTTACATAAGTGAAATAAAAATGTGTACTTTTTTTGAAATCTTTTTCATTGATGGCCCAACAGAAGCACAACTGTGGTTGTTTTTATTCGCATTTTGGTCATAAAATGGAGGGTATTTCTTGCTGTTTCGAGAAAGCGAATTCCCCTTCTGAGTCTCCTACCTCCCGGGGGGATAATAGGCCTTCATACTCGCCCGTAAGTCCACCATTTCATATCAAAAGGGGCATAACAATCCGAAAAAAAATATAACAGGTACGGGTTCTATATTTTTCTATCGTATTTAGATCTTTAGCATCCGGTACGTCCTAACCTCGGCTCCCTGAGTGAGCTGAACCACATAAATCCCATTTGACCAGTGCCCCATATCTTGTAGTCGAACCGCCTTCTGTTCGCCGTCAGGATATAGATCATCGCTATACATCCGGCGTCCCGATATCGAATACACCCGCAAATGAACAGGAGCTCCGTCCGGATCAAAGCCCTCCAGAGGTACTGTCATTCCGGTATGAAATGGATTGGGCCAAGGTTGGTCCATCACAGGCGCTTCCTTCTGTGTAGCCCTCCATACAAGACGGTACACTTCGTCGCTGCAACTGACAGCCATACCATCGATAAGTGCCTCATCCGGGTGCGACCTCCACTGTTCAAATCCTTTGAGGTCCTTCGGATAGAACTTCCACTCAAAGCCCCCCGCCTCCGTTTCGGGAGCGTCAAAATCCCTCCATCCCACCAGGCTATAATGCCCCGGGTCAATCGTGTTGGTAGCGATATCCACCCCTGCAATCTCCTTTGCATCAAACTGCCCCTCCGGCATATCGACCTCCATTTGGAAAGCATCGAGGCATCGACTTTGGCCGGCTACCTTTAGATTGACGTAGGGACCTTTTTGGTCGTGCAGAATCGAAGAAATCTCGACATGAATTGTCTGTCCGGAACGAAGGTCCGCCCCGGTGACATCCCCCTTGAGAAGGGGAAGTACTTTGGTCTCCCGGCGCTGATCAAACATATCCATCATGCACCGATGCGAATCATACGTTTTAAAAGCTTCGGCGGCATCCTGCCCGTTGTGATCCTCAAAGCAAGGCCGGGTCACAAATGTCCAATAGTGCTCCTTCAAATCACTGACGGGCCGCTTCAATATCCAGTCGCGCAACAGTAAAATATCCCTCAAATCCAAACTACCCGAAGCATCGAGATCAGAGGCGATGTACTCCTCCAAACGGTTATATGAAGTCTTCCCCAAGAGATATTTCATCAACTTGACCAAGTCCCTCGTATTCACCCGCTCATTGGGCCAATGAGCAGACCGGATATCCAGCGAGCCCTCTACGCAAGACTTCCATTGTTCATGGGTCATCGTATGATAAAACCGTCCGCCATCCTCTATGGGAGCCTCAAAAATGACCGCTCCATCCTTATCGGCAGCAGTGACCATCGCTTGCTCTAAGTAATCCTTATCTGCCCCTTCCAGTGCAAAACTCAATCGCAATCCGGAAGTGTCATCACAGGCGCCGTTGGGGTCTTGAACCTGTAGGGTGAGCGTACAATAATCTGTATTTCCGGTGGCATCCTCCACCCACACTTCAGCGGGGACATCCACTTGATGAGCTCCGATCGCAAACGAATCGCAAGTTATGACAAGGGTCTTTAATGTAGGGTCACCATTGAAATATATCTTGAGGTCTTCCCTTGCTGTACAATTATCAAAAGCACCGATATTCAACCGGTCCACCGAGACCCCTACGCTCCCACTTGAAGGCATAATAACCGTCACCAACCCGCTTTTACAATAGGGCGTAGGTGCTTTAGTGTCCCGTACTTCGATGACACTGTCCAATACGGCGACATTGCCGCAACCATCTTCTACAAACCAGGAAATCTTATGCTTCCCCAACGGGTAATAACCGCTTGCATCCAAAACATCGGTGGGGTCCAAGGCATATGGGTTGTCGTGCCGGACCGTAGTAAGACCCGGTTTATCCAGGTGGCCGGCATAATAATCGTATGTGCCGTGTTCCCCTTTGCCGTCATTGTATAAATCCACCTTGTACTCATACCTCAAGTGCTCTTTGGTAGTACAATCATCACTGGCCTGTATCTTGAGAATGGCGAGATTGGCACAAGTTCCATCAGGCAATACGGAGTCCCTTAAATTTAAGTTAATACTATCCCATGCGACGACAGGATCCGTCTTATTGACGACCTTGATGATTTGCCGGTAGGTCCATTTGCCTTTGCGCGCGTCAAACTCCGGGTGATATTGGCACCAATCGACCACCGTCCAGGTGCGTATTATTTTGAAGCAACCGTCCCCTTCGACCGTAAATCGCTTATCCGAATAATCCATCGATACCATGCTGCAATACCGTCCTGCCCCATTGGCAAATTTCGGCTTCCCCAAGAGAGGATTGTCCGGACTAATATCGGGATCGCACTCCGTCAATACCGCCGGGTCGCTACATCCCAATGGCCATTCGATATCGTCCGTATTGTCGTTGCAAAGCCTTGGATTGATATAAAACGGATCGCAATTAATCACCCAAATGGTCTGATGGGCCACCGGTATCCAATCGGATCCAGATAGTATTTTAAAGGTACGAACAATACGGCCGATGCCGCAATCCCGCAAGTCATTGACCTCTATCTGCACCATCCCACTTTCGTACACTCCGTCCCAGCCCCAGGAGAGATTGTACTTGCGGTCCGGATGGGTCGGATTGTAGTACTCATGGTAGTAATCACAAGGCAAACCATCTTGAACACGTGCAGGGAAATAGGCATTGAAACGGTCGTTCTGACAAAATCCGGGACAAACGATATCTCTCGTGGTAATCTTATGTCTCTGAGCAAAAGTCGATACCACCCGTCCAAAAGTCGGATTGGAGGGCACATCGAGGTCGGAGATATCAAACCAGTATTTGCACGACACCACCATATCAGGCGGAGGAATACATCCACTCTGCGCCTTCACCGGATTCAAGCTACCGGTCATCAGCAGTAATACAATCAGAAATATGGACTGGGGGAGATGGTGTTTTTTGTGGTATGAAATGGTCGACTTCATGGTGTTGCTGCTTTAATGAACTACAAAAATAGGATTTTTTCATATATATAAATGCATTATGTGTCCACTAATGCTGCAGTCTTTGAAAAATATCTTCAAGGAAAAACAATCTCAATAATTCTGAGTTTCCATTTCAAACGCTTCAAAGATACAGATATGAGATTCTTGTACTATCTACTCCTCCATATTGTTACGACACATTTTATAGTATTATCCGCTCAAACCTCCCCCCTACAGCCTGCCTGGCAAACGGCACCTACCCTCTTGACCTGCGAATCCGTCCTTTTTCATCCAGGAAAAGAGGTGCTTTTCGTCTCTTGCATTAATGGTCGTCCCCTGGACAAAGACCACAACGGATTCATCGCCTTGGTGGACCTCGAAGGCAACATTGTAGAGAGTAAATGGGTAACCGGATTAAATGCTCCCAAAGGCATGGGGCTTTCTAAAGATGGAAGTCGCCTTTACGTCACGGATATTGACAGGTTGGCCATAATTGATGTACCTAACCGGAAGATCCTCCGTTTCGTGGAGGTACCTGGAGCACTCTTCCTCAACGATATCGATGTAGCGGGGGATGGCACCGTTTATTTTACGGATTCCGACACGGGCAAGCTCTACGCTTATAAATCCGGCAAGCTCAAGACCGTATTGAAATATCTGCACGGTCCTAATGGAGTGCTCTGTGAGAAAGACCGGGTTTTGATCGTTTCATTTGCCGGTAAGGGCATTTGGGCTTTTAACCCGGAAACGGGCAAAACACGACATTGGGATATTGCCATTCCGGCAGGAGATGGATTTGTCCCGGACGGTAAGGGTGGTTATTTCATATCCAATTGGAACGGGGAAGTCTATCATGTTCGCCTCTCTCCTACCCCGCAAAGTCATCTAATCCTGGACACCCGATCAAAAAACAAAAATGCTGCAGATATTTGCTTCATTCCTCAAAGAAAGCTATTGCTCATACCGACTTTCTTTCACCATACGGTAGAGGCTTATGGTGTGAGGTGAGCGGGGAAGTTATTTTCACACTCCCTCCTCACTCCTTCACCCACTGACCTACAGCGATCACTTCACCTCCCCTGCTGTAAAGAGTATAGACATAGCTACCTGCCACTAATCCATGAAAACGAAAATGATTATCCCCTCTAAAAATGGTCCGGACGGCTACCTGCTTGCCATGTATATCCGAAAGCACCAAGCGCACTTTCGACGGACGACCCGAATAGCGCACATGCATGTCTCCGTGCGAAGGATTGGGAAATAGGGTTAAATCGATCTCCGATTCATCCCCTTCCGGATGGACGGTAGCCACCGGCAAAAAGTCGCCATCCCGATTGATATGCATGATAAAAGCGGGACCGCTATCTCCTCTATAAACATTACCTCCAATATAACAACTTCCATCTTTTACCGCTTTGACTTCCCAAACAGCAATTTTCCCACGTTCCTTCCCTTGGGGTATATAATATTTAATCCATTTTGTAACCAAATTACTATCCACCAAGGTGACTGATAACCCTTTTCGGCCCCAATATAACAATTGTGCACTAAAGACTGCATTATCGTAGTATTTACCTAAACAACGCCCATCTGACATAAAATAAGGAATAAATCGGCGTTCCAACTTTACTGCAACTTGTTTTTTTAGCTTATACTCCGGGCTCAACTTGCAGAAACTAATATGATCTCCCCCGGCCGATCCTCCTCCTATGATGCTTCCATCCTTCAGCAATTTTACATGACCTTGGGTGAAATACAATTCCAGCATCTCCTGAGTCGTATCCATATATGAGATATTAAGTTCATCGTCATAGTAATAAACAAAATCACCAAACCCTATATACCCCTCGCCATTTCTATTCTCAATAATATCACAGATGATCCGATGCTCTTCAGATTTCTCCTGATAATCCCGGACTTTGACAAATTGCGCATTGTCATCAAGCAAATAAATCACATCGTATGCAAATAACCGTGTGCTTAATTGGTCCACATAGTAACATACCCCGATGTACATCGAATCTTTAACACGCCTCAAAGTAAACCGTCCAGCCGCAGAGGTATCTTGAAGGTGGTAAAGATGAAAATCTGTCATATTAAAATCCATATCGAGCTTCATCGCACATAGATAGTTTCGATATGGGATACTATCATTCCACCCAGCCCCATACACTCGACTATGGCCTACCAATACAAAGTTCATGCTATCTTTACTCCATTCCACAGCCGATAGATTCAAATTCAAAGAATCATTGTATATATGGTGTTCTTTTATCACGTGCATGTCACGATCTACAATTCTTTGAACCAAAAAACTAATGGGATACTCATGGATAGAATCCCATTTTTGTGCGCTTGAAAATAGAGCAAAATGATCATCATCAATTACTTGAATACTTTGGATTATTTCAAATTTATACTCATCCGAGGTAAATTCATGTAATACAGATTGGGCAGAGAGCTGCCCAATCTGTATTGCACAAAAAACTACAAAAAATATCTTCTTTCTCATATTAATCACAAAAGTCTGTGGGTAATCTACTTGGTCCTATGATTACATTATATGTTCCATATCTTACGGTGCAAAGCCATAATTCTGAGTTAAGCCAAACTGGGCCTAACAAATAATCATGCCACAATTCACAATAAGCAAAAGTCTTTCCGTTAGGCTTATTGGTATCATAAATATCTGAAATTTGATCTAAATAATAATTGAGCTCATCATCTTGCAAACAATATTCTTCAATATAACTAGCGCCTAAATCGGGACAGGAAGGAATAGTCGGATGTTTTCCCTCAGGTTTATAACAATCAAGTCCCCATGTACGATACTCCAGAATCATATCTCCCGGTTTGGGGTCATTTTGATTGGTATCATGCCATCCATCCAACGAAGTAAACCACACCTTTTCTATATCGGTGTAATATCCACCTACCGCTTTCTTATTGTAGTTAGTGTATTCCTGCTCTAACACATAAG
>JALWRC010000030.1 GCA_027080725.1 Saprospiraceae bacterium
GAAGCTCACCCCGCCAAGCGAAGTTGTACCGTCTTGGGAGAATGTGTTGGGGTCCAGGACGAGTTCCTTTTTGCCCCCACCGGCCGGTTGCCTGAAGAGGATACTTTGGTCCTGCAACCCATCATTGTGAAAGAAATACAGATAAGGCCCGTGTTGGATGGGGGCGCTCATGCGCTCGTGATTGAGCAGCTCTGTGACGGCATGCTTCACCTCCTCGCGGAAAGGTATCTTGTCGAGATATCGCCGCGTAAAACCGTTTTGACGCCGGACCCAGTCCTTCGTTTCTGCCGAGCGGTCGTCTTCGAGCCAGCGGTAAGGGTCCTCGACCAGGACACCGTGAAGGGTATCCGCAACCGTCTCGCGTCGCGTCCCGGGATAAGTGGGTTTGTTTTGACTTTCAGCAGAATAACGATTGGTCATGAGCAAGATGAGAATGAGACAGGTGATTTTTATAGGGTATGAAATGGTACACTTCATGGCTATTAATATAATTCTGGTCAACAATTTCAAGACAGATGACAAATGTATTAAAAAGTATTGGGATAGAGTGGAGGTAAACATATACGTAATAAATAAATGTGAATTACCTTTACAGCTTTTTATGAAAACCTTATTTGTTGGGAGGGGATACCTCTGAATTTGAGAGTATGGTATCCGCAAAGGATCCTGCCAGACTTTAAGGAGCAATAAATAGTATACAGATGAATCTTAGTAATTTTGAAGAGTTTTTTTTGGATGAAGTACTTGAGCGGGCACGCCGGCTTTACGAGGAGGGGAGAGTAAAGCGCTTGGAGTTTTTGGAGATAGATGAATGGTCGGCAGAAGTAATTGGAGACAGCGATATTTACGAGCTTTATTTTGACATGGATGAAGAGCAGGATATTAATGATTTTACCTGTGATTGTCCCTATGATTGGGGGGGGCCATGCAAGCATATGGGGGCTGTTCTTTTTGCTTTGAGGGAAAGGATGGAGGCCGATGCATATACGGATAAGCTGCAATGGAGATTGGAGGATGGAGGGGAAGACCATTTTAATGAAGAGGATGAACAAATAGATTATTGGAGATTATGGGCGGTCAACCCAAAGAAGGAATTTCCTCCTCTCGAAAAAATGTTGGAAATGTATGACAAACTTCCCGATGCCGAAAAGAAAATTATGAAAGTGTTGGCTGTAGCGTGGGAACCGCTCACGCAAACGGCCATAATGCAATGTTACAACAAAGGCAGGTTGATCTATCTCAACCGGAATATCTATAACGCGGAAGTCAAGGCAGGAATAATACACCTCGTTAAGGAGGGGCTGATTTCCAATTTTTATTACAAAAGTCACATGCACTTTAAGTGCAGTGACTTGTTGGCAGATGAGTTGATGCGTCGTGATTATCATAAGGATCGGGATTTCATAAGAGCTATTAAAGGGCTGCAGGAAATAAAACCTGATAATTCTCGATGGACTTGGGAGATCGATTATGTGAGAAAGTTCAGGAATATGAGAATGGCGTTTTATACCGGCGATATCGACTTCGCTATGGAAGTCATGAATATTCTTTGTGACTATGATGATGACCCCTTATTGCCCCTGGAGTTATTAATGGCATATTGGTTTGGGGAGGAATATGACCCGGCTCATATTCAGCATTTGCCAATGAGCTCCCAGGCTCTTTTGCTGGAGATGGCACTCGAGATGTCCATTGTCAGGCCCTGTGATTCCGGCAAGGTATTGGATTGTGCCTTTCAAGTATATG
Source organism: Saprospiraceae bacterium (assembly GCA_027080725.1). Classification (GTDB taxonomy): domain Bacteria; phylum Bacteroidota; class Bacteroidia; order Chitinophagales; family Saprospiraceae; genus JALSTN01. The sequence goes on from JALWRC010000030.1 coordinate 1,747, forward strand.
AGCGTGTTCCGGATGCTTCAAGCGAGACATTGATTCCTGTTATGATGAAAATCTGTTTTCTCCGCGCGGATTGGGGTAAGTTAGAAAAGCTGTACGCACATTCTGATGTAACGGTTCAAAACGCCTATGATGCGCTAAAGTATCTGGTAACCGGAAAACGGGAGAGTACGATTATGGTGCTGGAGGTCGTCAACAAGTTATTAAAAAACAATGAAGAATTGAAGGCGGTGTTGGCTGATTTTATCGGGGTTTTTCTAGTGATCGCTTATCTTTCCACTCAGGATAAACAAAAACTGACCAAAGGGCGCAAGTGGGCTAAGAAAATGCAGTCAGAGAAGAATTATTTTGTGGACTTCAAACCTGTTTTTTGCAACCTTGAGGGCCTCTGCGAATTTTTCGAAACATACGATTTGAAAGAGGTAAAGTGGTATTTGAAGAATTGCGGACAGGGCAAGGGAATTGTGCAGATGTTTCAGATGCTCTGTTGGTATTGGTATGATGTGGAGAGTGTACCTCCGGAGGATTTGAAGGAGTATGCTCAGAAGATGTTTGATGCCGGCTTTTTATGGGTGGCCCGTGAGGTCAATGCAGTTTTAGCCAGGCTCGGCAGTCCCATCGAGCAAATAGGCCAACCGGAAGAGCAGCCATTATGTGACCTCTTGCAGCCCAAAGAGCGTTGGGAGGTGGTACTGGAAGCATTGAGTGACTTGGCGGATACCGGAAGTAAGCGGAGTGAAAACCAGCGATTGGCCTGGTTTGTTGACTTTGAGAGGGGTGTGATTGGCCCCAAGATTCAAAAGATGGGAAAGAAGGGATGGACCAAAGGACGGAAGGTGAGTATGTACGATTTGTTACAGAATCACGCCCATCTTTTGGATACAGACGAAAGGGCGTTTGTCGCCTTATTTGAGGATAGTTCTTATGACATGGGGTATGAATACCGTTTACACGGTGCGAGAGAAGTGTGGAAATATCTCATAGGCAATCCCCGTTTGTTTCTCTTAAAGTCTCCGGAGATTGCCATTCAATTAATCGAATCCAACCCCTATGTTATGGTTAAGCAGTCTGAGGAAGGATATCAATTTGAAGCGTGGCCGGGGGAGAAGCTCATTGAGCAATCGCCTGTCATTATAAAAGAGACTCCCACACGTTATCTCTACGTAGAGGCACCTCCTGCCGTAAAGCAAGTGGCCCAGGCTTTGGACGGAGGCAATGTCATGATCCCTGCCAAAGCAGAAGGCCGGCTGAAGCAAATTATTACGCTGCTTTCCCGGCATATCGATGTGAGAGCGCCGTTTTTATTGGAGGATTTGCCTAAGGTCGAGCCAGACGCCTGCCCTTGCCTGCATCTGATTCCGGTGGGCGACGGTTATCATCTTGAAGTCTATGTCAAACCCTTTGGGTCGGTCCCTCCTTATTGTAAGCCGGCATCGGGCGAACCCTTCCAGATGGCGGTGATAGAGGGAGGGCAAGTGACTACTTCCCGGGTGCTGGACGAAGAAGAGAGGCGCTTTATGAAATTGCTGAAAGATGTGCCGGCTCTCGCTGAGGTTGAGCGGCAGGATACCTATATTTGGGTGCTCAAAAACGATTATGCCTGCTTGAAGGTGCTTCAAGAACTCAATCCATTGCTGGAAAATGGACATATAACCATCGAGTGGCCCAGGGGCGAAAAGCTGAAATTAAGGGGAGAGTTGGGGTTTGATAAAATGAAGGTGCAGGTCCGAGATAAAGGCACTTGGTTTGAGGTGAGTGGAGAGATTCAGGTGGACGAGCAGCATGTACTCACCCTCCAGGAATTGTTGCGCTTGAGTAAGCAAGAGTCCCCGTTTGTGGAAATCGGGCCGGGTAAGTTTTTGGCATTGACCAGGGAGTTGACCAAGAAACTCAGTGCCATCGAAGGCGCTTTTAGCCAAGGCAAAAATGAAGAGCTACAGTTGACCCCGTTGGCTACGCATATCCTCGATGACCTGACTGAGCGTGCCGGAGAAGTCGAATTGGACCGGGCTTTTATCGAAAACAAAGAGCGCATTAAGGCGGCATTCCAAAAAAAAGCACGTATGCCCAGAGGCTTCCAAGCGGTACTCAGACCTTACCAAAAAGAAGGGTATCAGTGGTTGCACCGCTGTGCAGAATGGGGCGTGGGCGCTTGTCTGGCGGATGATATGGGACTGGGGAAAACCGTACAGGCCCTGGCATTTCTGTCTTCCCGATCCAAATTGGGGCCCGCGTTGGTGGTCACTCCGGCAAGCGTGTGCCGCAATTGGCGCGCAGAGACAGAAAAATTTGCCCCTAACCTCAAGCCTCTTTTGTTTGGGGAGGGGGATCGAGCGAGAATGGTTAAAAAGGCAAAAGCCAAGGATGTGATTATCGTGACGTATGACCTCATGACGAGGGAAGCAGCCCTGTTTATCGAAAAGGAGTTTGCTACCATTATCTTGGATGAGGCACAGGCCATCAAAAACCGGGCAACCCGCAGGGCAAAGACGGCTATGCAGCTCCAGGGACAGTTCAAAATGACGATGACCGGAACCCCCATCGAAAATCATCTCGGCGAACTCTGGACCCAGTTCCGGTTTCTAAATCCCGGACTCTTGGGCTCCTTGGATAGTTTTAAAAAACGCTTTTCATTGCCCATTGAAAAGTATAAGGATGAGGCGCGAAGGGAGCAACTGCGAAGGTTGGTGCAGCCCTTTATCCTCAGGAGGCACAAAAGGGATGTACTTAAAGATTTGCCGGAAAAAACAGAAATCACCCTCACTGTTCAACTCAGCCCTGAAGAACGGGCTTTTTATGAAGCGATGAGACGCAATGCGTTGGAAAACCTTCTTAACAAAAGGGTAGACAGGGATACCCAGCCGGGACAGGAACATCTTCAGGTACTCGCCGAAATAATGCGTCTGAGGCGTGCGGCATGTCACCCGAGGCTGGTGAAAGACAATCCCGGTATAAAACACAGTGCTAAGATGTCCCTCTTCGAAGAGGTCGTACAAGAACTCCGGGACAATAACCATAAGGCCCTTGTCTTTAGTCAATTCGTAGGGCACCTTAAGCTGCTGGAAGAACGCCTTAAGGCAATGAAAGTAAAGTACCAGTATCTCGACGGAAGTACGCCACTCAAAAAAAGAGAAGAGCGCATCAATGCCTTTCAAGCAGGGGAGGGCGATGTCTTTTTGATTAGTCTGAAGGCTGGTGGTACGGGACTTAATCTGACCGCTGCGGACTATGTGATTCATATGGATCCCTGGTGGAATCCGGCGATCGAGGACCAGGCGACCGATCGAGCCCATCGCATAGGACAAGAAAGGCCGGTGACGGTCTATCGCCTTGTCTCGGAAAATACCATAGAAGAGAAAATACTCGAACTCCACGCTCGCAAGCGGGACTTGGCAGATGCACTCCTCGCCGGTACCGATGTCAGCGCCAAACTCAATGCCGAAGAACTGATGAAGCTGATAGCAGAGCAGTAGGTTTGCGTTGCAATTCCTGATTTCACGCCTCGATACAGTGTGGTAATTTAACCAAATATCCGGTATTAATCGCAATTTAATCGTCTTTGGTCTTACCTTTGCGCGTAAATCTAATCTATGCGGTATTCTATCATAGTGGCAGTCTACAATCGGCTCGACGAGGTCAAGGAACTACTGGCTTCTGCCGAACAATTGGACTTTGACCGGGTTGCATTCGAGTTTTTGTTTGTGGATGACGGTTCGAATGACGGACTCAAGGAATTTGTTGAGGCATATCAATCACCCACCGGACTTAATATACGAGCCGTATTTCAGTCCAATAAGGGACCGGGAGCGGCGCGCAATCACGGGATGGCGGTCAGTCAGGCGGAGTATTTCATATTTGTGGATTCGGATTGCTTTTTCCCTGCCAATTGGTTGAAGGAAGTAGACCGACATATCCGGCGGCAGCAATGCGATGCCTTCGGGGGACGGGACGAAGGACATGAGAGTTTTCCCCCATTGCTCAAAGCGATTAATTATTCGATGACCTCCTTTCTCGGTACCGGAGGGACACGCGGCAATGCGAAGTCCATCGCTAAGTTCTATCCCAGAAGTTTTAACATGGGGATTAGCCGGAAGGTGTATGAGACGATTGGCGGAATGGACGAGAGCTTAAGGCATGGGCAGGATATGGATTATTCGGCGCGTATTTACGATGTGGGATTCAAGGTGTGTCGCATCTCCTCCGCCTATGTATATCATAAGCGCCGGACGAGCATTCCCAAGTTTTTCCGGCAGATATTCAATTGGGGTGTGGCTCGAATTAATCTCTACCGGAGACACCCGTCAATGCTCAAATGGGTGCATTTTCTTCCGGCATTGGTGCTATCCGGTGTGGTGCTGGTACCCCTCCTGGTGGCCACCGGCCTGTTGCCGGGTGTTTTTGGTATCTTGCTGCTTGGCGGCATGGCAGGCATCGCATTATTGGCCTTCGTCCAATCCTTTGCACGGTACAAAGCACTCTTGCCGGCCCTTTTGTCTGTACCCGTTCTTTTTATACAAGTATTTGCCTACGGTGCCGGATTTATCAAGGGATTTGTCATGCACCTTTTGGGGATGGAGCCCCGTGGATTTGTTAAGAATTATTACGGCAAGAAGAAAGGTTGAGCAGATGCGAAAGATGGTTTTCGATAGCTCCGGCTTTGCCATTTCATACCCAAAGAATAGAGCTCAATTGCTGTAATTTGCTCATGTTACATCTGTCATTTCAACCATTTCATGCCAGAAAAAACACCCGAATCTCTTTACTTACTTTGATTGGGTGAGTCCTGCGACATCTGCTCCTTGCTCGAAAATGATATCTACCGGGATGCCCTTGGTGGTCAGACGGTCGAGCTGCTCCTGTAGCGCGGGCTTGATGACGCCGAGGTCGCTTACGAGCCGGCTGCACCGGGCGTAGTCGCCATCGCCCTGGATGGTGAGTATGAGGGTGGAGAGCTCGCGCATGACTCCGGCAAATTTGTCGTAATGAATCGTGTAGTACCCCTTGTCTCGGTCAAAGGAGATGACCCCGTGATCCCGGAAATAATTGAATCGTATCATGTTGGCCTTGCCATGCGCACTCGAGGCCCCAAACCGGATCGAGCGGAAGATGCTGGCGATAAATGTCGTGTAGTAACTTTTCATATCGCCCTTCAATTCTCCCTTGTCGTGGAGCTGCTTGACCATATAAAGGCCCAGGAGATCCGCCTTGCCTTCCTCCAGTGCGGAAGAGAGTTCCTTCAACGCATCCCGTACCGTCCCTTTGCCATCTAAGGTCTTTTTGATTCCCAAACCATGGGCGACCTCGTGGAACATCGTATTGGCAAAAAATGCATCAAAATGGATGTATTGGCGCTGTGCCGGGTCGATCAATACCTCTGCAATCGGGATGAGGATGCTGTCAAATTTGTACTTCATCACGTTCTTAAGCTGCAGTCTCCGGGTACCTTTTTGGAGTTGTACTTCTTCGTCATTGGGGAGATTGATGGCGATGGTCTTACTCCCGGCATTGCAGTCTCCTGCGTAAAAGAGGACATCGTAGGCATTGAGCTCTACGTCTGTACCCGGTTTTTCCTGTTTGTAGGCTTCCGGAACGGGGAGGCCGGACTGGAGTTCGGGAAGGTATTTGGCAAATCGCTCGAGTTTTTTACTCCAGGAAGTGTCTTTTAGTAAGACATACGCCTCGTGGGAGGCCTTGTATCCGAAGAGTTGATCTTCGTAGGTCTCGATGGGGCCGATGACGATATCCACGAGGTTGTCTTTCACGTCCAGCCACGCAAAATCAGAAGATTGGTAGTCGTCATTGTCCAGGGCATAAGCGCGTTTGTTGAGGTAATAACTGAAGGCGCTGCTCTCCGCTTTTTTGGCGGCTTCCCGCAATAGGGCCGAAGCGAGGCGCGTCGGAATGGGGAAATATTGGTGATAGGGGATGGTCGCGAGGTTGCCGTCGCCATCCCTTCGCAACATGGTGTACAGGCTCTTTTTGTCGGGCAAGGGGCACTCTTCAAACTCCTGTTTGGTCATGTCCTTGGGGTAGTAATTGGCGCCTTTGGGCTTGGGGCCTATGCCTTTGAGAAACGGGGTGTTGTTGTCCAGTCTGTCCCATGGGCCGTAATTGATTTGGACCAGCCGGCGGGTGGCAGCGTCCGGGATAGTTTTGAGTAATGGCCCCGGGCGACCATACGATTCTTGCCAGAAGATGGTGTCCATAAATTTGGCGGCTTCAATCAGGAGGATGACCATCTCCCGTTGGTTTTCAGAGAGGTGGGAGACATCTGCCGTGAGCTTGACTTTGATGTACTTGTCCAGTCGCTTTTGGATGTCGGAGGGTGGGGTATCGGGGGAGGATGCAGTCTTTGGGTTGTCACACGCCAGGAAGAACGCACCGAAAAGCAGTGAAAGACAAATAATGTTGCGAATGTGCATGATTTGGGGTTTGAAGTTACAATTTGGTCGGTCGATTGGTATGAAATGGTACCAACCGGCGTAGCATAATAACGCCACACAAAATTAATATAATTTTGAAGATGTGGATTGGATGGGGGGTGATGGTGTGTATTACAAAATGCACTACCGAAATCACTCACCGGATGCAGCGGAAATGGGGCGGGAACACCGAACAAGGATTAACCCCGTAGAGCATACCTCAACGGGGTAAACGAACGCCGATTTGAGAAGGGGTGAATTTGCGTGCAGCTATGCTGCAGGTTGTTTTTTTTAGCAAATATCTTCTTATAACGCCATGGCGTCACGAGTTGTGTCCTAATAACGCCGGGGCGTCACAGGTCGTGGTAATCAATATAATTGTTTTGAACCACATAAGGCACAAAGAACACATAAGGGTTATGTCTCTTACTGACTTCAAGTAGCATTCCACACGCCGATTTCAGAAGTGACAAATTCTACGTGCGCCTATAATATATATAGGATGAAGGAAAATGCCGTTACTGCTGAATCCACATTGACTTTATTAGAAATGCTGCACAAGTTATGAAGTAGTAGTGCCTTTGCCGCTGTGGCGATATGAGGTGGGAAACAAAGTGCACATTTCTATATCGAAAAACACTAACAATCCCGTAGGGATGTCATCTTTGTAGCCCCGTACGAGTGATAGCGAAGCACGGGGTTGGTTATATCGACGATATTTTTGTTTTGTTTTCGGCAGGCACTACTTCGAGTGCTCTTTCAAGAAGTCGATGGACGCATTGGTGCCGTCATACCCTGCTGATTCCAAATCCGGCCAACCGTGTCCTTTGTTTTCGATTACAATGGCCCGGATATCTGCTCCTGCGGTACAGCCTTTGTAGTCCATTATCCAGACCCTTCCTTTAAGACCTTGTTCGACTGTCGTGTCGGGTTCCGAAGCGCAGCTGTTATTGGCCGCCCAAATACCAACTGTTTCAGCAAAAGACAAGTCATATCTTTTAGATTCCCCGGAAGTCCATCCTCCGTTGAATTTGACCTTTTGGTCATTCCGGCCGTGGATGAGAATAAAGGGCATGGGTTGCTTGGGTTCGGCGACCATTAAAGGTTCGAAGGTGTCCCTTTTTCCTCCTGCGGTTCCTTGACTTTCTGCGACTGCAGCAAAAATGTCCGGTAGTTCGACGGCGATTTTATGGACGAACATCGCCCCGTTCGACCCGCCAATCGCATAAACTCTCCGTTCATCTATATTCAATTCCTCCTTGAGGGTGTCGACTATTCGCTTGGTAAACCCGATATCATCTACTTGATATAAACCTGCATCTCCGCAACAGTGTATGGCATTCCAGGCTCTTTTTTTGCCAAACTCCGTGCCATTGGGAAACACCAGTATCCAGCTTTCCTTCTCACAGCGTTCAATGAGGTCTTTTCTGTTTTTGTACATAAATCCCATGGATAATCCTCCACCGTGATAGGCCAATAGCAATGGATGTTTGGTAGAAGCATCATAGCTGGACGGAACAATGGTCTTAAACTTTCTTATCAAGGTGTCCACCTTTATTTGAACATCATACACTCCGGGTTCGGAAAATGCACTTGTCTTTTTTTCTGGTGTCTCTTTATCGCACCCAAACATAAACCAGTTTGCTAAGAGGATGATAAGAAGGGTTATGTGTTTTGCACGGATTACTCGTTGTCGGTTCATCTGTATGATTTTTATGTTTTGCTGTTGATGATAGCTTGAATTGAAATTCTATGTCAAGGGGTGGTTGTAAAATTTTACTGCGCTAAAATAGCATTTCTGTAGATGATTATTCGATTAGTTATGAAAATTTGTCGCCCGGAAAGCATTTTTATCCTTATTCTTTGCTATGAAATGGTCGAATCTGCTCCATAGACTATTCAGGCATGAAATGGTTTAATATCTTTTTTTGTGCACCTTTTCATTTTTGGAGGGATTGTTTTTAGTTAGTGTCTGTCAAAAGATACATTTCTAATTTTGAAGAGTTTTCTGGCATACACTAGTTTATAAAAAAGTAAGGTCATATTAAACCTCTTTTAGATAAGAACATCTAATGCCTAATATAATGTCGTATGTTTTATTAAAATTTCAATATTATGTATAGAATTCCAACGCTCCTATTCGTGCTCTTTTGTGGTATCCTAACAAGTTTAACCGGCCAAGAACTGCTCGTCACCTTTGCTTCAGATATTAATGGCAAAAACGAGCCGGGCAAATACGACTTGTTTGTCGTAAAATACGATGTCCAATCCAACAAGGCCAAGGATCTAAAGCAATTGACCGATACCCGGGACGCTACGGAATTTTTCCCCACATTGTCAGAAGATAAAAAGTGGATAGCATATAATTATCAGAAAGACAGGAGAAACGAAGTGCGATTAATTGAGTTGGAGTCGCAAAAAGAATTTACCATATTCGAAAATGGAAGATTCCCCGAATGGATGGGCCCAAATGAGTTGCTCGTCACCAAAGTTACAAGGGACGAGCAGGATATTTATAAATTAACCCTCGACCTGGAAGGGGATAATCCTGAAGTCGTTGCCTCGGAACGTATAACGGACAGGACGAGATGCCCGGAGACAGGCAAAGCAAGTGATCCCTTTCCGGTACCCAACACCGGAAAGGTGCTGTTTCATGCCCTTCGCCCCAATCAATCAGGTGCAGCGTTGGCCACTATCCACCTCGATGGTACAGGCTATAGGCGCTTGACGGATTGGAATGGAAGCGGACATGGTATCTCTACCGCGGATGGGAGTAAAGTGCTTTGTACTAGATCACAAAATGGACGACCATATGCGTTGGATGTAAGTGATGCTGATGTAACCCCTAAATTAATAGAATTACCGAAAGGAAGCTCTGAATTAGTTCGGTATGACGAAAGGTATGCTCAGACCCCATTAGTAAGTTATTCTTATCCTGCCTGGGGGTATGACACACATTCTGTCTTTTATACGCTTAAAGGCCGTAGCAATGCTTCGAACATCGAAGTTGCCCGGTTATTGTATGTTGTCTTTGATGATAAATACGAATCCGGACAGTTGATTGATTTTTCAACAGCTGTGGAGGCTTTGACAGCAAGCACCGGCCACAATTTTAGTACGGCATCTTCCCGGGTAATCGAAACACCTCCGGTGGATACGGGAGTCGTCTACGTGGTTGTTTTTATGCACAACGAAGATTTTCTCTCCCCCAATTATCCCAATTATTCCAGGAGTGAGTCTGAATATTTGAAGTCCAGAGAAGAACTATTGCGTTTTTGCGGGATGATGAAGGACAACGGCGTCCCATTTACATGGGAGTCGGATTGGAACTTTCTCCTGGGAGTCCTTAAATGGGATAAAGGCGCAGTCTTGAACAGTACAAATGGTAAAAGTGTCGTGCGATATATGAAAGAAGATCTGGGAGTAGCTATAGACCCGCACTCTCATGAAAGCCTTGGATATAACTATGCGGATGTGGCTAAACTTATTGACTCCCTCGGAGTAACGCCCAATCCGATTATAGGTGGTTATACCTGGGATCCAAATCATAGACAATATTCTGACTGGGAACAATACAGAGATACGGTTCATGGCAAAAGATTCCCTGATTTTAAGTGGAAAGCCAATATCCTCATGGGAGCCTCAGGGGGAGGACATGATAAAGATACTCCTCATTCCGGTGTATGGCGTCCAAAGGACAAATATCATTTTTGGGAAGATGATCCTTCAAAAGACCTTTACGCTATTGGATCTTATCATTTCGATCCTTCTATTCAGCAGATTCGTGAATTGGTTAATCTATATTCAGATGGGACAATCGCCCCACAATGCATACTTACCGCCAATAAAATTGCTGGTCAGAGCAGACTGAGTCAAGGATTTACTGAGGACTACGAGAGAAAGGTTATTCGCCCGTTGAAGGAAATGGAAGCCGCAGGTGAGATTAAATTGGTCACTTTCGTCCAACTTATTGAGGATTGGAAGACCATCTACAACAAAAAAGGACATCTGTATTTTCCGGACAATATTACTGCCAATGAAGAGGTGAAGACCTCTTTGAAAAATGCAGATGTAATGATTACTCCCAATCCGTTTAGTACCTTTACTACCATCGAATTGGAGCTGGACCGGCCCACAGAGGTTCGTATTGACGTTCTGGATGCATCCGGTCATCAAGTCAAACAGTTGATGGACGAAAAGTTGGATGCAGGACATCAATCGATACAATGGGACGGTACATGGACGAGCGGGATCCCGGCCACCGACGGTATGTATTACATCGTATTGAAGGAAGGTGCCCAAAACAGGGTGTTGCGTACGGTTAAAGTAGGAAAGGGATAATAGAAATCATTTGCAGAGTAAAGGGCTTGTGTTGCATACATTACTGTTTTGATGCTATTAATCATCTAATCATCTAAGTGCTTATTTCTTTCTGCGTCTATGCTTCATAAAATCATATAACCAAGGAAGGGCGCCCTCTGTATCGCGCCATAACATCCAGGCGTCAAAAACATAAGCTACCGCTTCACTTTCATCTCCTCTGCCAATATATTGTGGGGGGCGGTCCGGCAATATTTCACCTCCCACCATATAATCGACTACATATGGGTTGTTTCTATGGGCGTTTAGTAATACCTTCTTAGTCTTTTCGGTTGGGCCTGATTTTATGAAATGATATAGAGCGTTATTGAAATTCCAAACAGCACAATTTTCTTCTTTGTATGCTTTGTGAAGGAATTTGAAGTTGTTCAACTCCCTATTCTCGAGTAATAAGGTGGATAACAAATATCTAATGCCTAGGTTGTCAATGGGATTTAAATCTATCAACTCTTCATAAATTGAAATTGCTTTTTCAATTTCGTTGTTAATATATAAGCATCGTGCAAGGCTCGCTTTTGCTCTCATATACGGTCGTGTTTCGATTAATCCCCAGAAATAGCCCTTATGCTGGGTAAAGAACTTTTTTCCTAATGTCTTGGTGGCCGCTTTTATAGCTTTGTTATACAATATTATGGCTTTGTGAAGGTCATCTTCTTTGCTTGCCAGGTAGATATACGCTTCGGCGTTGTCCGGGTCTAAGGCCAGCGCTTGTTTGATTAATTTTTTTGCCTTGGGGAGCGGTTGTTCGTATGCCTCATAAACCAAATCTTGCGAACGTCCTTTGTCGTCCGTCTTTTCGTGTAAGTCGTCGAGGTTTTGTTTCATTAGTTTACTAATAAAAGCATTGGCCTCATCCATTGATTCAAAGTTTTGCTTTTTTATCTCTTCCATTAATTTTGCAAGCAATTTTTCTGATTTCATTGTGGTGGTGTTTGCGAATTATAAAACCTCATTATTCACTATAGCCTGATTCTTAGAAGGGACAAAACCTATATTAAATCATATTCCTTCAGTGACGCCTGTAAAGTAAATATACAGTGAGAGACAGGATAAATTTTTCAGGCTCATTATCTTTTAATGGGATAAAATTACAAAGCTTTGAGCAATTTTAAAGGGTATACTTAGATTATAATATCACATCCTATCAAATTCCCTATTGAACAAAATCGCATATACAATTTAACGCAATTCATAAAAAGCCCCAAAAACATCACTCATTCTCTATCAATCGAAGGGCTTTATCCACTTGCTGGACCGGAAGCTTGCATACTTTGTTGACGCAGACGTAGATAAAGTTTTGTCCGTCTTGCAGCTTGTCTTTTAGGAGCTCGAGGTCTCCCTCTCGATCACCTCCGAGGAATACGGCATTGGGAATATAGCGGGAGAGCAATTCTTTTTTCAATGCCCGGTATTCCGGACCCATGACGACGACTTCATACGGTCGATGCACCAGGTCGCTGTACAGTATCAACCAATTGGCGAGGTAACCGGGATGATCAGTGGTCTCCACATCTTCTCTTACGCGGTTGAGCATTTTTTTAGCTCTTTTGATGTAGGCCTCCTTGTCGAGCATGACGCCCAGCCTATATAGGACATTGGCGGCCACCGAATTGGATCCCGGGATGACATTGTCGTTGGTCTCTTTCTTACGGGTGATTAATGACGGGTCTTTGTCCGAGGTGTAGTAGAGTAGTGGATCATTGGGATCATTGAAATGCTTGAGTGCATAATCCATGAAGGCCTGCGCTTCCCGGAGGTATTGGGCATCAAAGGTGGCTTCATACAAATCTACCAGTGCATCTGAGGTGAGCACATAGTCATCGAGGAATCCGTTGATGCCGGAAGCCCCATCCTTAAAGTTGCGATGCAGCGAGCCGTCGGATTGTAGCATTTTTTCTTTTAGGAATTGCCAAAGAGCCAGAGCATCGGTCAGATATTTCTTGTCACCGGTAGCTTTGTAGGCATCGACATAGCCTTTGAGGAGGAGTGCGTTCCAGGCGGTGAGGATCTTGGTGTCCGTCCCCGGGCGAATGCGCTTGGCACGTGCTTCAAAGAGCTTTTTATTGGCCGAGGCAATGATGGCTTCGATTTGTGAGGTGGAGAGTTCGAACATCTTGGCCAACCGGTCAATGGACTTCGCGACATGCAAGATGTTTTTGCCGTGCTCCCAATTGCCGGAGCTTTTGATGCCGTAGTAGGCTTTAATAACCTCAAAAGCAGTGCTGTCGCCCAGAACGTTCTTGAGCTCCTCTTGGGTCCAAACATAAAATTTGCCCTCTTCCCCATCCGAATCGGCGTCTAAGGAGGAGTAATACCCGCCCTCAGGCGATTTGAGCTCGCGCTCTGCAAAGGCAACGGTGCCCTCAATGATTTTTTTGTACAATGGATTGTCGGTCGCGCGGTAAGCATTGGCGTATAGGGAGATGAGCTGGCCGTTGTCGTAGAGCATTTTTTCAAAATGCGGCACGAGCCATTTAGCATCGGTCGAGTAGCGGGCAAATCCCCCGCCGATTTGGTCGTATATGCCTCCCTTTGCCATATTATCCAAAGTGGCGTAAAGGACTTTTTGGGTGGATTGGTCGCCCGTGTGATATTGTTGTTTCAATAAGAACTCGAGGTTGATGGGCATGGGAAATTTAGGGTGTCCCTGCCGGCCTCCATGGATGGGATCCATCCCATCTACCATTTTATCGGTTTGCGCCCCTAAGATGTCCACACTGTAGTCGTTGTCATCCAACTTTAATCCGGCCGGGGTCGCATCCATTTGGCGGATGCCTTGCAGCAATTGGGTAGCGTACTCTTCGAGTTTATCCGGGTGTTCTTCTTTTTCTTTTGCGAAATGCCGGAGCACTTTTATCCATTCGTCTTTGGGGAAGTAGGTGCCGGCCCAAACCGGCCGTCCATCCGGTAGCGCAAAGGCATTGAGGGGCCACCCACACCCTCTCCTGGAGACCAGTTGGCAGGCGCTCATATATACATCGTCGATATCCGGCCGCTCCTCGCGATCCACTTTGATGGCGACATAATATTTGTTCATTAGATTGGCGACGGCAGTATCTTCAAAGGACTCGTGTTCCATAACATGGCACCAATGACAGGCCGAGTAGCCGATGCTGATGATGAGCATTTTGTTCTCTTTTTTGGCCTTGGCAAGGGCTTCCTCCCCCCACGGATACCAATTGACCGGATTGTGCGCATGCTGTAGCAAATACGGGCTTTTCTCGTGTATCAGGTGATTGGTGTAGGCGTGTTTCTCCGAGTTCTGCGCTCCGTTTTTAGAAGGAGTGCACGCGATGATGGTGAAGATGGCTGCTGCAAAAATAATTCTGGAAATAATCATTGATGTCTTATTATTTTGGTATAAAATAGCAGCCTGTATACAGGGGAAATGCTATTGTGATATCGCCACAAAGATACGTTTTTTATTGAGGGGGGGAGGATAAATAAAATGGTGGGGTGTGTATTACAAAGTGCACATTTCTATCTAGAAAAACAAAAATAATCCCGTAGGGATGTCATCTTTGTAGCCCTGTACGAGCGATAGCGAAGTGCAGGGTAAAAAAGAACACGCAAAGTTGTTTTGGCGGTATTTTTGCCCGCTCCGGAGGGATTGAATTCCGGGTAATTGACAGGCAAAAATAGTGACAAAACAATACATTGGCCCACTTTTGTGCAGTTTGTAATACCGGCAACGGTGAGGGGGGGATTGTAAATTGCACTGCCGAATGGCATTTCATATTTACTAAAATTCACACCGGATGCAGAAGAAAGAGGGGGGAGAGCACTAGACAATAATTAGCACTTGCATTTCAGAAGTATTAATATAGCGCGCTCCTATGTTATATATAGCGCGGAGCCAAATATATTATCTCAACTCTTTTGCCACGTTGAATGTATATCCTGTGGCATGAATCGGTGTTCGATGTTCGACTGACCTATATCATAACCAATTCCAATTTTGATTTAATTCCATAAAGAACACGGTTACGCTCTTTGCCTGCCTTCATAGTAGGAAGGCCCTTACCTAAGGTGATTTTGCCTCTGGCGTCACAGGCGTGTGAGGGCTGAGGTGGCCTACCTCACTCAACTGGAATACTGTGGGGGCTATTCGGTTAGTTCATATTCATTTATCAGCAATTCTGCTGGTATGCCTAAAAATTTATTAATTTGACGAATCATATTCAAGGTTAATCTTCTTTTTTTATTTAATATCTCAGATGCTTTACTTTTACTGCCAATTATTTTTGCTAAATCCTTATTCCTTAAATTATTTTGCTCCATTTTGAATTTTATCACTTCAATTGGGTCGGGACTGGGGAAAACTGGCTCACTTTTTAGTTCATAGTTCTCAATTAGCATCACTAATAGTTCAGCCTCTTTGAACTCTTTACTGTCTGGCTTGGAATCAAATATCTCCTCTAAGCGATTAAGGGCCCTTTCATGTTCTTCTTTCGTTTTAATTATTGTCCAATTCATATTTCTAAAGCGTTTATTTTATCATATTCACCGTGAGTTCCGATAAATCTTATCCACACCGTTTGAAGTTCAAAGCTTATTTTCACTAATAAACGATAATTGTTACCTTTAATATCAAAGATATATCGGTTTGAGCCAATTGATCGACAGTTTGAGAATGATGTTAGAACCTCATTTGGGGTTTGGAAATGCTTCATTTTAAACTCTTTGTACCATCCCAATAATTGCTGCTCACAATCAGCATGGATTTTCCAAAATTCTCTCAATGTTTTCTTTGATAATACTCTCACAACCCAAATATACTGTACAAAGTTCTAATCAGGGGAACATTTATGAGTTTTCTTGCAGGCGCTAGTGCTTCAGGAACAAAGTTCATCCAATATTCAGCGCAGCTATTTTTCTCTGAATCGAGGCGCTCAAACGGGAGTTATGGCGTTAACATAGCCCACGGTTTTAACCGTGGGATGGATGTTACAGACGAGCTTTTGTAATGCTTCTAACCATTTATATCTCGTGCACATAAAGAGCAAGTTTATATCGTATTTATTTTATTCCAGAGAAACTACTCACTAATTAATTGTCTGAATTATAGGGGGCTGAATCAGAATCATTTTCCCATAGGACCGGCTATGACTACTAATGAATGTGGTATGGCACTTCAAATGGAAGGGCTTTCTCCATGCGTTTTTTTACTGTTAGTAGGTAGCAACTATCGTTTTATTAAATACCTTTGCAACGAATGAAATAATATTGACCTATGTTATATTTTCTGATATTTCTTTACCATTTCATACCTCATCCTGCTCCTGCCCCTGTGCATAATCACCCCGGGGTTTGCAAAGTGCAAAAGATGACCAAAGGGGCGGATGGCCGGGTCCAGTATATCCAACTCGAATACGGGCGGCTCTTTCGGTTTACACCTAAAGAAATGGTGCCGTATTTGCACGGTGGAGCATTGGTGGAATCCTCTGTCCAACTGATAAAAGACCATGGGGAGTATCGCATGATCCTGCAGATGACTGTGCATGCGACCCGGGCCGATAAGTACTTTGGAGGGATCGCTGATGATAATGATATCCGGATGATCTTAATCAATGGCTCTTCTGTTTATCCGAAGCTTATCGATGTCTATGCGCCCATCGATTACAAGGACCGTAAGGACAAGCACATTTATCGAGCTTCGTACAAGCTATCCAAGCGCGATGTCAAAGCACTGCAGAAATGGGAGCTTGACGGCCTGGGGTTGTTTTGGAAGAAGGGATTCGAAGAGTACGATATCCGGAATGTTGATTTTTTTGTAGATAGATTGGCGTGTATTAAGAAAATAGTAAAGAATGCTCGGACTTAAGTTGCCTACCGACCCGCGTTGGGTCAATTTGGCGGAAAAACAGATTAGTGAAGTGCTCATCGACCATGCCTTTTGCGAGCAAAAAGCGGCCACTTCATGTATCACTTTGATTCAGTCCTATCCGGACAAAAAGGAGCTGGTAAAGCGCCTCACACCGGTGGTGACCGAAGAGTGGGAACACTTCCGTATGGTGCTCCAAAAACTGGAAGAATACGGCGTACCGCTCGGTTTTCAACGAAAAGATGAATACGTCAATGGGTTGTTAAAATTTGAGCGCAAAGGTGGCTCCAGAGAGTCGCGATTGGTAGAGCGATTGTTGACCTGTGCCTTGATTGAGGCACGGAGTTGCGAGCGGTTCCGGCTGTTGTCCCGAGAGCTTCGAGATGAGGAATTACGCAAGTTTTATCACGGATTGATGGCTTCAGAAGCCGGACATTATCGCATGTTTCTGGATTTGGCGATCCTGTATGGAGAGGGTAGGGAGCAGGTGATGGCGCGTTGGGATGAATTCCTCAAGTACGAAGCAGAACTGTTGGCCTCTATGACGCCGAGAGGCGACCGGGTGCATTGAGTCAGGAAGAGCATCCCAAACCGCTACTTTCCACTCTTGCGTCTATTGATTTCGTCGCGGATGAGGGCAGCTTTTTCATAATCTTCTTTTTCGATGACGTCTTGGAGGATTTTTTGCAATTCGTCATTGCTGTAGTCCTCAAAACTCCAATCCGATTTTTTCTTTTTGCCGGATTTTCCTGTCGGATCCCCTTCCTTGCCTGCGTCTGAACGCTCGGTGATAGGGGTGGGTTCTTCTGCTTCCATCGTGACACCGGCCTCCTCCAAAACTGAAGTGCTTGCAAAAATCGGGACTCCAAACCTGACAGCAAGGGCGATGGCATCCGAAGTGCGGGAGTCGATATATTGGGTCACTCCATTTTGGGTGCAGACGAGTTGGGCATAAAAGATACCGTCCTTCAAGTCGGTAATCAAGATGCTTTCAAGCCGGATATGAAATGTGTCCATGACGTTTTTAAAGAGGTCATGGGTAAGCGGACGATTGGGGCGCATGCGTTCGATAGAGACGGCGATGGCTTGGGCCTCAAAGCCTCCGATAACGATGGGAAGCCTTCGTTTTTTGCCTTTCTCCTGCAGTACTACGGCATAGTTGTTGGACTGCGTGACGCTGTGTGACAGCGCGATGATCTCCATTTGAACTTTCTTATCGTGCGGCATAGGCTCTAATGACTGCTTTTGTATTTTCTAATGGCTTCTGTAAGTCTCGGGACCACTTCGAAGAGGTCGCCCACCACTCCGTAATCGGCCGCCTTAAAAAACGGGGCTTCCGGATCTTTGTTGATGACGACGATATTCTTCGAGCTATTGACTCCGGCAAGGTGTTGGATGGCTCCCGAAATACCTGCAGCGATGTACAGATTGGGGCTTATCGCGATCCCGGTTTGCCCGACGTGCTCGTTGTGCGGACGCCAGTCCATATCGGCGACCGGCCTCGAACAGGCGGTCGTGGCCCCCAATTCGTCTGCCAATTCTTCGATAATGCCCCAATTCTCCGGACCCTTCATACCCCTGCCTGCAGATACTACGATTTCTGCTTCCGGAAGTGGAACTTTTCCTTTTACGCGGTCGATCTTAAGGACCTTGGTCTGCGGGGTAGCGACCTCTACTGCAAAGGATTCTACCGGACATTCGGAGCCCAGCTCTTTGGGCTGGACGGCATTGCCCATCAAGGTGAATACAGCCTTGGTCGCCCGGAGTTGATACGTCGCAATACCCTTGCCTGCAAAGACGGGCTTTTTGAGTACAAGCTGCTCCCCCTCGAGACCGGCAAATTGGTTGACGCCCGTGAGGACACCCGCGTCTGTTTGGACGGCAAGGCGTCCCGCGAGGGATTTGCCGGTCGAAGTGTGCGAAAGAATGACGATGGAAGCGTCCTTGGCTTTGGCCACTTGCGTGATGGCTGAAGTGTAGTTGGTGGAGTCAAAGGAACTCAGGTTTTCGTGCTCCACGACGAAACAAGTATCTGCTCCGTACTTGCCGAGTTGTCCGGCTCCGTCGATCGCCCCAATCGACAAGGCGGCGACCCCGGTACCGAGTTTGCCCGCTATGTCTTTGGCCAGCGTGAGCGCTTCGAGACTGACTTTTTTTACGGTTTTATCTGCGTGTTCTATTACTACGAGAATCATGATATTTTGCTTTTGTATTTTTTTACCTAAATGACTTTTGCCTCTTCGTGCAACAGTCTTACCAATTCGTCCATATTCTCCGGATCGATTAGTTTTACCCCTGTTCGTTGAGGAGGTTTTTCGTAACCGGTCAGCGTTTGTTTGGGAGATACGCACTGCGGCTCGATGACGTTGAGCGGTTTTCTCTTGGCCATCATAATGCCACGCATATTGGGGATGCGCTGCTCTGCCAGCCCTTTTGCCGCGCTGACAACCAAGGGCATTGGGGCCTCAACCTCTTCATAGCCCCCTTCGATCTCGCGTTGGCAAATGATTTTTCCGTTTTCGTACTCGAGATGATTGGCAAAGGAGATAAAGGGAACCCCAAGCAATTCTGCAATCATCCCCGGCACTAAAGCACCTGCATAATCCAAGGTCTCCTTGCCGGTAAATATGATATCATAGGCATGCTCTTTGGCAAAAGCGCCCACCTCCGAAGCAACCATCCAGGCATCCTTCGGGTCACAATCCACCCGGTAGGCCTCGTCAGCACCGATGGCCAATGCCTTGCGAATGATGATATCGTTGGCCGCAGGGCCGACGTGGATGACGTGTACCGCTCCACCGTTTTGCTCTTTTAATTCCAATGCGCGCACCAGCGCATACCACTCATCATAAGGATTGAGGATGTAATTCATCCCTTCGGTTTTTAACTCCTTCCCGTCCGGGGTGAAGTCGATCGGAGCAGTGGTCTCCGGTGTTTTGGAAATACATACTAATATGTTCATGTTGTATAATTTGTTACGTTAAATCATCGAGTAATCTAAGCCCGGAACAGCCGGATTTCCGCCGCAAATATAGGCATAAATATCGGGCCCATCATCGACCATTTCATACAACATATTGCAAATAGTTTTGTTTTGAAATATAGCTGTAGGATTACAAATAAAATCTATCTTTGCCGCCGCTAATATTTAGCGATTTAGCTGTATGTTCCGCCGGTGGATGGGGGGGAGGTATGAAATGGTAGACTGCGTATCCCGGATGCATATTTGCGCAACAGCGAGGGCGCCATTGTGGCAGGTGAGGATAAGCCTACACGGTGTAGAAGTACCGTTAATAATGCAGATGACGACGCCTCTTTTATTACAAAAACAAAATTAAATTATGGGATTAAAATGTGGAATTGTCGGGCTACCCAACGTGGGGAAATCCACCTTGTTCAACGCACTGACCAATGCCAAAGCGCTTGCAGCCAACTATCCGTTTGCCACTAAGGATCCCAACTTGGGTGTCATCACGGTGCCGGATAAAAGGCTCGAAAAACTCGCAGAGTTCGTTAAGCCTCAACGCATCTTGCCAACAGCGGTGGATATCGTCGATATCGCCGGACTGATCAAAGGCGCGAGTAAAGGGGAAGGCCTCGGCAACCAGTTTCTCGCCAATATCCGGGAAGTCGATGCTATCCTTCACGTGATTCGATGCTTTGATGACGACAATGTCGTACATGTCGATGGCAGTGTCAATCCCGTTAGAGATAAGGAAATTATCGACCTGGAGCTGATATTTAAGGATATCGATACGGTGGAAAAACGGATGGAGAAGATTAAGAAGAATGCCAAAAGCGGCAATAAAGAGGAGCTGAAGAAGGTGGAGGTCGCCAAAGCTTTGCTCCAACACCTCGAAAACGGACAGCCGGCGCGCTCCTTTGATCAAGAAGATGAACTCTCCTCTTCTCTGGTGAAGGATATGCAACTGCTCACTTCTAAACCCATCATGTATGTCTGCAATGTCGATGAAGCATCCGTCCTCTCCGGCAATGATTATACCCGTGCCGTGCAGGAGGTCATTGCCTCGGAAAATGCCCAAATGGTGATTATCGCCGCAGGAATCGAAGCGGATATCGTCGAACTCGATTCCGATGAAGATAAACTGGAGTTCCTTCAGGATATGGGACTGCAGGAACCTGGTGTAAATCAGGTCATACAGGCTGCTTACCGCCTTTTGGATTTGATTACCTATTTTACTGCGGGGGAGAAAGAGGTGCGGGCGTGGACCGTGCGCAAGGGCGCCAAAGCACCGGAAGCGGCCGGCGTGATTCATACCGATTTCGAAAAGGGTTTCATCCGGGCAGAAGTAATCGCCTACGATGATTATGTCCGGTACGGGTCGGAAGCAGCCGCAAGGGATGCGGGCAAGCTGCGTATCGAGGGCAAGGATTACGTAGTGGTGGATGGCGATATAATGCATTTTCTTTTTAATGTTTAGCAAAAAGATAAGACCATGTCAATCTATGTCAGCTCAGAAATACACCCTTTAAAGAAAGTAATCGTCCATCGCCCGGAAGAGGGGATTTCGAGGATTAGCCCGCACGACAGTGATGTGCTGCTCTTCGATGATATCGTCCACCTCCCTTTGATGCAACAGGAACACGATATTTTTACTTCTGTTTTGAAATGTTTTACCGGCGAAGATGGGGTCAGAGATACCGAGCGATTGTTGGTCGAATCCCTGGAAGTTTCCAAGGAGGGGAGAGCCTCTTTCCTCGAGATGATTATAGGATTTGAAGAGTTGCCTCCCTCGTGGATAAATAAGCTGTTGCCTCTGGACAATGACACCTTGGCGCGGGTGTTGATCTCGGGATACCTCGCAAAAGAAGATCGCTACCTCTTTAATCCGATACCCAACTTTATATTTACCCGCGATATCGCTATCACGGTCAAGGATTATATCATCATCGCCAAGGCCAATAAGTCCGCACGTCACAGAGAAAACCTCTTGACGCGCTTTTTCTTATGGTACCATCCCATGTTTGAAGAGCTGCGTGCACACCAGCGGTTGATCAACCTGAATGACCTGGAGAAGTTTCCCCCCAATCGCAACGGAGAACCCGTCTCCGTCGAAGGAGGGGACGTCATGATATTGTTTGATGACTATCTCCTCGTAGGCGTCAGCGAACGCACCACCGAACATGGATTCGAGACGCTCAAACAGGTGATCTTCGAGCGGGGTGTAGTGGACTATGTCGTCAAAGTGACCATCCCCAAAGAGCGCTCTTTTATGCATTTGGACACGACCTTTACACAGGTGGATAGCCGGCATTTCCTGGGCTATAAGCCGTTGATCATCGATGGGCTGAGTTCCAATGTCACCGTATTCGGGAAGAAAGGCACCGAGCGACAGTATTCGAGCGTAATTGAATTTCTCCATACCGAAATTGACCCACAGATTAAGGTAATTCCGGTGGGCGAAGGGCACTCTCCCTTCCAGGAAAGGGAACAGTGGACCGACGCGGGCAATGTGGTGGCCGTTCGGCCCGGAGTAATCATCACCTACGACCGCAACCCCAAAACGGAGCTCGCCTTAAAAGCGTGTGGATTTGATATTATCAAAGCACAGGATTTCCTGCAACAGGTCCAGGACGGAAAGCTCGACCCCGGGAGCCTTGATAAAACGGTCATCACCCTCCCCTCCACAGAACTGTCCAGAGCCAGAGGCGGATCGCATTGTATGACTTGTCCGATTTGGAGGGAGTAATAGAGGGTGGGGGAGCACCGGGTACCCTATTAACGAACGCCGATTTAAGAAGTGATAAATTCTACGTACGCCTATACTACACATAGCGCGGAGTAAAATCGCAAATCTCCAATCGGTGTTCGGTGTTCGATGTTCATAAGACCTAAACCATAGCATTACAAATTACGGAAGTTACATTGTACGGATTGAATTTATTTGTTTACCTAACACCCTAATGTGTCCTAATGTGCCTAATGTGG
>JALWRC010000031.1 GCA_027080725.1 Saprospiraceae bacterium
GTACCATTAAGGCACAGTTTTCACTTCGAAGCATAGTTGCCGTGTTCCCTTCAACAGAAGGTATGGCCGCCCCACTATGGGTAGCTCTTAATTTCGCCTAGACCTTTTTGTTACTTTTTGGGGCAATGCCAAAAAGTAAGGCTATTCCATTAATGAATTCTGTTATGAATACAAATGCTTTTTAATGAAAGCTCATTAGTGCATTTTGTAATACACACAACGTGGGATGAGGGTGGAAACTCCGAACAAGGATGAACCCCGTAGGATACCCATTCATCGGAGTATACAAACGCCGATTTGAGAAGGGTGTATTGCAATTGTTAATTGTTAATTGTTAATTGTTAATTGTTAATTGTTAATTGTTAATGGTTAATGGTTTACCTTATGGATCGTATTTATTTGTTTACCTGCCTCCTAATAACGCCATGGCGTCACGAGTTGTGACCTTATAACACTGCAGCGTTATAAGGACACAACAGGTTTGTGTCCTGTACTGACTTCAAGTAGTATTCGATACGCCGATTTGAGAAGGGATAAGTTATGCGTGCGCGTATACTACATATAGCGCGAAGGCAAATCATAAATCTCCGATCTTCCCCGCGTGACAATTCTTCGTATACATCACCGCATCCAAGTCTTCCTTCGTCAGCTTTGGAGTCGGGGTTCTTCCGATGTGTTTGTTGTAGATTAGTTTTGTACAGTTTGTAATACACACAAACAAACACTCCCCTCTCAACGCAACACCGTCAAACTGCCGTATAGCTGCTTTTGGAGTGGAATATCACCTGTTGCCCCCGCTTCGTGATAGAGGATGCGATAGACATAGACACCGGGAAGAATGGCGCCATCCTTGCGCGTCCCGTCCCACAAGATCACACCGGCAGGACGCAGGTCGATATCTTCCGCTGCATGGATCCGCTCTCCCCAGCGGTCGTAGATCTCTACGAGGTCGATATGTAGGGGAGATGCCGAACTAAACCCCTTCCAAGTGTCATTGATGCCGTCCCCATTGGCAGTGATGGTGTTGGGGAGGTAGAGGGAGGGCTGGTCTTTGACCATGACCTCGGTATAGAGGAGGAGGGTACATCCATTGCTATCCGACACCTCCACCTCATAGCTCCGGCTATGATCCGTATAGCATCGCGTCCGGGCACATGTATCGCACCCGAGTCCGTCTGAAGGGTGCCAGCGGTAGTGGTAGGGACGTGCATCGACGGCATTAGTCTCCAACTCGATAGTGTCCAAACTTCCTTTCTCATAGGATTCCGGGAGGGTAACGAGGATGGGGCTTGCCGCTTTGATAAGGACGGTATCCCGGTAAGTGCAACCATGTATATCCTCGATTCTCAAGAGATACCTTCCGGGAGAGAGCATTGCGGATTCCGCGGTTGCCACTCCATCGATATATATCTGCCGGACCGCCCCTCTGCTCATGACCCTTATCGCTCCGTCCGAAGAGGCATAACATCTCTCGTCCTCTACTTTGACCTCATAGTCCAATGCACCATAAACCGGCACCTCTATACTGTAGTGCCGCTCACAACCATACGTATCCGTCAGCACCGCTTCATATGGCCCGGGTTCTAAATCCGGTCGTGTCCACTCCCCTGCGTGACCATCCTTCCATCGTATGGTATATCCGGCAGAGCTGTCTCGTGGGGTTATCCGGATGTGCCCTGAGCCTTCGTCACTACAACTCGTATCGACACGGATGAGAGCGTCTATAGCCGGAGTAGGAGATACATAAACACGCCGTATGGTATCACATATTTTGCCGCTTTGGCGCTGTTCGTACATGCCTGTATCCCGCACCCAACTATCGAAGACCATCACACTGTCTCCCGGGCACAACAGGATACTATCTCGCTCATAATAGGGATAGACGACGGCCACTTCAAAATAAATCGTCGTATCGCAGCCCGTGCTGTCTTGTACAAACAAACGGTAACGTGTACTGCTATCCGGACGAAGGCGCCCCCCCTCTGTATCTATCCCTACACCTGCGGTATCTCCCTCCTCATCTGTGAGGAGGAGGTGCTGCCCTCCTGTATGCCAACTCAGGGAGAGCTCCTCCCCGGCACATATCGTATCCGGGCCTACAACCCAGTCAAAGCCGGGGACTCCGCCACAGCAGTGCACCTGTATCTTCCAGCTCCCGGCTTTAACGCCACAGGGCGTCTCCCGTTCTGCCTTAATCTCAAACCTACCCGTCTCCGGAAAGCGCAACCATATCGTGTCCCCGTCTTCCCGGATACGCTCCACTTCCGGGGGATAAGACCACTGCTGCGGACCGGCACCACAGTTGAGCCATAGCTTAGCGATACTGTCCCGACACAAAGTCCTCGGACCACGGATGTATAAGCGCTCCGGATGGTACCTCCCCGAAGGGAAATTGGTCATACCGAAATTCCAATCGACCTTAGGCAATAAATACCCATTTAAGCGAACATTGCAGCCCGTACCTATGACATTGGGAGAGTCGATAATGAGGTAGTAACTCGTCCCTGTTGAAAAACCTGTAATACCCGGACCATATATCCGGTCATCCGGACCGAGGGTAAGAGCTCCGGCATTGGATTTGAACCCCTTCACCAACTGTACTGATTGCCGGATAGCCTCCCCACTCGACCGGCTTAGGTCCCACTGATGCAGCCCTTTATAACTCCGCGCATATAAGACAGAATTGTCCGGAGAAAACTCTGCTCCATACAATCCATCTAATCGACTAGCTATTGTCCGGGCATGGCTAATCGTCCCTGTGGCATTATCGAAATCCATCAACTGAATGATATCGTTATTCCGTCCTTTTCTATAGTTCTCCACTGCCATCCGGGATTGATCGTGGCTGATATGGATCATATTAAAGATCTCTGACTCAGTGCCTGAATTTACATATCCCGTACAGCTAATCTGTGGGGCTGAGCTCTGCAGGCCGTTTGAGTCCAACAGCCATACATAATAGCAGTTGCTGCCGGATTCCTGGCCGATGATCCACCAGTCCCTGTCATTGCAATGCCTTGCCACGGCAATGGCCTCCGTCGATGCATTTAACAGCAAATGATCATAACTGAGCAATTCGCCCAATCCACCATCACCCGTCATATCAATAATCCCGTAATACAATGGTGCGGCAGTATCTAAGCTATGCTCAACTTCCTCCCCATAGAATAAATAATAGATGCTGTCCTGCCCCGGTTGCCGGAGTAAGGCACATTGTGTCCTGGATGCTGACCCCAATCGCCAAAGACGTTGAGGAGAGCCCTTAATCCGGTTTCCCTGACGATTGTATAAGTCGAATCCTGTATAAAATAACAATAATTCGCCATTGGTATCAGCTATCGTAGCGGAACATTCTCCTAATCCAACAAATCTGGTAGTATCAATGAGTTTTAAACTGTCGTTTTGCCATCTCAACTTTTCTCCAAAATCCAGCAGCCACCAGCTGTACTCCTTTCCCGTCTCGCATTCCTGTGGGAGAAGGGTGTCGGATACAGGCTGTCCTCCGGAAGCGAATCCAGCATATGGCAGAAGAAGACAATATAAACCTACCCAAGCCCCCCGGAGGAAGAACTTACCGTAATCTACAGATGAAAGAATATGCCAAAGTTTTGTATGCATTCATTTGTTTTAGAAAGATTACTGTCTTTGGTTTAAAAAAAGACTTCCTGCAACAAATATACTATTTTTCATGCTTTGTGGCGACAGGGTTGAATGTAGTGTGTATTACAAACTGCACACTTGTGTTTTGATTAAAAAGCATTTGCATTCACAACAGAATTTATTTCTTTACCTAACTCCCTAATAACGCCATGGCGTCACGAGTTGTGACCTTATAACACTGCAGCGTTATAAGGACACAATAGGTTTGTGTCCTGTACTGACTTCAAGTAGTATTCGATACGCCGATTTGAGAAGGGATAAAACGTGCGTGCGCGTATACTACATATAGCGCGAAGGCAAATCATAAATCTGCGATTGTTCGCCTTGCTCGCAGCATCCTGTGGTCGCATTGCGGGTATTGACATAGGCTTTTGGTCTATTTATGCAGGTCCAAAGAGTTCATTATCGATACTATCCCATTTTGCGTGTAAACCAAAATAGAACATAAGCCGGCTAAAAGAGGAGTATTTTACAATACCTCCCCATCCTCCATCCAGGCTATCGCAATTTGAAATGATCCTTTCCCACCAGGTACCCGTGGTTATAGACTTCTACGATATAATTGCCTTTCATAAATTGCTCTCCCGGATTCCATTGGGTACAGAGTTGGCTATCAGCACCACCGTATTGCCAATCTGTTTTATAGGAGTAAGGGATTTCATCGCCGGTATCATTATTTGTGAGCATACCGGAACCCGCTTCTGCGAGGGTCATCACTTGACCATTGGGATTAATAATCCGGATATAATAGGCTTCGTCACCGGGTTCTGCACTTGGATTATGTCCCGGAGTTAGACAAATCTTCACATAGTCTGTGTTTTTTGCCCAGTACCGCCTGGCGCTTTTGCCGTTTTTCTTTACTTCATATCCTGCTGCTTTAATCTTTGCAACCGGGATAGCAGAAGCTTTACTATACTTTAAAGACAAGACTTCTTTTTCTGATTCTACCTTTTGCTTTTCTTCTTCCACCTGCGCTTTTGCTTCATTTAATTCTGCATTGATACTATCCTTGACATGGACAGTACGGATCAAAACCACCGTCTTCTGTTGCAAATTTTGATTTTCATTGGTCAACATTTCGTTTTCTTGTTTGAGGGCTTCGATCTCAGCAATAAAGGATGCTGCTTGCTCCTTCAATTTAGCCAAATCAGCACGTGCACGCTTCAGATTCTTACTATCGCGCAACAAATGCTTAATCCGCTCTTTTTGTTCGGCCAGCTCTTCCAATTGGAGGTCAATCTTGGCATTGAGTTCTTCGTTTGCTCCTTTCATCTCCTCCAATTCGGACTTGGCCTCTGTGAAGTCTTGTTCCAATTCGGCGTAAAGTTGTACTTTTTCGATGAGCTCTTGTTTTTGCTGCTTGTTGACATCCTCCAATTTGGAGTTATTGACGTATTGGTATATATTCAGGCCAAGTAACCCCAGGATTAAGACGATGACTCCTGCTTTTAAGTACTGATTTGATGAAGATCTTGCCATATTATTCGTAATTTTGAATTTTTAAAAATTGTGATTTGTTTTAAGTTTGAAGACGGACCGGCATCTTATCCTGCAATCAGTCTCTTCAGCAACTCATAACGAAGGACCATTTGTCTGCGATATACTTATATGTTGGACACTGTACCATGGACAAAAAACCGAAAATTTTCACAGGGGAACATTGAAAGGATGCGTAAAGTTATAAAATTTTATATATGACACCAAAAATTCCATTAAAAAGAGTATTATTTTTAGACATCGAGACCGCCCCCCAATATCCCGATTACGACCTGCTGCCCGATATTCTAAAGAAACATTGGACTAAAAAAATGACCCGTATTCACCGGTCGCCCATTGAAGAAGAGGCGCCTGACCCCAAGGTGTGGTACCCATTGCGGGCGGGTATTTTCTCGGAATTTGCCAAAGTTATTTGTATCACACTTGGTATCGTCCCGGATATCGACGCGGGACAAATACGGCTAAAATCCATTTATGGAGATGATGAACGAGAGCTGTTGCTATCATTTATAGAACTAATAAACAAGCACTATCCATCTTCGGACAACAGCTGGCTTTGCGGACATAATATTAAGGAGTTTGACATCCCGTTTTTATGTCGTCGGATGGTCGTCCACCGCCTTCCCCTCCCAAATATACTTCAAATCTCCGGAAAAAAACCTTGGGAGCTGAATTATTTGCTCGACACTATGGAGATGTGGAAATTTGGAGACTACAAGCACTACACCTCTTTGGACTTGTTGGCGACGATTTTGGATATCCCCTCCCCTAAAGATGATATCGACGGTAGCGATGTAGGCCGGGTGTACTGGGAAGAAAATGACTTGGAGCGCATCGTGACCTATTGCGAAAAAGATGTCCGGACCGTCGCCCGGGTTTATTTGCGTCTACAGGGAATGAAGGACCTCGCCCCGTCAAATGAAGAGGAGGAATAAGCCCTTTAAAAAAATCAACAAATGCAATGCAACTTTAGGCCCTTCAGTATTAAAGCCACTATTTTAAGCCCAGCAAAAAACCTATGGTAAAGTTGGCATCCCAATCAAAGACATATTGATCGCACTTCGTCGCATCCCTTATCGCCCTATATATATTCAGCCCGGACTTCATCTTTGCGCCCTCCGCATTGTATCCTTCCGGCGCTTTCAAAACGGTATACCGCTCCTTGCCTTGACGCACCTCTTTGGCCAATTTGTAAGGCACGCCACCTATCATAAAACAAGTGCTTCTCCGATTCATCGGCACCTGCTTGGCCTTGGCGAGTACATCCCGATATACCGTCTCATCGTCCGTATTGTTCTTATAATACTTTGCTCCATAGCTTTCGAGCCCTCTGGTAGAGCCCCCGCTTTGAACCCACGAAATTTTTGTATTGCCCGAACCGATATCCACAACAAAGGCGGAGTTGCTAAAACTCGAAGGCATGGCAGCTTTCAGAGCATACCCCGCTTCCTGTTCCGGAGTGACAGTATTGACGACATATCCCATTTTCTTTAACTGCGCAATAATTTTTTGGGTAGAAGACACCTTTTGGGCACCTGAACTCACTACAAAATGAACATTTTTACCATCCACTCCATAATCCAAAATATTTGTAATGTATCGCTTCAGGCCCGCACGTATATCGTCCGCTGAAGCCATATTGTCATACACCATGCTATTGCCCCACTCCGCTTTCTTCAATTCCCAATTCTTCGCTCTGTCAATATCCACAATGAAGCTATTAAATCCGGACGCTCCGAGTTCGACAACCCCCTTTAGTTTGCCGCCTACAGGTTTGGGTGAAGTGTAGTCAAAGGTCTTTCGAGCTGCGGAGCTCCCTCCGGACGGTTTAGTCGATGCCGGGACTTTGGACTTTTGTTCCACTTGTTCCGTCACAGCTCCGCCGCCTGTTGCAAGGGCCGGCCGGAAGAACTTGGTGTAGAGGAAATACAATACCCCCAGAACAAGGAGTGTAATCAAAATCTTTGAAAAAGCTGTCAATTTCATTGGAATCTATCTAATTACAAACTTACATAACATTGCAAATGTATACAATTTCAAAGAAATACAAGCGACATCCCTATAAAATGTGTGTATTACAAAATGCACTAAAATGAGCCATTGCATTGTTTTGTCACTATTTTTGCATGCAACACTTCTCAAGTATATAACCTATTGCATCGGGCAAAAATACCGCCAAAACGGCTTTGGGTGCTCTTATAATCCCCGCACATCGCTGTCGCTCGTACGGGGCTACAAAGATGGCATCCTTACGGGATTGTAATTGTTTTTTATGATAGAAATATGCAGTTTGCAATATACCCCCTTAAAAATATCGAATGCATAAAATAGGAGAGAACAAGTAAATGCCCAGAGCACTCCGCGTTGCTTTGTGACATGGTGCAGCTGTAAGAAACATGGTGCCCCCCTAAACCAATAATAGTGCAAGGCCCTATAAAGCCCAAAAGTGCACATATCCCTCCTCTATGGGTTAACTACCGCTTTCTACCTACCAATTACAACTGCTCTATTGCTCGCTTCAACTTCTCCCGCACTTCGGTGGCGAGTGTCCCCAAGGCTTCATTTTGAACTGCGCTCATCGAAGCGATAGGGTCCACAGCTGAAACTTCCACTGTTCCATTCTCTTTTCCCTGAACGATGACATTGCAAGGCAAGAACAGGCCGATTTTGTCTTCAGCCATCACAGAGCGGTAGGCGTAAGAAGGATTGCAAGCTCCTAAGATGGCATACTTTCCGATGTCTTTATCCAATTTCTTCTTGAACGTCGCCTGCATATCAATCTCTGTGATGATGCCAAATCCCTCCTGTTTTAATGCTTCGGTTGTGATTTGAATAGCCTCCTCAAAGCTCTTCCCGGTTAGAGTTTTATTAAAGTAGTATTTCATATTCAGCCTTTTTTCATACATAACATATAGCTGAGAGTGGCAGTTTAAGACCTGGCTCACTTTTTACTTAGTATCTACAAGGAATAAAACTGCAATGAATGTATCTATGGGAGACATCGTAAAATTACCACTTATAATACCTATCGCTCGCGATGATATTCCGGATAGAGTTTATCGATTTGCTTGGCGTATTTGCTAAGCAATTTTTTGCGAATAATCTTAAGAGAAGCTGAGATATCGCCTTGTTCGACGGTCCAGGGTTCATGACAGAGGACAAAATCACGAATTCGCTTGTAGTTGGGGAGCGTCCGGTTAATGTCATCTATTTGTTCTTGGAGTTTTTTTCGAATCATCACGTTGTGCACCATAAATTGAGGAGCCGTCCAATGAATCTTACTGCGCTTGGCCCATTTTTTAAGGAGGAGAAAATTGGGTACAATAATAGCTGCCGGATAGGCGCGATTGGCCCCGATGTACAAACTCTGATGGATATAGGCCGACTCACACATCCTTTGTTCCATCTTTGCAGGAGATATGTATTTGCCAGAGGAGGTTTTAAAAATATCCTTTGCCCTATCTGTGATATACAAATAGCCCGCTTCATCGACCATACCAATATCCCCTGTCCGCAACCATCCATCAGGGGTAAATACCCTTTTGGTTGCTTCAGGATTATTAAAGTACCCTTTCATAACATTAGGCCCCTTGACACAAATCTCCCCATACGCACTTTCCTCCGATTCTTTATCCAAACGGACCTGCACCCCTTTAATCGGCAGTCCTACAGAGCCGGGCACATTACTCCCTTTCTGAAAGGGGTTAAAACTGATAACAGGGGAGGTCTCTGTCATCCCATACCCTTCCCGGATTTTCACTCCGGCAGCTCCAAACAGACGCCCGATGGTCGGAGGCAACGCTGCTGCACCAACAGCTACCCAACGCACATGACCGCCCATCCGCCGATGCCAGAAACTAAAATACAGCACCCTGGAAGCCCACAATTTCATACCATACAACCACCCCCTACCTTTATGGGTACCATACCTTCTTCCGACGCGAATGGCCCATCTACTCACCCATCTCTTGAGTGGATTGGCACTCAATTGCATCCCGATTACGTAATCATAAGTCTTTTCCAGCATGCGAGGTACAGCTGTAAAAAAGTGGGGCTTCACCTGTTGAAAATCACGCAATAAATGCTCTTTGCCGGAGGTAAAATAAACATCTACCCCCAGATAGAGGTATGTCAAACAAGCAGTGCGTTCAAATATGTGGCTATAAGGCAAAAAACTCAAAACGCGATGGCCGGGTTTTAGAGGGACAATATCCCCCACCGCCTTCACATTGGATACGATGTTGTGGTGGGTCAAAACCGCCCCCTTCGGCATCCCTGTGGTTCCGGAGGTAAACATAATGCACGCCACCTCCTCTTCCCCCACTTTTGAAATATCCGGTATACCACATGGACGCGGGCGCGGTTGTTGCATTCCCATCAGAAAAGGTAGTACATGCTCAGCCCTGCATTCCAAATGGCCACCTCTGCCCTTTGGCGCCAAATAACGCAGTTTGTTGTATTGGCCGTGATTTGTGGTAATAAAATACACCGGATTAACTAACTCGAAAATCTCTTGAATGACGGCATCTGATTGTGTCGTATGAACAGGGACGACGACCAACTTATTCATCCAGCACGCCATCTCAATAATGAGCCACTCCGGAGCGCCCTGCTCCGGCATGGTCAGTATCCGGTCCCCAGCGACAAAACCCTGTTTATCCAACCACTCCCGCACCATCGAAATGCCGGACATTATGCCTTGATAGTCCCACTTAATCCAGCTTCCATTTCGAAAGGCCCACAAACCGGGTTGACGTCCTTTAGGGTGATTTGGCGCCTTGAAATGGTGGAGAATATCGAAAATCCTTAAGACTTGCGTGCTCATTCCTCTTCATTTTGGCCATCAAGATACAAGATTTTATATAATATTTCGTAGAACTCCTTGTAATCCGGCAAATCGTTATGGCCTGCCCCTTCGATACGATGCAAGGTTATGCCCTGCGGCTTAAGCCGAACCAGTGCCTCGCTCTGAGAGATGGGAAAAAGCCGGTCTTTGGTCCCATGGACGATGTGAATAGGGCAGTCAACACTGAGAACATATTGATCTGTCCGAATATTATACCTCAACAGCCACTTTAAAGGGACAAAAAATAGATATCGTTTGATGTTGTGATAAAAACTAAAATAAGGGGAATCCAGCACAAGTAACCGTGGATTGTTTTGACTTGCCACCCATGCCGCAATGCCACTCCCGAGAGATCGTCCCAGCACGATGAGGTGTTCTTCCGGATATCGCCCCAATAACCATTCGTAAATGTATTGGGAATCGGCATAAAGTCGTTTTTCATCGCGTTTGCCTCTGCTCTTGCCAAAGCCGCGATAATCCATCATAAAAAAGTCATACCCGTTGGATAGATAATCCTTCGCAAACTTACCCCATCCCTTGATACTTCGGGAGTTACCCTTTAAGTAATAAACTACACCGCGGGCATTGGGAACTTTAAAATATATCGCGTTCACCACCCCACCATCCTTCATTTCAAAATCCAACTCTTCGAAGGGGAAGGGGTATTGGTACTCAAAGTCCTTGGGAAGAATCTCCGGTCGAAAAAAGAAATAGTCTTGAAAAAAATAGAACACCACACATAAAAGAAGGTAAACAAGGGCGATTATATAAACGATTGTCAGCAAACAGAAATATTCTTTTGATGAATGAGACAAGACATGAAAAGACAAAATTAAAGAAATCTTTGCGCTTAATATCAATATATCTCGTCAAAAGAAAATATCTTTACTCCGCGATTGGGCCCGGGGTAGAGCGACTAACCGGACAAATCAAGATAAAGATGGCCAATCACCCGGCCAATAGAAGGTCAACAGCGCGACTTCTTTGTGGCTGTACCAAGACATAGGCCACATTGAAATTTTGATTTATGTACGGGATATTCAAAATCAGGTGTCCATCCAATTGATTTACTGATATTCAGGGACATTTTGTTGGAATTTATAATCCTCTTCCTGGCTCCTGAACAGATTAAGGTATTCGTTATAGAATTCAAATGCTATGCTTAAAAACGCTGATGCAATGACCTCTTTAGAAGCACATTTCTCAACATTCAGAGAGCACATTATCGGCATCAACCAACAAATAAAAACACCGTTTGGGTCGAGGCCATTGATCTATACAGACTGGACTGCGAGTGGACGGCTCTACGCGCCAATAGAGCAACGTATAAGCGTGCTGATAGGTCCCTATGTCGCTAATGTTCACACCAAAACCTCTACAACCGGCTGCATGATGACCTCGGCCTACCACAAGGCCAAAGAGATCATTAAAAATCACGTACACGCTTACGACGATGATGTTCTCATTTCTTCTAATGCAGGCATGACCGGGGTCATCAACAAATTCCAAAGAATACTTGGTTTGAAGGTGCATGAACGGTATCACGACCTGGTGCATTTCGCCCCTGAAGAAAAGCCCATTGTCTTTGTCACACACATGGAACACCATTCGAATCAGACATCGTGGCTTGAAACCCTGGCAGATGTCGAAATCATCCGTGCAGACAAGGATGGTAGAGTAGATCTCCAACATTTTGCACAATTATTAGAGCAATACAAAGAGCGCAAAACAAAATATGCAGCCGTCACCTCCTGCTCCAATGTAACGGGTCTTATCACCCCTTACCATAAAATTGCACGTATGATTCACCGGGCGGGTGGGAAGTGTTTTGTGGACTTTGCTGCATCTGCCCCGTATATTGATATACGCATGCGAACGGAAGATCCGGAGACCTCTCTCGATGCGATTTACTTTTCTCCACATAAGTTCTTAGGTGGCCCCGGCACGACCGGCATCTTAGTTTTCTGCCCCTCCCTCTACTCCAATCGAATCCCGGACAATCCCGGTGGTGGAACAGTCGAATGGACCAATCCCTGGGGAGAACACCAATACCTCGAAGAGATCGAAGCACGTGAAGATGGAGGTACTCCCGCTTTCTTACAAACCATCAAAGTAGCATACTGTTGCCAACTCAAAGAGCAAATGGGAGTGTCCAACATCCTACAACGCGAACACCAACAATTGGACATCTTGTGGCCTTATCTCGACTCCTGTCCGGATCTACATATCCTGGCCGATCACCTTAGAGACCGATTGGGAATCATTTCATTTTTCATTCAGGGAGCTCATTACAACCTGGTCGTCAAGTTGCTCAATGACCTTTATGGTATTCAGACACGAGGAGGATGCTCTTGTGCAGGCACTTATGGCCACTACCTATTAGAAGTCTCCCACGAAAAATCAAATACCATCACCTCCCTCATTGCATCAGGAGACCTCTCTGCAAAACCGGGATGGGTCAGGATGAGCATTCACCCAACTACTACAAATGAAGAGCTCCATTATGTAGGGCAAGCTATTAGAGATATCGCTGCCCATCACAAAGAGTATTCAGTGGACTATCTCTATGATTCTCGAAGCAATGAATTTTACCACCAAAATGAAATTCCAGTCGAAGAAAAAATCAAATCCTGGTTTACACCATTATAATGCAAACCTACGGTTCGTCAGTTCTTTTTCAAACTAAAGAGTCAATACTACCATACTATGATACCAAATCAGAACATATACCTGGACAATGCCGCCACCACTCCCTTAGATCCGGAGGTATTGGAAGTCATGACTCGCTCATATCGTACGCTCTTTGGCAACCCGTCCTCTATTCATTCCCATGGGCGCAAAGCCAAGGCAGCATTGGAAAAGGCGCGCCGTCAAGTAGCGCAGATTATTCATGCATCTCCGGGAGAAATTTACTTCACTTCCGGAGGAACAGAAGCCAATAATACCGCTCTCTTAGGAGCCGTCCGGGATTTGGATGTACAAAACATCATCACAACCAGATTAGAGCACCCTTCTGTCTTAAACATGCTCAACTACATCCAAAGTCAATACCCCTCCGTCGGAATACATTGGGCAGAGACTGATGCTTTAGGCGCTCCTTCTTACTCGCATTTGGAGGATTTGCTTCATCAATATGGTGAAGGAAAGACGCTTGTATCCATGATGCATGCCAATAACGAAACCGGCACCTTGACGGATATCCATCGCATCGGCGAATTAT
This sequence comes from Saprospiraceae bacterium, assembly GCA_027080725.1. Classification (GTDB taxonomy): domain Bacteria; phylum Bacteroidota; class Bacteroidia; order Chitinophagales; family Saprospiraceae; genus JALSTN01. The sequence continues at coordinate 13,224 of JALWRC010000031.1, forward strand.
GTGATTCATATGGAGCGCTATTTCATTGTGATACGGTGCAGACCATGGGATTTTACCCAATAGACGTCAGCAAAGAAAAAATTCACTTCTCAGGGGCTTCTGCGCATAAATTCTACGGTCCCAAGGGAATCGGGTTTCTGTATATGAGCAATGCCTCTATCGTCCATCCTCTCATGTACGGCGGCGGACAGGAGCGCGGGATGCGGTCGAGTACCGAAAATGTAGCCGGAGCCATGGCGCTCGCCTTTGCACTCCAAAAAATGGAGCGCGAAAGAGAGCGGAGAAGAGCGCATATTACTGCCTTGCGCCAACATTTGATCCGGAGCCTTCGCCGACATCTGCCCTCCTGCCGGATCCTGCATGATGACACCACTAACTGTCATTATAAAATAGCCAACATCGCACTACCGCCCACATCCAAGGCAGAACTGGCCGTCATTAATCTGGACATTGCAGGAATATCCGTTTCGGGTGGCAGTGCTTGTTCCTCAGGAGTAGAGAAAGTATCGCATGTTATAGATATCCTCGACCCGGAAGAAGAGAGAAAGCATATACGAATCTCGTTCTCTCATCACAACACCACAGATGAAATTGACCGTTTTATTGAGGAAATCTCACGAGTACTCTAACCCCATGAACAGCTATAATAACAAATACCAATACACCTTTATCGTCAACCCCATCTCCGGGGGAAAGGACAAAAAGGCCTTTCCCGATTTACTAACCAAATACCTGGAGGCAGCTCCCGATACTTATCAAATACTTTACACTGAGCGAGAGCATCATGCTTACGAGTTGGCCAAAACCTCTATACACCACTCTGATTATATTGTTGCGGTGGGGGGGGATGGCACTGTCCATGAGGTGGTCAACGGAATCTTTCCCACGGATAAACCGATGGGTATCATACCGCTGGGTTCCGGCAATGGCTTGGCAAGGGATTTGAAGATTCCCATGAATGAAAAGGAAGCTATTCGAGTGCTCAATGCCGGACACATTACGCGTATCGATGTCGGTCGCACCCCGGATCGCGTTTTCACCAATTCCTTTTCGTTGGGCAAAGTCGCAGATATTGCCCATTCCTTTGCCAAACTTCCCATGAGAGGGATGAGCGGTTATATACTATGTGTCCTGAAGGAACTCTTTAACAACAAAAGAATCGAGGTAACGCTCCATATTGATGGAGAGAAGCGTCATGAAAAAGTAGCCCTTTTGGATGTAATGAACATATCGGAGTATGGGAATCACTTAAAAGTCGCTCCAAACGCCTCCGCTACAGATGGCACCCTTCATCTTCAGTTATTCTCCAAATTTCCCTGGTACCGCCTCCCGGGGTGGGCAATTCAGGCTTTTTTTGGGCGCCCGATTAAGTCCAAATTATTCTCATCCATTTCATTCGAGCATCTCAAAATTGAGCATGGGGAGACCACCGGACAATGTGACGGGGAGCCCATCCATCTTTCTCCCGGGATCATCGAAATCACCTGCCACCCCCGGGCATTGCCCATTTTCACAAAAGCGGACCATCCCGGCTGAAAAATCGACAAAAGGCATCCATCCACTTAACCCTCTAAGAAGGCGATTGCCCGGCGTACGCTACCATGTAATCGTAAAGCAGATAAGGCTTCATCGTACGGGATACCTGTTGCTTCCATAATCAATCGCGTCCCCCTTTCGACCAGCTTATTATTGGCTATCTGCATATCCACCATTTTGTTATCCACTACCCTTCCCAGCTGTATCATCACCGTGGTCGTAATCATGTTGAGGACCAGCTTTTGTGCTGTCCCGGCTTTCATCCGTGTACTTCCTGTCACAAATTCAGGCCCTACAATCACCTCTACCGGAAAATCGGATTGTCCGGCTAAAGGGGTCCCCGGATTACAAGTAACACATCCGGTTTTTATCCCATTTTGTCTACACATCTTTAAGGCATTGACGACGTAAGGGGTGGTACCCGATGCCGCTATTCCGACCACAAAATCCCGATCATCAATGGCATATTCTTGAAGATCTTGCCAACCCAAATCAGGATTATCCTCGGCAAACTCCACCGCTTTCCGGATAGCCGAATCTCCACCAGCAATCAGCCCGATCACCCAATCATCCGGCACCCCGTAGGTGGGTGGACATTCAGAAGCATCGACGATACCCAATCGGCCACTGGTCCCGGCCCCGAGATAAAACAATCTTCCGCCGCCTTTCATTTTAACCGTAAGCGCCTCAACAAATGCTTCAATCTGAGGAATGACCGCGGCGACGGCTTCAGGAACTTTCCGATCCTCCTCATTAATCCCTACTAACAATTCTCGTATCGTTTTTTGCTCGAGATGACGGTGTAACGAATCTTGCTCTGTAATCTTAATCATATATCCTTTTCCAATTAATTCAATCACATTTTACTCCTTGGCCGCTTATCGGGCGGCAAATCATTTAGCCTTTATTCCTTTAGCGCCGGAGCATACATGACGATAATAGCATTATTATTGACAAACGGCATCGTCATAACGTATTCGGGTTTGGGCGGAAGATGTACCAACGGATTGGAGTCCAGGTCAAAAGACATTTCAAAGACCTCCAAGTCAGGCTCCTTGTTATTACTTGATATGAGTTGCAAGGTAAACACCTCATTCCCGTCCGTCACATGATACCGGATCAAAAGTGGGGTGCGCTCCGTACTCAGAACGGTATCCGCGCCTTCGGGATGTCCCTCGATTGCCCCATTTATGTTCAGGTAACTATAGTGATTGGAGGAACGATCCATTACGACGATTTTATGTACATTTCGATGGGGCGTCACCGTCAATTGATAGACGCGTTTGCCCGGATACAATGTATCAATCGCTTGGTATGAAATGGTTGACAATGGGACATCTATTCCCTTCGCCTTGCTAAAATAACGCACTTTAGTCCGGTACTTAGTCAAAAAATTTAGCCCTTCGGGGTTGCCTTCAAGTATGGGTGCCCCCATGACCTTTTTGAGCCAATCGTCGAGAACGGTGTTGAATGAAATCCACCAAGCCTCATTCGTTTTTGCATTGTACAGATACGCCACCCCATCGGGCTGCTTTCGGTCAGAGGTATTAAAATTACTTTTGAGCTCGGCTTTTATCAGCAGCACAACAAGGAGTACTCCCACCGCATTACCCAACCATTTCATATTAAAATAATACGCTGCAGGCATGATAAATCCCAATAGCAGAACCACCAAGACCGAGGCCACAAAAAGGATTTTTAACCCTAACCCCACAGGAAACATCTGTACAAGGGGAGAGAAAATCAATAATGCAGGTACTGCTGCAAAAGCAACAATCCAAAACTTTACTTTTCCCGGTATATCAAGGAGAAGCGACAATATCAGCCCTAGGAGCATCGCAAGAAGGGGGACGACAAAATAACCTCCTCCTTTCACGTAAGCCGCTACTATCACATTAATCAGTAACCAAATAAATACCGGACCTCCGACCACTTCATAGGGACTCTTCCTCCTTAGCAGATAATGAAATCCCAGCCCCCAAATCCCCATGCCAAGGCAGGCTGCAAAACCGATGTACTCATAGCCGTTGTAAGGAAACCCATGCAATATATCCGCATACCGGGGATGAATAAAGAGCATAAACTTCCAAAACATCCAAGTGAGCACTCCGGTCACCAGCAGCATCACAATATACACGACGACACTGTACAGCACATTGAGCGGCTGCATCTTCTTTCGTCGAATGCCAAAGAATACAAATATTAGAAACAATACAAATGCCAGAACCACCATTGGCCAAACCCATTGGAAGGGATAAATGACCAGCCCAATTAATGGTAGATTGAAATAAACAGCATCTTTATTAGACCGTAGTTGCTCTAGATTGACATCCTTAAAATGGTCTAATGTCGAAGCCAAATAATCCATTTGATGCAACACCGTCGAAGGATCTAAACGCTCGGGTTTATCCTGCTCTGTATGGTAATCGAAGTGATCGCCTATAAAGGCAAAATTAAATCCCACCGCATCCCTATCCTCTCTAAAAATCGTCATGTCCATATCATTAGGGAGCATTTTGTAAATGCTGTACATCAGCGAACTGGCCACCGGACGAGAAGCAGCCGCTTGATTGAATGCCCGGACCAAATTACTATTACCACCGTTGGTCTCGACGAGCATATAGGACGGCCCACCGCTTCCTCGAGCTTCAAAATTAAGGACAAGCCCTACATCGTCCATCCATGGATGGAAATTCACGAATCCCTTGGCACCGACCAACCCCAGTTCTTCCGCATCCGTAAACAATATGATTATATCATTGGATGAAGAAACTGTATTCGAGACAAACCGCTTTATCGTCTCTAAAATAACAGCTACCCCGGAAATATCATCGGAAGCGCCACGGGAAGCTACAGGCGCCGAGTCATAATGCGCCAAAAGCAATAAGGCCTTTCTCCCCTCCCCCGTTCCTTTAATGCGTGCAAGCACATTATTGACCTCGACCGTCGCATGCCATTTTGGCGAATATACCATCTTGGTTTGCAATTGAGGGTGAAGTCCAGCTTCATTTAATTGAGACAGCAAATAAGACTGCACTGCAGCGTGCCCCTTTGTCCCGGTAAAATGCACCTCACTCGCCATTCTGGCAATATGCTTTTGGACTTCTTCCAACCGGACATCCCATTTTCTAGTATTGCGGGTAGAGCCACTATAGGGTTTTAAGGTATAAAAAGCAAGCAGTACTACAAATACAAAAAATAAGAAGGCTAAGGTTGTAGAAGCTTTGGATGGGCGCATAATCCTGAGTATATATGAAATAAAATGCTAATATAGGTATTTCTATTAGAACCAAATTAACTTTACCTTCACATCCTCTTCCATACTACAATATTCACCCATTTCGTGAAAAAGGCTATCTTTGCTTTGAGTATGAATTTTGCTATTGTTGATATCGAGACCACCGGGGGGGCGGCTAAAAATAACAAGATAACAGAAATTGCAATTGTAATTTCGGATGGAAAAAAGATATTGGACCAATACAGTTCTCTTGTTAATCCCGAACGGCCAATCCCACCTTTCATTACCAACATGACAGGCATCTCCAACAAGATGGTGCGTTCGGCACCAAAGTTTTATGAAATAGCAGCTGATATAATACGTCTATTTGAGGGTTGTATTTTTGTGGCTCACAATGTAAGATTTGACTATAGTTTCATAAAAGAAGAGTTCAATCAACTGGGCTATACCTTTAGCATGCAACAGCTCTGTACCGTTCGTCTCAGCCGGAAGACCTACCCACAACTTACATCCCACAGCTTAGGTAACCTCATCAAACACTTTAGCATCTCTGTTAAGAACAGACATCGGGCTTTGGATGATGCCATCGCCACCGCAGAGCTATTTCATAAAATGCTCACCCACCAAAAAACCCTAAAAGACATTCGTCAAACAGTCCATATGGGAATCAAGGATAGTGCGATCCCTGAACACTTGAGCATGGACACCATTGCAATGCTCCCTAACGAGTGTGGGGTTTATCGTTTTTTAGACCAAAATAACACACCGCTTTACATAGGAAAGAGCAAAGACATAAAATCCCGGGTTCTACAACACTTCAAAACCGGTAGTGCCAAATCAAAATGGCTTCAAAAACGAGCCCATAATATTTCATACGAGGTTACCGGAAGTGAGCTCATCGCATTGTTAAAGGAAAACGATGAAATCAAACATCATCGCCCGGAGCTCAACATTGCACAAAAGCATACACATTTCCCTTTCGGCATATATTCACATCAATCTGAAGAGGGATATATCAAATTCTTTATAGGAAAGCACCCGTTAAAAACCCGACGTTCGATGCAACTTTTGCGGTTATTCACCACCAAACGAGGTGCTAAAGGCCATATGGATGGATTATTGGAAAAACATGGGCTTTGTGCAAAGCTTTGCGGCCTTGACGCTTCCGGTCTACACTGTTTTCGCTATGACATCCATGCATGCCAAGGGGCCTGCATCCAACTTGAAAGACCAAAAGATTACAATAAAAGAGCAGCATTGGCAAAATCGTCCATAATGGACTATTTTGACAAAGATTTTATCATTCGCGACACGGGCAGAACTCAAACAGAAGATGCATTTATTTTTATAAAAAATGGAATATGTGTAGGGTGGTCTTATGGTCAAGTTCAGGAACATGAACAACTAACTCCCATAAAATATCCCATTGGGGCCAATGCACTCATTCGTCAATTTCTAAAGAAATCACTTACTGCTCAAATAATACCGCTCCCCACTTGCCCATAATCCAAAAATTTACTTGAATGCTGCAACCCATAATTATAAATCTCACTCAATATAGTAACGACTTTAGGTTGAGAACGACAGAACAGACCTCGCAAATTTGGTGTCCGATTCGCTTGAGGTGGATCCAATTAACACCTGAAGAACTTGTACGGCAGTCCGTCATCCAATTTCTCCTTCAAAAACGTGGTATCAACAGAGGACGGATCGGTGTAGAAAAAGGAATAAAAGTAAATGGAATGCTAAAAAGATTTGATGTGTTAGTGATGGCCCCCTCCGGAAAGCCACAAATGTTAATCGAGTGTAAATCCTTTGACATATCTATTACTCAAGCTCTTTTTGACCAATTATCATCCTACAACCAAGCCCTGCAAGCCCCATGGATTTGGGCAACAAATGGCCATATCTCGTATGTTTGCAAGATTTCACCGGAGGGGGAATATGATTTCGTAACTAAGGAGTTTCCGACTATCTGATTATGGATTATAAAATCGAAGAAACTTTAAAGAGATAGAGATAGCCATACGATGTAATACTTACTGGATGTTCTTCTCCTGAAGGGAGCGTCCCTCTAAACCCTGGGAGGCACTCTTACAAAAACACATTATTTGCCTTTATCTCTTTAAAGCGCGCTATTGATCTAATCGGATCGTCCGTCTTAAACACGCTACTTCCGGCGACCAACACATCGGCTCCAGCTTGCAAGAGGGCTTGAGCATTTTGATGTCCTACTCCGCCGTCTACCTCTATGAGGAAATTCAAATTGCGTTCTGTCCGCACTTTTTTCAATTGTTGGATCTTATTTATGGCTCTATAAATAAACTTTTGCCCGCCAAAGCCGGGATTTACCGACATCACAAGTACCATGTCTAAGTCTTCCAAAACATCATCAAGAAGCAACGTATTGGAGTGCGGATTGAGCGCCACACCTGCCATTGGTCCAGCTTCCCTAATTTGATAAATCGTCCGATGAAGATTAGGACATGCTTCATAATGTACTGTGATAATATCAGCTCCTGCTTCTGCAAAACGCTCGATATACCTTTCGGGCTCAACAATCATCAAATGCACGTCTAAAGGCAATGCACTTTCTTTTTTGATCGCTTTAATAACCGGGAAGCCAAATGAGATGTTTGGTACAAATCGACCGTCCATTACATCCAAGTGCAACCAATCCGATTGCGACTGATTGACAAGGTGAACTGCATCTGCTAAGTGGTTAAAATCTGCTGCTAAAATGGACGGAGCTAATTTAAAAGCCATAACTTGCTATATTTAGTGTACGCAAGAAAACTCTTCAAATTTAGAAATGTATCTTTTGGCGGTCTTTTATTTTTCTCAACTCACTGATAAAACCAGGCATCACTTCGTCTCGAAAAACGAAAAAGTTCGTCCAAAACCCCTCATTTCATGAAAATTGATAGTTTTCTGGCATACACTATTTAAAATCAATCTGAAGAGAAATACATTTTTCATGGCAAAAGTAAGGTTTTTATTTCGTCCTTCTCGAAATTCTATAGATTGAAACTACTCTTGCCTTCTAAGAATTATTCGACCAATGCGCCCAATCCAATCAAAACGGCTATCCACCATAGACTTGTATGTCAATACCACACCAATTGGCACAAGTAGTAGCAACGGAATCCAGGCTGCCCAAAAAGCCGGCAAGGCACCGCTACTCATTAATTTTTTACATAATATCGTTGTCAATATAAAGACGACAAAAAAACCAACTGAAACCAAAATGGGGTATCCAAAACCTCCCTTCCGAATAATGGCGCCCATCGGTGCACCAATAAAGAGAAAAAGTAAGCATGCTAAGGCAAAACTATACTTAATATTCAATTCATAGGTGTGCTCCCGAATCTTTCTATCCAATCGTTTATTCGAAGAAATATAACTTTTGAGACGCTCCTTCTTCCTCTTCACCGACTGCTTCAACTTGCGCAATAAAACGACTTGCGTCTGCCGAGGAAAGGTTTCAATGAATCCAATAATGGAATCCCACTTAATATTATCTTTTTGAACATAGTTGGACAATACAGAATGCTTTTTCACTTTCTTGGACTGGGACTTAGGCTTCATCTTAGATGTAATAGAAGATTTAGAAACCTCTCTGCTACTTAGAGCATAGAGCTCTTTTAACTGCTGCTTCTTGTAATAGTCCACCCGGCGATTAAATGAATCAATATCGCTTCGTAATTGGGCAGTATTCTTCATGGTTTTATTGGATTTGAAGAGCTCTTCGTTAGTCCTATCCAGACTAAACTCAGACATATCAAACACTTTGGTCCAAGTTTTAAACTTGGTTTGCAAAAAAGGATGAGTTGAATTGCTTGTTTCTCGACCTTTAGCCATATCTTTATAAATATACCCGTCATACAACTTCATTATAAAAAATCGTTGGTCCTTCGAATTGAACATCTCACCTGAAATCGCAGTGATGGTATTCATCTTTTTTGCGGAGTTCCGTCCACCACCTTGATAGATAATAACATCCTCAATATGCCTCCCATCCGGCATTTTCTTTTTAAAATAAATATTAAACCCCTGAAAATCTGTATTAAATGCTTGCTCATCAAGACTTAAAACGGGCTTTTGTCTGCTAAGGTCATACAGTCGAGATTTGTACTTAAGGTTAGAGTAAGGAATAATCGAATCGTAGAAAATATATGAAAAAATACTTATTACAAAAGCAGTTATAATTAGTGGTCGCATGATCCTTAACATTGATAGGCCAATGGATTTCATGCTTGACAGTTCAAAGCGCTCAGAGAGGTTACCAAAGAGCATCACCGAACTGAGCAACACTCCTATCGGCAATGACATGGGGACCAAAGACATCGACAAATAAAACAATAACTGTAAGACCACAAGCAAACTCGCGCCCTTCCCCAAAATATCATCAACATACAACCAAAGCGTCTGCATCATCAAAACAAACAGAGCAATAAAGGTTGCCAACAAAAAGGGAGGAATAAAACTTTTGACAAGATATTTGTCAAGTATCTTCACTTTATCTATTTTTTTATTCTTAAAACGCTATAAGCCCTTACTATTATTCTTTAGAATTCATTAGGACTGGGCCTAATTATCGATTATCCCTTAGGAATAATGCAAAAAAAGAAGGAGAGCAAAAATGCTCTCCTTCTTTTTTTATAACACATGGCACCCGTTATTCTACTAATACCATGCGCTTAGTCGCTGTGAAATCAGCTGCATCCAACTGGTAGTACATGACTCCCGTTGCATTCAACTCATCTTTTCTTACTGTTACAGTATTTACACCTTCCTGTCCTGCTACTTCGATTACTTTCAACACTTTTCCGTCTACATTGTAAATGCTCAATGTAGCATCCATTGCAGTCGGTAGTGTGAAGCTAATCTCCGTCGCATTCTTGAATGGGTTTGGAGTGTTTTGACCAAGGGCAAACTCAGCTGCATTTGCACCTGCAAATCGCATACTTACTTTACCAGTTGCCAAGTCACTATTGTAAACCTCTGCACTTGTTACATCTGAATTCAACTCAATCGCTTTTGCAACATCTACATTTGCTTTTGCTTTGAATACCAATGTAAACAATGCACTGTTTCCACGTACGCTTACGCTGCTTCCGTTTACATCGTTCCAACTTGTAGTAAGAACGCCTGATTGAATGTTAGCAACGTTCGCATCGCTGAAGTTGATAGAACCACCTTCTACACCTATATACTCCAACTTGCTGTCGTCATATGTTACTGTGTACTGGAATCCTGCAACATCTGTGAAGTTGTCTGACTTAACAACCATCTTATATACATCTCCTTCAGCTACTACTGCAGCATCCGTAGTAAGTACTAAGTTATTTGCACTTCTTGTGCTTGAACCTTTCAGGTTGTTATAATCATCCAACTGGCCGATCTTAATTGCACCAAATCGAACGATTTTAGGCGCATCAATATCTGCTGACTCTAACCAATCACCCATTACTTTATCAAAGTCAATTTCCTTAGTATCGACCGTTCCTTCTACAGCAAATCGCCATGATTTTTGGCCATTCGGGAAGCTTTTCGCTTTTCCTAAGATAACTTTTCTCAAAGCTACAATATCCGCAGTAGAAATTCTACCCTTATTGTTTACATTAGCAGCAATCAACTGATACCCCTTTAACTCTTCCTTACCGAGCAAGTATCTCTGAATATGTACAAGGTCTCTTGTATTTACTCCATTCAACAAACCGGTATTATTCTCAACATTAATCGTAGCAGGAAGTTTAGAAGCCATAGATACATCAAAACGCGCTTCTCCTTCAATCGTTGTATACAGGTCTGCCATCATTGTACCACCCTTCATCAACATGGCACGTGTATTCTTAGACTTATCAACTGTATTTGATGTTTTGAAAATATCCGTACCTATAAAAGGTTCTGTGCCATCACAAGCATTGTTAGGATCTTGGACTTCGATGGTCGTTACACAGTAGTCCGTGTTGCCCGCTTCGTCCTCTACCCACATCTCTACTTCGATCTGTACTTTGT
>JALWRC010000032.1 GCA_027080725.1 Saprospiraceae bacterium
TTGTTTATGTGTTGAGAAACATAGAAGTGAATTTTATTCTTGAAATAATAGAAGATTTGCCACCAACCATAAAAACAGATATCATGACAGCCTACGATGCTTTAATAGAGAAAGGGATGCAGAAAGGAAAGGAGGAAGGAATTCGAGAAGGGATGCAGAAAGGGATGCAGAAAGGAAAGGAGGAGGTCTTGTCTAAAACTGTCACCAATCTGCACAAAAAGCAGTTTGATATCGCACAGATAGCAGACATCCTGGAAATTCCCCCCAAAAAGGTACGGGAGTTGTTAAAGAAAGCTGGGATAGATAGATAGTGCACTCCATTAGAGGAGCTATGCCCTTAACACAGCTCACCGTATTAACCATTGTGATCCGAACCATAGAGCCGGATGAATTTTTCGTATTCCTGAATACATGTTCTTTTCTGTTGATAATGCTCTCCTGTACCCCAAATGGCGGGTATCCATTTTTATGATAAATGGATGTGACAGGTATGTAGATTTAAAACCGTTAAAACGGTTGGGGGAGGTGATTCATTAGCAGCCACGGTTAAAACCGTGGGCTATTTTTAATGCTTTTTCCTTTGCCTCCATTTTTGTATCCAACACTTCTCCATCATCCAACCTATTGGAGGACCTGGCAATAATACCGCCAAAACTGCTCTGGGTGTTATTATATACAGCACGAACTTTGTTTCCAAAGCACAGGCCTGTTTAGGGGACACACCAACGGGATGATGAAGGATTCTCAAATTAGAAAAGTGCAGTTAGTTATGTTCACGGTATTCCGGAGTGCGCTCAAAGATGTTATCTTTACCGTATGAAAATAGTATCTTGCAATCTGGGTCAACGGAAGAAAATCCTTTTTCGTGGTAAAGAGGTAATGACAGGTATCTACAAACATCCCGTGGACAAGGGGATTGTCTTGCGTAGAGGCGGAGTTGAAGAAGACAATGTCATCGACCGGAGATATCACGGAGGGGAGGCGAAAGCCGTTTACATGTATTCGGCTGATCATTATGATTATTGGAAACGGTTGTATCCTGAGTTGGATTGGGATTGGGGGATGTTTGGGGAGAACTTGACGATCGAAGGATTGGATGAGGCCCGTCTTTTCTCCGGCAGCAGGTATAGGATAGGCGAGCAGGTTATCGTAGAGCTGACTACCCCGAGGGAGCCCTGTTATAAGCTCGGCCACAGATTTGGCTCCTCCAAAATCATACGACAGTTTATGGAGAAGCCTTATCCCGGTGTTTATGCCTCTGTAATAGAGGAAGGGTGTGTCCGGCCCGGGGATAGGGTAGTAGAGATCTCGCGGCCAACAGGTGGAAAGAGTATTGCAAGGCAATATCTCGACAAGATGGAGGCTAAAACGAAAAAGCATTAATACTTCGATGTGAAAGAACAAGCCGTTTCCGGAACAAAAAGAGGATTGTGGTGGAGGGGGAGTGCCACCATTATCGTTGCTGCACTTCAGCTGATTCAGCTTTTTTTTCTCGCGCGATGGTTGGCCCCGGAAACCTTTGGACTATACGCGATTCTTCGTACTATTATCGGATTTGGGGGATATTTCTCGGATGCCGGGATGTACAATGCCATCCTGTATGGCAAGCCCTTGGACCATCGACTTTTCTACACGCTTTTTTGGATAAGCGTAGGCGCAGGGTTGTTGATGTTGATGATTTTGTATGCAGTATCTCCTGTTTTAGAAGATTTTTATCAAATGCCGGGTTTGTCCGGTCCTGTCGTCTATGTGGGGGTCATTCTTTTGTTTATGGCTATGGGGAGCCATTACAAGGCGGTTTTGCAGCGGGATATGAAGTACAAATCCATCGCGATTGTAGATATCATAGCGCATAACATAGGTTTTTTTACGACAATTATATATGGTTATTTATTTAAAGATGTTATGGCATTGGTGTACGGTTATCTGGCCAGGACAATGGTGGCCTCTGCCGGATATTTCATACAAGGTCATATGAGGCACCCGCTATCTTTCCAATTTACAACCATCGGTTTGAGGTATTATTTGAGTTATGCGTCTTACCAACTTCCGGAACGATGGCTCGGTTACCTGAGTAGCAATATGGACGTCTTAATCATTGGCAAAGTATTGGGGAGTGAAGTCTTGGGAGTTTATGAGTTGTTTAAGCAATTCTTACGGCGGGGGATACACCTTGTCAATCCATTGCTCGACCATGTTTACTTACCGGTCATGACCTCTTATCATCGCGAGGGCAAACCATTTCAAGCGATTTACTTTCAGATGGTCAGGTGGAGTGCATGGTTATTATTCCCCTTTTATACTCTTCTGATAATATTTGCAAATTCTTTTATCGCCATCTTTTTCGGTTCCGTATGGGTCCCGCATTTCCCCTTGTTCCAGTGGCTTTGTGTCTATTTTGCTTTGCATTCGGTGGTGCAGCATATCGGGGCCTGGTGGGTCGCGATCAACCGGCCGGATCTCGGGTTTTATTGGAACCTCGGGCTATTGCCGGTGATGTTTTTTAGCGTATATTTTGCTGCTCAGCATGGCATAGTTGTGGTCGCGATGGCGATCACTTTATTGATGTTACTCCAGGGATTTTTACTGTATTGGACGATGATTCGCCCCCAAACCGGCGTTGAGTTGCGGGCTTATATCCGGTCTTTTGGATACCCTTTGGGTTATACTTTATTCAGTTTTTTTCCATTATTTGGTATGAAATGGTACCACTGGGGGAGTACGGGATGGATGTGGTGTATCACCGCGGGATTATTGTTATTTTACCTATGGATGGTGTGGAAATATGAAACCGACATGATTAAAACAATTATTAAACACACGAGGCAATGATTGTTTTAATCATCCAAGGTTCCATCTGACCATTGAAAGACAATAAAATGCAAACAGATGACACAAGCATACGCGAAAAAGCATAAGATAACAAAGTGAAGGACCTCTGCGTTAAAAGCACGAAAGAATTATAATCTTGTTTATGATGACTCGTATCCTTATTTTTGTTTTCCTCTGTTTTGCTATAACAGGACGTGCCCAGGTAGACTCCTCATCTGAAAAGCATTACCTGTATCAACCGGAGAAATTTTCCCCACCGGTACAAGCGATGATCAAACAGTTTGAAGGCTTCCCGAGTACCCCATTGGAAGCACCGGATTTGGAAGGCAACAAACACACTATAGGAGGTTATAGGGGAAAGGTTACCTTGTTGTTCTTTTGGAGAGCTATCCCGGGAGAAGGGGATTTTCTCTTTGGCCAGATGAATAAAATAGTAGAAAAGTACCCGACCAAAGTCAAAGTGCTCTCCTTTGCGGACGAACCCAAAGACCGAGTGCTTCCTTTTTTGGAGGAACGGCCGGTACAATTTCCTGTTATCGCCAATGCCAAAATGCTCAGTGAGGCGGTGTATGGTTCGGATTTGGGCTACCCCAGGATATTTGTCATTGATGAGTTTGGCATTATCAAACGCGTGCTCCCGGCGGTGGTATTGACAGAAGGCATTAATCTGGACGAGATGCTCACCTTGTATTTTTAGGTAGTTACCCTTAGTGAACTATTTGTTGGGAGCCGTACCCGTAGTGTCATTGTTGTTGTTCCCCCCATTAAACTCGTTGAGGTAGGTATAAAAGATCAAAAACCATTCTCCTTTATTTGACCGCGCAAAGCGGCGCATCATGCGGAGGTTGGACTTATTCATAATAATATGCTCGGTGATGATATTTGGGACGGAGAGGTCAAATTTGACAACGTAATCCTTACTATTGAATTGGGGTTTTTGGTGCAACTCCCAGTTTTCTTTTTCCCAATGAAAATTCTCCAAATCTTCGATAGACTGGTCTTTGATACGGGGAATACCCCGGAGCGGCCAGGTGATGTGATTGACTTGGTAAGCGCTATCCGCATGAAATTTATCGTAGAAATCCAGAAAATCCTTTGGAAGTTCATTTTTGGCTTGCTTCCGGGAGGAACCTGTACCATCAGAGGAATTATTTCCTTCCGTTTTGCATTGTATCAGAGCTGTAAGTAGTACAAACAGGCTAAAGAACAATGCGATTTTGCTCTTGAGCAATGACGAGGAGGTATTTATTCCAAATTTCATATTCGAGTTGATAGTTTATTTTCAATTGATGGGTATGGATTTGTCCTACGAGGGAACCGGAAGGAGTACATAGTTTTTCCGGAGTTACAACGAGTAAATGTTCTTTAAAGTTCAGTTTTTTTAAGCCGTAAGACTTATACATCGCTTCTTTGGCACTCCAAATCAAATGTAAGCTCAGAGGGTCCTCTGTTGATTCCTGTTGGGAGACAAATTTATCTTTAATTTTTACCACTTGTTCACTAAAGCTTTGGACATCGATTCCTCCTTCAATCTGTGAGGAATATGTGGCGATTAATTCTCCGGAGTGGCTGAGCGAAACAAACGGATTTGTCCCCGGACAATAGGGCTTCCCCTCAGGGGTTTTAGCGATGTTTTGAAGGATGCCATGATGATGATGGAGAAGGTGCCTGGCAGCCAACCACTGCTTTTTACGCAAGGTGTTTTTGCCGGTTTCCCGAAGGATATCCTCTGCATATCTGCCGGCCATTTCATAAAAGAAAGGGATATCTTCGGTCAGCCACCAAAGGCTTATGGAGAAGGCAGGGCTTTTGCGATGGTATATCAAAGGCATCTTTATAAGTCTTCCTCTTCGTCTTCGATAATAATGCGCACTTTTTCAATTTTGGTATCGCTGACCTCTTCGAGGATAAACTTTTTGCCGGAGCGATACAACATCCGACCTTGCTGAGGGATATCCCCGAGCCCCATGACGATAAAACCGGACAACGTGTGATATTCGCCATCTTCGGGAAGATGAAGTTGAGGGTATTTTTCGTTGAGGTACTCGATCTCCAGCCGGCCGGAGAAAACGAATTCGGTATCTGTTATCACCTCTTCGGTATATTCTTCCAGGTCGTGCTCATCTTCTATTTCCCCAAAGATTTCCTCCAAGATATCTTCGAGGGTGATTAATCCGGAAGTTCCGCCAAATTCGTCCACGACGATAGCAATGCCGTTTTTCTCGGATACAAATTGGAAGAGCAAATCCTGAATGCTCATGGTTTCGGGGACAAAGGAGATCGGCATAAGGATCTCTTTGATGTCTTTTGGATCATCGAGTAAACTCCGGTGATGAATGTATCCCAAGACGTGGTCTATGTCTCCTTCGTGGACGATTAACCTCGAATGTCTGGAGGACTCAAACTCCCGGATGAGGGTATCTATATCGGTATGAACATCGATGGAAACCGTCTCATTTCTCGGGATCATCACGTCCCGAACCCGTTTTTTCTCGAGGTGAAGGGCATTGACAAACATATCTTTTTCCAACTCCTCTTCTTCGCTGACATCCGAGTCCTCGATGAGATCCTGAAGGTCATGACGAGTGAAGGTATAGCTGGATTCTGTTACGGGAATATTGAAAAGACTTTGAATGATTTTTTCAGAAACGGTGGTCAAGAGCCAGACGGGTCCGTGAAGAAACTTGTAAAAAAAATTTAATACATAACTTAGGGAATAAATCGCTTTTATGGCAAATAACCGAAAGATCGTCTTGGGAATAAACTCCCCAAAAATAAGTACTATCAATGTAATAATGACGGTACTTAATAACAACGAGGCAAATCCTTCACCGACTTTTTGGACAATGGCGGGTTCGATGAGTTTGGCCATAAAATAAGTAAATGCGACAAGAACGATGTTATTGCCTACTAGCATGGTGCCTATAAACCGGTTGGGATCATCGTAAAATTTAGATATGATTTCATTCCTGGAGGAGGCTTTTTGTTTATTGATCTCCACTTCGAGTTTGTTGGCCGATACAAAAGCGATTTCCGTTCCCGAGAAAATAGCGGAAAGTAATAAAAGCAGTAGAATGACGATAATGGTTACAATCATGTCACAAAGGTACAACACCTTAAAGACTTCGGGAGGGGGATGACGGTATGGTGTGTATTACGAAGTGTACACTTCTAGCTATAAAAATATTAACAATCCCGTAAGGATGTCATCAATTAAGCCCTGAATGATCGAAAGGGAAGTGCAAGGTGAAAAAGACGCAAAGCTGTTTTGGCGATATTTACCCGGTCCGGAAGGATTGAATTCCGGGTTATTGACATACAAAAACAGTGACAGAACAATGCATTTGCAAATTTTAGTGCAGTTTGTAATACACACCTCAAACAGTCACTATAGTAAAACATAGCTCCTATTTGAGCACCTTGATTCAGAGGAAAGTAGCTGTTCTTAATACTGGATGAGCATGGTTTATCGCACACTAAGAATAAACAAACAATCTTCTAAATATCTTCAAAAATCACCCCTCCAATGGCGATAAAACACATTTGTTACGGACTAATATGTTATAATTTCGTGAAAAATGCACCAAAAACTTGTTTTTACGAATAAAGTGTTATAGCTTTACACCGTAATTCTAATAAAGCACCCATACCATGCGCTGCAACCACACACCTATCGCCTCTGCTCGCCGCATCCGTTTTGACGGAGAAACCGGTGTTTTTACGGGGTGGATACCTACAGCATTACGTAAATTTTTCGTATCTTTAAGCAACCTATTATACAGGATACAGGATACAGGATACAGGATACAGGATACAGGATACAGGATACAG
>JALWRC010000033.1 GCA_027080725.1 Saprospiraceae bacterium
GTGCTTAAGATCCCACCCGCCCTCGCGCCCGTCAAATGCGCAGTGCTACCCTTACTAAAAAACAAACCGGAACTGACCGCCAAGGCGAGAGCCCTATTCGATGATATGAAATTGTACACTTCTTGCCAATATGACGAAAAGGACGCCATCGGCAGAAGATACCGGCGACAAGATGCCATTGGTACTCCTTATTGTGTTACGATAGACTTCGAAACATTGGAAGACGATACCGTTACCGTAAGAGAAAGGGACTCATTGCAACAAATCAGGATGCCTATCGACCGGGTGGCGAATTACATCGCAGACAAAACAGACATGCGTGGATTGCTAAAAGAAGCTCATAAGGGATAATTGACCGGTGGAAGGGTTCTTTTACCCTTGTGTAATATGGATCACTGCTTAACTGAGCAAAACCGGTTACTTTTGTTGATTATTTCAATTGATTTAGCACGGCTATCGATCGAGTTTTCTTCATCTTTTGGCAAAACATATAGTATCCTTTTAATATGAAAAAAACAATCTTATCTCCACTGTTTGGCTTCAAGTGTCCCAGATGCCGCGAAGGGCATCTCTTCGTCCGCCCACTCAGCATTAAGAATGCATTCAACATGCAAGACCGTTGTGAAAAATGTGGTTTGAATTATCATCCGGAACCCGGGTTCTACTTCGGTGCCATGTTCTTATCCTACATTATTACAGCCTTCACCTTCGTCATCGCCGCATTTTTCCTCATATACATCGTGAAAATCGATGTCGATTATGCCTTAGGGCTGGTGTTTTTGTTTGCAGCCATCTTCTTTGTCTACTTTTATCGACTGGGGCGCTCCGTATGGCTCACCATGAATGTCAAATACGACCCAAATGCTATCGAAAAGTACGCACACGAACAAGAAGATGCGGGCTAAAAAAGCACTTTTGATTTAGCAGGGCTTACTTTCGTCATCCGATTAATTACTGTCGTCAAAATCTCGCACTGCCACATTATCACAAAAAATAAATCAAAAAAACACATTATACTAACATATAATATCATAAGACTATATCAAAATTAATACCGTTTTAAGACCCGGTTAAAATCCCAAAATAGTGACACATTATAATTATTTCACATGCGTTTTACCCTAAAAACCCGACTACAAGCTACTTGTACGCAAAATAGTTACTTTTTTTATATAAAAAGAAAATTAATATACAAAATTATACTTCCATTTTCAAAATTGGTGCTATTTTTGCCGTTGTTTTTATACAAAGATATCCCATGATGAAAAGAACCATACTCAAATTCCTTGGAGTTGCAGCTACAATTGCCTTATTGAGCGGTTGTGCTGCTGAAGAAGTTGACGAATCGACCGTACTGGATGAGAACTTGGCAAATAGAATTATTGAAGTAGGAGGCAACTTAACGGCCTTCACCGTTCCCAATGAAAAAGACTACGCTCATATCCCAGCCGATCCCAAGAACCCTTTAAACGGATACAAAGTTCGTTTAGGTAACCTGCTCTTCTTCGAACCGGGTTTAGGCATGCAAGCGGTCAAGCAAGAAGGCATGACGACTTATTCGTGTGCCTCTTGTCACTACCCTGAAAAAGGTTTTAGACCGGGCACCCCACAAGGTATAGCTGACGGTGGAACCGGTTGGGGTGAGCAGAGGACGCTCAATCCCGATTATGACCCTAAAGAAGCAGATGTTCAGGGCTCAAGACCACTCTCCTTGATTGGTGTCGCATATGTTACCAATTCGCTTTGGAATGGAAGATTTGGCGGAGGAAATGCCAATGTCGGGACAGAAGACTTATGGGAGAAGAAAGGCGTTGCAGAAGTAAACAAGTTGGGATACTTAGGACCTGAGGCTCAGAATATTGAGGGATTGCGCCTACACCGCATCATGATCAACAAACAATTGCTCGAAAATATAAGTGTTGAGGGAGATTACGTGGATTTGTTTGACAAAGCATTTCCGGAATTTCCAGAGAGTGTTCGCTATACCCTTCAAACAGCTTCATTGGCGATAACCGCTTATCTCCGTACAATTATGCCATATCACGCCCCTTTCCAAAAATGGTTGCGCGGCGATAAAGAGGCTTTGACCCCGGAGCAAAAGAAAGGCGCCATGCTCTTCTTCGGAAAAGCGCGGTGTTACCTTTGCCATAAATCGCCTACATTCAACTCTATGGACTTCCATGCCATCGGAGTAAAAGACATGTGGCAAAATCCATTGGCAGTGGGTACCGGCCCTAATGATGATGATAGAAACCTTGGGCGGGGTTGGTTCACCGAAAAAGATGAGGATTTGTATAAGTACAAAGTACCACAACTTTACAACTTAAAGGATGCCCCGTATTTCTTCCACGGTGCAAGTGCCAAAACAGTAAGGGATGTACTCGAGTATAAGAACAATGCCGTTTCCGAAAACTCCAGAGTCACTCCGGATCGACTCTCTCCATTGTTCATTCCTCTGAATCTGACAGAAGAGGAATTGGATGAATTGCAGGACTTCTTAGAAAACGGCTTGTACGACCCTTATTTGGTGCGATTTAAGCCCAATGAAGTATTCTCAGGACTTTGCTTCCCGAATAACGACCCGGAATCACGCAAACAATTGGGTTGCAACTAATTCGAACATCCCCACATAAAAAGATAACAAAAAAAGATGTCCTTATGGCATCTTTTTTTGTTATCCGGTGTTTATGATAGCACAAAAAGCTACTTTTGTAGCGCAAAAGCACAAACGCAAATCAGTATTTACATGGAAAAGGTATTCATCTTGACGGCAGTACGTACACCAATTGGGAGTTTTGGCGGAGGACTTTCAAAATTCACTGCTCCACAGCTTGGCAGCATTGCCATCAAAGGAGCTATAGAGAAAACGGGCATTCATCCGGAACAAATTGAAGAAGTTTTCATGGGCAACGTCCTCACCGCCGGCGTCGGCCAGGCACCGGCCAGGCAAGCAGCATTGGGTGCAGGAATACCTAATACCGTCCCCTGTACCACTGTCAATAAAGTTTGTGCCTCAGGAATGAAGTCTATAATGTTCGGCGCGCAGAGCATTATGTTGGGCTTTAATGATATTGTAATTGCCGGAGGCATGGAGAGCATGTCCAATGCCCCGTACCTGGTCCCGAAAGCTCGATGGGGGTACAAATACGGCAATGGAGCCCTCATTGATGTTATCGTAAATGATGGTCTTGAAGATGCTTATAGCCACCAGGTCATGGGTGTCTTTGCGGATGAGACCGCCAAAGAGATGAATATATCGAGAGAGCGACAAGATGCGTTTTCGATTCGTTCCTATCGACGTTCAGCGGAAGCCACACAATCCGGAGCATTCAAAGAGGAGATTATCCCCGTAGTAGTACCTCAGAGGAAGGGCGATCCGATTACTATCTCCGAAGATGAAGAATACAAGCGGGTTAAATTTGATAAGGTCCCTCAACTAAGGCCGGCATTTACCAAAGATGGAACGGTGACCGCTGCCAATGCTTCCACACTAAACGATGGGGCTTCAGCCTTGATTCTCATCAGTGAGCGAAAGATGAACGAACTGGGACTTAACCCTTTGGCCAGATTGGTCTCTTTTGCAGATGCCGCACACGAACCCGGTCGTTTTACTACAGCTCCCGTTCCCGCTTCAGAAATCGCCCTCCAAAGGGCGGGATTGACGAAAGAGGATGTCGACTTTTATGAAGTAAATGAAGCATTTGCAGTGGTAACTTTGGCCTTTTTGGATAAATTGGATATTGCAGAGGATAAGGTGAATGTCCACGGTGGAGCTTGTTCGCTAGGACACCCCTTAGGGGCATCCGGGGCCAGAATCATAGCGACACTCGCTCACACATTGCGTCAAAAGAACTCCAAATACGGCTTAGCCACCCTATGTAATGGTGGGGGTGGAGCCTCCGCTTTGATTATAGAAAATACAGCAGAATAACTACTCCATATGAAAAACAAACTCGGAATAACAAAAAATACAAGACGTTTTCTCGTCATCAATGCACCGGGAAACTTCCTTTATAAAGTTCCGGACCTCTCCGAAGAAGTGGAATTCATTGGGTTTGATGACAACGGAGCAGATATTGCTTTTGCCTTTCTCACCCGTAAAAGTGAAGTCGAAGAATTACTCCCCTTACTCAAATACAAAATCAAAAAAGATGGGACCATTTGGGTGGGCTACCCCAAACCCGATTCCGGTATCGACACCAATCTCCAAAAGCGCTTTGTACAACAAAAAGCCCAGCAAAACGGACTGAATGAAGTACATACCTTGAGTTATGACAAGCGATGGGAGCTCTTAAAATATATTCTCTGACGCATCTTCAGTTCAAAGAACCATACATTAGGTGTTTTTACATCCTTCTCCATCTATCGACACCTTATTACTGTTCGTCGGTTTTTTGATGAAAAAAGGCAAATTCATAAACAAAAAACTTGTTTATATACTTTAAGTCATAGACTAATACAGGTATAACCATGGCAGAAGGACAACAATCATTTTGGTTTTTAGAGAATATTGATCTAACCAATGTATTTTGCCCAAAGAAGATGGGCAATACCGTCAAAAACTTGGAACACAAGACCTTTGAACGTCATTCATATATCTACCTCCCTGAAGCGGATGCTAATAAAGTCTATTTCATTCTGGAGGGCCGTGTCAAAATCGGCACTTACACTCTTACGGATCCCCCACAAGAAGTAACCAAGTCCATTATCGGGCCGGGTGAAGTCTTTGGTGAATTGGCAGTAGCCGGACATCCCAAGCAACGCGATTTCGCCTATGCTATGGAAAAAACAACGGTCTGTCTAATGGATGCAAGCGATATGAAATCGCTTGTCAAAGACCATATGCCCATTAATTTGTTTATGATGAAGCTCTTTGCAAAGAGATCCCTCGAACTCGAAAAACGGTTGGAATCTCTGATGTTTAAAGATAGCCGAACGCGTATTTTAGAATTCCTTTCCGACCTCGCAGACACCAAAGGAGAGCGCGTGGGTTACGAATGGGTCGTACGAAAGTTTTATACGCATCAAGATATCGCCAATCTCACCGCGACCTCTCGCCAAACCGTCACCACTATTCTCAATGAACTAAAAGCACAAAACATAATAACTTACGACAGACGACGTCTCCTCATCCGCGATTTGGACAAACTCAAAGCATGTGCGTGCGAGACGACTTCCGGTCAGTAGCTCTGTATTCTTTTACATTTTAAATCATCACATTTTTTTAAATTTCAAATAACATGCAGCCAATAAATTTTAGAAAAGCCATTTTCGTCCTTACTATTACATTATTCCTGCTCTCCTTTTCTAACGGAAGTGCCCAGGATGCTAAAGAAGGATTTCGATTTACAACTTTGCATAATATCGAGCACACCGGTGTCAAGAATCAAGGAAGGACCGGTACCTGCTGGAGCTATAGCGGCAACTCTTTTCTCGAAACCGAAATGAAACGCATGGGGAAGCCCTTTGTTGATTTGGCTGAAATGTACACCGTCCGGAATACCTATCTCGAAAAAGGAGACCGCTACGTCCGGATGCACGGCTCTCTTAATTTTGGACAGGGAGGTGCCTTACCCGATGCCTTGGCAATGATAGACAAATATGGTGCCCTCCCGGAAGTCATCTATCCCGGCAAGATTTATAGTGAAAAACTCCGTAAGCACGGAGAAATGGAAGCCGTCCTCAAAGGAATCCTCGATGCCGTCATCGCCAACAAAGACAAACACCTCTCCAATCATTGGAAAAAAGCCTATCAGAGGGTGGTGGACACCTACATGGGAGAAGTCCCCCAAAATTTCACCTACCACGGTAAGTCCTATACTCCTAAGTCCTTTGCTGAGGAGGTGGTAGGCATTCACTCTGAGGATTACATTCAATTTTCTTCGACCTCAAGAGTACCATTTCATACCAAGTACGTCATTCTCGTACCGGACAACTGGATGATGGCCTTATCCTACAATGTCCCCGTCGACGAGATGACTCAAATCGTTGACCATGCCCTTAAAAACGGGTATTCGGTAGCATGGGCAGCGGACGTCAGCGAACCCTATTTCTCCTGGAAAAAAGGAATGGCCATTCTCCCTCCCAAACCTTGGGCGGATATGACTAAGGAGGAGCGCAAGGCCTTTTTTGACATGCCACGTCCGGAGATGACCGTCACGCAGCAAATGCGCGATGAACAATACGACAACTACCGGACCACCGATGACCATGGGATGCATATCGTGGGACTGGCAAAAGATCAAAACGGAAAAGAGTATTATATCGTCAAAAATTCCTGGGATGTCAATAACCCCTATGAAGGTTATCTGTACGTCTCCAAGCCCTACTTTCAGCTTAAGACCACGGCTTTCCTCCTGCACAAAGGCGCAATCCCTGCCGATATCAAGAGTAGGTTGAAATAAACCCTACAAACACCGATTCCAAATAGGCAACTACTCACTCTTAACAGTTGTTTTCAATAGTGGGCGGGAAGGATTATACCATTATTCTTTATCAGGTATGAAATGGTCGACTAGTGCTCCGCGCAAGAAATAAATATACATAGCAACCGAAGCTATTTTTCTCTGAATCGAGGCGCTCAAACGGGAGTTATGCCATAGCATAATGACTGTTTGAGCAACGAAGAGTCAGGGGAAAAG
>JALWRC010000034.1 GCA_027080725.1 Saprospiraceae bacterium
GTGCTTCTTACTAATTTGATTTCTTGCCATAACTTTTTTGGCGCAAAGGTCCTGCTAGTATTCTTTCTGTACAAGATGGGGTTGGGTGACGGGATACGAAGAAATAGAGCAAAAGAAAAAACTTCTCGATCAGGTCAACAACCGATTGCATCAACTTCAACGACAACCCGAAGATATTGAAACATTTAGTGAAACCGACTTGTTCGGTCAAACAAAAACACGCAAAATCGATAAAAAACTACCCAAAATAAAAAAACAAAAAGAAATAATCAAACAACTCGAAAAAGAAATACAATCCCTCGAAACAACAGGCCAAGATGAAGCCATCAACAAAACCGCCCGCCAATTGGCAAGTTGGGATCCCTACGACCAAAACGCCTCCTCGCCTTTCTTTGACCCCGAATGGATGTTTGATGTAAAAGATGGTTTTGATGTGGTTATTGGGAATCCGCCGTATGGCATTAGGTTTACTAGAGAGTTTAAAAATAAACTAAATAAACTATATAAGTATAGAGATTCGGAATACGAAAGTTATATTCTATTCATTGAAAAGGGGCTCTCTACACTGTCAAAAGATGGTCAATTATGCTATATCATACCAAGTAATATTTCAACAAATTTTAGATATGAAAATATCAGAGAACATTGTTTAAGGAATAAGTCAATTATGAATATAATTGATTTAGGCTCAAATGTTTTTGAAAGTGCTTCTGTGGATTCCTGCATTTTTATGGTTAGCAATAGAGTTAATATTGAAAATAAAATTAAATGTGGTGCTATTTTAAATAAAGTGTTGACTAATATAAAATATGA
The DNA here is from genome assembly GCA_027080725.1 of Saprospiraceae bacterium. Taxonomy (GTDB): domain Bacteria; phylum Bacteroidota; class Bacteroidia; order Chitinophagales; family Saprospiraceae; genus JALSTN01. The sequence goes on from JALWRC010000034.1 coordinate 814, forward strand.
TTTTTATATACAAAAGAAATTTCTTAACACTCCGAATTATATTTTTAATTTTTATGTTGATAATAATGTTTCGCAATTATTAGAAAAAATAAGAAATAGCAGTTCAACTTTTCTTGAAGATTATATAAATTTTTCACGAGGTATTGAATTTGGTTACAAATCAGATATAGTTTATGATTCAGCAGGGAATAACAGGAAACCACTAATCGCCGGGAGATGTTTTAGTCGTTATTCTTTAAATTTTGAGAAAAGATATATAGAAGTAGACTTTAGTGATAAATCAAACTTTAAAACTAAAGAGATTTATGAATCACAAAAGATCTTTGTTAAAAGAATTGGTAAAGAGATTGTTGCTTGTCTTGATGATGAAAATTATTATAACGTATGCGATGTATATAATTTACTTCCAAAAAGTAGAGAAGTTGATCTTTATGAAATTTTAGGAATTATTAATTCATCTCTCATTAATTTCTACTTTAGAAATTTCTTTAAAAATGCAAAAGTACTCTTTCCTAAAATTCCAATAAAATATTTGAAAAAAGTACCTATAAAAATTTCAAATGGAAGAGTAAGTGAACTAGCAAATAAAATTCAAAAAGAAAACAAGACCAAACAAGATGTCTCAAAATATATTCAAGAAATAGATTTAATTATATATGAATTATTCAATTTAACAGAAGATGAAGTTAAAATAATTGAAAGTGAGAACAAATAATACGAAGTGCAATTGATATATCAGAGTTTGAATGTGGTGAAATTAATGTACTCATGTAAGACAAGGAATTTAAAACCTATGCGATAACCAAAAAGAGCAACTCAAAAAGCGACTACACTAGAAATGGACAGATCCGGATAATGAAGTGGTAAAGAGAATGGGCATGTTTAAGGAGAAAAGCCCGGATATTTTGAAGGTGATAATGGAGAGTTAAAACTGGAAACAAACGCACAAAGCCATACCTCCCGAAAGTTTTCGGGCTCAAGTCGCACATAACCGACCGCACAAGCCAATTTTTTTGCGATAAAGGAGCGTACTTGTTTGGTCCATACCGAATGAAGCAAAAAAACAGCAAGGCTAAACTTGTCACTAAGTATGGCTTTGCCAACGCACCGGGAAATGAAACTTGCTGCAAATTAAAAAGAAAAATACATGGAAATATATGAAACCCAGCACACAATCGAGTAGAGTGAGGTAATCTCACCGGGCGGTTACCTCAGCCCTCTTACGAGCAGTAAGGCCATTGGCGCACCGTATGTAAAGGCATTTTCTTCACCCTCCAAGCCCTCCAAAATCGCTCAAACTGCAGTATATTGCGTCACCGGCCACGAACTCAGCATTTGCCGGCTGTCAGGGGGGAGTAACGCATACATTCTTTAGAGTTCTATGGAATAATAAGAACAAAAGCTTGCAGTATTATAGCAAATATGCTACCTTTGTAAAATGACAGCAAAGAATTTAGAAAAACATATAGAATCTGCGGGTTGGTTCTTCGTTCGACAAAAAGGAAGTCATAAAATATATAAACACAAATCTATTAAAGGAATAGTTATTATTCCATTTCATGGGAAGAAGGATATTCCAATTGGAACCTTAAAATCTATATTAAAAAAGGCAGGAATTCAATGATATGAAACCGACATGATTAAAACAATTATTAAACACAGAAAGTAATGATTGTTTTAATCATCAAAGGTTCCATCTGACCTTTAAAAGACAATAAAAAACAGACAGATGAAAACATTAAATGTGATAATTGAAAGAAATGAGGATAGTTTTTTTGCATACGTCAAACAAATTGATGGTTGTGTTGCTGGAGGTTCAAATTACAACGAAGTCAAAGAAAATATTGAGGAAATGATAGACATTTCTCTTAATGAAGACTCCGAATTAAAAATGAAATACAAAGATGGCTACCAATTGAAATTTGAAGTCAATCTTGAATCAGTTTTTAAGCTTTTACCCGAAGTGAACATTAGCCAACTTGCTAAACTTGGAAAACTTAATCCTGGCTTACTAAGGCAGTATGTTTCTGGTAGCAAAAAGGCATCAGAAGCCCAAACTCGAAGGATAATGAAGGCGATTGACAAGCTGGTTAATAAACTAGAATCAATTTATTTAACTCCCTGACAAATGAAACTCCCCACAATCGAGTAGAGTGAGGTAACCTAACCGGGAGGTTACCTCAGCCCTCTCACGACCTGTGAGGCCATAGGCGTTACCACCGACCGCACCTAGTGCTCTGCGTAGAAAACTGTCATATTTTTTGTACAATGATAGAGTATGGATAAAACCGACATCATTCAGGGGCTACAAATCAATTATCAAAGTAAATCTTTTAATCAAAACGAAAGTTATCTGGCATTACACGCTATTGAGCGATGATAAAAGCTCCGTCAAACCCTCGTTTGAGCATCTCTTCCCTGCACGCTCCTGCCGCTTCAAATGTAGTAAACCGGCCAACTTTATATTTATAAAATTTCCCCTGATGGGTCTCCGAACAGTGCTTCACCGTCCGCAATAAGTCGGGGCGACGTTTGGTCGTCGCAGCGATTTGCACGACGTAATAGCGATCGTCCTTCCGGGATTTCCGAGAAGAAGAGGGCACTTGTTTGCTACTCTGTGAATGGCGAGGGTGAATTTTGTTATCCACATGCACGATATCAGCAACTTCCTTGCCTTCAGTAGAGGCCTTGTACTTAACAATCGCCTCAAATATCGCCTCCGCAATGCGTTCTTGCCCGGTCTCAGAAGTCAAAAGTGCCCGGTCTTGATCATTGGTAAGAAAACCCGTTTCCACCAACACACTCGGCATAGAGGTCTTATACAAGACATAAAACCCAGCTTGTTTGACACCGCGACAGCTCGTTTTTAATTTGGAGACGAAAGATTGCTCAATATCATCCGCTATTCGTATACTTCTATCCAGAGAGGCATTCTGATACATGGATAAAAAGATGTGGCCCTCGGGCGTATTGACATCAAAATCATAATGCGCTCCGGCATCCCGCTCGTAGCTCACCACTGCATTTTCCCTTTTTGCAACCAAGAGATTGTCCTCTATCTTGTGCAGGCCCATTACAAAGGTCTCGGAACCGTGCTTGTGTTTGTTCTTCTTGAAATAATTGCAATGAATGGAGACAAATATATCCGCCTTATTCCTGTTTGCGATTTCTGCCCTCCCATGCAAGGTAATAAAACGATCGTCCTTTCGGGTATAAATGACCTTCACATCGCCCAAACGTCTCTCCAACATCCTACCCAGCTTTTGGGTAATCTCCAAGGTAATGTCTTTTTCACGCACGCCACGGTAGATCGCCCCCGGGTCCTTCCCCCCATGTCCGGCGTCCAGGACAATTACATGAACACCCGTATGATTGCTCTCTTGCCCGTACATTTGGATGGCACCAAAAGCAATAAACAGCGTTAAGAATATGTTAAATCTAAACTCAGAATACAATGTCGGAATCTTTTACTTATTTTTGATGCGCTAAGTTAGGAGAGATTCTTCATATAGAATAATTTTATTATATATATTATTTTATATATAACTTTATTATATATATAAACTATAGAACATATATACATTATCCATTTGAGAACAAATTTCAAGCATATCACCCTTTTTCTATTCTTGTGGATGATTTTGTCCAATGGTGGGCTAAATGCGCAAATAGACTCTTCAAAGTTAGTGATTGGTCATCCTTCCGACTCCCTTTCTCAACACATGCCTTTAGTGGACTCCACTGCAACAGACTCGAGTTATACGGTTTCTTTCCGGATTTCAAACGATGCATTGGACAAAGAGGTAGATTATGGGACCAATGGCCCAAATGATTCCATCAAGTTTGATTATGCCAAAAGCGTAGTATATTTATATGGTGACGCGTATCTCAACTATGGCACCATGGCACTAAAAGCCGGTTACATCCGGATAAACTTAGACAGCAATATACTCTTAGCTACAGGGATTAAGGATAGCAGTGGGAAATTAGTGCGCCCTCCCAATTTTAAAGATGGCGATCAGGCGTTTACTTCTAAGACCATGCGCTACAATTTCAAGACAAAGAAAGGGATTATCTACGATGCGGTAAGCAAGTACAGCGAGTTGTTTATCAGAGGGCACAAAACCAAGTTTATCTCCGAGGAGGGGGATTCTACTATTAAAGATGATATTCTCTTTAACCAATCTTCTATATTTACCACTTGTGATTTGCCTTCCCCACACTTTGGCATCCGGAGTAATAAGATTAAGATCATCCCCAACAAATTGGCGGTGATCGGACCTTCTCATATCGAATTGGATGGCCTCCCTACCCCATTCTGGATTCCATTTGGGTTTTTCCCTATCAGTCCGGAGATTCATTCCGGCCTTATTTTTCCGCGGGACTACACGTATGATCGCAATTTGGGTTACGGACTGCGAAATATCGGGTGGTACTTCGCCATCAATGACTACATGGATTTCACATTGATGGGTGACATCTACTTCAACACACCCATTTCATACCGGATTAGCGGCAACTACCGTTACAATGTCCGCTACAAATACAATGGGGGGCTGACTCTGGGATATTCTAAGCGATATATCGAACCGCCCGGAGATTATCACAAACAGGCTACTACTTCCTTCTCCATCAATTACTCGCATACCCAGTCATCCAAGGCCAATCCCTACCATCACTTTGGGGGTAGAATAGAAATCCAGACTAATGGCTATGAGCAAATCAACTACAACACGGCACAAAATGTATCCCGGAATACGTATTCATCCAACCTCAATTACCGCAGGACCTTTCCGGGCAAACGCTACAGCTTAGCCATTGGTCTAAGCCACCGACAAAACACCAACACAGGAGACGTCTTTATCCAACTCCCCCAAATCTCCTTCACCCAACCGTCGACTTCCCCTTTTAAAGACATTAAAAAAGGACATCAATGGTACGATGACATAACGGCCAATTACACTTTCCTATTCGCCAACCAATTGAGGACAAAAGACACCTTATTATTGACATCCAATCCATGGAAGAACCTCACATATGACGCAAAGCACAGCGCCTCTTCGAGCTACACCTTCAAGCTCTTCAAATACATCAATGTCACCCCTCAGGTATCTTTTAATGAATACTGGCATTTCAAGCAATTGAAAAAAACCCTCATGGATTCATTGACCACTCCCGGCAATCCATCTTCCAGAGTAGAGTACATTGTTCTGGACACGATACACAAATTCACGCCGTTTCACGAATTCAGTTCCGGCATCAGTGCCAACACTTCCCTCTTCGGAACCCTCTTACTCCGCAAAGGTCCTATCCGGGGCATCCGGCATAAGATTACACCTAATATCAACTTCACCTACTCGCCGGATTACACCAACGAGCGCTACCAATACTTCAAAAAAATCGATACCGATCCCGATCCCCTCAGCATTAGGGAAGAGGCCTATTCCATCTTCCTCTCCGGAGCCACCGGGTCCCCTCGACCGAAGCCCCAATCTTTCAATTTGAGTTATGGAATTGGGAATAATCTGGAAGCCAAATACTATTCAAGACGGGATTCAAGCATTAAAAAAAACAAGTTATTCGACTATTTCAATATCTCCGGAAGTTACAATTTCTCTGCGGATTCCTTCCAGTGGTCACCGGTTTCGTTTTCCAGCTACCTGCAAATCATCAAAGGTATCTCCAATCTGCGTTTTAGCATGGGCATGGACCCATACAGTAGCCTGCGCACACCTGAGGGAAGAATCATACGCAGTAAAGTGCTGGAATATGACAAAAGCGGACGTCCCTTGCGATTTGATTATGCCACTTTTACATTATCGTCAAGAGCGACCTTCCAACAGCTGAAAGATAGGTTCTTCAAAAAAGACAAGAGAAAAAATACCTCAAGCGCATCCACTAACGAACCGGATGTCTTCGACCTGTTCCGTCAGTTTAACCTTCGACACGAATTGGTATATAGCATTCGCCAACAACCGGAAGAAACGACGATGTCCATCACGAGAAACACATTGACACTTAATGGCAATATCCCCTTAGCAGATCACTGGGCGGTTAATCTAAACAATATAGGGTACAATTTCATAACCCGCCAAATCACCTATCCGGACCTGGGGATTACCCGGGACTTGCACTGTTGGAGCATGCGATTTTCATGGCAGCCTCAGCGCGGCACTTACACTTTCTTCTTAGGAGTAAAACCGGGAAGTATGCTGGATTTCATAAAGGTTCCTTACAACCGGACGAATGCCAATAGAGGCTTTTAAACCATCCTTTTGTTGGTATGAAATGGTGGACTTACTGACCAAAAAGCACTTTAGCGCACCAACGTAACATCGCCGGACAATGTGGTATGAAATCCGAGCTGGTCAACAATTTCAAGCGTATAGACAAAGGTGGCGGGATTCATTGGAATTCCTCTAAACTCCCCATTCCAGGATGAAGACGGATCTTCTATATTGACGTCATGGACGTAGAATACGAGCTGGCCCTTACGGTCGAAGATACGCAACTGAAGAATAGTGGCAGATTGGTCATCTGAAAATACTTTGAATACGTCGTTCAAACCGTCTCCATTAGGAGTAAAGACATTTGGGGTGAAGAATTTTCCATCCGCCTTAAACGGAATACTTCGTGTATAAATACAGTCATCATCATCTACCACTTCCACTTCGACACTCAAATTGGAACGATCCATCATAAAATCAACCGATTCACAATTCTTACAACTGATTAAAGATTCGGGTCTCCATTTGATACTTTTCAATGGCATAGCCAAATCCTCCATTTCCAGCTGTAAAGAAATATTCTGTCCACGTCGAACCTCCTTTTTATCCGTTTGCAAATCAATGGTTCCCAATCCGGGTTCTGTAAACTCCACCGACGCTTCCCACGTACATCCATGGGCATCAAGCACTTGGACATCATACTTCCCTGCCGGATAATTTTCATCTTTCATTGTAACAGGGTCCATTAACCGGCCATTGATCTTTACTTGATAAGGCGAGGTCCCTCCGGTCATAGAGCGCACCAAAATCTTCCCCCCTTCCGGGTCCAAACAAGTAGGATGCGCTGACTCTAACTCGGAATGTAAGACTTCAGGTTCTTCCAAGGTAAAATGCTCAATAGTTTGACATCCCATCCCATCTGTAACTGTCACTTCATAATCACCGGGAGATAAATCCTTAATCTGGCTTTCAGACATTCCGTTATTCCATCGATATGCATAAGTTCCATTCCCTCCCTGAGAAAGGACTGCTAATCGTCCATCATTTGCACCATTGCATGAAATGGGAGCATCCATTTTGACATTAGCAGAAAGTTCCGGCATCACATCGACATGTATCACCCGAACACTATCGCAACCATGTATCGATTGGTAATTAAAGGTGTAGTCTCCGGTCTTGGATATCGTCCGGTTATCGATGGTAATCAAATCTCCATAGCAGATGGATGTATCTTTTTGAATACTATACTCAGGATAATGGGCAACTGTCAGTTGAATAGTACTATCGCAGCCCGTCTCGCTCGTCAATCCAATTTCATAAGATCCCTTATCACTAAACCATTGTCCACCGACAAAAACCTGCTCGCTTTCACAAACTATAGTGTCTATTTGTCGAACGATTTCCGGGAGAACGGTGAGATGTAATTCGATGATTGAATCGCATTGATGTTTGGAGGGCAAGTTAAAGGAGTACGAGCCACTTTTATCAATCGTTTCACTCCCGATTTGGACGGCCTCTCCTGCACATACGGATGTATCAATTCTTTGATTAAAAACCGGATGAAAACCCAGATTTATTTCAATCAGGCTATCACAACCGAGATGTGTCGTCAAATGAATTTGGTGAACACCGGGAGTAGTAAAGGTTTGACCATGATAGGCAAGGCTTTCTCCTTGACAAATCATGGTGTCGATGGCCTGATAGGAAGTGGGATTTTGGATGACATTCAGAGTGAGGATACTGTCGCATCCAAATTGATTGGAATACTTCGCTGTGTAGGTCCCACTCTTCGAAATAGTTTGGCCTTCCCAGGAAATAACCGCATTCTCACACACTACCGTATCAAAAGAAAATTGGTTTTTAAGGTACTTATAATGATACGGATCCGTCACGAGACAATCGCCGTTTATCATCAGGCGCACCTGGTAATTGGCTTCCGGAGCGGCATTAATCGTATAGGTTCTTGACGTTGCGCCAAGAAGAGCAACACCATCCTTATACCATTGATATTGGACTCCCGGAAAGGAAGGTGCGGTCAAGACTACCCTTTCACGACATACATCCGCTTTAACATCTACTTGCTTCACTTCAAAGGCCTTCTTTTCCGCCAATTGCAAGCCATCCAAAAAATAATAACTTTCCTTGAGTACTTTATCGCAAGAAGGACCAATGGCAATAACTTCGATGTCTTGATTCATAACAAAATCTACCGTAACTTTAACCCATTCGTCCTTTCCTGTCACATAGGTATCTGCTATCTCAATCCAATTGGGTAATCCCATTGGGCAGTCCGTATAATTGACCCCTGCAATCCCAAAAGGCAAGTCCGAGCAGTATTTTGCACCGAAGATACTCAGGTGAAACGGACTGGCGCTCGCCCATACCTGTCCGGGCTTACCGAATCCGACATAAAATTGCAATCGGTACTCCACCCCATCCAATAAAGGGCTATTCAGACAAGCACCGGTGTATTCTTTGTAATTATCTTCATCTCGGAAGGCTACAAATCCATTGCCAGCGGGGAGGGGCATGGGAGGAACCGAACGAAAGACATCCCCCATATATCCACAGGTATTAAAGTAATCGGTAGTTGCATTGGAGGCCTGAATCCAATTCTTTGCACATGAAAGTTGAGCGATGTTAGTAGGGCAACAATTCTTTTCTTCAAACGAAGAATTCGGGATGAGTGAAGAAGTAAATAACAGTGTATCTCCGTTCAAATGACAAGAGCAATCCGGATCGTTGATATCCGTTAACCCATCGTTGTCGTCATCAATCCCATTATCACAAATCTCAACACCGGTAGCCGCTTCGTTTTTACTCATTTGCAACCCCAATACCAGCACCACCGCCAATAACGCAAAAATCTTCAAAGATTTACTCATCTCAACTACTTGTTCTAAATTAATCGGATATGCTACCTATGAGCAAAAACGCCGCCACAATTCCCGTCCAACTCATAAATCGTAAAAACTGGGCAAAGTTACCACCAAAATATTAATCTATCAGCATAACGAAGCACAATTTTCAAGGCACAAATCTATGAATAGTTTTGCAGAATACACCTATTTATATGCTTTTTTTTTGTCAAATGTAACTTACATATAATTAGCTGGTTATACACAGCAATTAAAGTGGAGCCTCTACAAAGCATATATTATACACCTTCAATGAGTTACACGATGCGCGCATGATCAGCTTATTACTTTTTTATTGCAATAAACAACAATAAAACGCATTGCCAATTAAATAATTTATTCCTTGTTGGCCCCATTTGGCTTCCACCTGGAGAAGGCTTCCATTGCTTCATATTCGGCTAAACCCAATGCTCGATACCTACCCGCTGTATCCCTGTTGCGCTCTTCGGCTCTTTGCCAGAATTCCCTTTCGTCAGAGCCGGGAAACGGAGGGCTATCCTTTTGGGATTGGTGCATAAAGATGGCTTTGCGTTTCTTTTCCAATTCGAGGGGACTCAATGGCACGGCCATATCAATTTCATGAAGGGGCCATTCATTCCAAGCACCACGATACAACCACACCCAACAATCTTTCATCCATTTTTTCTTTTCAAGTAGCGCAATTGCTTTAAAAATAGCATTAAGACAGATACTGTGGGTGCCATGAGGATCAGCGAGGTCCCCGGCAGCGTATATCTGGTGGGGCTTTACGCTCTCTATCAAATCCGCGACAATCTGTACATCCTCAGTTGTTAGCCCCATCTTCTTAACACTTCCCGTCTCATAAAAAGGCATATCCAAAAAATGAATTTTATCATCCGTCAATCCACAAAATCTCGCACCGGCTCTAGCTTCCCCTCTCCGCACCAAGCCTTTTACCCTTCGCACTTCATCCGGCACAGGAAATTCATTGCTTCTTTTGGATTGCAAATATCTTTTTGCCACATCCAATTGTTGCACAAGAGCACTATCCTGTTGATGGGTCATTGCGGAGGTAATCTCCTGAACAAATTCTATATATCTCAAGGCATCATGATCATGCACAGCGATGTTACCGGAGGTTTGGTAAGCCACGTGGACCTCATGTCCTTGCTCTACCAGCCTCAAAAAGGTCCCCCCCATCGAAATCACATCATCATCCGGATGTGGGCTAAAGATGATGACTCGCTTCTTTTCGGGTTTGGCCCTTTCGGGACGATGGGTATCATCTGCTCCGGGCTTCCCTCCCGGCCAACCGGTAATGGTGTGTTGAATGCGATTAAATATATCGATATTGATATCATAACTGGAAGCATGCTCTATAATCAGGTCACTGAGTCCGTGTTCAGAATAATCCTCATCCGTCAATTTTAGTATCGGCTTACCGACTGTATCCGACAACCATATGACTGCCTTACAAATCAAGTCATCCTTCCAATTGCAAATACCGACTTTCCAAGGAGTTTTTATCCGGCTCAACTCTTCCGCTGCTCCAATATCCACAAACACCTTCACATTGGGGTGATGCTGGAGATAACTAGCGGGAAGTGCAGAGGTCACCTCCCCCTCAACAGCGGCCTTGACGACTCCCGCTTTATGCTGCCCCCAAGCCATTAAGAATATCTTTCTCGCCTTTAGAATACTGGCAATTCCCATCGTAATTGCCCGGTATGGTACATTCTCAATGCCATTGAAATCAGCTGCGGCATCCCTTCTCGTTATGGCGTCCAATTTGACCAACCGGGTGAGTGAATCCTCCCAGGACCCCGGCTCATTAAATCCTATATGCCCCGTTCTTCCAATCCCGAGGAGCTGGATGTCTAACCCCCCATAGCTATCGATCAAACCTTCATATTCTAAACAATAAGCGCCCCACTCATCCATGCTTATCGTTCCGTCCGGAATATGAATATTTTCCCGTGGGATATCTACATGGTCAAACAAATACTCATTCATAAAATACACATAACTGTTATGTGATTTGGGTGACATCGGAAAGTATTCATCGAGATTGAAAGTCACAACATTTTTAAAACTGAGCCCTTCCTCCCTGTGAATGCGCACCAGTTCGTCATATACTTTAATCGGAGAGGAGCCGGTTGCCAAGCCCAGGACCAATGGTGCATTATCCTGCTGTTTTTGCCGGATAGCCAGGGCAATGGTTCTGGCAATATGCTTCGAAGCCGCTTCTGAATTTTCCCAGATCGTCACAGGAATCTTCTCCACCTTTTTAAGGAGATACTTCAAATCTTGATGATCATACAAACCGTTACTTACGTTTGCCTTTGATTGTTTAACTGTTAGAGCCGCTGATGCCATAAATTGATTTTCTAGTGATCACAATTAAGATTCCATGAACTAAAACTCATGGAGTAAATGTATAACAAAGCTATGAAATTTCTATATACTTAACATCATTTCCTGCTTCTCTCTACCATCTCACTTATAGTTTCCTAAAGGAACAGACCAGATATATTATTATTGCCTAACGAATTTATTACAATAGGCAAACAAAGTACACGAACTATAATTTTCCTAAGACGTTAATAATTCAACATCGGCAAAATATAATTTCAAATCCATCTCTCATGAAATATCGTGCGATCACAGCAGAGGAAGCCGTACAAGCCATTCATTCTAACGACCGCGTATATATCCAAGCGGTGGCCGGCGCCCCGCAAGTTCTCATCAAAGCGATGACCGCACGCTATGAGCAATTAGAAAATGTAGAAATCTGTCACTTACACACCGAAGGAGAAGCCCCATACGCAGCTCCAGAGATGAAAGGAAGCTTTTATGTCAACTCCTTCTTTATCGGCCCCAATGTCCGGCACACATTTGAGGCGGGAAATGGATGTTACACTCCGGTTTTCCTTGGTGAGCTCCCCCTATTGCTAAAGAAGAATGCCATCAAAATAAACGTGACGCTCATCTCGGTTTCTCCCCCTGACAGACATGGGTACTGTTCTTTGGGTACGACGGTGGCGGCCACATTGGCGGCCATAGAAAATGCAGATTACGTCATAGCAGAGATTAACCCACAAATCCCTAGGACACACGGTGATGGGATCATACATATCTCCGAGATCGATGCAAAAGTGGATGTCGATTACCCTATCCCCACGCATGATACCAAGGAGCCCAACGATATTGAAAGAAAAATCGGAGATTTGATTGCTGAAATGATAGAGGATGGAAGCACTTTGCAAATGGGGATCGGGAGTATCCCCAATGCCGTATTAAGCAGACTGGGCAATCACAAAAATCTCGGCATCCATACGGAAATGTTTTCTGATGGAGTCGTCGATCTCATCCTGGACGATGTCATCAATGGAAACAACAAAAAAGTCAATCGTGGCCGGGCGGTCACTACATTTTTGGTCGGCAGCAAGCGACTATACGACTACGTGGATGATAACCCCTTCATCGAAATGAAAGAGGCCGACTACACGAATAATGTAGGCATTATCAGTCAAAACCCAAAAGTGGTCTCCATCAACTCTGCCATTGAAGTAGATCTCACAGGTCAAGTTTGCGCCGACTCAATAGGTATGCGCATGTATAGCGGGGTCGGCGGGCAAATGGACTTCATTCGAGGGGCCTCTCTTAGCGAAGGGGGGAAACCGATTATTGCACTTCCCTCGGTCACCAAAAAGGGTCGAAGCCGCATTGTCCCATTTCTGCAACCGGGGGCCGGTGTGGTCACCACCCGGGCTCATGTCCACTACGTCGTCACAGAGTACGGGGTCGCCAATTTATATGGCAAATGCGTCCGCGATCGCATAGAAGCTTTGGTCAACATTGCCCACCCGGACCATCGGGAGGATATCGAACGTGCCTATTTCGAACACCGCATGTATTAAACAATGTCGTTTATTTATGATGCCGTTCAAACCAAGTTTTACTACCTTTATACTTACTTTTTGGTACAAATCCAAAGGTGCCGTCTAACACAACTGTGATGCCTATACATAAAAATAAGTAGATGGAACAGGTATAATCTTAATAATTATCTGATATTCAACACAGCCATTCATTCATCAGCAATGGTTCCATCTGACTTTAAAAAACGCAAACTACGAAAAAATGAAAACACTCCGTTACGCCCTGTATTTTCTCCTCCTGCTTGCCGGATTGGTCCTGGCCTATCTGGGGAGTGCGGCATTGCTCTCCAGACTGCACACCCATCCCGTTCCTCCATGCCCCCAACCGGGCGACACCATATACGTCCATTCGAGTGGGGTCCACATCGAAATCATCTTTCCGGACTCGGCACTTCCTTCCCCGTTAAAACAGGGGATTCAACACGACAGAAAGGACAGGTACACCTCATTCGGTTGGGGAGAGAAAGCCTTTTACACCGAGGCCCACGAGTGGGATAGCCTATCTATCAAAGGAGCATTGAAGGCGGCTTTTATACCCACCCCGACGCTCTTGCGTGTTAGGGGTTATTTGAGGCGATCCGCCACATGGAGGCAACTCATCATTTGCGATAGTCAAATGAATGCTCTATTCGAGTTTATTCAAAACACCTTTGTGAAGGATGAAAATGGACAAAAGATACTGTTCCGCCCCTTTCATTACGGCCCCTCCGATTATTTTTACGCTGCCAAAGGGCATTACTGGTTGTTTTACACCTGCAACACCTGGGCCAATAAAGCCTTCAAAAAGGCAGGCATCCCCACCGCCATCTGGACTCCTTTCGAAAGCGGCATTATCCGGCATTTACCTGCCTCTCCTCCCGCCAAAGCATTGCATCCTGCAAAAAGAAGGACGTAACGCATAGCGTATTGGGTCCGTAGGCCTACAGGAGAATACCACTAAATAAAAACTGCACTTTGTAACACACACCATACCTTGGTGTGTATTACAAAATGCACTAATGAGCTTTCATTAAAAAGCATTTGTATTCATAACAGAATTCATTAATGGAATAGCCTTACTTTTTGGCATTGCCCCAAAAAGTAACAAAAAGGTCTAGGCGAAATTAAGAGCTACACATAGTGGGGCGGCCATACCTTCTGTTGAAGGGAACACGGCAACTATGCTTCGAAGTGAAAACTGTGCCTTAATGGTACTTAGACCATAGAAGATATAAATAACACTATCCCGGGTTAGCGCCGGTTCCCGCTTGGAATTTCGCCGGAATAGGCCATATATTACATCTTCCCTGTATAGAATAGCCTCTCTTAACCTTGATTGAAGAATGGACATCTGCTAAAGAACTACCAAAAGACTTATCTAAACCATAAATATTTAATGGTCAATGGTCTTGTGGTGCAAACAGGCACCTAAGGCAATTTTCACTCCTGAAGTGACGTATTGCACATGTGTATTTCTCAGAATTCTTTAAAAAAAGTGCACTTTGTAATACACACCATGCCTTGTAGCTTTCTCTAAATTTTCAACTTTTCAGTATATTTGAGCGAAGTAAGCTGCTCATGACTCAAATGGTAATGTGGATAATGGTTACACTTGATAATAGTGCGGCGACAATACGAAGAAGGGCCCCTTATTTCACCCCTCGGGTCAATACAAGATATCGATACTGTGCATAATTGTAGTCGAGTACCACGTGCAGGTAATCGATGGTTGTCTGCACCGCCTGCTCTTCCGCCTCAAAGAGTTCCAAAGGGGAGGCAACTCCTTTTTGCTGTCTTGCGAGGATGAGGTCGAAGGCTTCCAATGCATAGGACTTGGCGGCTTCTGCCACTTCCATCTGCTGCTCGAGGTTGGTCATCTCTTGCAGCGCTTGCATCAATTTCAATTGTCTGTCCCGGCGGATGAAGGCCTCTGATGCCCTCATGGTAGCGATTTTGGCTTCGGCTATCTGCAAATCGGCATTGCCCTTGAGTTGATGCAGCGGTATTTGCCAGAGGGCTCCGGCGCGAAACACCCCGGTGGG
This sequence comes from Saprospiraceae bacterium, assembly GCA_027080725.1. GTDB lineage: Bacteria > Bacteroidota > Bacteroidia > Chitinophagales > Saprospiraceae > JALSTN01. Next base: position 15,882 of record JALWRC010000034.1, read on the forward strand.
GTCGAAGGGATCGAAGGTTCCCCCAAATAAACTGCCATTGGTATTCAAGAACAGTTTGGGAAGCCAGCGCCCCTTGGTCAATGCCTGTTTTCCGGCTTCCAGACCATTAATCTGCATTTCGATTTGATGGAGCGTAGGGTCTATGTCGAGCATGGCAGACCAGTCCGGGGCCTTAGTCTCTACCAAGCTAAGAGGAGCATACAAGGTGTCGGTCAATTCTATTTCAGTATCTGCAGGCAGATCCAGAAGGGCGATGAGCGCCGCCTCACTGCGTTTCATCATACGATAAGCGGATACCGCTTTGGACTGCATCGCATTGACCCTGCTTTTGGCGATCAGATAATCCGACTTCGGCTTCAATCCGCGCGCTACTTGTTTTTGATATTGCTCGGCAATACTCGTAGATTTTTCCACTAACCGTACGTAGGAGAAGAACGTGGCATACCCTCGCTTAAAAGTGAAGTATTCCTCGATGGCGTCGAGCAGTAATTCCTCTTGGTCCGCCGCCTTAGCATAGGACAATGCTTTGGCCGCCCAACTATTGGCCTGCACCCGGTATTTCTCCTTCAAGTCCCAGGTCGCGTCTATCCCTAATCCCGCCCAAAGGTTGTGTTTGCGAATGTCCCGAAAAAAGCGCCCATCTGTATTCTGAGCAGTCCCGAGAAGGCCGGAAGAGGTGAGGCCTCCGTACAGGGTCGGCCACCACCATTTTTTAGTTTTTTCATACTCCGCAAGCGCGAGTTGCTGCTTTGCCGTGTACAGGGACTGTAGGCGGGCGTCTGCATGACAGCGCTTGAGCAGTACATCCATATCCAACTCAAAAGTGGATTGGCCATTCGTTTTAGGCAGAAAATAGAGGAATGAGAAAAAGAGTATTCCTAACCAAAAGCTGTATTTTATATTCATATGTTTATTTTTTATTATCCATTAAGGTCCGATAGAATCTTTGATATAAAATAATCATGCCGATTGGTAAAAAAACTCGTCAGATTATTCTTTATGCCCATTTCATAACGTCTTACTTAGTGCTTGCCAGAAAACTGTCAATTTTTATGAAATGAAAGATTTTGGATGAGCTTTTTCATTTTTCGAGACGAAGTGATGCCGGAGTATCAGTGAGTTGAGAAAAATAAAAAGATCGCCAAAAGATACATTTCTAATTTTGAAGAGTTTTCTTGCAGGCACTACTTTACCATTTGTACTTTAACTCCGTCCCTTATCGTATTTTTTCCCTTCACCACTATCTTGTCCCCCGGGGTGACGCCGCTGATGACCTGAAAGTGCTCTTTGTCTTCGAGGCCTTTCTTTATCTCCTTCAAGTGTGCGAAGCCCCCCTTTACTACATAGACATAGGTGGCATCGTTTTTGAGCACCAAAGCCTCTTGTGGAAGGGACAAAACCTCCTCCTTTGTCGCCAATACAAAGTCCACTCTGGCAAACATCCCCGGTTTAATCCTATGAGCCTTATTGGGGATATCGATTTCTACCGTCATATTCTTGGTCAAGGGATCCAATGCGCCGGAAGTCCGGGTCACCCTGCCTTGGTATTCTTTCCCTCCGAGCTCCGGAAAATGGATGGTAACGGCTGTCCCTTTACTCACATAAGAAACATCCGATTCCGGCATATATATGGTCAACCGGATGGTGCTCGCATCCTGAATATCGACCAAAGGGGTCGCCGAACCGGTTTTTAATGCATTTTGCACCAATGCCCCGGCATCCACATAGCGTTTGGAGACCGTCCCGGAAAAAGGCGCGCGAACACTTAATTGGGCCATGCGATTGGATATCGCGTGGAGTGCGGCATTTTTTATTTCATATTTGGCCTCTGCGGCTTCCACTTCCCGAATCGATACTAAGTCGGGGGTAGCCGTCTGAATGCCCTTGAGTCTATCGTACTCCTTCTTGGCGTACTTGGCCGCGACCTTTGCCATTTCATACTGACGCGAAATCTCAGGATTGGTCAGACGTGCCAAAGTCTGCCCCTTCGTCACCCACTGCCCGATATCAGCCAACATGCGTCGTACTTGCCCACCTTCCAGGGCATATACCGTTACGCTTTTGTCGGGCATAGCAGTACCGGTGAGCGTAAAGCTCCCTTCAAACGCACGTCTCTGCGGCTCCACGACGCGAACAGTGGGAATCCCCGCCGACGGTGCCGTGTCCGTCCCCGTTGTAGCGGTCTCCGTCTCCGGAGTGGATTGGCAACTGAAAAGCAGAATGCCCGAGAAGAAGAAAAGAATGGAAATCGTTTTTATATCTGTCATTTTAACCATCGTTTTGTAATAAAAAACACAGGACATGGCGACTTAACGCACCTGCTTCTGTCTGGTAAATAAATCGTATAATATCGGAATAATATAGAATGCAAGAAAGGTGGCGGCCAGCGTCCCGCCTATAACAGTTATAGCGAGCGGCTGATTGACCTCTGTCCCTCTTCCCCACCCCATGGCCGTCGGAAGAAGTCCCAGTACCGTCGTCAACATCGTCATCAAAATGGGGCGAAAGCGATTGGATGCCCCTTGCAAAATAGCCTGCATCTTATCCCCTGATTCCGCCAAAACACTATTGATCCGGTCAATCAATATGTTGCCATAGGACACCGAGATTCCCACCACCATGATAATACCCATAATGGTTTGGATATTGAGGTAGGTGCCGGTCAATCCCATGGCCGATGCCACCCCTATCAAACCCAAAGGGAAAGACATAATGATAATCATGGCCAGCTTGAATGATCGAAATAACGGAGTAACCACGAAGAACGCCAACAAAACCGCGAGCAGTAGTCCCAATCCGAGATTGCTAAAGGACTTCTTCATGACACCGACTTCACCTTCAAAATGGACATCATATCCGCGCGGGAAAGTTGGGCGCATCGCGTCAATCCTGCGTATCACTTCTTCGGAGAAACTGCCGATATCGACGCCTTCGACATTGGAATACACGTTGAACTCTCGCGCAAGGTCGTGGTGATTGATTTCTACAGGGGCGGTCGTCTCCCGGATCCTTGCAAAATTCTTAAACGGGATGACCTGCCCGGTGGTGTGGCTTTTGACTACCACATTGCCGATGACATCCCGGCGATCTATTTCGCTTTCGGGATAAGTGACCCCGACATAGTAGTGATTGCCGTTGTGCTCATCAATCCAGAAAGCTTTATTGAATGTCGCAGAGGAGTTGAGCGCCGATACGATATTCTTGATGGCATCCACCGGCTCCACTCCCATGAGGGAAGCTTTCACCCGGTCGATATCCACTTCCTTGGTGGGCTGATCCAGCCGCTGCAGGATGCGCACGTCCCGGGCTTCCGGGATTTGAGCGATGGTGTCGCGAATGCGCTTTGCTATTTTTTCGAGGACCTCGAGCTTATTCCCTTTGATTTGTACATCCACGGGGGCGGTCTTCCCCTCATTGAGTGCTGCGGTGATTAAGCCTCCGGTATTAAAACTCACTTCTACGCCAGGCAGGGTATGAAATCGTTGACGAAGGCGGCGCACATAGACCGACGTGGGCAGGCGATGATGCTCCCTCAACTGCACCTTGATAAAGGCATCCTGCGGGCCGGAATTGGGCGTGTAAGCGGCAGGAAGGTCGTAAAACACCCCGATATTGGACACGATTTGCTTCAAATCGCCCCCTGTTTCCTCCCGCACGATTTGCTCCATCTCCGCAATGGTCTTTTCCGTACTTCGCAAGGGAGTGCCGGTCTCCAACCGGACAAAAATCTCCATTTGCCCCACATCGACATTGGGGAAGAGCTCGTATCCGGTACCGCGCAAAAACCAAAGAGACAAAGCAAACCCGAGCAGAGCCAATAGCAATAGCAGATACTTTGCTCTCAATGCCCACTTCAGCGTCCGCAGATAAAAGTGCCTAAGACGATTGAGCAACCGTTGAAAGGCGGATTCCCTGGGTTTATCTCCTGATTGAGGCAGGTATGCCCGGAAAAAACGCGCCGCCAAAAGTGGTATGACGGTCAGAGAAAAGATATAGGAGCCAAGCATCGTTCCCGCCACGGTTATGGCGAGAGGAGAAAACAAATATTTGGCAATGCCACTGAGGAACATCACCGGGAAGAATACGATGATAATGACCAATGTGGAGGCCAACACGGGCATAGCCACTTCGATAGCGGCGTCCATAGCGGCCTTTGCCGGAGATTTGCCCATCTTCAGGTGCCGGTCGATATTCTCAATCACGACGATAGAGTTGTCCACCAACAACCCTAGCACCAAGGCGATGCCGCCCATCGTAATACTATTGATGGATTGGCCGGAAAAATAGAGGATCAACATCCCAAAAAGGACGGATAGTGGCAAACTGACAGCCACAATCAAGGCGGATTTGATATCTCCGAGGAATAGCAACAATATGAATACGATCAGGACGATACCGCCGAGTCCGGCCGATATCAGTCCGTTGATGGAGGTCTTCACATAAGAGGACTGGTCGAAGATAACATTGAGTTTGACATCCTCCGGAAGGCGCTCTTGCAACTTGGGCAAAGCCTTTTTAACCGCCTCCACCGCTGCAATGGTATTGGCCTTTTGCCGTTTAAAAATCGGGAGATACACCTGCTCCCGCCCATCGATACGCACGATATTGGTCTGTATGGCACTGGCATCCTCTACCCTACCCAAATCACGGATATACACCGGCACTCCATTTTCATATTTGACCACAATATCATTAAAATCCTTGACGTCTTTAATCATCCCTTGGGCGTCGATGCCCCAAGTGAGTTGACCGATACGGGCTATACCCGATGGAATCATTGTAGTATTCTTCTGCAATGCTTCGGCAATCTCCGTTTGAGAGACGTTGAGCGCTTGCAGTTTCTCCGGGTCGACAAACACATAAATTTTACGCTTCGAGCCTCCATAAGCCGCCGGGGCGATAATCCCTTTGATACCGCTCAACATCTGACGTAGGGCGTAATACGCGACATCGTACAACTCCTTGCCGGATTTCACTTCGCTGCTTACCGTCAATAACATCAATGGCTTCGATGCGGTAGGATCGAAGGGCTGCACCATCGGGGGAAGAGTTCCGGGCGGTTGATAATACATATCCGACATAGCATAGGAGGAGGTGTTGGCCATCGCTTCTGCCGGCTCGATATCTTCGCGATAATAGTTGGTCACCATGCTGACCCCCATAATGCTTTTAGATTCTTGCTTGAGGATACCGTTGGATTGTCCGGTCCATCGCTCCATACGCGAAGTGATATCCTTTTCGACCACCATCGCAGGCATCCCCGGGTAGAGCGTAAGAATCTGCATAGCAGACTTCTTGAAGGCCGGCAATATGTCCACAGGGGTTCTCGGAATGAGCACCGCTGCCAAAACGGCCACCGCCAATGCAAAGACGATAATGAGATACGGGTTTTTAAAGGAGAGTTTTATCATTGTAAGGAAGTGGTTGTTGCGACTTAACGAACCAAACAGTTGAAGCAAGTCTGCTCCTCATTTGATTTTAACAACCAAAGATACAAGAATTATAGGATTGCGCCTTTGAAACAAAGGTGGGGTGTATTACAAGCTGCACACTTGTGCTTTGATTAAAAAGCATTTGCATTCACAACAGAATTCATATATTGACTAGCCTTACTTTTTGGCATTGCCCCAAAAAGTAACAAAAAGGTTGGGTTTCCTGTCAAGCATATTCTCGACGCACCAAGTATCGTTCTTTTGTCTGAATTATAGGGGGCTGAATTACAGCGATACTGTCAATTTTGAAATTATGTATATATTTGTAAAATTAAATTAATGACAATTCGAACAAATAATTCCCGTACAACCCGTTGAATAATAAAATAGATTAATAATCTTAATATGTTTAACTATGAAAAATTTCATCATCTTTTTAGTATCCTCACTCGTATTTATTTCCTGTAATCATGAAGATGCACCAATCAATAATGATGCTGAAAAAGAATGGCATATAGGAAAGAATGAATTTAATAAAGTTATGGATGGGGTGAAACGAAATTATTTGGTACACGTTCCGAAGAGTTATAACGATGATACGCCGGTACCTTTACTCTTCATGCTTCACGGTTCATCAGGTAACGGTACAAAATTTTACAACATTAGTGGATGGGTTCAAAAGTCAGAAGAAGAAAATTTTATCGCTGTCTTTCCTACTGCATTAAAATACCCAATATTAGAGAAGAACAATAGATTAAACACTAAATGGAGTGCTGACGGCTTAGCATCACAAATTCCAGAAGGTTATCCAATCAAAGACGATATACCTTTTTTTGAAGAACTTATCAATTGGTGTAAGCAACAATTCAATATAGACCCGAAGAGAATTTACATCTCTGGCTTTTCAGGCGGTGGTGCTTTTGTAAAATCCAGAATAATTGACGAGATGAATGATCGTTTTTCGGCTGCTTCAGCAGGAAATATTGGCCTTGATGCAGTCATGGATATAAAAGGACGCATCATGCCACTATTCCAAATATTGGGATCAAAGGACCCAACTGCATTAGAGGTGCTAGGAATCGAAGAGTTACCGTTTAGCGCAAAAGAATTACTACAAATCCCACAAATAGCAAAACAAGTTTCGAATTTGAAGAAAACTTTGTCTTTAGGCAACAATTATACGGAAACCCCCAATCCTCCAAAATACAACGTTATTACATGGCAGGATGATTTAAGTGGACAAGGAAATGAGTCCAGGGTGCTCTTTGTAAATGAACTGGAACACAAGTACCCCAATGGATTAAATAACCCAAAGGGTGTAAAAGCTACTGATTTTTTATGGGATTGGTTTATGAAATATACATTGCCTTAGCTTTACATTCCATTTGTGAAGAGACTTAGATTAAACATTTTGCAATTTTTACTATTTGTATACCATTAGAAAGTAACCCTTTCCAATAAATCTCCCCAAATCAATGCATTAATCAAATGGAAGGTATATCAAATAAATCCGTAGCAATAATCCTTGGCATTCTATCGGGCTTTCCTATCTAAAATTACTGTCAAATACTTTCGTTGCCTGGTAGTATCCGCTTGTTCCTATTTGTTGGATTCTTCCAACCTTCCACCATTTCACCATGAATATTCTGATATTACATCCCCAAGTAAGATCACCCAAAAGTCCCCTTCTATTGGTTATCATCCTGACAATGAACCGAATTGAACATGTTCATTGGATATTTCAATACAAAAGGCAAACTAAAACCATGACGAGTCAAGAGTTGAGTTAAGAATTGCATTTTACTCCACGCTATATGCAGTATAGGCACACGCATTATTTATCACCTCCGAAATCGGCGTTCGTTTACCCCGTTGAATGTGTATTCTGCGGGGTGAATCCTCGTTCGGTGTTCCCACATCACCTCACCGTACGAGCGTCACATCTCCGCTGCGCTTATGGACCTTGCCCGCTGCGTCGCGGAACTCCACCACATAGACATAGACCGCCGCGGGGGCGGCTTTTCCGTGGAAGCGGCCGTCCCAACGCGGGATGCCCTCGCCCGAGTAGAAGACCAGCTCGCCCCAACGGTCGTATATCCACGTCCGCAGGATGGAGACATTGTCCGTGGGGAATACCGTCCAAAAGTCGTTGGCCCCGTCGTTGTTGGCGGTGAAGACAT
>JALWRC010000035.1 GCA_027080725.1 Saprospiraceae bacterium
CGGTTACCATCGATAAATTCTACGTTGGTCACACAAAAGATGTCCTTTCAGAGCGCATTAGAAGGCACAATACCAACCACAAAGGTTTCACCGGGCAAGCAAATGATTGGGAGGTGGTATTTCATCAACAGAATGAAAGTGTACAAGAGGGACTAAAATTAGATAGGCGGATAAAAAAGCGTGGGGCGAAACGCTACATACAGGGACTTGCAGAAAGAAATTAAGACGATAGATAAGTGGGTAATACCTCTATTATTAGTTGTAATGCACATTCCGGAAAGCGCGTCCCGCAGGTGATGGGAGCGCCAAAATAGGTTGTTTTCTGCTAAGGATAGCTACAAGTTCATTTAAGAATTCTATCTAGGCCGAGTTTATTCATTCTTAGCCCTAAGACCACTAGCCCTCACCTATAAAATTATAAAAAAACGCATCTCTTTTGTAGGGACTGATTAAAAAGAATAGCCAAGATTAACTCCAAATGCAATCCCGCTGCCAAACAGTAGATCTAAAATCTGTTCGACAGGCTCAATGGATACGTTATTTCGAGCTGCTTCTATTCCCCCCTTTATCAGAAGAGCATACCCGATATTAGCACCAATGACAAATCCTCCTTGGCTCATATACTCTATTCCTAGTACAAATTGACCATAATGCGAAGGTAAAAGATTGACCATAAATAGATCGCCATTTTCATCTCTTACAGGATACCCATCGAGTTGATTTGGAGCTATCATATAACCCATCCCAAAATAAGGTGATAGATTGCTATCTAAAAAGAAATACCGACCTCTTATTCCTCCCTTGAAACCCTGAAGTCCAAGACCTGACCCAAGATCAATGGCAAACTTTGAAACAGGAGCATAGGACACATTAATACCTACGCCAGCCAGGCTGTTCCATCCACCTTCGAATGTAATTGCTGTTTTTCTCTGTATTCGAACCGGATGCTCTTGCGCAGGCATAATTATTGGGAGGGTTACCGTAAAAAACAAAAAAAACAAGAAATTTTTCATAACGCAAAAAAGCTTGATTAATAAAAATAAAGTTACAACAATTATTGAATTGGCCGTCCTCAATATTGTAGATATTTTGTTTCCGAGGCACTAATTGCCCCCTATAACTTCCAAAGTACCGTCCTTTAGCAATACTGCGATTGTCCCCTCCATCTTCACTGCAAATGCGACATGGGTTTGAACTATTTTTAGGCTTGGTATGAAATGGTGGAACGATATTTTTACAAGATTCCCGTTGAGGACACCATACATTTTTCCATTTGACAAAAGGACATTTTGCAAAGCTCGGTCAAAGGGTAAAAAATGCTGAAATTGTGCAAATGGATCATATACCAAACAGCCCTTCTGCCGATCTATGAGATAGATATACTTGTGTTGGACGATGATTTGGTCTGGATGAATATTTTTTATAAACTTATAGGAGGGCTCCGATCGGTAGTCAATACTCCGGGATGAATTAAAATGCAGGAGGACGCTATTGTCACTATCGTACGCCCAATAACCATCGTCTTTAGCTTTTGCTATACAACCAATAAACCCTATTCCCAAGGTTTTGAGATCCAAGATACCTTGTTCCCCCAAGTATTTGTCCAATTCAACCACCCTTTGGTAGTCTTTATAAAACAAAAACGGTTTAAAAGGATTCGTAACATCTAAAGACGTAGCACTACCCATATTATGGTAGAAGGTTACGGTGGTATCTGAACTGTATTTTATTAATTGCCCGTTGTTCTTAAGGAGATAAACATCATGAAGCGCATCGATGGCCAATTGCTGTAGTTGATGCGTGTCCACTTTTGACTTGGGAAAAATGGAAGACTGACCAAAAACATGCAACTCTCCAATATTTATAAAGAGGAAGATACTAAACAAAAAGGGCGATAAATAATTATGCATATTAAGGTTACTTAGCAACATTACACTCCTACAACGTTAATACTGCCTTGGGATTGTTGTCCACACATCCAATTTGATGTAGAAATTAAGACTTGCTCGAAGCAATCCTGGAAGAAATGCCCATATTGTGAAAGACATCGACCAAGTCTTGGTCGACAGCTACCTTGGTGTTTTCGGAAGCGAAGGTCAGCTTTAGCTTGTTCTTCCGGTCGACCACCATGCATTTCAAGCGGTGTTGCCCCTTATGCTGTTCACACGCAGCCGCAATATCTTCGATCAACCTGTTATTTATGTTTTCTAATGGAAGTAGTAACGTAATCTCGGTAATTCGTTCATTGAGGGATTCGAGTGTTCCCGCTTTGCTTAATTTGAATGTCCGTTCCTCCTCGTTATTCCATTTCTTGGCATACCGCCCTTCTAAATAGATGATTGCTCCTTCGTTGAAGAAGTTTTTAAACTGTAGATAATCATTGGAAAACAAACTCAACTCCAATCCTCCGTAATAGTCTTCTATTTTAAATTGGCCATATGCGGTCCCTTTCTTAGAGATGCGGTGATTTGCTTTGACCACGATACCGGCGATGGTGACTAACTGGTCAGGGCGTTTGTCTAATTGATTTAACCGGGTATTGATAAAATGATCCATCTCCAACCGGAAAGTATCCAATGGGTGTCCACTCAAATAGATACCGGCAACACTTTTCTCTTTTTCCAATCTGTGAATCAAGGGCCACTCTTCCGCCTCCGGTAGTGCCGGCTCTTGGATTTGTGCCACTTCTGACATCCCGAATAGCGTGTTGACACTTTCTTCTTTTAAGCGCTGTACCTGGCTACCAAATTTGATGGCGTGCTCCAATGCGGTGGCAAATTTACCGGAAGGAGCAAAATATTGAGCGCGCTTAGCTCCAAAAGCATCCATGGCACCCCCGAATATTAGGGATTCGTAACACTTTTTATTGACTGCTCTGGAATCCAGCCGTTGCGTCATGTTAAAGATGGAAGTAAACGGTCCTCCGGATTTTCGCTCGGAGATGATAGCTTCCACCGGTCCCTCTCCTACCCCTTTCAATGCAGACAATCCAAACCGGATTTGACCTTTCTGGTTGACACTAAAAAAGATGCTGCTCTCATTCACATCCGGAGGCAGTACCTCTATATTCATCCGTTTACACTCCCGGAGGAAGAAGTTGAGTTTGGTTATGTCATTCTTATTATGAGTCAAGACAGAGGCCATAAACTCCGCCGGATAATGCGCCTTCAGGTAGGCTGTTTGAAAGGAGACCACAGAATATGCAGCAGCATGCGAGCGGTTAAATCCGTAGGAGGCAAATTTGGCCATGATATCAAAAATATCATTTGCCTTTTTTTCATCGATTCCCTTCTCTTTTGCGCCATCGATAAAAATCTTGCGGTGTTCCTTCATCACCTCGTGCTTCTTCTTACCCATCGCACGACGGAGCATATCCGCTTTGCCAAGGGAATAACCGGCCATAATTTGAGCAGTTTGCATGATTTGCTCTTGGTACACCATAATGCCATATGTCGGTTTCAATAGCTCCTCTAACCACTCATGTGGATAAACCACCGCTTCTCGCCCCTGTTTTCTATTGATGAATTGTGGGATATAATCCATCGGCCCGGGTCGATAAAGCGCAGTCATGGCGATGAGATCTTCGATATTGGTCGGCTTCAGGTCTCTCAGGTGCTTGCGCATTCCCTCCGATTCAAATTGGAAGATGCCCGTCATCTCTCCTCTTTGAAACAACTCAAATGTCAATTCGTCATCCAACGGGATATTTCTCGGGTCGATCCGCTTTTCTTCTCCATATCTCAAGACAATATTCTCGATCGCATCTTTGATTATTGAGAGTGTTTTTAGCCCCAGGAAGTCCATTTTTAGCATTCCTGCACTTTCTACTACACTTCCATCAAACTGCGTAATGAGCAGGTTGGTATCCTTATTGGTAAAGACTGGAATAAAATTAGTGATATCTTCCGGAGCGATAATGACTCCTGCAGCATGGACCCCTGAATTTCTCACCGAACCTTCCAACTTTTCCGCAAGTTTTAAAGTCTCTCCGGCCAGGGTGTCTGTGTTCTTAATATTGCGAAGCACTTCTATTGTCTCTGCTTCCTCGCTCTTAAATTCCTTTTTCAGATCTACTTCCTCATCCAATATTTTCTTGAGTGATATCCCGGGCTTAGCGGGTACTAACTTGGCAATTTTGTCCGCCTCTTGCAAGGGCAAATCCAATACTCTCGCTACATCCCTAATCGCCGAACGGGCAGCCATAGTATTGAAAGTGATAATCTGTGCCACTTGATTTCTGCCGTACTTATCTACTACCCAATCTATGACGCTTTGCCGTCCATCATCGTCAAAATCAATATCTATATCCGGCATGGACTGACGCTCAGGATTGAGGAATCGCTCAAACAGCAGATTGTATTTGATAGGGTCAACATCCGTGATGGTTAAACAATATGCCACGGCAGAACCCGCGGCAGAACCCCGTCCCGGACCCACACTTACACCGAGCTCCCTTGCAGCAATGATAAAGTCTTGGACAATCAAAAAATACCCTTCAAATCCCATCTTGCTGATGATATCCAGCTCGTATTCCAACCGGTGCCGGATTTCGTCTGTCATGTTCGGATAGCGCCATTTGGCCCCCTTTTCGACAAGATGGCGAAGATAGTCTGCCTGTGTGACAAAACCCTCCGGCAAGGGAAAAGTGGGTAAGATGATATCCCGGGCCAGGTTTAGGTGATCTACCTTGTCAAATATTTCCATGGTGTAATCTACCGACTCCGGCACATCTGCAAAAAGAGTGTTCATCTCTTCCTGTGTCTTGAAGAAAAAGTCGGAACTCGGAAATTTAAAGCGCTGGGTTTCCGAAATGAGCTGTGCCGTGTTGACACATAGCAAGATATCGTGTGGCTTCCAATCCTCTTCGTTGAGATAGTGAGCATCATTGGTGGAGATCGTTTTTAGGTCATACTTTTTGGCCAATTGTATGAGCGTTTGGTTGATGTCTTCTTGCGATACGCCGGTTCCATTGATGTTTTCAAGACCTCTGTGCCTTTGTAACTCGATGTAGAAATCCTCCCCCAACAAATCTTTCCACCATTTTACCAAGGATTCGGCCTTCTCGAGATCCCCGTGCAAAATAGCCTGCGGGATTTCTGCCCCTAGGCAGCACGATGTGGCAATGACCCCTTCTGAGTATTGCTCTATGAGTTCTTTGTCTATCCTAGGATACTTCCCATACAGTCCATCAATGTATCCCAACGAAGTGAGCTTCATGAGGTTTTTATAGCCTGTGGCATTTTTGGCAAGCATCAATTGGTGGTATCGCCGATCTGATTCACCCTTCGAACGCGAAAAGGACTGTTTGAATCGGTCTTCCACCAGATAAAACTCACATCCCAATATGGGCTTGAGTTGGTGCTTTGTCGCTTCGGCGGCAAACTTGAAGGCACCAAACATGTTGCCGTGATCTGTCATCGCGACGCCCTTCTGGCCATCTGCTGCCGCCTTTTTCATGAGCGCAGTGATATCTGAGGCTCCGTCTAAAAGAGAAAACTGAGTGTGATTATGTAAATGGCAAAACTCCGGCATGTGCTATTCTTATCGTAAAGGAGAGGTACAAAAGTAGGCAATCCAATTGGAATATCACATGCCGGATGGAGAATAATACAGAGACCCTACGGTATTACCGGTTATTTTGGGTAGAGGGGGTGAATTTGCGAAAAATCGCGAAGAATTTGCTCTTCATGTAGTTAGCCGCATCATACAAAAAATCGTCGTCTGAGGGAAAGGCCACCGGACGATTGCCCAATCTCCTCTTCGTCTCGTCCGATAGGGCTCGCTCGTCTCCGGAAAGCAATTTTGACGCGTAATTCTCAAATACATACTCCGACTCCAGAGGCTCCGTAAAGACGATACCGTGGTCTTTTTCCCTGTACACTCTTACCACTCCTCGAATCCAGGCAGATTTGTGTTGAAACACCTCCAAAACACGAGCTTTTACCGTGATTTTGATTTTGACTTCTTTTGGTTTAGAGGTTTTATCTTTCTCCTTGGAGTCATCCAAAAAGATAGGGGTTGACAATCCATTGGTCCCGGATGAGGTCTTTTCTATTACCTTCGTTTCTTCAAACTCCCGTTCTTTTTGCAAGTCCGGACTAATCTCCACCTCATTAATCTCATATACGATGGCGTAATCGTAATGCTTGTTTTTTACCCGCACAGGGTCGATGGCTTTCCATTTTTTTTCGAAATCCCTACGCGGTACGTCTGATAGCGTGCGGGCGAATGAAGCGGGAAGAATCGTTCTACTCCGGTTTTTTATATGTATGAAATAGTGATCCATGCCGGCTTCGTATGCCTTGTCTTGCAACAGCCGGGAGTTTTCGTATTCTCCATACTTATCATGCAGCTCTTCCAAAGCATAAAAGGCCTCTCTCGCATAATACTTATCATGGGTCTTTTTAAAACGCTCCATTAAGCGCACAGCATCCTTATATAAAAAGGATCGCGCTTTATTGTCGGCCTTAATTGCAGCGCCTACTACATCTACAAAATCAAAATGAGCCGTGTACCCGTTTTTATCCGTCAATGGAGTGAGGGGCTCTATCAAATCCTGCCTTCTTTTGATGCCCTCATAAATGTCGGATATCGCTGTCCAATTTTCCTCCCGATTGGAGGCCTTCAGCCGCTTTATTTCCCTAAAATCCCTCGCTTGAGCCTTGGCAAAGGCATACTCGAGTAAACGAACCTTCTTGGGAGATTTCTTTCGCTTTCCTCGCAGCTTTTTGACTAAATACACGATGGCTTCATCGTACTTGCCGGATTCAGCCAATTTTTTGGCAGAGGTACAAGAAAATACCAGTAGTAGCCCACTTACTAAATACAATAACATCGTCAATTTTGATATCGTTAGCCGTTTCATAACTCTTCGTTTTGTGTGGATAATAGCTTTCTTCCTACCACTTTATCGAAAGATGACAAAAGTTTCTTTTACAACTCAATGTCTAATCCCGAGTGGTTGTTTCTGTTTAGAAGACAAAATAAAGGCAAAGTGACATGCAAAGGTATGCTTTAACAGAAGTTTATTAATTCTTAACGCTTTTTAACCCAATTCGCATCCGGGATAATCCCTATTTCGACAAGAAGGAGCCTGTGGTATAGAAGTCTAAATCGCTACGGTTTCGCTATTAGTCTGCCACTTTGGCAGTATTTTGGGGGGTGGAATGGGTTTTGATAATACCAAGTGGGTACCATTTCATACCTGATAAGTGTTTGTGATGGAGGAGTGGGTACCATTTCATACTAAAAACATAAAAAATTATAACATATGAGTAAGACTAAGCAAGCGACAAAACCCAAACAAGGGAAGATAGCCGTTGAAGCGGAAAACATATTTCCCATCATTAAGAAGTTTCTTTATTCTGAACACGAGATATTTTTAAGGGAGCTGGTCTCCAATGCTATAGATGCCACCACAAAACTCAAGACCTATGCCATGAAAGGCGATTTTGATCAAGAGTTGGGGGATTTGACTATTGATGTAATATTGAATAAGGAGGAAAAGACCCTTACCATAAAGGATAGAGGAATCGGTATGACGGAAGAGGAAGTCCTCAAATACCTCAATCAAGTGGCGTTCTCATCTGCCGAAGATTTTATCGAAAAGTATAAGGATGAAGCCAATATTATCGGTCACTTCGGACTCGGATTCTACTCTGCATTTATGGTGTCGGATGAGGTGGAGGTGAAGACCAAGTCGTACCAAAAAGATGCCCAAGCGGTTAAATGGTCTTGTGACGGCAATCCGGAATACACGCTCGAATACATTGACAAGGAAGATCGTGGCACGGAAGTGGTATTACATATTTCTGAGGACAGTAGCGAGTTTTTGGACGAAGGGCGCATCGAAGGCCTACTGAAGAAGTACTGTAGATTCCTGCCGATACCTATTCGATTTGGCAAAAAGACAATCAGCGAAGAGGTCGAAAAAGAGGGTAAAACAGAGACAGTATCAAAAGAGGTGGACAACATCATCAATGATACCAACCCCCTTTGGAAGCGCAACCCCAAAGACCTGACCGATGAGGATTATATCCAATTCTATCAGGACCTGTATCCTTTTTCCGAGAAACCCCTCTTTTGGATTCACCTCAACATAGATTATCCCTTTAATTTGACCGGAGTGCTTTACTTTCCGAAGTTGAGTAACTCTATGGATTACCGCAAAAACAAAATTTTCCTCTATAGCAACCAAGTGTTTGTAACGGATGAGATTGGCCAAATCGTCCCCGAGTACCTGACATTATTGCATGGTGTTATCGACTCGCCGGATATCCCGTTGAATGTGTCGAGAAGTTATTTGCAAAGCGACAGCAATGTCCGGAAGATTTCGTCTTATATCACACGAAAAGTAGTAGAAAAACTCAAGGAGATTTTCACCAATGAGCGCGAAAAATTTGAATCCAAGTGGGATGAAATCGGCATCTTCATTAAGTATGGTATGCTGTCTGATGACAAGTTTTACGAGAAAGCATTGGACTTTGTATTGTTTAAAAATGTAGACAATACCTTCTATACCATAGAGGAATACAAAGACCACATCAAGGATCACCAAAAGGACAAAGCCGGCAAATACGTTTTTATCTATACCAATGATCCTGAAAATCACAACTTGCAGATAAAAGCGGCCAAGGACAAAGGATACGATGTCTTATGGCTCAGTGATGTCATTGATCCGCACTTTATCCAAATGCTCGAACAAAAATTGGAAGACGTCCGCTTCGTACGGGTGGACTCCGAGTCTGTCGAGCATTTGATCGACAAAGACGAATCCTTAGAATCCGTGTTGAGTGAAAAAGATCAGGAAAAAGTCAAGACACTGTTTGAAAAAATCAATGACCAAAGCGGAGTTATCGAACTCAAAGCACTCTCTCCCGATGCCCCTCCGGTGTCTATCATAAAACCGGAGTTTTTTAGACGTATGCAAGATATGCAACAACTTCAGGGCAACCCCATGGGAAGTATGGGCGGTATGGACTTTTTTAACATCGTCATCAATACCAATCATCCGCTCATTGGAGAGAAACTCCTCAAAATGCGTAAAGAGGAAAAGAAAGAGGGATTTGCTAAATATTTGGTGGACCTGGCGATGCTCAGTCAGAATATGCTCAAAGGCGAACGAATGACCGATTTTGTCCAAAGAAGCATCGAGTTTCTCAAGTAAATAGTGCTCCATTTGTGAAATAGCAGGCCTATTAACCACATGCGGCATATACAATGGCTTCTGTGTAAGTGTTACGTAGAAGCCATTGTTTGTCCGCAGGGATTATAATACACACTTGAAGAAGGAACAAGCGCTTCATCCGTAAATTTACCCTATCTTAGTGCCTTAAAAATGTGCATTCACATACAAAATCTGTGGGATTGATCTACTCCTTGGACAATATCTTTAAAGAGCGTTTTAATAACCATATTTGACGAATGAACGATTTAGCACAAAACAAAGTATATATATGAAACCGGAATGATTGTTTTAATCATCCAAGGTTCCATCTGACCATTAAAAGACTATAAAAAGCAAACAGATGAATAAACACGGACTTCGTTGGGGATTGCTCGTTGGGGGAGCACTGATATTGATTAAACTGCTCTTGTTTATGACCTCTAAGTCGACCATGAACTCCAATTTCCTCTCCTGTACGGCCTTTATCCCCTATTTGTTTGGTATGTATATGGCCGCCAAGGACCAACGGGAAGCACAAGGGGGAAGGATCCGGTTCTGGCAGGCAGCCAAGATTGCTTGGCTTGTCGTAATAGTAGGCACAGCATTGGTGCTATTGTTCAACTATTTGATGTACTTTGTCATTAGTCCGGACTTATTGGACGCGATGAAGCAACAGATGTTGGTTCAGTTTGAATCTATGGATATGGAGTTTCCTGACGGAACGATAGAAATGATGGAAGAAATGATGGAGAATAATTTTGGTTTGATCTTCAAGTATAGCCTGTTTTTCTCCTTTATTTTTTTAGGAGTATTTGTAGGATTTATAGGTTCTATGATCGTCGCTTCTGCTGTAGAGCATAGAGGCGAGGGGGAGGAGGATGATTTATCGACGTTATAAATGGTGTATTAGCCTATGAGGATTAGCATATTAGTACCTTCTTACAACGAGGAAGAATCCCTTCCCCACTTGATGGCGTGGATAGAACGCGTAATGAAGGAGTACAACGAGTCTGATTTTGAAGTGATAGTAATCGATGATGGAAGTAGCGATGGCTCCTGGAAGGTATTGCAGTCATTGAAAGAAAAATATCCATTCTTAAAAGCCATACGGTTTAGAAAGAATTATGGCAAATCTTCCGCTCTAAATACAGGATTTAGACACGCATCGGGAGAGGTGGTGATTACCATGGATGCAGACTTACAAGATTCTCCCGATGAGATTCCCGAGTTGGTACGCATGATAGAAGAGGAGGAATACGATATCGTATCCGGCTGGAAAAAAGTTCGTCATGATCCGCTCTCCAAAACGATTCCTACCAAGATTTACAATGCGGCGACGCGCTTTCTCAGTGGGATATCCCTGCATGATATGAACTGTGGCCTTAAGGCCTACAACAAAGATGTGGTAAAGAATATCAACGTCTACGGAGAAATGCACCGATATATCCCCGTTATTGCAAAAGCGGCGGGATTCTCTAAAATAGGAGAAAAGGTGGTCCGGCATCAGGCGCGCAAATATGGTACCACCAAATTTGGCCTGGAGCGATTTGTCTATGGACTATTGGACCTTCTATCCATTACCTTTGTAAGTAAATTTGGCAAACGGCCCATGCATTTGTTTGGCTCTTTGGGGTTGCTTTCCTTCTTTCTGGGGTTTGTTATCCTGGTCTATCTCAGTGTGTCCAAGATTTGGTGGAATGAGACAGGCATTGCCACGCGCCCATTGTTCTTCTTCGGTATCATAACGGTTTTACTCGGGGCGCAGCTGTTTTTAACCGGATTTTTGGGCGAGTTGATGATTAGTCAATCAGCCGGTCAGCATACCTATCAAGTCCGGGATACGATAGATTTGGACTTGGATTAATACGAAGCGATATTCGTTGATAATATGAAACATATCATTACCAATAGCCTCCTCAAAAGCAGTGATCTGCATCGACAATTATTGGAGGATACAGCGTTGATCGACACGCTCGCCAAGGTCGCGGAGAAAGCAGTCGACATTTTGCGCAATGGTGGGAAAATAATGCTTTGCGGAAATGGCGGGAGCGCCTCAGATGCCCAACACATAGCTGCCGAATTGACCGGGCGCTATTACAAAGATCGCCCTGCTTTGGATGCCGTTGCTTTGAATACCAATACCCCGGCTTTGACCGCTATTGCCAATGATTATGGGTACGAGTATATTTTTGCTCGCCAGATTGAAGCCCATGGACGCCCCGGAGATATGGTTATCGGACTTTCTACTTCTGGCAATTCTCCCAATATCTTAAAAGCCATTCGAAAATCAAAAGAACTCGGACTTGTCACCGTTGGAATGACGGGAATAGATGGAGGAGAAATGAAGAGAGAGGTGACCTATTGGCTTTCGGTCCCCAGTGATGACACCCCACGCATACAAGAAGGTCATATATTACTCGGGCATGTCTTTTGTGAAGTGATAGAATCGCGTTTTTTTGGACCGGTATAACTTTCGATTATTTGAAAATGATGAATGAGAAAAGAGCACTGTTTTTAGACCGGGATGGGGTTATCAATCAACAGCTCCCAGGAGATTATGTGGCCCGGTGGGACCAATTCAAATGGATAGATGGCACTTTGGAAGCGCTTCAGTACCTTCAAAACCGCTTTTCTCCTATTGTTATCGTCACCAATCAGCAAGGTATCAGCAAGGGACTAATGGATGCATATGCCTTGCATCTCCTGCATTACCAAATGCGCAAAAAGCTATCACAGGAAGGGGTTAACATAGATGCTATCTATTTTTGCCCTTTTCCTGCCCACCAAAATCCCACTTGCCGCAAACCCAACACAGGTATGGCCCAACAAGCGAAAGCCGACTTTCCTTCCATTGACTTTGAGTCGGCAGTTATGGTGGGAGATAGCGATTCGGATATGGAATTTGGAAAGGCGCTGGGGATGTATACGGTCAAGATTCAACCCAACATTACTACATCCTCTCCTCATGCCGATGTCCGGGTAGAAAGCTTGATTCAATGGGTCAACCGGCTAAGGACACCTGCTACAAATCCCGGCTCACGCCCGGGATAAGGCCTCTATAATAGCGTAACCTGTCAAGTAAATGGTCTCTTTGCCCTCTTTGGAGATGTCCCCTTCTTCCAGTACTTCCTCGACGAAAGCAATAGCTTCCAGCTCTTCAGATGCATCATAAAACAGCTCCATTTTCTCTTCAAAAGTCCCTTCCAACATCTCCCATTTTTCTATAACCTCTTCCAGGATGTCTTCCATCTCGCCGGCATCTTCAAACCCTTTGGCGTCGGGTGTTTTTTCATTGGCTGTAAGAAGTACGTCGACCACAAACAACATGGCTTGCTTGTCGTCATCCGGAAGGACCTCCAAATCTTCTGAAAATACTAATGTCAGCGGACCGTTGTATTTGGAAGCGTATTCTATAAACCGTTGGCCGGTCGCCTTCTTAGTGTCTATTACCTCGAGTAAGGCGGATTCAAGCAAGTGCGGAGTGAGGTTCATGGGAGTAGTTATTGGTCTGTTCGGTAGAAGGTACCGCATCATCTTGAATTATAAAAAAGCCATCATCCCCTTGTGGCTGATACAATGGCATTAACATGTATCCGGAGACGGGCGATACTACCGCCCCCTGTATATCCATAGCGACCACTTCCCCCTTGCGGATGAATTGAAAATTGCGGTAATTGGGGAACATCTTGAAATGGTCTTCCGGCTTTATCCTGTGGACATAAGCCAGTTTTGTTACCTTCGGGAGATTTTTCGAATAATGCTTAAGTAGGTTGTCGTGAAACGTCTCTACATCCTTCGAACGCACACATCCGATGGCACGCATCGTGCTCACTACACCGGAGATAGCCCGGTTGACGGAAAGGGGGTCGTCGTGTTGACCGGCTTCAAATGTCACCGTAACAATATCCAAGCCATAATTCTTTTGGTTAAAATAATGCATGGTGGTGCCGTGAATTCCATTGAGCATTCCTTTGACCACCGGAGCATGCAGGCTCTTCCCGATACGAATACTCTCCGGATCATTGGTGACGATAGAAAATATCCCTCCGGTTACACTGGTGGTATGCAAGTCCAAGATGACGACTTTCTCAGGGTGATAGGTTGTGATTTGATGATCGATCTCTTCGAGAAGTAAGAGCAACTCGCGATCTTCGACATCCAACTTTCCCGCTCCATTGTTGCGCAATTCCCGGACGTGATCCACCGTGAGTTGCCGGTTGAGATCCTTGGATATGAAGCGTTTCCCGGACTTGTATGCCGCCAAATTGCCAATTAATCCCACAAATCGCCCTTTAAATTCAAATGAAGGATTAGTAAACGGCTCTACCTCCAACATCCTGAGTACTTCTTCAATGGCGTGAACGCCGGATGGCTCGTTGCCATGAATCCCTCCAATACAGACCAACAAAGGCCCTTTTTTCACTCCTTCATAAACCCCTATTACTCGCTTCATTTTATCCATCTAATGGTAGTTTGCTTCAGTCCCTTATTACAGATTATAATCCACATTAATATATAAAGGTGGTCTTTTATCGGAAGTTATACTGGCTCTTGTAATATAACACTACTATTCTTATCCCTCGACCTATCAATGGGATTAAAAAATCCTTGCAAATATACAAAACCCTTTACTTCAACGCTTGTTTTGATTGCGTTAATTCAAAAGATAAAACTCGTTTTTCGATTAACTTAAAGCTCCGGGAGTGAACTAACAAGCAGTATCCTTTGCCGTATTGGCCATCGCTCAAATACTTACTATGATAAGATATCATCGCCTTTTGACGACCATTCTGATTATCCTTTTGTTGGGGGTAGGATATTGGGTTTATTATGCCGGCCATCGCTCGTACTCCTATCTGCTGATACCGATTGTTGTCGCCTTGGTGATCGTACAAATCTTTGAGCCCCAGATTAAATGGTTGGCCGCCAAATCTCACCCGATACGCGTCGATAAGGTGATTCGAAGGATGCTATCTGACACTTTTTTGTTTTACCAAAATCTACCGGAACCCCTACGGGAATCTTTTGACAAGCGGCTTTGGTTGATCATAAGACATAAGGACTGGACAGGTATGAAATTGTCGAGTATTCCCGAAGATATTAAAGCCGTTGCCATGGTTCCGGCCATCGCGATGACGATGAATAAGGAAGATTTTTTATTTGAAAAATACGAGCGGGTTATTCTATACAAACACCCTTTTCCTTCCCCAAGATTTCACGCATGGCACGCCTCTGAAACCAATCATGAAGAAGGAGTGATTATCTTTTCAATCGAGCAATTATTCAATGCCTTCCTGCATCCGGACAAGTATTACAATGTGGCGTTTCATGAATGGAGTGCAATCTATATTCGCACCTTTGATGACGATACATTTAGCGGTATGAAATGGTTGAATTGGGAGGAATTAGAACAGATTGCTCCTTACGGAAAAGAACATATCGAAGCCTGGCTCGGCTTACCGGTCGAAGACCTCCGTCAAGTGACCCTGCACCACTATTTTATTTTTTCCCGGCAAATGCAAAAAGTTACACCGGATGTTTTTGACTTCCTCGAACGGGTATTCAAACCGGTTAATAAAACGGGGGGGCTTTCAATTTAGATAAACCCTCTAAATCGACAACCAATAATTGACCTTCAGGACAAGTGCTCTACCTTCATTGGATCCAACGGTGTAGGGCGAAGTCTCCGGGGCAAAATACCGGTCAATATATACGATGTACAAATCAGACATCGGAGCAAATCTCCATTGGATCCGGCTATTGATGCCCATAAACTCTTGCTGTTGTACATACTGAAAGAGCGTAGTCCACAACAAAGCCTTCGAAAACCCGATTTCAATGCGTGTATTGAGTGCATTTATCTTCTCCTTTCCATAGGGGGCGGGGAAGCGCAGGTCGTGATACTCGTATTGTAAACCAAAATTCCCCCACGGTTGGACGCGGTAATTAAATTTCGTAACCATCGAATATTTCATACCATTATAAAACTGACCTGCAGAAACCTCTCCCTTCAAAGAGAGCCTTTTTCTGGGATCCGTCCTAAATTCGTCCGTGAAAGAATTGAAAGCATAAACACCCCTTGGCAAAGGCTCCTCTCCGGTAAACGAAAAAGGAAACTCCAAATCCACCCACTGCGATCTGAAAATAATCTCGTTGGAAGAGCGGTTATTGAACATCGTGATGTAATTGAGGGAAAGATTAGACTCATTAAACTTCCGCTCCGGGTTCCAGTTGCCCCTCCATTGGATTTCAAACTCATGTCTGTTGACCCACCCGGAGGAGGGATAGAGCTTGTACTGCAAAAAATTGAATGTCTGAATAAACCCCTGTCTTATGATGGTATCTCTCTCCGCATCATAATTCTCAATCCTGGAGATAAATCCCATGTCTGCATAATAGTTTTCTCCTACTGTGGACAGACTGTGAAGCAGATTCCAATGTTTTGATTTGTACAAGACCCCCGTTTTAGTGTACCAGTCCTTCCCGGTGATGCCGGGTTTGAAGGATTTATGCCCCCCTCCCCAGATGGTGAGGTTGCCGTTATCACTTTTGTACGCCAACTCCAGTCCTGCATTTCGTCCGTAATCCGTCGAATTGTACTTCAAATCATCAAATCCCTGACGGTTGAGAAACATCCCTCTGATGTTGGAGCGCTTGCCTATCGTCTGCTGAAAGGTGAGAGCACTATAGTTCTGATATTGACCCGAAGAGACCTTGGTGTGCACATTCATAGCGCCAATCCTCAAGCTGGGGATGACATTGCCGGATAGGCGGGCTCCATAGATGACCGGAACCGCTTCTCCATCGTCGTTAAGTCCGATTTTTCTCGAGAAGAAGGGCCGGATGGGCGGAATGCCAAATCCCGAGAACAGGTCACTGTTCTCCAGGAAAAATGTCCTTTTTTCCGGAAGAAAAATGCTAAAGCGCGATATATTGGTGACCAATTCGTCCACCTCGATATTAGAAAAGTCCGGATTGATGGTCAAATCCAAATTCAGCGCCTTGGTTACAGCTACTTTTGCATCTCCGCCCACTTGAAAGGTCGGTTTAACCTCGCCGTCTTCATCCTTCTCGACCCCTCCCGAGGCATAAGGGATGACTACAATATTCCTCCCGGAACTCGTCGGTGGATTATCCCATTCCAATGCCGCAGTGTACCCGAAATCAATCCCCCAAAATTGTTCCGGGACGGGAGTATAGGTATGGTATTCATTCTTATTCATCACACTGCGGATAAAGTTGATGCCCCATATTTTATTTCCCTTGTTAAACCTCAAAGTCTTGAAGGGGATGAGCATTTCGACATCCCAGTATTCAGGGGTATAGTGCACAGCGGAGTACCACTTATTGTCCCAATTGACATCGATAGGGTCTCTCGAATTTTGCGAGACAATGCCTTCCATTTCGACCCCCTCGGGATTGACCCCAAATACAAAGCCATACTGACGGCCATTGGTAGGGTCCAAGAACAAGGTAAAACCATCTCCCCCCCAATATTCTTTATCGCGCTTCAGGGTCTGAATGATGGGGGCAGATTTTTGATAATTGCGGGCCCATAGGATAAGACCTTCCCGATTGTAGGCGACCTTTACCTCTGTTTTTGGACTACCGTGGGGACGGAGTACCGGATCGTGCAAATAAAAATCAGAAATGGTTTCGACTTTTTGCCAAAAAGATTCATCCGCCAGGCCATCTATATCCGGTGTCTCATTGGTAAAAACCGGATGGATGCGGTATTCGCTCTGTATGTCATTCGTTTGTGCGGTGATGTTTCCTGTCATCCACAATCCCAAGATGATGACCCCAATAATATATCTGTACCTTTCCATTGATTCTGTCATTTACTGCACTATCGCCCCAACGCATACAAAAACAACGTTTCCTATGCGATTGTTGCTTTTTGCACAATATCATTTATTTGCGGTAACCAAATGAGCCAACAGTGGAGGCATACTTGGAACACCAAACAACAACTTATCAAACTCCCCCCGATTTATAGGAATAATTTTATCCCTTGATAGCTTGTCCGCGTATATTACAAAGTGCACAATTTTACAATCTCACACCCCATCCCTACCGCTACAGCGGCACGGGCTCTACTCCTTCATAACCTGTGATGCCTTGGCGTTATTCAATCTGTACATCGTATGAATATTTATGATGAAGGAGAGGGGGAGCTTATATTTCTCAAACTGTAAGGAATTTCCTAAAGGTAGTATTCACATAGATAAAGAGTGGATCCCTACCGCCACGGCGGCACAAGCTATTCTCCTTTGGCTATGTATTTACTACATTACAAGATATATTTCAAAGGAGAAGGGGTTAGGGGATGAGGTTGTTTAGACGGGATTCGGTATTAAGAGGGAGTACACTCTCTTCCTGTACCGCTACAGCGGCACGGGCTCTACTCCTTCAAACCAGTGACACCAAGGCGTACAAAGAGCAATAGTGCATTTTGCAATACACACCGCTTGCTCAGATTGGCTATCATTCGCTTAATTCTGATTACTTTTGGACTTTAATTGAATAGTTTATGGCGTAGCAGCTAACTATTAAATAGTGTATAGAATTCAATAAAAGCGGGAATTTTTCGTTTTTACTGGGATAAATACGTAGTTAGTGTCTGCAAGAAAACTTTTCAAAATTAGAAATGTATCTTTTGTTTTATCCAAATATTATATAGGATCGCTTAATTCAAATGCTAATGAAAAATACCCTTACACTGGCATTGCTTTTCTTTTCGACACTGGCGTTTGCCCAACCCATCAATGACAACTGTTGGGAGGCTATAAAACTCGATGCTCTGCCAAAAAACACCTGTTCAGCTCCCGGCCAGTATACGCTTGAGGACGCTACAAGCTCGGGTTATAATGCCCCTCCTTGTTGGACGGACAATAGCCGGGACGTATGGTTTTGGTTTGTGGCAACGGCGGCCGAAGTGCGCATCACCGTCAACGGTGCCTCAGGCAAAGCTTCGGGAGGAACGCTCCGACAACCGGAGATAGCATTGTACCGGGGTATCTGTGGAGGAGTGATTAATCTGCTTAAATGCGTCTCGGATGCCGCTTCTAATAATACGGTAGAGCTCTTCGCTGCCGGTTTAACCATTGGCGAACCTTACCTCATACGTGTAAAAGGGCGCAATGACAACGTAGGGACCTTCCAAATTTGCCTCATCAACACCAACCCCACACCGCTTCCTCAATCCGATTGCTCTACCGCTGTGGTTCTTTGTGATAAATCGACCATTACGGTTCCCGTGGTGACAGGTGGAGGGAAGAATAGAGGGGAGTTTCAATCAGTACCTTGCTTGAATGAACAACCAGGCGCCTTAGAAAAACAATCCACATGGTTTCGCTGGACAGTTAAAACGTCCGGAACCTTAACCTTTACATTGACACCCTTGAATCCAATCGATGATTTGGATTTTGCGGTATTTGAACTTCCCGGCGGTATCGATGACTGTCGCAACAAACAGTCACTTCGTTGTGAGTTTGCCGGAGAAAGTCCAAGTCGGTACCCCTCCCCTTGCCATGGTCCAACCGGCCTCAGTTTGTCTGCTAAAGACACCGGAGAACCACCGGGATGCAGCAGGGGGCAGGATAACTTCGTCAAATACCTCGATGTACAGGCGGGTAAAAGTTACGTTCTTGGAATAGATAATTTTAGTGCCACCGGACAGGGTTTTATCCTTGAATGGGGAGGCACCGCGACCTTTTTAGGACCGCAGGCGGACTTCGAAGTAGACCCTCCTTCCGGATTGAAATGCGAAGAGACCTTTAAGGTCATCGACCACTCCCGGTTTGCCAATGGCTCGATTGTCAAAAAAACTTGGAATTTTGGTAAAGATGCCATCCCTCCCACCGCCGTAGGCAATGGTCCCTTTGATGTCAATTACAACACTTTTGGTAAGAAATACTTGTCATTGACGGTCGAGTCTGACCGGGGATGCGTCATCACCAAGGTGGTGGAAATTTTTGTAGAACCTTGCTGCGAAGATTTGCCCGGCCCCGTAGTCGATACTTCCGCCGTCCAAGACTTGCATTGTTACGGTATTCCGGAAGGTGTCATCCGGTTGGGTGCCCGCAGGGGGGTAGAGCCCTACCAATACAGTATAGATGGTCAGGAGTTTCGTCCTTTTGGGATTTTTTCGAGGTTGGAAGCCGGCACCTACAGGGTTTATATTCAGGATGCCAAAGGCTGCCTATACGATACGACCATCACCGTTGACCAACCACCTGAAGTCATTATCGATGCCGGTCCGGACCAAACCATCTTATTGGGTCTCTGTGCAGAGGTGGAGGCCACTACTCAGAATGTAGATGTCCCCCCCAATGTGCCTGCTTGGCAGGGGGGAGAACCAGGAGATATCGCTTGTGACGATTGCCTCTCCACAAAATTATGCCCCAAAAAAACAACGACTTACACCGTGGAGATCGAGGACGAAAACGGATGCAGGAGTATCGATTCGATTACCATTATTGTACAGCTTGACCGGCCTTTCTACGCTCCCAATGTAATCATAGATGCGGAGGGAAGTCTCGGGTTAAATAAGCGTTTTACCATCTTTGGCGGACCTGCTTTGGAACGCATCGAGCGGCTGGAGATTTACTCTCGATGGGGAGAGTTGATTTGGGTGGGGACCGACCTCGAACCCGGCAATGTACCACAAGGATGGGATGCTGCTCTTCACAACAAAAAGGTCGATCCGGGGGTGTTTGTTTGGAAGGCCGATTTGAGATATATCGATGGAGTGGTGGTCCAACACGCGGGATCCTTAACGGTATTGAGATGATGAGATATGCAATCCTCGCCCTGTTGAGCTTCTATGTAGTACTTTCCTGCCAAAAAAACAGGGAAGAAGTACATCAGGACTACTCAAAGCTCTTGAATGCTGAGGTTATAGAGGATATCCGACTCAGGTATTCAGATTCCGCTCAGTTGAAAGTAATTATCACCGGCCCAAAATTATTGAGATACAGCAAAGAGAATAAAGAGACCTTTCCGGAGGGAATTCATGCTACCTTTTACAGCATTGACGGGACACCCAACAGCCAATTGAAAGCGGGACAAGCCTATAGATTTCCACAGAAGAACAAGATTATTGTCGAAGATCATGTCATCCTTTACAACCAACAAGGGGATTCTCTCATCACCTCCCAATTGACCTGGGACGAAAAGAAGGATAAAATCTACACCAATAGATTTGTCCGGCTCACCAAGAGAGATCGAGTGATTTTAGGATACGGATTTGAATCCAATCAGGACTTTACCAAGGGGCGCATCAAAGCGATACAAGGTACGTGGAAACTGGATGACGATAAATAGTTTTCTGGCAGACACTCAATAAATCCTCCTGTCATTTTCCCCGGTCGACGCCATGCATTGACAACGACAAGGAATTCCTACTACCTTCTATTCCTCTTCACTATTTTGGTTTTGTATGAAATGGTGGACTATTTGCTCTGCCTCGGAGAACGCCACATCCAAATCATCATTGACGAGGACTCTATCAAATTTTTCTCTGTACTCCAATTCACGGATGGCTCTCTGGATTCGCTTGAGCAAAGAAGAACGGGTCTCGGTTTTACGCCGGGATAAGCGCCGTTCCAACTCTTCGATGGAAGGAGGAGCGACAAAAACCACCAGCGCCCGTTCTTTGTATTTGTTCTTTAGCCGGCTCGCTCCCTTGACATCGATATCAAACAGAATGGTCTTTCCCTCTCTCCAAAGCCGCTCTATCTCCGCATTGAGCGTGCCGTACCATTGTTGCCGGTAGACCTCTTCCCACTCTGCAAAATCGCCCGATTTGATTTTGTCCTGAAAAGTCTTTTTATCCATAAAGTAATAATCCTTGCCATCTACTTCGTGGGGTCTTTTTTCGCGAGTGGTGGCAGAAATCGAAAAGGCAAGTTGCTCCGGAAAGCGCTTTAGCAAATGCCGCACTATCGTCGTCTTACCTGCTCCGCTGGGGGCTGTAAATATGATGAGCTTGCCTCGGGGAGTGGATGCTGATTTTTTCATGCTTCCTATATGATGTTAAAGAGTTGTTCCTTGATTTTTTCGAGATCATCTTTCATCCCTACTACGATGCGTTGGATATCTGAGTGTTGGGCCTTGGAACCCAGAGTGTTGATTTCTCTTCCCATCTCCTGGCTTATAAAAGCGAGTTTTTTTCCTTTGATGGGCTGATTTGCCTCCAGGGTTTCCATAAAGTAAGACGTATGTTGCAACAAGCGCTCTTGCTCCTCCGAAAAATCGAGTTTTTCAAGATAGTAAATCAGCTCCTGTTCAAAGCGATTGGCATCCATGTTCTCCCGGGAAATATCGGCAGCCAAATTTTGGCTAATGCGATTTTTTATCGTTGTAATCCGGTCTTCTTCATAGGGTTTGATCTCCTCGACAGCTTGGTTGATGCGTGCGATGGAAGCCCGAAGCACCTGCTCTGTAGCCCTTCCTTCCTCCAAGCGGAACTTTCTTAGATTTTCTAAAGCAGCGGAGGCCAACTGCTGGATGTGTTTCCATTCATCTTCCGGAACCGCTTCAACTTTTGGGACGATGACATTGGGCATTTGGGTGAGCGTCGCCAATAGGTTGGAAGTATCCAAATCATGATCCGACGCATACGATTTCAATTGATGGATATAGGCGTCCAACACCTTTTCATTGATGACAAAATCCTGGGTATCCACCTCAGACAGGCTCTCGATGGTGAAGTCTATCTTTCCTCTAATCGCATCCCTCTGTATCATCTTTCTCAATTCCATTTCATACTCCTTATAAATCGAGGGAATCTTGAGTCGAATGTCGGTAAATTTACTGTTAAGCGCCCGAATCTCCACTTTTATCTCCTTATCATTTATATGCCCGGAAGCACTGCCAAACCCCGTCATTGAATATACCATAGTATTTTATTTTTCCTTTTATTTGTATACCCTTCTTTCCCGTTTACCTTCACAAATGTCGGTCCAATTTCATATTCTCCAATTCCCCCCCATCGGATCTTATCTGTGTTACCCCGCACAAAAGTAGGAGTATTTTGGATAAGGGTCGTTTGAGTGGTGTGTTACGTGTGTATTACAAACTGCACTAACCTAAGACAAACGGCGGGGAAGAACTCCGACCCCAAAGCTGACTTGGGACGACTTGGGAGCGGAGAAACACGCAGGAACAATTGGAGCATACTTGGAGACTGTGCATTTTGTAATACACGCATTTCAGCCGCGGTTTAAGACGATTTTATCTTGCTATTCCGGGTATGAAATGGTGGACTCTTGGTTTACAAACCCAAAAACACTGCCTCAAAGCCTCTCCGATATAAGGGAAACATAGAGGGCACAGAGAGGCCACAGAGAACACAGAGAGGAAAAACAGCTCTGCGTTAATAATGTGCTATCAGAACAACACCAACGCCGGTTTCAGAAATGACAAATCGAGCATGCGCCTATAATCCATATAGGACGAAGCCGAATCATAGAGCTCCAAAATTCCCCTTTATAACATATAGTGCTCCCCATATAAACTCACTCTTTGCCGCCAACTCTTCGTTACTAGATCGGGAGCTATGCCGTCAACATAGCCCACGGTTTTAACCGTGGGATGGATATTGCAGACGATTTTTGTAATGGTTTTAACCATTTATATCTTTTACCCTGAGCTTATTACAAAGTACACTATTATACAAGAATTTTAGAAAGACAGCGGTGTAATATGTCACTTCAGAAGGGAAAAATAGTTTGAAGCGTGCGATTACTCCACAAGAACAATCAAACTGTAAATATCTTCGGTTTAGAAAAGTGGTTTGGTAGTCCTTGCATGGATGTCTACTGAACTGGCAAAGTTAAGAGAGCTTACGATATAGAGTAAATGTATTATAT
>JALWRC010000036.1 GCA_027080725.1 Saprospiraceae bacterium
CTACAATATCATCCGGATTCTGCTCGTACCAAACGGCAAGCGGTGTGCGTTTATCGTCTTTGTCTAATTTGGGGTAATCCCTGCCCAATTCTTTTTGTGCCGATTTCTCGTAATTATCCGACAGGTATCGTAAAAACAAAAACGACAACATATAATCGCGAAAATCATCCGCATTCATTGCCCCGCGCAGTTGGTCTGCTATCTTCCAAAGGGTTTTACCCAATTCTTGTTGTTGTTTTTGTGTCATTTGTCTTTACTTTGATTTATTTGATTTTTGGATTACCTTGATTTTTTTGTTTGAATTTTTTGTTCTGAACTCTTTTAAATTGCAAACTTCTTGAACCGAAATTGATAAGAAGCCCTATTTCAAGGTCATAGGCTTCCAGGTAATTGATAGCTTGTGCCAGGTGTACATCTTCCATTTGAATAACCGCTTTTAATTCTAATGATACAATTCCTTCCACTAAAAAATCAACCCGTCTTGTTCCGATTTGTTGTCCCTTGTAATATACGGGCATTTCGTGTTCCCTGCTAAACCCGATACCTTCGTCAGACATCTCAATTACCATAGCCCGCTGATAAATTACTTCCTGAAAACCGTTACCCAAAGCCGAATGCACTTTCATTGCACAACCGATAATTTTAGAAGTTAATTCCGAATATTTATATTGCTCATTAATCATAGCCCGTCATTTAATCATTAAAATCATAGTGCAGACAGTTGCGGAAACAACCCCTGCATCAATCCCTTTTTATGCCTCTCCAATTGTTCTATCATTTCCGCCTCCGCCGTGATGATTTCACTTATGGATGAAAGACAGGAGGCGATTTTTTGTTGTTCTTGTTCATTGGGAACAAATAATTTCAGTTTTAATAAATCTTTTGTGTAAATAGCTGCTACACTCGTTGTTCCTGTTGCATATTTTTTTAATTCTTTAATCCCTTTATCAAAATTAAACCAGTAATTCATAAAATAATTATTATCAAAATTAAGTCTCATTAAGTTTGAATTATAGTACGCTAATGGTAATTCTTCTCTCCATATTGCTACTTTACCTACTAAATCTAATGTATTTCTTGTATTAAGAAATAAATCTCCTGCTTTCATAATATCACCTTCATCAGCAATTTCTGTTTCTTCAATATATAAAATTTTGTTTAGAATAAAGTTTCCCCGTCCAATGTTACCCATTTTCATTAATGGTTTACTGGTTCTTTTTTCTGAATTAGAATAATTACCACCTAACTTAAAACTTTTTAATAATTCCCCCAACTTCTTCTCCACCCACTCCCCGCTATCCTTAAACTCCGGAAAGCGTAATTTCGGCACTTTTTCGCCTTCTTGCGGGAAAAGGTTTTGCATCAGTCCTTTTTTGTGCCTTTTGAGCAATTCCAGTTTTTGCTTATGGGCTTCTATCAATTCATCGAGATTGGAAAGGAATGAGGCGATTTTTTGTTGTTCTTTGGGATTGGGAATAGGTAGCGTAATTTGCAAAAATGCTTTTTTAGAAAGATTATATCTAATTGCACCCTGAGCAATAGCATTAACCTTTTTTCTATAAATTTTACTGTGAAATAAATATCGTGAAAAATTTGGCTCTAAATTATCTAAGCTGTTTGGTCTGAGTATAAAACAAAAACTGTTTAAATAAGTAGGTTCATTAGGTTGAGAAATTATGACAGAAGCAAAACCTACTTCATTTGGCGTTTCTGATGATGTTGTAAAAAGAATATCTCCTTTTTGTAATTTATTTTGTTTTTCATTTTTACCAATAATTACCTTTCCACAATGTGAAAAATCTATGTAATTTTTATCAAATACTTGTTTATACTGAACATAAGGGCTACCACTACCAAAATCATCTCCTTTTTTACCTGATAATCCATTGATAGTTTCTCCTAATTGAGATATATTATTCTCCACCCACTCCCCGCTATCCTTAAACTCCGGAAAGCGCAATTTCGGTATCCGTTTATTTTTTTGCTTATCACTCATAATTTCTCAATAATATCCTTTGCATTCATATTCAACTTTGAAAAGGCAAACCATTTTTTTCCTGCGTCTTTTAGTGAAGCACCAAAATGATATACGGTTTTGCTGTCAATAATCAAAAAACGGTCGTGGGCGGTGGTTAGTTTTTTAAGTTCTATTTCAGGATATTGAGCATTGTGTTTCTCAATATCGGTTTGCAACTGCTTTGTTATCTTTTTGGTGTAAATAGTTGCAGCAATATTTTTCTTTCGTTTATCGAGCATTGCCAATACGGTTTCATCCACATAATTATCAATCAAAAGAATAGATTTTTTTGCAGATTTAACAATATCGGCAATCAGCAAATAGGCATCAAAAACTTGTCCGTTAAAGAAAATGCCTTGGTTGGGTTTTTGAGCTTTGTCTTCAAGAGCTTTAAAAAGTTTCCCAAAACTCTTATCGTGAAGCAATAATTTTTGTTCTACTTTATCTAATCGTTGAAAAATACCGGCATTAATTGTAATAAACTTT
Source organism: Saprospiraceae bacterium (assembly GCA_027080725.1). GTDB lineage: Bacteria > Bacteroidota > Bacteroidia > Chitinophagales > Saprospiraceae > JALSTN01. The sequence continues at coordinate 2,504 of JALWRC010000036.1, forward strand.
TTCATCTCAACAAAAGCCCGTATAATTTTCACGCTTACTTCTATTGCAAAAGGAGTTTTTAAAACAGCAGATAACATAGATACTCCTTGTTCAGTAAAAACAAGCGGATTATACCCGCCAAGTTGTTTTCTTGAAGGTATCGCATTTTGCGATAGCAAAAAATCCACTTCATTATCAGATAACCTAAACATAAAATCTTCCGGAAAGCGGCTACTATTTCTTTTTACCTGTTCTCTTAATCTTATGGGTTTCACACCGTAAATATCCGCCAGGTCTTTGTCAAGCATCACCTGGACATCTCTGATAACAAATATTTTATTTTGTATTGCTTTTATTTGTACTGTGTTATCTTTCATATCAAATTAACTTCTTTTGGTGTCTTGCTTGCCCAAATACGGAATTGGGTACCACGAATTGAGTTAACTCTATATCCAATTGATATAATCATATCAAGGTTATAATAAGTAATTTCTCTTGTAACGGTTCGATTTCCTTCTTTTCGAACTGTTCGGAATTTCCGAACAGTTGCTTCCTGTGTAAGTTCTCCGGTTTGAAATATATGTTTGATATGCTCGCTAATATTGGATTTACTACTTTCAAACAAGGAAACTATTTGTGCTTGTGTCAGCCAAATAGTATCTTCTTCAATTCTTACTTTAATTTGTTGAGTAAGTTCTTCTGTCTGATATATTACGATTTCGTTTTTCATAATTCTACTCATACGCTTTAAGTCCTGAAATTTCTCTACCGCCTGCCAGTTTTTTTAACAGCGGAACCAAATCTTCCATTAACTCCAATTCTTTTACTCTTCGGGCTTTCCAACCCAAATCCAAAGGTTCTAATAAATCGGTCAATTTTTCACCGTCAAAAATCATACGGCTCATAATATTTTCTACAAAGGTTTTAAGGTCTGCGGTTTTTAAACCGTGTTTGTTAGCGATTTTAGCCAGTTCTTTGTTATATTTTTCTACCTTAAAAACTTCGTAACCGTCGCGCAAATCATCGGCATTTTGTCCTTTACTCCAATCCAAACTGTTGATGTAGTCGGTCAGGTCTTCCTCTTCGTCCATCAGGTTGGAATTGGATTTCAGCAAGCCGATAATTTGTTCTTTGGTCATCTTATATTTTGATGGCCTTGTCTGTTGTGTACTGTCGGCTATCAGGTTCATTATATAATCATAATCGATGATAGCCGAAGCAAACAAGACAAATTCAAAATCCAATTCCTGTATTTCAGGCGGTGCATCGTCGCCTTCCTTTACTTGAATTTCTCGAAGTTGTTTGGCGGTTTCCAAATATGAACTTCTGAATTCCAGTAATTTATCAGTCGGTAAAATCTTTTCGACAAATTCTTTTTGCTCTTCATCTAAATCGGTGTATTGGTCGAGCTGGGTTTTAAGTCGTTGGACTTCCTTGAAATTTTTGATAAATTCAATTTTTGCCGTATCGCCTCGCAAATTATACACAGCTTCGGGTTCGTTTGCCAAATCGTGTTCTTGCATAAACACACCGAGTTTTTCAACGGCTTCTTTGTATTTGTCGATGACAACCGGTGCGGGGTCAACCATCCAAATTTCTTGTGCTTTGTAGGCATTATCTTCACCGGAAAATAAAACAACGGCTTGATTAACTGCATCTTGTTGCGAACGGAAATCCAAAATATTACCGTAAGGTTTTGTATCGTTCAATATGCGGTTTGTTCGTGAAAATGCTTGTATTAACCCGTGATATTTTAAGTTTTTATCTACATAAAGTGTGTTCAAATATTTGGAATCAAAACCGGTCAAAAGCATATCCACTACAATGGTCAGATCGATTTTATTTTTATGCGGATAGTCTTTATTGCTGTATTTTTGGTCTTTGATACGGCTTTGTACATCCTGATAGTATAAATCAAACTCATTGATACTGTGATTGGCGCCGTATTGTTTGTTGTAATCGGCAATAATTTCTTCCAGTGCTTTTTTCTTTTCTTCCGGTTCTTGTTTGTTGTCTTCTTTTTCTTGTATTAAATCTTCTTGCAATTGCTTGATGTCAGCGGCGTTCTTTTGACTTTGTTTATCGCCTTCTTTGGCAATCAATTGTGCCGGCGGTGAAAATACGCAAGAAATATTAAGCGGTTCAAAATCAGGGTTTTCTTCTGTTTTTTTCTTTTGAATTTCTTTAAAAAGACGGTAAAAGCTAATCGCATCATTAATTGACGCTGTTGCCAAAATGGCGTTAAATTTTCGTCTGTTCGTTGCGGCATCGTGTTTGTCCAAAATGGCTTCCACTACCGCCTGTTGTGCGAGCGGTTCACCGGGTTTGGGGTTTTCTTCACCTTTGCCTTTGTAATAATCAATATGAAAACGCAATACGTTTTTATCGTCTATGGCGTGAGTAATGGTGTAAGAATGTAACAGTTTTTCAAAAACCGCTTCCGTGGTTTTATAAGTTTCAAAACGGTCTTCTCTTATTTTATAGGTGGCGTTTTCTTCAAAAATAGGGGTTCCTGTAAATCCGAAAAGTTGTGCTTTTGGAAAGAACTCTTTGATAGCTTTGTGATTATCTCCGAACTGTGAACGGTGGCATTCATCAAAAATAAAAACCATTCGTTTATCTTTGAGCGGTGCCAATCTGTCTTTATAAGTGGAAATACCTTTTTCCGTTTTTTTCTTATTCTGTTTACTGTTTTGGTCTAATGCCAACCCGAGTTTTTGAATGGTGGTAACAATTACCTTATCGGAATAGTCGGTAGAAAGCAAGCGCCTGACTAATGTTTCGGTATTGGTATTTTCTTCCACACTGCCTTCCTGAAACTTGTTAAACTCTTCACGGGTTTGCCGGTCAAGGTCTTTTCTGTCCACTACAAACAAGCATTTTTCAATCTCTTTATTTTCTTTCAATAAAGTTGATGCTTTAAATGAAGTCAAGGTTTTACCGCTTCCCGTAGTGTGCCAAATGTAGCCGTTACCTCTATTTTGATTGATGCAGTCGATTATGGCTTTTACGGCATAAATTTGATACGGACGCATCACCAATATTTTTTGTTCGCTTTCCACCAAAACCATATATTTACTTATCATTTCGCCCAAAGTACATTTTGAGAGAAATTTTTCGGTAAAATCGGTTAGATGTGTAATTTTTTTGTTTTTTTCATCGGCTAATTGATAAATCGGTAAAAACTGTTCATCGGCGTTAAAAGCAAAATGTTGATTTTTGTTGTTGGCAAAATAGTAAGTATTGGTAAGATTGCTAACTATAAACAACTGCATAAAACTCAACAAAGTATTGGTGTAACCGTTTCCGGGGTCGTTTTTATAATCCACAATCTGTTGCATTGCCTTCCGTGGCGACACATCTACTTTTTTCAGTTCAATTTGAACGATTGGTAAGCCGTTTATCAAAATAATTACATCATAGCGTTGAAAACTGTTTTCGGTATTAATGCGTAATTGATTGATGACTTCGTATTCGTTTTTGCACCAATTTTTGATGTTTACCAAAGTATAGTGCAAAGGCGTACCGTCTTCTCTTTCAAAATATTGCCTTTCACGCAATTTTTTAGACGCGGTAAAAACATCAGGGGTAATAATATCTTCCCGCAATCGTGCAAATTCATTGTCGGTAAGGCGAACTCTGTTTAAAGATTCGAACTTTTCTCTGAAATTTAGTTCCAAAGTTTTCCTGTCAACAATATCGGGACGATATGTGTATTTCAGTTCCGACAACTGTTTAATAAAATTATTTTCTATGGTATTTTCTTTTATCATCGATCTTCTTTCAATAAATCTTTTGGTTTGACATCTAATATTTTTGCAATTTTATAAAGTACTTCTAATCTAGGTTGCTGTCTATTTTGGACGTATGCGTTTACCATATTATAACTTTTGCCCAGCTTTTCAGCCAACCATTTTTGCTTAATTCCTTTTTCCTTAAGTACTTCCTTAATTCGATTCATTTTGATAAAATAAATTCAAAAACATTTTCAAATGTACTAAACTAATTCTTTTTATATCGTTTTTCAAGACAAATATCTCTCATATTATTTGGATGTTTTATGGATGCGCTGGGTAAAATAGCTCTTTTGCCATCTTGGGTTGGTATGTTGGCTTGTGCGAAAGGTGCAACATTCACGAACACCATAACAAAATAACCATAATATAAACTTGTTCTGTTCCCGGAGGACTAATAGCGCAAAAATCGCTGAACTCCTTTGGCCGTCTTGAGGAAGTATATTCCAGGATGAAGGGACGAAATGTCAAATTCCGTCTGTCCGTTGGATATAGGCAATTGGAGCACCTTCCTTCCGTTGATGTCGAGTATTTCAAGGGCGTGGTTTGAAGCATCCAGGCCGGAGATACGGATATAATCCCTTACCGGGTTGGGGGATAGGGTCCAATGATTGGGCCGGATGAACCCTGCGGAAGCCGGTTTTTCTCCGGATCGATAGAACGTGACGACCAGTGTACCACCGTTGGTGTTCAAGGTCAATATAGCGGTATCACGTCCAACATCCACCGGGCGATATATCACATCCAACGTATAATCCTGCGACCCTTTCAGTGACAGGGAAGTATCTAAGGAGGTAGTAAACTCCGGGTGAGGCAAAGAGTAGGAGGAAATATTCAACTGACTGTTTGCGCGATTGGTAATGGTGACGGGAATAGTATCTGTTTGGCCAATGACAATGGTGGTGTCCGAAACAATGGAATCAGTTACCAGCATGGCAAGCGGAGCAAAATCGGCGGTTGTGGGCAAGTTAGCTCTATTCCATGCGATAATACCTCCAAGCATATTGTACACCTCCCGGAAGCCGAGCTTTCGCATGATGGGCAGCGTATTGCCGCTTCTCCCGCCTGACCGGCAATGCATCAGATAGATTTTGTTCTTGTCCAGGGCATCCAACTGCGCTTCGAAATCTCCATCGTAGTAATTGCGATTAATCGCTCCTACAAGGTGTTGAGGATTGTACTCTCCCGGGGTGCGAACATCCAAAATCGCAAAGTTGGGATTGGAGGCGTTGGCCTGAACTAAACTGTCGCATTGGATGGCAGATAGATTTTGGAATATTCCCTGGGCATAAGCTGCAGAAAATAGACTTAGTAGAAGCAACATAGTATGAATAAGTCGGGACATAAAAGCATATTTTTGTGATGATAAGAAGGGTAAAGGTACGAGAAATGGTTGGTTCTTTTAAAGAAGATACGAGAGTGTGTATTACTTGATGTGTTGGCCAATTAATCAGTATTGTCGCCTGACAGGCATTTAAGCTTATTAGACTTATATCTGATTCATTGAGGTCAGTTTAAGGAAGATGACATACACCTATTGTGTAGGGCACTATCTAACGATCAATTTTTTAATAGCAATAATATTCTTTTTAGTTTTTATCTTTACAAAATAAACACCGGAATTCAATTTATCTCTATTGATAATAATGGCCTGGTTGTCGAAATATTTTTTATTGCTTACCAATTGACCTTGAATATTGTAAATGCCAAGTGTCAACTCCCTGTAATCATCCAGTTGGACAAAGGCAGTTTCACTAAAAGGATTTGGTGAAATACTCACGTCAAGTGGTTTGGGTTCATTGGTCCCACCCCCAAAATCTACATAGAACAACCTGATGTTATCGATCATCCATCCTTCTCTTTTGTTTTCAATTTTGTCAGATATAAAGTTAAATCTAATAAGTATTGTATCTCCAATAAATTGAAAAATGTTGCTTACGGGTAAGAAAAACCAGGCAAACGAAGTTGTTACCCAATCTTTTGAATTGCCTGAAAAACCAGGTTCCCCGTTAAATAATGTATCGCTATTGGTATATAAAAATTTGCTGCCTTCCCTTCCCGGATACCAATTAATCCCGGGCGTAACATCATAATCTCCAATACTGTCATTAATAATATTCGTCCAAGTCAGACCTTCGTCATAAGAAACCGTTATAAAACCTCCATCTTTTAGTGTGTCAGTGTCATATTTGTGTTTTATCTCAATGAATAAGCAATAAGGATAACATTCAGTATTAAATTGACCTATTTTGAGGTCAAAATGCGAAATGTTATTTATAGGGTAAGTATTTAAGGTGTCTGTAACTATAGCATTCTTCAAAGAATATGATCGGTCAAAGAAAATTTTTCCGGGTTCACCAATCTGCCATAAATTTTGACTTGAAGTATCAATTTGTATATATTCATATGGCTCTTCGAAGGTAATGGTATCTAAATTAACCGTATCCGGGTACATTGCACTATATTGTGCAAATGATTGTAAAGCTGTCAATGAAAGCATCAATAATAAGGTTAGATTTTTCATGGTGGTGTGTTTTATTTCATAGATTCAAGTCACGTATGCAACTTTTAGCGGAACGAAATATGGGTTCTAAATATTTTTTTAACTAATATAGGAAAAGAAGTTCCCCGCCCTTTGAATAGAATAAATACCCTGTATTATCCCTCCTCCAAAAGTTGAATATATGACACATTTAACCGAAGTATAAAGGTACACAATTTAATCGATATTAGAGCAATGATACAAGCAAAATGTGTATTATAAACTGCTCATTAAGAGCAGTTATACACTACAAACCGCATTTTTCCGGTGCAGATTTTGTCAAATACGGGTTTTGTTGTACATTTGTAGTTACACACCCTTTAATCTAATACCTGAACACACTTACTATGAGAGAGGACTTCTTACATTACATTTGGAAAACCGGGCAGTTTGATATTGCGGAGCTCTGCACCACGGACGGGCTGCCGATTACCATTCGACAGAAGGGGCTGCACAACCATTTGGCAGGGCCTGACTTCCAGGAAGCCATTATCAATATCGATGGAGTCCGGTGGGCGGGCAGTGTAGAGATACATGTCCGGTCTTCCGATTGGATAAAACACAAGCATGGGGAGGACCCTTTGTACCGCAACGTGATACTGCACGTAGTTTGGGAGGAAGACGTCCCCATCCGTCATTCTAACAAGGATATCATCCCATGTCTCAGCCTGCGCAAGAGAGTCCACAGACAAGCGGTATACGCCTACAACAAGCTAATGCTATCCTCTGACCGGATACCTTGTGCGTTTGGGATTAAAAACACGGATTCGCTCACACTCCATGCCTGGATGGATCGATTGATGGTGGAGCGATTGGACCGCAAAAAAGTGGCCTTTCAGATCCTCGACGAAAGGTACAACAACGATACTTCCCGGGTGTTTTATACGATGTTATGCCGCAATTTTGGATTCGGGATCAATCACGACGCCTTTGATGCCATCGCCCACCATTTGGATTATCACATACTTTTGAAACATAAGAACAACCTGACAGATCTGGAGGCCCTTTTCTTCGGGATGGCCGGATTATTGGAGCATTTGCAGCAACCGGATACGTACACCTTGGATTTGTACCGAAGGTTTAGCCACTGGAAGAAGAAATACGGATTGATCCCAAGAAATAAAAATGCCCTTCACTTCTTCAAACTGCGACCGGCCAATTTCCCCACTATTCGACTTGCCCAACTCGCCTTCTTTTTTCATAAAGTCCAACATCCCGTCAGTAAAATACTGGAGTACACCCACGAAAAACAGTACCGGTCTATGTTTGATATCGAGGTGTCGGACTATTGGAAGGAGCACTATGATTTGGGCAAGAAGTCCAAAAGAAAAATGAAAGGGAAGTTGAGTACCCCCACCCTTCGACTGCTACTGATTAACACCATTGTCCCGTTTTTGTACTACTACGGAGTAAAAAACAAGGACCAATCATTCATCGACCGAGCGATGAGTATTTTGCAGTCCCTTCCTCCGGAGAAAAATCACATTATCAACCAATGGCAGCAACTTGACATCACTCCACGATCTGCCCTGGACGCACAGGCCCTGTTGCATTTAAAAAAGTATTACTGTGACGAGAAAAAATGTATGCATTGTGCCGTGGGGCATAAGATTATACAATCCGTTCAGAAAGGTTATTCTCCTACAACATAATCCGGTCAAAAAACGAAGTAGGTTAAAACCGAGGTGTGCATTCTGTCATCCAGAGTGTGCTCTTGGTACGTGTTTGAAAGGGACATCCCCAAGTGCCGCTATGGTTTATTTCAAACGAATTATCATTTTCCATTTAAACTTATTGCATTGACTGATGTCTATAAGACAACAATAAACTAAATATAGTACGTTATGAGAATCGGCAAGCCCATCTTTTTGTTTTTTATCTTTACACTCTTCCTCTCTGCTTGTAATCGGGAAGAGATTATCGTAGATCCTCCTCATAATCCCGTTCTCGATCCTCCTACCGAACCATCTTTCCATCCTCCTCTCGACAAATCCAGGGCTTTCTTAGGCGACTACACAATACGGTATGAACAGATCAGTGGCATCCACACTTTTTATGATTCGGTTGGAAGGTTTATCAAATATGGATTTGATACAGTCCAGATACTGGACACATTGATGCGCATCACGCCAACTAAGCATAAAGATACATTTGCAATTAATGGATTAATCAAATCTTGGTTATATCATAATGGTCATATCAAATACCAGGAGGTGAAGGCCGTTCTAACAAATAACGTAATGAATATCATTTACGAAAAAAACAGATTAATCCAAAATAACTACATTCGGGGTGAGATACGCTTTGAAGGGGACAGTATTTTTCTGAATTATAAATGGGACACCAGCGATACATGGTCAACCGGCGCGCTTCCTGTCTCTGGCAGGGTAAAAGGAAAAGGTGTTAGAATAAAGTAGACTTTAGTAAAGAATATTTAAAGTTGAGCCCACTCCGAAAAGTCAACTTTTTGGCAAAATCGAGGAGGAAGAAGTTTTTAGCCCGCAGATAACTCGATGTTAATGAGGAGTTAAAAACATATGACAACGAAGAGTTTGGCAATACAGGGCCGTTTCGGAGTAAGTTCAAAGTTTGAGCATCGCAGGCAGAAAAAACATAATGTATCCCAAGACAAACAGGTAATGGAGTGCGGAAAGAATGTAAAATGCGGTCCTGCGCTTACCCATTTCATACCAGACTAAAAAAGAAATAATCCCGGATAAAAGAACGATACCGGTCACAATACCGGGCAATAATGCTTTAATAGTGCCCATCGGAGCTAGCCAGAGGTAAATCAAAAGCACATATCCCATTAATGACAGTAGGTGAAGGAGGGCCCAAGGGCGCATCCTCCTCGAAGACAATCCGGACTTCCAGTCTGAGAACACAGCGATGGCTCCCAGGATGACCATAGGTAATACCACTGCACTGAAACCCAAAAATACACTGCAAATGGCAGCGGTCGCTATCCAAATCAGCAAGGCATATAGCCGGCTATCTCTTTGTCCAACCGCCCGGTTGACCAGTTCCGGAATGCGGTAGAGGTAAAAGGCATAAAAAATCACGGGATATAGTATCAGAGACCCATCTGCCGTGTTAAACCATGTCTCTTCAACCGTTGCATTAAAAACTTGATAGGTGTATGTTGAAAAAGATTGACCTTGGTAAACAGACAATCCTGCTGTCGAAAACATCCATGCCGCAATCGCCCACCCAATAAAAAACCGGGAGATATGGTCTCCCCGCCCGTGCATTAGCCGCATCACAATCAAAGATATTACCGGCAGTAACGCCGGCCCGGGGCCAAAAGTCCATACCATCGCGAACACTGTAAGAAGATGCAGCCCCTTGGCCCACCGGACTTTATAATCAAAAAGAACAGCCATCATCCCCATCCCCCAAAGGAGGTGGAGGAGGAGCTCAAAACTCCCCCGGGAAGTCAGGTAATACATGATCGAAGGCTGGCATAGCAGTATTGCTCCGCCTATAATAGGTATAGGGTGACCAAAAAACCAATCACCGGAATACTTTAGTAGGACGACAAAAGCAAACCAGATTAATGCCGACAACGAATAAAACAACAAGCGGTTATCCAATCCTCCCATCCAATCCATTACCGGGTAGCCTGTCCCGGTGCGGGTATAAGTTCTTCCCGTCCGGAAAAGATCCGCCATATCCGGTGACAGGGTCAGGGCGAATACCAACATGATTATGAGCCCACCCAATAGCAGGGTAGGATAGTAGTATTTTATGCTTTTGCCGGTGCCCATTTTCTCAATTGACTGATGACAGCTTTCATATCTTTGGGAAGAGGTGCCTCAAATCGAAGTTCCTTACCGCTTTTCGGATGTACAAAGGTAATCTCCCGGGCATGAAGGGACAGTCTGTTCATCAAGGGTCTTTCCTCGCGCTGTCCCTTGCGGTACTTGCGACCTTTCCACTCGGACAAAAGCACTTCTTTTTTATCTCCATAATCCTCATCGATGAGCAAAGGGTGTCCGATGGCCTTGAAATGCGCCCGGATCTGATGTGTCCTGCCGGTCAATATCTCTGCTTCTACCAGGCTACAGGGTTTAAAATTTTCGATCACCTTGTAACGCGTAACAGATTTTTTGCCTCGGGAGGAGGGTTTCATATAAAAAGAGCCGGAGCTTACGCGCATAAGCGGAATATCGATTTCATCCTCCATTCGGTAGGGGTTCCCCTGCACTAATAACCAGTATTTTTTGTGAATTTTTCTTTTTTCAAATGCCATACTCAAATTCCTGTGTGCTTCGGCATTGCGTGCATAAAGCATGACCCCACTGGTGTCTTTATCTATCCGGTGGACGATAAACACTTCGTCGTATAGCCTCAATAGCATGGTACGCATATTCTCCGGATTCTGCCATCTATCGGGAATCGAAGGAATCCCGGGTGGTTTGTTGACGACGATAATATCTTCGTCTGCAAATAAAACCATAGATTGGATCGTCTTCAGATTCATACGCTCTGTTTGTTTATACTATTTGGTAGCGAGATGGGTATCTGCCAAGGGAAGGGAGGAGTTGTCCGTTTCCTTTGGTGGATTGCCGATGGGGAGTTGATAGAATTTTCGGATGCCCTTCAAGTAATAAGCATATACGATGGAGCCTCCATATCTTCCAATAGAAGCTCTCGAAGGCCCCATTCGAAGGCGCTCTAACCGTTGGTGGTTTACTCTTCTTTGTATGAAAAGTTTGGGCAACCGTTTGTAGAGGCTAAAGTGAGCTTTTACAATCGCAATAATCTGATTCCATTCCCCCTTTGAAAGAAAATACCCACCGGCCAAACCATCCAGCAAGAGGCGTACGACAAACTTCCACCATACATGTCTTTTGGGCTCGTTTTTTAATAGCATGGCCAGGCTGTTTCGGAAGTTGAGAAAGGTCTTTCTGGGACTACTGTAGGAGAGGGTACCTCCTCCGATATGGAAAATGGCGTGTTCAGGATAGGCCATTACCTTATACCCTGCCCGTTTTAGACGCCAGCACAAATCAATCTCTTCTTGATGGGCAAAAAACCATTCGTCGAACCCTCCGGATTCGTGAAACAACCGGGATCTAATGATCATGGCCGCCCCGGTCGCCCAAAAGACCTCTTCCGTCTTGTATTTTCCCTCATCTTCTTCCGTTGTTTCGAGTATTCGCCCACGACAAAACGGGTAGCCGAAGACATCTATCCATCCGCCTGCTGCGCCGGCATACTCCAGTTTTTTGGGTTCGTGCCACGACATAACCTCAGGCTGAGCGCAGGCGATGCTCTCGTCTGCGACCATTTGACGGACGATGGGCGAAACCCAATCATTTTTAACTTCGATATCCGAATTGAGCAAAACATAAAAATCGGCATCCACACTGGCCAACGCCTGATTATATCCACCGGCGAATCCGTGATTGACTCCCATCTCAATGACGCGCACATCCGGATGCGATTCTTTCAAATAGGTCAGCGAAGCATCCGTCGAAGCGTTGTCTGCGACCACAATCTCATGGTGCGTGCCCAAATGTTTTTTGACTCCGGACAAAAATTGTTTTAGGTACTCCAATCCATTATAATTGAGGATGACAACAGCTGTTTTATAGTTGGGCAGATGCCGGTTGCGGGCACAGGCATCAAAATAAGATTGAACCTGAATTCTGTCATTCTCAATGGCACTCTTGAGTGCTTCGATGTTGTCAAACTTTTTGTCGTGGCGGATAAACTTTTTAAAGAATACGGTTACTTTTTTACCGTACAGGTCACCATGAAAATCAAAAATATGGAGCTCGATAACGGTCTTATTCTTGTCATCCAATGTCGGCCTTCTCCCGATGTACAGCATTCCTCTATGTTCCTGTCCCTCGACTTCGACCTCTACGGCGTAAATCCCATGCGCCGGTACGAGTTTACCGGGGTCTTGGACCTCGAGATTAGCGGTGGGAAACCCGATGGTGCGCCCTACTTGCATTCCTCTTATAACAGTGCCCTGCAAGGAATAATCGCGACCTAACAGTTCGTTGGCGCGAGAGATATCCCCCACTTTAAGGGCTCTTCTGACCTGGGAAGAACTCACCGTACTTTCGTCAATCTCTTGTTTGGGAATTTCAACCAGTTTGTATTTGCCTTTTTGCTCGAATTGCCGGAGCAAGTGAATATCCCCTTCGCGGTTAAGTCCAAAGCGATGATCATATCCCAATACGATGGCTTTGGGATGTAAGCCCTGAATAATGAATTTATCTACGTACTCCTCCGGAGCCATTCTCGAAAAATCAACCGTAAAGGGAATGACCAGCAAAATATCGACGCCCAATTGATCTAAAATCCGGATTTTTTCCTCCAGGGTGGTCAACAATTCCAAATCATTTACCTTGGGGTAAATCACCTGTCTGGGATGCGGATCAAAGGTCACCACCACGCTTTGCCCATTATAATCCTCGGCCAGATTGTTTACTTTTTGGATAATCTTTTTGTGTGCCATATGCACACCGTCAAAAGATCCGATGGTCACAACCGGACGTTTGACATTTTTTAGGGCTTCTATTTCCTTAACAACTTTCATTCAGGCACAAAAGTATATAAAATATTACACATATAAACTATTACAGGGTTATCATTTCACTCTTTATAAGTGCCGCGAATGAGTCCAGGTTAAAGGAATATGTGTGCACTCGAACCCTTTATGAAACAGTTGAGATGTTGGGTGCGAAGATTGTAATCAAAGCTGTCATCTCAACTCTACCAAAATGGCACATAGTACAGAAGGGTCAGTCGTGTGCCAAATTGACCATTTTGCGAAGGGCTGTATTCACCGTTGACATTTTTAATTTGCCACTCGATACGGTTGAGATCCAAAAGACCATAGCTCCCATTGACTTCAAGTTCAATAGCCACATAATCCAAGACGAAGTATAACACGCTAAACCCACCACAGAGCGCGATATCAAACCTGTTGTACAGCTTGGTCGGGTCCGTCACATCGGGGTTTCTTAATATTTCGTCGTATCGACTATTGTTGTAGGCTTCAAAGGTGTAAAAACTCACGGTTTTATCATCGATTTTGTAGGTGGCATTGGCTTTGGTCAGGTATGAAAAGTGGGCCCCTGCTGAGAGGATCCATTGGAAGTCTTTACGGTAGGTTTTACTGGGTCGATTGAGGATGAACTTATATAGAAGGGGAACTTGGAGGTAATTCAACTCTATCTCGCGGATATGCTCCAGACCGGCGAAGACATCTTTGTAGTATTGCCCTCCTGTCGTGTACCGCACAGCCGTCTGCACTTTGTGCCTGTTGCCGATATCATACCCATAACCGATACCGTACCCATAGCCGGGTTTTAGACGGTATTTAAGCTCGGGTCTGCCGTAGGAATTTTGATTGAAGATAAAATCCAGTTTCCCTTCTCCCTCCAAAGTGAAATAGTGATAATTGCGACCTGCCTGTCCCCATATCGCAGTGCTCATCCCCAATGTGATGAGGAATAACCACGCCTGCTTTTGCATTTTAGGAAATACCATGTTTTATTCTCTCTTTCGTTTTGATAGAATCCTCTCGTAAAACGCTTCGTATTTAGGCAATATTTTGTCAAGTGTAAATCGCTGTGCTTGTTGGGCAGCTTGAAGGCTGAATTGTTCCATTTTTTTATCGTCTTCCAGTAACTCGATGCAGTATTCCGCCATTTTATCCACTGCACCCACAGAGGCCATAAAGCCTGTTTTTCCGTGTATATTAACTTCGGGAATTCCGCCGACATCCGTAGTAATAACGGGGGTCCCGCATGCCATGGCTTCGAGAAGGACAAGGCCAAAGCTCTCTGTCTCGGACGTAAGCAACATCAGATCGGATATACATAATATCTGTCCTATGTCCGCCATTTTTCCCAAGAAGAAAATCTCGTTGCACAAGCCTTGCTGTCTGCAATAATTCTCCAATGGATCCCTGTCGGGGCCATCCCCTATCAGTAAGAGTTTTACAGGAGCCTTTTTTCTAACCTTTTCAAAAACAGCCACAACATCCCGGACGCGTTTGAGTTTCCGGAAGTTGGAAATGTGTACCAGTATTTTTTCATTGTTGGGAGCAAAAACCCGTTTTTCATCACCACAGCTGCTTACCAGGTTGCAGATATGGGGCGGGACAAAGTTGTGTATCACTTCGATAGGATTAGTGACTTTAAAGGTCTCCAGTGTCTTGTCCTTCAGGAATTGGGATACAGTGGTCACTCCTGCAGACTGATTGATACCAAACTCTACCACGTGGAAAAAAGAAGGGTCATTGCCCACCAAAGTGATATCCGTACCATGCAAAGTCGTAATGACCGGCACGTCCAATCCATCGGTTTTTAGAATTTGATGGGCCAGATAACCGGCTGTGGCATGTGGGATAGCGTAATGCACATGGAAGAGGTCCAGCTTTTCATATTTGGCTGTATCTACCATTTTGCTGACTAAAGCGGAGTCGTAAGGCGAATAATCAAACAAAGGATAGGCGGTGGGTTTGACTTCGTGATAGCGGACATTGTGCACGATACCTGTCAATCTCGCCGGGCGGTCATAGGTGATAAAATGTATCTGATGTCCTCTGTTTGCTAGCCCAATACCGAGCTCGGTCGCAATCACCCCACTACCCCCAAAGGTGGGATAGCAAACGATACCTATGTTGAGTTTTCTGTTATTCACGTCATCTATATTCATCGAATCAAAAGGATTATGAAATGGTTAAACCTCCGTCATAAAGGAATGTTTGATTTTCGAGTTGAATTCTATCGCTTTTATCTTTTACACGACAAAAGGGATATCAGGCAAAAGGACGATACTTGGTGCGTCAAGAATATGCTTGACAGGACACCAAACCTTTTTGTTACTTTTTGGGGCAATGCCAAAAAGTAAGGCTATTCAATATATGAATTCTGTTGTGAATGCAAATGCTTTTTAATCCAAGCACAAGTGTGCAGTTTGTAATACATACGAGGATAGTAAGCGGTCTAATTATAAAATATTGTCCACCATTTCATACCGGAAAATACTTAAAATTTATCCTTCAGGTACCTGCCCGTGAGGGACAGCTTGCTTTTAATCAAATCCTCGGGAGTGCCTTCGAAGACGATTTGCCCACCATTGATTCCGCCCTCCGGACCTAGGTCGATAACCCAATCAGCGGATTTGATGATTTCGGCATTGTGCTCGATGATGATGACCGAATGACCGATTTCGACCAAGGCATTCATTGCATCCAAGAGTTTTTGGATATTGTGAAAATGCAAACCGGTGGTGGGTTCGTCAAACAAAAACAAAATCTTTTCTGTCGCTTTTTTCTGTATGAGGTAGGAAGCGAGCTTTAGTCTTTGCGCTTCTCCACCGGAAAGGGTGCTGGTCGATTGTCCCAGTTTTATGTATTCGAGTCCTACCTCTTCCAGCGGGCTCAATCGCCGGATGATTTCCCTGTTGTCGACAAAAAACTCCAACGCCTCTTCGATGCTCATCTCTAGAATGTCGCTTATATTCTTATTCCGGTACCGTACATCGAGCACTTCTCTTCTAAACCGTTTCCCCTTACAGGTTTCGCAGATGAGCTGCACATCGGCCATAAACTGCATATCCACTCTTACGATTCCCTCCCCCTGGCAATCTTCACACCTTCCTCCATCGACGTTAAAGGAAAAGTGTTTGGGTTGAAATCCCCGGATCTTGGCCGCTTGCTGACTGCTGAGCAACTTCCGGATAGCGTCGTAAGCTTTGGTGTAGGTCACGGGGTTCGAACGCCCTGAGCGCCCCAATGGACGCTGACCGATAAACTCTATATGATGCACTTGTCGCAGATCGCCTTCCAATGCCTCGAATACACCCAGGGCTTGTCCGGACCTCCTGTCCAAATGTTGTTGGACGGCCGGGTAGAGTATATCTCTTATGAGGGTGGATTTGCCGGAACCGGACACTCCCGTGATAACGGTTATCATATGAAGAGGAAATACCACGTCGATCCCCTTAAGATTGTTTTGACTGGCTCCTTTAATTACCAATTTGTTGATGACGGGTCTTCTTACTTTAGGGATGGGGATTTGTTTGGTTTTGTGGATATATTGAGCGGTCAGGGAGGTCTCCAGCCCCGATTTTAGTCCGTCAAATGGACCGGCAAAGACGACTTCACCACCGTATTTTCCCGCACCCGGACCCATGTCAATGATATAATCGGCTTGGCGGATGATATCCTCCTCGTGTTCGACGACAATAACCGTATTGCCCAAGTCGCGCAAATGGTGCAGTACCTTTATCAGATTGTCCGTATCGCGGGGGTGAAGCCCGATGCTGGGCTCATCCAGGATATAGAGCGAATCGGTGAGATTGGATCCGAGCATCCTGGTGAGGTGAATGCGTTGGGTTTCGCCCCCACTGAGGGTATTGGTCAACCGGTTGAGGTGCAGATATCCCAGCCCTACATCGTTGAGGATGCGCAATCGAAGGGTGATTTCCTGAATGAGACGCGCTCCGATGGCTTTTTCGCTCTTCGACCATTTAGCCTGTTGGAAGAATTGCAAGAGTTGGTCGAGTGGCATTTGGATGAGCTCCCCGATTTGTTTGCCGGCGACCCGGACATAGGAGGCTTCCTTGCGCAAGCGGCTTCCCCTGCAGTCCGAACATTCGGTTTTTCCCCGGAACCGGGCCAATATAATCCGGTTCTGAATCTTATAGGTCTCTTTTTCGAGCCGATTAAAATAATCGTATATTCCCGGCAATGGCCCTTCTCCGTACCAAAGGATATTGCGCTGCTCTTCGGTCAATTCTACATATGGTATATGCACGGGAAAATCCAATTCATGTGCATGTTGTATGAAATTGTCGAGCCACTCCCCCGATTTTTCTCCTCTCCAACACATGACCGCCCCTTGAAATACACTGAGGTACTCATTGGGGATGACCTTTTTCGGGTCTATCCCAATGATTCTGCCGTACCCTTCACATCGAGGACAGGCACCATAGGGGTTGTTGTAATTGAATAATTGAGGAGTAAGCTCCGGAAAAGTCATTCCGTCCAACTCATACCGGACAGAAAATAGATGCTCTTCGCCCCCGGTATAATCTCTCAAGATGCAGTACCCCCCGCTCTCATTGAATGCCGTTTGGACAGAGTCTGCCACCCGTTTGAAAAGCGTATCGCTGTCCTTTTTGACGACGATTCTGTCGATCAATATATAAACATTTTGTGCTCGCAGTTCCTCGACATTCTTTTGGGTCCATCCGGGCTTTGCTTCCAGCAAATCCTGGATATCCAACAGCTCGCCATTCCGGAGAATTCTGGCAAATCCTTTCTGCAACAAAAACTCCAGCTCTTCCAATGCCTTACGATTGGTATGCTTATCATGGAATGGCATCAGTATCATCCATTTGCTGCCCTCTTTCTGCCCTTCGACAAACCGGACTACATCTGTGACGGAATGACGTCTGACCGGCCGGCCGGATACCGGCGAAATCATTTGGCCTACGCGGGCATACAACATCCTCAGATAGTCATAAATCTCCGTCAGAGATCCGACCGTCGAGCGGGCGTTGCCCGAAACAGTCCGCTGCTCTATCGCGATGGCGGGACAAAGCCCCAGGATGTAATCCACTTCCGGTTTTTTCATGCGGTTCAAAAACTGACGCGCATAAGAAGACAGGCTTTCGATGTATCTTCTCTGGCCCTCCGCATACAAGGTATCCATGACCAACGAAGACTTTCCGGAACCCGATAATCCGGTCACCACGACAAACTTGTTCTTGGGGATCGTTACGTCAATGCCCTTTAGATTGTTGGATCGTGCTCCTTTGATGGTTATGGATTGCTCTTCCGGCATAGGTAGTCTTGATTTTTGTACTTACCTCTATCAAACACTAATCAGCTGAATTGTTTCTTTGACAGAGGAAATATCCTGTTTTAGGGTATGAAATGGTACATCAATAAGGATGTCAAAAACCTTTTGGTCCGTAGGATAAAACCCGAGTTTCAAATCAGCTGTCGACAGAGCGGTCAAAAAATGCAAGGGCTTAACTTGTTGGCGATTGAAATTGAGCAAAATATCAAATTTTAAGCGTGGAAGTGCTTCGATAATGGCCTCCTTTGGGGTCAGATACCAAGTGAGGTCTTCCCGGACCAAGAGATAGACATCTTCAGGTACTTCAAAATCGGGGAGTTTTGGTGAAAAGAGGATGATCTCAACTTCTTTGTCTCTATCTATTAGCCATTGTTTGAAATGTCTTAGGACTTCCAAATGCTCTCTTGTCGTCACTTGGTACAATATCCCAATCCTTCCTGATGGATTAATGCGTCCCTCTATCTTCCTTCTATCAGGAATCTGGTTAAACTTTCTATTGTATAGGTACGATTTTATACCGGATAAAACAGACATACAGGATTAGCTCTCCACTGTTTCAAATTCTCCCATTTTATCAAACTTCTCCACGCGTTGGACGAGTAGTTCCTCAATGGCTATAGTCGATATGTCCTTAAGCTGCTTTTTGATATGCTTTTTCAGTAATTTGGCCATGCCTTCGGGGTTGTAGTGTGCCCCTCCGAGTGGCTCCTGAACGATACCATCAATAATCTTAAATCCCAACATATCCTTGGCCGTCAATTTTAGCGCCTCCGCCGCCTGCTGCTTGTAATCCCAACTCCTCCATAGAATCGAGGAGCATGACTCCGGGGAAATAACGGAATACCAGGTATTCTCCAACATAAATACCCGGTCACCCAGGCCAATACCGATAGCCCCTCCTGAAGCCCCTTCTCCAATGACATAGACGAGAATCGGGGTTCTCAAACGTGCCATTTCAAACAAGTTATTGGCGATGGCCTGCGCCACGCTACGCTCCTCCGCCTCCAGTCCGCAAGCGGCTCCCGGAGTATCCACAAAGGTAATAACAGGTAGTTTAAACTTTTCTGCCATTTTCATCAGACGCAGGGCCTTGCGATATCCTTCCGGGTTGGCCATACCAAAATTGCGTCTCTGACGCTCCTTTGTATTGATGCCTTTCTGTTGTCCGATGATGACGACCGGTTGGTTGTCGATCATCCCGACTCCCCCTACTATCGCTTCATCGTCCCCAAAACAACGGTCACCGTGCAATTCCACAAAGTTCTTAGTAATCTGGTTGATATAATACAAAGTGTAGGGGCGCTCCGGATGTCTGGAGAGCTGTACCCTTTGCCAGTCGGTGAGTTTACTATAAATCTCCTTCTGTTTTTTCTTGATTTTTTGCTCGAGTTCTTTGATCTTATCCGTCATATCAATCTCTCCGTCCTCCACAATCTCCTGGAGTTTATCCAGCTGACTGTGAAGTTTTTCGAGTGGCTTTTCAAATTCGAGATATACCATAGCTATCGTATTTAGTCCTTGCCTATGTTCCCCATGGAGTGTCCGGTGGCATGACACACTTAAGTCAAACCCTTCGTTCCAACCGTTGATGGACTACGATTGTATCGGAGGACACTTCATCAAAAGGGAATGCAAATTACGGATATTTTGGCAAGAAGGAAGGGAAATTATATTTTTTTATTTTTTGCGGCCTTTCTTTAATGCGGAATAAAAATATTGTTTACTTTTGCGGTGCTTTTAGAAAGCCGGTCTGGTAGTTCAGCTGGTTAGAATGCCGGCCTGTCACGCCGGAGGTCGCGGGTTCGAGTCCCGTCCAGACCGCTACCAAGTCCCAAAGACGACCCATCTTTGGGACTTTTTTTATGGGGGTAAGTCCCGCAGCGGGAGTTATTTTCTGCGAGGAGCACTAGTATTTCTTTCGAGGAGCACTAGTCCCTCAAGAACAAAATAAATACAGTATAAACTTATTCTTTAAGCCTACATGATAAAATGGTTAAAACCAATGCAAGAATCGGTCTAAATCCTTATTCTCACGGTTAAAACCGAGGGCTTTGTTAAGGTCAGAGCTCCTAATGGAGCGTACTACACATCTATCCCGGCCTTCATTAACAACTCCCGTACCTTTTTGGGGGGAATTTCCAGGATGTCTGCTATCTGTGCGATATCAAACTGTTTTTTGTGCAGATTGGTGACAGTTTTAGACAAGACCTCCTCCTTTCCTTTCTGCATTCCTTTCTGCATTCCTTTCTCTATTAAAGCATCGTAGGCTGTCATGATATCTGTTTTTATGGTTGGTGGCAAATCTTCTATTATTTCAAGAATAAAATTCACTTCTATGTTTCTCAACACATAAACAA
>JALWRC010000037.1 GCA_027080725.1 Saprospiraceae bacterium
TCAATTTTTATTCAAAGTTACGAATTTATATTGATGTAGGGTTTTTGGCATGCCCTATAACGACAGTCTCCGCCCCCCCTCATAACAACGTATCCTGCGAGGTGAGGCGCCGTGGTTAAGTAATTGATTTTGTTCTTTATCATCGTACAGCATGCGTCATACAGATTCATACCCCCAAAGAAACGGAATAAAAGCCTTTCTCATGGTCTTCTCGCATTTAAAATCCATATCCAGAAGTGTTCTATTTCTCCTCGCAAGATACAAAAATCTTTAAAAATGGCCAAATTTTGAGGGGAAGTTATTGCGCAGTCTGACGGTCTGCATGGCTGCCATAGCCAGCTTTTGCTGGCTGTGGCAGCCATGCTTTCTTAGGCGGCGTGTTCTTTTCATTTTTTTTCTTCGTATCGGTAAAGCGTTCGGCTCCAATCATAAATGTCGAATTCTCCAATCACCATGCTATCTTTATTTAATTCAATTAATCGAAAAATCCATTCCTGCTTTCTAATTGGGAAAACTCCCCCTCTAACGATTTCGGCATTGACTTCATATCTTCCTGCCTCATTAATCTCGATATTGAGTGGATGATAACCAGTAAACGTAATTTCAATATTTACGGGGTTTTCATTATATGCAGCTACGAGTTCGGCTTTCCCATTTAGGTCGCCAACTTCCCCTCCAATTAAAACTCCATTGGAATATATTGCGGCACTATAAGCAAGAATTGGCTCTTTTGATTGTGAGTCAACAACGGATAAGTCTACCATTATTCCTTTTTCAATTTCTTTGTTTTTTTCTATTTCGTAATTTCCTCTTTTGATTTCAAAATCTTCGAATCTGAACTTTATGGTATCTCCAGTTATTTCATATTTGCCTATCCCTTGGGACGCAAACGTACATGTCCCTTCATCGTATTTAAATTCTCCATTTTTCTTTAATTCATAGCAAAAGCCGTTGTAATTTGGTTTTGTGCAATAAATTCCGATATGGCTTTTACATGATGCTATTATCAGAACCAGAATTATTATTGCCAATTGTAGTTTCATTTTTTTCTTATTATTCATGCCGCCTAACGCCAGTCTTCGCACTAACCTCCACTAGGCGGGGTCTCCTGCGAGGTGAGGCGCCGTGGTTAAGTAATTGATTTTGTTTAATATCATCGTACAGCATGTACCAAACTAATTCACAACCCAAAGAAACGAAAAAAAAGCCTTTTTCATGGCCTTTTCCGCATCACCTTCGCTTTTCGTCCATATCCACACGCGTTCCAACACTGGTACCAAGATACAAAAAGTTCACAAAAGGACATTGTACACGGCCGCTATTTGTAGAGTCAGACGTCCATTTCGTTACAGGTCGCGAGAGGGCCGAGGTAACCTCATTTGGAGGTTACTTCACTCTACTCGATTGGCGGTAGAATTCTGTTAGTCTTTGATGAGTAACTTTGACATGAAATGGTTTCATTAACTTTTTCTTTCTCTTTGTCCAATTTCCGATTTCTTCGATTATTTTATCTGTATCTTCTATTTTCTCTTCTTTATTATTAAAATCAACTGTAGCAAGTAATTCTAATCCATAGGGCGATTCAAAGCCTTTAATGAAATTTTGCAATTCTATTAATCTGTTGTTTTGTTCAGGCGTTAAATTTTTAATATTATAGTCTTCAACCTTATCAAAATTTATTAAATTTACTAAAGTACCTGGCTTCGTTGCTTCATGTTTGAATTTAAGAAAATATCCATTTAGATATTTTATCAAATGCTGTAATCTATGAGAATAAGGTCCATAATATCCTTTTTCATATTGCAAGTTTAATGGTTCTCCAAATCTTTGAAGGAAATACGCAATTTTTTGAATGACTAGCAAATTAATCGAGTAACCCAGAACTTGATAATTTCTTAGTGAAGTTAATAACATTGCCCTTGCCGGCGTTAAAGAAATTTGCTTTTTGGATTTGATTTCCTGATTGTTAAAACCCGGTTCATAAATAATTATTTCAACATCTTTACCGACTTCTTCAAGTTCTCTTAATATTATTGTTTTGACTTCATTCCAATTAAGTCCACCATTACCACATCCTAATGGGGGGATTGCTATAGATTTTATTTGTTTTTCTTTTATTTCACTTACTAATATTTTCATACCTATTTCTATGTATTCAATTTTAGACTTATTTCTCCAATGTTTTTTCGTTGGGAAATTTATAATGAATTTGGGCCTGGTTTGATTGGTATTTGTTATTAGCAAGTCTCCAATATTAAATTTTTCATCTTTACAGAACTGTCTGTAAATTTTATAGTTATTAGGGAATGCTTTTTTAAATGCCAAAGCAATACCTTTGCCCATTACTCCAACTGTATTGACCGTATTGACTAAAGCTTCTACATCAGCTTGGATAATATTTCCTTTTGTGTAATTAATCATATTAATAATACCAATTCGGTTTCACAATCACATTGCATGTTAAATCATGCTCTGCAAATTTATCTATAATTTCGTTTTTGACAGTTTCATTATAAACCACAACTGCAACTAAAGCAGTTAAAGGTAATTCCTTAAAGATAAGGAATTCTGCTTGTTTTCTTCTTTTGCGGCCGGGATCATCTTCCGTGTCATTCCGGTGAACAAGATTTACGGCATCCCAATCAACTTCGTCCAAACTTTCTTTGAGGTGCCCCCCTCTACTCCTCCTGCCACCATCTCGAACCCGTGTAGGCCTTGATCCGGTGGCCAAAAAAGATGGCGTTGAGGAAGAGTTTCTCCGTGCCCGGCCAGGTGCCCCTGAATATCGGGTCGTCCGAGAAGAGGATGACCCGTCCCTTGCCCTCATGCGCCACCAGGATGGACGCCGGCTGTTTGGAGAGATACCGGGATTGATTGGCGGGAGATACATATCCGCTCTGCAATGGATGCTTGCTGTAGATGGCCGGCATCGCGTAGGGGTTTTTCCCGGGCTTCAACCAAAACCCCGTTTTTTTATACATCGACAAATGGTCGCGGTGATAGCCGTAACCGACCGGGTGGGTCGTGTCCAGTTGGGCTTGTAGGATGACCCCGCTCACCTGCCGGCTGCCGATGTCTCCGGGAGCCGAGGCGTAGGGCTTGCGCTCCTGTGTCGAATCCGCCGGGGGCTTCCCGAGTGTCTGCGCTCCTGCGATGTGATGGTTGATGGCCCACTGACAGGCGTCATTGAGGGTGATGAGGGTGTTGCCTTGGCGCACCCACTCCCGGATGCGTTTTTTGTCCTGTTCTTGCAGTTGGTAATACCTGCCCGAGACCATGACCAGGACATTGTACTTCGTCAGTGGAACCCTTGAAAAAATCCGCAAGGGGATCTTGGTCAATGCGATATCCATTTTGCTGTCCAGCTCATACCACACCTCGCCGGCTTCGTACCCGTTGACTCCTTCGCCGGTGAGTAGCGCCACTTTGGGGCGCTTGAGGACCGGAGCGTTGGGACTCCCCAAATCGATTCCTCCGGAGGCCAGCCCCGTCCGGAGCGAGTAAAAAGGGACTTGATATTGCCGGGCGATCTTCCTGATAAGTCCAAACAACGCCTCCTTCGACCACCGCTCTCTTTGCTCTCCGACGGAGATAATGATGCTCCCGCGCGAGAATCGCAGCCGCTTTCCACCCGTCTCCATGGTAAAGGGCTTTTGTGCAAGTCGCGTAAAAATACCCGCTTTCTGCAAGGCGAAGAGTGCTGCCGGGGCATAATACCCGTCCCAGGGCATCACGTAGGCGAAGCCGGCCGGAGTGATGTTCTTCTCCGGTGGGGTGATGTCCCGAAGGTCGAACTTCTTATAGTTCCGCAGACGGTGTCTGACCGGGCTATAATCGATATCGTATGCCCGGGCGAGGTTCCATGCAGATGCGTCATAGAATACGCTGTCCGCCCACTCCGTGACATCCTGAAATACGTGTTTCACTAGCCGATATTGGGATTGTTCCAAGGGCACATAAAAGGGAAATGCGCCCTCCCGGTTATAACGCACCTCGATGCTGTGTCGCATTAGAAAACGGACGAACATCCGTGTTTTGACGCTGTCCCGGGCGTATTGGATCCCGTAACCCGACACTCCGTTGTGGCGCACCTCTTCCCTTGCATCGCGCAATGCCTCTTCAAAGTACCGGCGTTGGTAATCCTGCAAATAATCCCGATGCTCCACCGCGGTCCGGACGGTCGTCAGACTCATCAAATATTGATGCATAATGGTCTTCGCAAAGGTGATAGGACCGGTCGGGGTCTCCTGTACATGCCCTCTCGAACTCGCTTGCTCAAACAATAGCGCCAACCCGCCTTGCAAATCCCCATAGGTCGAGCCATATCCCGGATACGTCGCATCAAAGACTTCATGGCTGTAGTACAAGTCCCCGATACGGTTCATTTCCCGGGCAAACTCCCGCTTAAAAAGGTCGTTGAGGGTGGTGTGGTTTTCCTTGGGGGTGATGGGATGGAGGAGGGCGGAGGGCCGTTTGGGTTCGAAAAAATAGGTCGAAGACGTTCCCATTTCATGAAAGTCGGTAAAGACGTTGGGATACCAACGGTGGAAGATCTCCAGGCGCCCCCGGCTCTCAGGATGCACCGCCAGAAGCAAATCCCGGTTGAGGTCAAACCAATAGTGATTGGTCCTCCCCTTCGGCCACGGCTCATTGTGTTCGCCATCGTATTTATCCGCCACCGGATGTTTGCTCCTGCGCGAATTCACCCATTGGGTATGCCGCTCCCGCCCGTCGGGATTGATGACCGGATCGAGGAGAATAATCGAAGACCGGAGCCACTGGAGGAGCGTATCATTCCGCGAGGCGGCCAGGGTGTACGCCACCAGCATCGCCGCCTCAGAGCTCGAAGGCTCATTGCCGTGAATATTGTACCCCAGATACAGCACCAGCGGCAGGGGCTCCCGTTGTCCGTCGTATCCGGGCGTGATTTGGGCTCGATGCCTGCTTTGGATTTCCTTGAGATGCTTTAGATTTTCCGGGTATGAAATGGTGGACAATAGTAGTGGTCTGCGCTCATGGGTTTCGCCATACTTTAGGAGTTGCACCCTGTCAGACGCCTTGGCCAACGCTTCGAAATAAGACACAATGCGGTCGTGCCGGGTATGAAATTCTCCCATTTCATACCCCAAAAAAGCCTGTGGTGTGGGAATCGAAGGGTCGAAAGGGCCATAGTCCTGTAGAATGGGGATTTGGCCATACCCCAACGACAGGAAAACGACCCACAGGAAGGGAAATAGAACGGTGCGACGAAGATTCATGAGCAGCAATTTTAAAAGGTGACAATGCGATATCCCGGGATTTGCGGGAAATGGAAACCAAAAATATACATTTTCTAACTTCTCCGGTGGTTTTGCCGCTGTAAATATGAATTACTAAGTGCAATAATCTAAGACAAACGGATGGGAAGAACCCCGACCCCAAAGCTGACGAAGGAAGACTTGGGAGCGGAGATTTACAAGAAGATCTATCACACTGGAACGATTGGACCAATCTTGGAAACGGTGAATTACTAAGTGCACTTTTCTGATTTGAACACCTGCAATAATCCCGTAGGGATGCCATCTTTGTAGCCCTGTACTTCTCCAACCGGTGTTCGTTTACCCGGCTGAGGGCTACTTTACGGGGTTAATCCTTGTTTGATATCCCCCATTACCCCTTTTTATTCTTCTTAAACGGATTCCATTTATCCAACACCTCTTTGGCCTTTTTCTTTGCCTTCTCTTTGGCCTTCTCCTTCGCCTTTTTGGTCGTATTATCGATGAGGGTGCTATCGACATATTTTCCGGCTTTTTTCTTTATTTCCTCCTTCACTTTGGCTTTGGCCTTCTCTTTGGCGCGGGCCACTTCTTCATCTGCTCTTTTTTTAATAGAATCCCTCGCGGCTTGCGCCTTCTCTTCCGCCTCCTTCCTGGCGCGCTCCACCGCTGCATCCTTCATTTTATTCAATGTATCGAGGGCCTTGGACTTGACACTATCCAATACTTCCTGCCCTTTATCTTCGAGTGAGGACTCTCCAGCCACCTTGTCCAGACGGATCTTCACCTTTGGATCATTGTAGGGCCCCACGAGATGAATTCGCGTCTTGAGCCGGCTTTTCTTTTTGTAGTCCACACCCAATTTCTTCAATTGCGCCGACAGCCAATCCTTCCCTTTTTGCACCGCCTCGTGTCCGGGAATCTTCTCCAATATATCGGTAGGGATAGACGCAACCACGGTGTAATCGATGTTTTTATCCAGCGAATTGTAGCCTTCCATGTTGATCTCCACATTCTTGTAACGGATCACAAAGGGCTTGAAATGCACTTTGCCATTCTCGATTTCAAACCAGGTTTTGACCTGCTTCACCGGGATATTGTCCTCCTTCAGGGACTTGATATGCAGCTGATCCCCCAAGGCCCGTACCGGAGGATAATTGGCGATATAGGTCCGGATGGTCTCCAAAAAACCCTTGGCATTGAGGCCCGTCAAAACAGGGGACATATCCTTGTCCAGGGTGCCGGAGAAACTAAAATCCGCATTGAGGGCGCCCCTGAAGAACTCGAAGATGGGCATCAGCTTATGGATGGGCTTGACGGAGCGCAACATCTCTACAAACTGCACCTTCTGTCCGGCAAACCGGATGTCATATGCCGGCGCTTGCCCTTTGGGTGTTTGCAACGCTCCGGACAATGCCATGGTCCCACCTAAGCCGTCCATTTTCATGTCTTGGAAGAGAACTTTCCTGTCTCCCACACCCACTTGCCCCCGGATGTTATGGTACTCGGTTTTGTCATAAAGCATTTTGCCCACCGCCATTTTCACCTGCACATCCATCTTCTCCGGCAGTTCAAATGGCGCTTCCGCAGACGCATTTTGGGTCTCTTCGGGCTCTGCCAGATATCGGTCGGCATCAAATCTAACCGAGCGCACCTCCAATTTTCCCCGGAGGGGCGCATCCTTCCATAGCCAGGCAAAAAGGCCTTCCAGGTGTCCGGAGACCTCCATGGGACTTCCAAAAAACAACATCCTCAGTCGATCGATCGACAGCCGGTCTTTCTCCAAACCCCCCTTAAGACGAAGCTTCCCGATATCATACCCGGTGTATTGCAGCTTTTGGATGTCCATATCGGCTTTTAGTCGAAGGCGACGAGTTATGAAATCGTAGAATTGGGGGTCAATGGGTTCAGGTTCTGCCGGCGCAGTGGGCGTCTCCTCACTGACCCATTCGTCTACGTTCAAGCGATGCATTTTGCCCTGCAGCAGCACCGTAACGCTTCCCGTCCGGGCAAAATAATGGAGCGGATCGACCACCTGAATGCTTCCATCATAATCCGAATCCCCGAAAGCAAATTGGCCGCGCTCGACCCGGATTTTTTCCGGAGCAAAAGACACCTCCATCTTATCAAAACGCATCTTGGGATAATCTCCATACTGCAAATGCACCCCTGTAGTGTGCAAGGATCCCGCCAGGTATTTCTCCGTCAGTGCCCGGTTGAAGCGGAAGGAGACATCCATTCCTACGCGCCCTTGCATCGTCTGAACATCTTGTATAGGATACGCCTTTGACAAGCTTTCGAGGTTCAAATTCCCTTTGATGCCGCCCTTTGCATTGAGCGCGCTGAGGGGATGGGTAATATGTGTGTGCAGTTGGAGGGGTTCGCCATCCACTACGAAGGACATCCCGGGGATATCCACCACCGTAGCATCCAGAGATGGGCCTTTCTTGGATACATTCATCTTCATCTGCACCTGCTCTATGGCCTTGGGTAAGTCCGGGTATTTGACGTAACCATCCTGTACCTGGAGCGCAAAGTCGAAATCCGGATATAACGCTTTTTCATAATACATATCTCCGTTTATTTCCCCGGATAACGAGAAATTTCCCTTGGCTTGGAGGTTGGAGAAATCCTTGGTGTAGGCATTGGGGAGTAGCGAAAACAGCTCTTTAAACGGACTGTTGGGTGCCTGTATTTTCATATGTATGGTCATGCGGTCCTCCTTGGCGACCAATTCGCCGGAAGAAGAGAGTTGCATCGCATTGAGGCGAAGGAGATTCTCTCCCAACTCCAACCGTCTGCTGTCGGGGTGCCATGAAAAGTCCGCCTTCCAGTCCATATCCACATTTTTCAGGTATGAAATGGCACCTTTCCTGACATATAGGCTATCCAGTGTGGTCTGCGTGACGTATTGTATTTGCTCCCCACTCCACGATCCGGACCCATGGTGGTTGAGGTGTGTAAAGCGCATCTCCAATTGCCCGGGAAAATCCCGGTAGGAAAAACGGCCATCCACGATCTCCATGCTCCGCAATTCCAATAAGCGCATCTCTTCTCCGGAGCCGGAAGAGGATGCTTCTTGTGGGTAGAACAGGTAGTTGGAATGGGCAGAATCCAATACGATCAACCGGATATGGGGTTTGTTGAGATAGATTTTCTTGACGTCTATGGGCTGCTCGCTCCGGAGTAGCGACCAAGCATCTATCGCCAGCCCGACGTCTTCCGCAGAGAAGAGTGTATCTCCCGCAAACTGATCTCTGCCCACCAAACTCAAGTCCGTAAAGCGGACAGACAACTTGGGGTAATCCTTAATCAATGACACGCCCAATCCGGAAAAGTCCACTTCCACATTCAATTGCTCGCTCACTCCGGATTTGACCCAATCCAATATTTTCCCTCTAAAATACCAGGTCAAGGCGACCCCTGCCACCACAAGAAACAAAAATACTCCGATGGCTATTCTTACTTTTTTTGATCGCATTTGATTCGTTTTATGCCAAAGACACTATTTCCCCTGTACTTCTCTATCGCTCGTACAGGGCTATTAAGGTAACATCCCTACGGGATTTTTATTGCTTTTCAAGATAGAAATGTGCACTTTGTAACATACACCAATAATACTTTCCCATACAAGATGCTATCGTTTTTTGTTTCTTCTAAAAGTATGTTTTCACCGCAAATTCATATTGCTCGATAAATATCCTCTTAATAGCGGAAATATTATTCTGTTCATAAAACAATAACATAGCTTTCTTGTAATCTATACTATCGACAGTTCTGTACGAGAGCGGGCAATAGTTATGATGGAGCAATATCGCATTACTTACAATCCTTGCCGTTCGCTTATTTCCATCAACAAACGGTTGAATGTAGGAGATGAGAATGAGGGCTAAAAAGGCTTGCTCAAAAACAATATCCTTTTTGTTTACTAAGTCACAAGTTGAGGACAATGCTTCTTTAATCTGAAATTCATTGTCGATGGGCCGATAATTTGTACCTGAAATACCAACTCTTCTTTTTCGTATACTCCTGTCGACTGAAAGCTCTTTTGTTAGGATACTATGAATATCTTCAATCTTAGTTACTGATAGAGGAAATAAGTAATCGGGATGTTCAATTATAAAATCAATAGCTTCCTTGTGATTCAGCAACATTACGGCTTCTTCTTTTGACTTTCCAGATGCCGTTTCCTTTTCCTTTAAAAGCCTTTCTGTCTCCAACAACGAATAAGTATTTCCCTCTATTTGTGAAGATTTCCAGCTTAAATCAATAGCCAGTCGTTCCATTTCTTTTTGGATTTCAAATGCACTCAATTCTGAAATGTTGGCATCAAATTCCCTTTGCAAACCGGATAACCGATTGAATTCTTCTTTTGTAAATAGATTTATTTCCGGAAGGATTTCAGATACCAAAGAGAAATTAAATTGCTCTATTATGGTTCTTTCGTCTATCTCTCTTGCATAATAATCTTGAAGATCAATTTCTCGAAACAGGTTATAATAGGGCGACAACTGATATCTGGTCGCTTTTCCTTTCCCGGATGTCGCTAATAGGTTTCTTACCACCAGTTTTGATAAAACCCTCTTTATTGTGGCAATACTTTTTTTCTCCGCTATTCCTAGCCGGATCTCACCGGAAGAACTTAGCGGATTTTGTTTTAAGAAGTCTAATATTAATCGTTCTATTTTCATACTGCTTATTTGGCTCACAAAGATAGCAAATACGGCTCATTTTTTCAAATTTTTGAGCTGTATTCCTCTCGTCGGTGAGCTACAACGCCTAAGGGGACAGATAAATAACGACCGCAACGGGGCATGTATTACAAAACGCACTTTCCTGTAATATTAACCGCAGCTATTTTACGCTGAATCGGAGCGCTCAAACAGGAATAAACATAACCCGCGGTTTTAACCATTTTTTGCGCTTCGCTTTTTGGAAAAGACTCAAATGCCCGATAAAAAGAGGGAGTTTATTCTGCAGTTATTTTGTTCCCGTAGATTTCATCACGCCTTGATAATACTACAGAAACTATCTGCCTTTAGGCTCGCTCCACCCACCAGTCCTCCATCGACATCCGGCAAGGCGAAGAGGGTACCGGCGTTGGCGGGTTTGACGCTGCCCCCGTACAAGATTCTGACATGCTCTGCGATACTGCTGCCGTACTTTTTCTCGACCAATCCGCGGATATGCTTGTGCATAGACTGTGCTTGCTCCGGGGTGGCTGTTTCTCCTGTCCCTATAGCCCATATAGGCTCATAAGCGATCATGCATTGAGAGAACATCATGGGGTCCAAGCCGAAAATACAGGATTCGAGTTGGTCCTGCACATACGATTCGTGGGTGCCGGCCTGGCGTTCAGACAAGGGTTCGCCACAGCAAAAGATGGGTTGAAGTCCGGCTTCCAGCGCCCGTTGGAGTTTTTGGAATAATAAGGGGCTGTCTTCCCCGGAATACATGCGGCGCTCAGAATGTCCCAGAATCACATATTCCACTCCAATCGAAGCAAGCATGCCGGCGGCGATCTCGCCCGTGTAGGCTCCTTGGGCTTCCTGATGACAATTCTGGCCGGCCACAGCGATGCGTGGATGCGAAGCCGTCATGCCGACAATTTCATGCAAAAAAACAAATGGAGGGGCCAAGATAACCTGTGTGTCACCGGGTACCGTACAATCCATTAATTGGCGCACCAAGGCCTTTGCTTCTTCGAGGGTGAGATGCATCTTCCAGTTTCCGGCGGCGATTTTGAGCTTGTTCATAGTATTTGATTAATTATCGACAAATATCATATTTTATTCGAAATATTATGAGTAGTTTCGCTCTAAATTATGAAGATAATACAATTCACAAATCAACTATCAATCCCAATCCATGGCAAACTTCCCTTACTTAAATCGAGATATCAGTTGGTTATCATTCAATTACAGAGTGCTTCAAGAGGCTAAAGACCCACGCGTCCCTTTACTGGAGCGGTTAAAATTTTTGGCCATTTACTCCAATAACCTCGGCGAATTCTTCCGGGTACGTGTCGCGTCCAACCGGAATCTCATCCGTATCGGCAAAAAAACGAAGAAAGAGTTGGGCTTTGAGCCCAAGGAAATTGTGCGGCAAGCGATCGGTATTGTCAAGGAGCACATGATAGAGTTTACCAAGATATTCGATCAACAAATCATTCCCGAGTTAAAACAGCACGGTATCCATCTCTTGCGGAGATTAGAGCTCAGCGAAGACCAGGCTAAATTTATCGAGGAGTATTTCAAAGACCATTTGCTTCCCTACGTACAACCCGTGTTGCTCTTGAGTGGAAAGGTCAACCCCTTTTTGGCCAATGCGACCATCTATCTGGCACTTGATATGCGGGACAAATCCAATCCGAATCGCACCCAGTACGCCTTGATGCAGGTACCTTCTCAGTTTGTCGACCGCTTCGTCCAATTGCCTTCTCCCAAGGGCGAGCATCATGTCATCATGCTCGACGATATCGTCCGCCACAATGTCTCCATGTTGTTTCCGGGGTTTGAAATACGGGATGCCTATTCGATTAAGCTGACCCGGGATGCGGAGCTGTACATAGACGATGAATATAGCGGCAACCTCATGGAAAAGATCAAAAAAAGCCTTCAGAAACGCAATATCGGTCCGGCCTCCAGAATGGTCCACGACCGGGATATGCCCGGAAGGATGTTGAACTATCTCATGGGGATGTTTGAATTGTCGGACATTGACCTCATACCGGAGAGCCGCTATCACAACAATTTTGACTTCTTCAAATTTCCCGACTTTGGAAAGGATGAGTTGAAATTAACTCCGTTGAAGCCGTTGCCCTATGCACCCCTAAAAAGTAAAAAGAAAATTTTCTCTGCTATTGCAGAAAGGGATCACCTGGTCATGTTCCCCTTCCACGATTATTGCCCGGTCGTGGACCTCTTCGAACAAGCCGCCATCGATCCGCTTGTCACGCACATTAAGGTAGTCCAGTACCGGGTTTCTTCCGATTCCAGAATCATGGATGCCCTTCGTTTGGCGGTCAAAAACGGCAAGGTGGTATTTGTATTTATCGAGATAAAAGCCCGCTTCGATGAAGAGGCCAACCTGCGTTGGGGGGCCACGCTTGAAAAGGCAGGGATAAGGGTCCGTTACAGTTTTCCGGGATTAAAAGTACATGCCAAAGTGGCGATGTTCCGGAGGTATGAGGACGAGTCGTTTAAGGATTACTGCTACCTCAGCACCGGCAATTTTCATGAAGGCACTGCCAAAATATACTCGGATTTTGGCTTTTTTACGGCGGATAAACGGATTACGGGAGATGTCAAGCGGCTTTTTAAATTTCTCGAGAAACTCGAATTGCCCACCAAACCCTTTGACCATCTCCTCATCGGCCAATTTAATCTCTTTGATGAGCTCAACCATCTCATCGACTGGGAAATCAAACAAGCCCAGAAGGGCAAAAAAGCCCTAATCATTCTCAAACTCAACAGTATCCAGGATCCCAAGATGGTCGAAAAACTCTACGAAGCCTCGGAGGAAGGGGTGGAGGTCCGGATGATTGTGCGCGGGATTTGCTCTGTCGTCCCGGGCATCTTCGGGTTTAGCGAAAACATCCGTGCCATTAGCATCGTAGACCGGTATCTGGAGCATGCGCGAGTATTCTATTTCTACGCCGGAGGGGAAGAAAAGATTTACCTCTCTTCTGCCGATTGGATGGAGCGCAACTTGCACCGGCGCATCGAAACGGCCTTCCCCGTCTACGACAAAAATCTAAAAAAGCAAATCATGGACGTCGTCGATCTACAGTGGCGTGACAATGTCAAAGCACGCATTATCGATGGAGACAGCTCCAACAAATACCAGAAAGTCAAAGGCCAAAACAAGCCTCTGCAGTCCCAGATAGAGACCTACAAATACTTCCAAAGAATAGGGGAAGAAGGTCAAAATTAGTGCTCTGTGAACAATCTAAATGCAATTTAAAATTGCTCTTTATGTCAACATGATGAAAATGGTTAAAACCGTGGGCTATGTTCAGAGCATAATCCCCGTTTTATGTGGCTAAAGCCGGTTTCTTTTGATTCCTTCTTCCGTCAGTAGAAACGGACGGCAATGGTGGGTATTGTAATATGCGCATTTTTACCACCTCCCCCCTCATTTCTACCGCCACGGCAGCACAGGCTATTCGTGGTTATTATCCTTATAAGAGAAATCGGTACCATCTTTTTATTCATAAGTGCACCTTATAAAACACAAATTGCAAACAGCTTTGGTGTATTTCAAACGTCTTCAGATGGTCAGACCACTATGTGATAAAAACTCCCGGAGGCCCGGTTATATTCGGGAATCCGGCGAAAGCTATCTACGATTTGGGGCAGGGCGCGGGTCTCAATCAGGCTAATAACCATCCCTCCAAAACCACCGCCCATCATTCTGGCCCCGGCACATTGGGGGAGGCGCTTCAGATGGTCCACCACCCGGTCGAGGGCAGGGCTGCTCACCTCGTAACGGGTGCGCAATCCTTCGTGGGAGGCATACAGTATTTGTCCAACACCCGGGATGTCATTGTCCGCCAGAGCGGCAACCATGGCATCCACTCTTTCATTTTCCCGGATAATATACCGGCAACGCTCGCGGGTGGCAGGAGAGAGGGTATCCAAGGCATCGATCTGTTGCTCGCTTACGGCTTGCCAATGGTCTTTGCCGAGTTGGTGCAGGACGGCATCCACTTCCCGTCGTCGTTGGTTGAAGGGGGTTTGCACCAGGCTTCTGCGCTCGAGGCTATCCCACAGCACCCAGCTATATCCCGCCACACCAATCGGCACATAGCCAAATGACAAGTCGGAGAAATCGATGCGCATGGCTTGCCCGGTCTTACCGAAAAAAATGGCCATCTGATCCAACAAACCGCCTTGTACCCCATAGCCGTGTTCCACCTGGCTGGCCATGTGTACGAGTTGGGTGCTGTCTTTCCCCCAGCCAAACAAGGCATTCAATCCAGCCGCCAGGGCACAGGTCAAAGCCGAAGAAGAGGACATCCCCGCTCCGGGAGGAATATCGCTATGGAAGTGAATACTTACAGAACGGAAGGCGAGTTTATTGCGGTCTATATAGTGGTAGGCAGAGGTAAAAAAGCCCATCCAATCCTCTTCGCCATCGTAGCCATCAGCGGGACAATAGTTCACAAGACACTCCCTGTCCTCTGCAAAAATCTTCCAGCAATCCTCGTCCGGAGGCAGGGTGCTCAAGCGCATGGTGAGATAGCTTTGGGTGATGGTCGGCAAGGCCAAACCGCCGTTGTAATCCGTATGTTCGCCGATGATATTCACCCGGCCGGGTGCACGCACAAGCACTGTAGTCGGACCACCGGAACTATCGACATTCAGGACTATTTCCACCTTAATTTAGATTAAAATTTGAAGAGAAGGGTACCCGGAGCGGGACTTGAACCCGCACTCCCCAGAGGGAACAGGATTTTAAGTCCTGCGTGTCTACCAATTCCACCACCCGGGCATAAAAAAAGAGCGAAAGACGGGATTCGAACCCGCGACCCCGACCTTGGCAAGGTCGTGCTCTACCAGCTGAGCTACTTTCGCTTGGGAGCGCAAAAGTAATAACTTTAGGGTTATTCTATATAGCTTTAACCATATTTTTTTCATTTTTATACCTCGCGGTCACTGCAGATGGGAAAGGGGCGGCGATCGCCCTTCTGCAATCCACCATTTCATACCAAAACACCTCAATGACGCGCCCTCTTCCCGGTCAGCATCACTCCGATGGCAATAATGACACCGGACAGCAATTGGTTGAGATGAATCATTTCACTCAAGAAGAGGTAGGAAAAGGCTGTGGCAAAGACGGGCTGCAGGTAGATATAGGCGCCGACCACGCCCGAAGACAGGTGCTTGATGGCCCATGCCGTCAGCAGATATGCCAGGAAGGTCGTAAAGAGGATGACATAGCCTATAGATGCCACGATATGCCCCGGCATCGCACTCCATGCCGTATCGAGCAGATCGAGTACCGCGATGAGGGAGATGTATATCCATCCGGTGAGAAAAACGCCCTTGATAACGGTGAGGGCGCGGTATTTTCGCATGAGCCGCTTGACCAATACGAGGTACAAAGCATAGGACATGGCATTGAGAAGGATAAAAACATTGCCCCATGTGTCCCCACTATCCAATGCTATCTTTCCTTTGGAGAGAATCAGCATCGCAGCGCCTGCTCCCCCGATTAAAATCCCAAGCACTTGTATGATGCGTATCCGTTCTTTGAGCAAAAGTGCCGCAAAAATCAATACGAGCATCGGCGTCGTAATCATGATGATGGAGGCGTTAATGGGAGAGGTGCGCTCGAGTCCCATAAAAAACAACAGTTGGTTGAGGGCTACGCCAAACAGGGCGCAGACGGCTAAAAGTAGGAGGTCCTTCCGTTCGATGCGCTCCGACGAAAGCGTCAGACGGTCTGTAAAGAGAAACAGCAAGCTCGCTCCTGTCACCCGTAGCCATATAAATGCTTTCGGGGATAAGTATCCCTTGACCATTACTTCCCTGGCGATAATGTAGTTGGCGCCGTAAATCAACGCTACCGTAAGCAATGCCAGATGTGCACGAACTCGAGGCGACATGGTTACTACTTGACGACCGTCACCTTCATGCTGACATCCTTCGAAGGCCGGTCATGTACATCGCGGGGTTGGGTGGCGATCTTGTCGATGACTTCCAGCCCTTCGATTACCCGCCCGAAGACCGTGTATTGTCCGTCCAGAAAGGGAGTTCCGCCATATTTTTTGTAGGCTGCTCTTTGCTCGGGAGTGTATTCCCATCCATTTTCTGCTTCATACTGATCCAGCATTTCATCCGTAACCGCGGCTCCATGTACGATATAGAACTGGGAGCCGGAGGAGCGCTTTTCCGGATTGACATTATCGCCCATTCTGGCTGCGGATAGTGCGCCTTTCACATGAATGAGTTGCGGTGTTATCTCGGCATCGACCTGATATCCTGGTCCGCCCATACCGAGTGACTTGCCAGCTGGTGCATCCTTGGAATCCGGATCTCCCCCTTGAATCATAAAGCCGGGAATCACTCGATGAAACAAGGTCCCATCATAATAACCCTCTTCGGCCAATTTCAGGAAATTATCCCTGTGTTTGGGAGTAAGATCCGACAGTTCTACCACCATTTCTCCCAAAGAGGTGGAGATTAAGACCCTGCAGTTTTGAGGGGTATTAATGTGAATATCTTGTTCTTGCATGCTTTTGAATTTCCCTTTTGAAGCCACTAATTTTACCCTGTAGGTGCCGGACAACACATACCGGTGCTCCGGGTGTGGAGCGGTAGAGGCCGACCCATCACCAAAAAACCATTTAAAATGGTCTGCATCCCTCGATTTGTTTTCGAAATGCACCTTTGCAGGAGCTGTTCTGTCTCCCGGCTGTATTAGAAAAGCGGCTGTCGGACGCGCACATTGCACCAGCAACCATCCCAAGGCGATAAGCCCCCACAATCTGTTCATCTAATGTTATTTAACGAGCTCAATTTTCATTTTGACATCCTTCTGAGGACGATCGCCGGGCATGGTAGGCACCTGTGCGATCTTGTCAATAACCTCTAATCCTTCAATAACCTCGCCAAAAACGGTGTAATCATTGTCCAGGAAAGGCGTACCGCCATTTTCGGTATAGCGCTTGATGTCTTCGGGGGTGTATTTGATTCCTTTTTGCTGCTCCATTTGATGCAGTCTATCCTCGGTAACCGGGCGTCCCTGCACGATATAGAATTGGGAGCCTGAAGATCTTTTTTGTGGGTTGGAAGGACCGCCGGTACGCGCTGCCGCCAAAGCCCCCTTGAAATGGTAACGACCGATCTCCGCCGGGATTTGATAACCGGGACCGCCGGAACCCAAATGCACATTGGGGGCTGCATTGCGGGATTGGGGGTCTCCCCCTTGTATCATGAAATTGCGGATGACCCGGTGAAACAACAGGTCATCGTAATAATGTTCTTTGACGAGTTTGATAAAATTATCCCGGTGCCCCGGGGTGGAGTTGTACAATTTGACCTTCATATCCCCGTAATCGGTATGTATCTTCACATAGGTGAAAGGGTCACGATTGCATTGGGTCAACAAGGTGGAGAGCAAGAAAGCAATGGAAAGCATCAGCGTCTTCATAAATCTATAAGTTATTTGTGTTAAGATAAAAGAGAGCACACCCTTAGGAGTTGATCCTTATTGGCGGCATGGAGTCGGACTCCGCCAAGCGCAAGGCTATCAGGAGTATGAAATGGTACATTTCTGTAACGGGCACAAAGCTATGAATAGTTGATAAAATAATCTAATACATAAACGATTTATTCCTCTTCGAGAATGCCATTATCCAAAAAGTAACGCACCACACATTCTTTGAGGAGGACGGTTTGGTCGGTGAGTTCCATTTTGGGAGGGGCTTTGACTATGTTGTACACGGGCCAGCCTTCGGGGTCACGAGTCATCTTTTGGTAATATCCCTTGGTGGCGAGGACGGACATGGCACCGAGTTGGATTAAATCCTGTTTCTCTTCTTTTTCGAAGCCCTCACGCATTTGTCCGAGTTCCTGAAGCCCGACCAAAAACAGGATGGTCTGCATATCCGGCAGTTTGCGTTTGCCAAAGCGTCTCTTCACAAAATGGCGCACGCGCAACCATTCGAAATCAATCTGCCACTGTTCCATATTCTTCCGTTTAGGATGCAAAAGTAAGATATAATTCGCAAGAGTGGGGATAGGGGATTTATGGGGGGTGTATTACAAAGTGCACTCATCTAAGACTAACAGCTAGGAAGAACTACGCCCCCGGAGCTGTGGCAGGAAAACCCGGGAGCAGAGATTTACATGTTAAGCAGGTACCGGATGCTGCGGGGGTCGGAGGGAGCACCGAACAAGGATTCACCCCGAAGTCCGTGTTCAACGGGGTGAACGAACACCGATTTCATAGGTGGTAAATTATGCGTACGCCTATAATCCATATAGGGTGAAGGCGATATTAATTCTGCAATCGTTTACCCTCTAGAATGTTTAATAAACGGGGTTCACCCAATAGGATATAATACGTTCAAGTGTGTATTACAAAATGCACTTTTTTGATTTGAGGAACTGAAACAATCCCGTAGGGATGCCATCTTTGTAGCCCTGTACAAGCGACAGCGAAGTGCAGGGTTTATAATAGCACCTAAAGCCGTTTTGGCGGTATTTTTGCCTGGCACAATATTGTAACTAGATTAGAAGTGTTGTCTGCAAAAATAGTGACAAAACAATGCAAAGGCTCATTTTGTGCAATTTGTAATACACACACATTCAAGGGGTGAATCGATGTTGGATATTCTTCCATCTTTCCCTATAAAATATCAACCACCACAAAACAAAAACCAACACTGCATTATTACTATTTCAGTATGAATGAATTCCGGATTGCCGGAGAATCTTCGTACACCAGATCCAGGTTATGAGGTTTGCCCACACACTTTGTGGGGAAGACGACCAGTCCGGAATAAAGTTCACCGGGTTGCAAGAGGGCGTCAATCGCCAGATGCATGGTATAGTGGTCTTTGGACTTCAAATCTCGATTTCCCTGTCACTCGCATCTGATCTCATGTCACTAAATATGTCCGAGGTGCCATCGGCTACCGCATCCTCCGTCGAACTGTCCTCCGGGTCTTCCGCGGTGTCAGCAAGAACACTCATCAGGGAGTACAGCCTTTTATTCGTCTCCGTCTCTACGATGTGGGCATCAAAGATACTTCGCATCTGCGTTCGGTCAAGGGCAAAACACCTTTCTCCGCTTGAGGGGTTGATACTATATACCCTGGATGGATTGAAGTGTTTTAACTCATCCGTGTGATTGATGACTCTCACCCGGAAAGTGGTAAACAATTTAGTCCGCTCCTCAAAACTGAAGGATACGCTCAGTGCATCGGCCGGCCCTTGCGCTGCCTTTTGGGTGTCGTACGTATAAGCATTGGTATGGCTAGGGATGTAGCGCACTTTCCTGTTGCAAGCTAAAAAGAAAGGAATAATAATCACAAAGAAGAAGGGTAGCATTCTAGTCATGGCTTTTGTTTTTAAATGTGAGGAAATATTTTTTCATAACTTAAAGAGAACATAATATTTGCTTATTATTTGAACAACATAACATGGTTAACATGAATATAACATATAGTATCAAATATTAATCTGCGCTAAAGTCAATTCTTCATCTCACCCGGCTTTCCTTTTGGTTCCTTGGGACCATTATAGATTAGCCGGATATCCTTCATATGCCGCAGACAGCTTGACGAGATGACATACGTCGCATTATAACGCTCTCCCGGCAACAATCTCGCATTGTCCAAAATCTTATGGGAGTATTTTTCTTTATCTCTTTTGAACCATTCAGTTTGTTCACCTTCTGCAAGGCTTAAAATGGAATAGGTATTGCCGTATGGATTACAATCATCACCGGAAATTCTTGCCATTACGCTAAAATAACCGTCGCTATTTGCACTCCTTTTTATCTCTCTGTCAAGCTTCCGGTCAAATGCACTTCGATCGAGTGGCCGGCAGGTGGTATTCCCGATAGTGTCTTGACAGGCCAATTGGGAAGCGTCAAAATCTACTACCCACTGTGAATTATTATACACCTCCAGAGAATACAAAGTCAAATCAGCCAATCTCCGGTCCAACACGACTCTAAACTGTAGCGCATTTGATTCGTCACTAAAAGTCATTACTTGATCCCTTTGGTGGTAATCAGAACTCCGGGCGATATCGGTTGCATTATTGCTGCACGCACAAAATAATGTCACAGCGGTACTCAAAAAAAAGATGAATCGAAGCATAAGACCTGTATTGAGTAGAAACAACAAACACTCAATACAAAGAAAAACATTAACTTTGAATCAAAAGGGCTCTAAATAGCTAATTAACACGAGTTTAACGCCCTTAAGAAAATCTTAACAGCTGGCTGCACAAGGACAGAGCGTCACATATCACGAGAGAAATACTACTACAGCAAGCTCTTGAATCGAGGCCGGCGTGGGGTTATATCACCCAATCGTTCTTGTTTACGCGCCTCAAAGTCGCTGAAGTTGCCTTCAAAAAATACCTGTTGCCCTTCATCTTCAAAGGAGAGAATGTGGGTGGCGAGCCGGTCAATAAACCATCGGTCGTGGGAGATTATGAGGGCACAGCCGGCAAAATTCTCTATCGCCTCCTCAAGGGCTCTAAGCGTATTGACATCGATATCGTTGGTCGGCTCATCGAGGAGCAGGACATTGGCCCCTTCTTTCAGGGTCATGGCGAGGTGCAGGCGGTTGCGTTCCCCTCCCGATAGGACGCCCACCTTTTTTTGTTGGTCGGCACCGGCAAAATTGAAGCGGCTGAGATAGGCCCGGGCATTGACTTGGGTATTGCCCACCGAGATAAAATCGTTGCCCTGACTAATCACTTCGTAAACGGTTTTGTCCGGCAAGAGGTCTTTGTGGGACTGGTCCACATAAGCCAGTTTGACCGTTTGGCCAATGGTAATCGAACCGCTGTCCGGTACTTCTTGTCCCATAATCATACGGAAAAGGGTGGACTTTCCGACCCCATTGGGGCCGATAATTCCGACGATGGCATTCTTGGGGATATTGATACTAAGATCATCGATCAACAACCGGTTGTCATAGCCCTTGCGCACGTGCTCGGTTTGGATGACGACATCACCGAGCCGGGGTCCCGGCGGGATGTAGAGTTCGAGTTTGGCGATTTTCTCCTTCATTTGGGTATTGCTCATCGTCTCGTAGGCATTGAGGCGGGCCTTTCCCTTCGCCTGCTTGGCTTTGGGGTTCATCCGCACCCATTCGAGTTCGCGTTTGAGCATCTTTTGACGCTTGGACTCGGCTTTCTCCTCCTGGGCGAGGCGTTTTGATTTTTGGTCGAGCCACGAGCTGTAATTCCCCTCCCAGGGGATGCCCTCGCCCCGGTCGAGTTCGAGTATCCACCCGGCGACATTGTCCAGAAAATAACGGTCGTGCGTCACGGCGATAACCGTCCCCGGAAAGGCTTTGAGGAACTGCTCCAACCAATGTACACTTTCCGCATCCAGGTGGTTGGTCGGCTCGTCCAAAAGCAAGATGTCCGGCTTGCTCAACAGGAGGCGTGCCAGGGCGACCCTTCTGCGCTCCCCACCGGATAAAACCGAGACTTTGGCCTCATCCGGCGGACACCGCAATGCTTCCATAGCCACCTCCAAGGTATGGTCTAGCTCCCACGCATTGTAGTGATCCATCTTCTCCAGCAATTCGCCTTGCTCTTCGACCAATTTCATCATCGCATCATCGTCCATTGGCTCTGCCAGCTTGGCAGACACCCGCTCGTACTCCTCAATCACTTCCACGATTTTCCTGACCCCTTCTTGTACGATTTCCTTGACCGTTTTATCCTCATCCAGCACCGGTTCCTGAGGCAGGTATCCGATCTTATACTCCTTGTCAAAAGTCACTTTTCCCTGAAAGTTGTCATCGACACCCGCGATAATCTTCAACAAGCTCGATTTTCCGGAGCCGTTGAGCCCCAGCACCCCGATTTTAGCCCCGTAGTAGAACGAGAGCCATATATTGTTGAGCACTTGCTTATTGGGCGGGTAAATCTTGCTCACCCCCTCCATTGCGAATATCACCTTATGGTCTGCCATATCTGAATTTTTCTGCAAAAGTAGTCAATTCGTGTGTATTACAAAATGCACTTTTTTGATTTAAGAAACTGATATCATCCCGTAGGGATGCCATCTTTGTAGCCCTGTACAAGCGACAGCGAAGTGCAGGATTTATAAAAACACCCTAAACTGTTTTGGCGGTATTTTTGCCCTGTCAAGGTGAATGGAGCACTGTGGATTTGATTTGCAAAAATAGTGACGAAACAATGCATTGGCGCATCTTTGTGGAGTTTGTAATACACATATGAGAATGTAGAGGATTTTCCAAAAATATCGTATCTTTGCCCTGAACCACCTTAATAACTAACTGAACATATTATGGCTAAGAATACACCCATTCCGCACGATCACTTTTTTAAGAAGATGATGTCCAACCGGCAGTTTGCTTTGGATTTTTGCAAGGACTTGCTGCCGAAAAAAATCCTTTGGAATATTCGTCTCGAATCTTTGAGTTACATGAATGAGTCACATATTACCCCGGATCTCAAGGGGCATTTGGCAGATGTCATACTTAGATTCGAGCGTGCGGATGGCAAACAAGGCCATTATTACATATCACTAATAATAGAACACAAGAGCCATCCGGACAATATGGTCGCAGGACAATTACTAATTTACCTAGGTAATGGATACAGCAAGCAGATGAAGGAACAATCCCAACTCGAACTTATCATCCCAGTCGTCTATTATCACGGCACTCAAAAATGGGAGGTTCGCCCGTTTAAAGACCTGATACGGGACTTGCCACCGGAACTCGAATGCTACGTTCCTTCATTTGATATATTTATGATAGATGTCAATCAAATGA
>JALWRC010000038.1:0-3195 GCA_027080725.1 Saprospiraceae bacterium
CCACAAGAGTTGCTTAGCACTTTTATCGATCAGTAGCACGTGAGCCTCCCGCACTGCTGACTGCTAAATGCGCCTACCTCACAGGGTGGGGTTGAGTGGGGGGATACGTTTGAGCAACGAAGAGTCAGGGGAAAAGAGCGAGTTTATATGTGTAGTTATTTTCTGCGCGGAGCACTATACGTACAGTGGTAACGCCTTGGGCGTCACAGGTCGTGAGAGGGCTGAGGTATCCTCCAACGGAGGTTACCTCACTCTACTCGATTACCTGCTGGCTGTATTCATTTCATTCGTTAATCTTTCCATTATTTCAGTCCAATATTTTTTCATTTCGGTTCGCTGTTCCGAATTCAATAATTTCTCTTGATGAATTGCAATTGTCGTTTTATTTTCATCTCCGATTACCCGAATTTGAACCGTTGATATATTTCCCCAATTTTTAGGTTTCCAATTCATTCGAATATGTGAATTTGGGTTAAAAACTCGAACAAATCCTGTTATTCCGTTTTCAGTTACAAATTCCTTTTTCAATTCGAGTTCAGTATTCAATTTTCCGAGCCAAATTTCCAGTCCGTTTTCCGAGAATAGAAAATACCATACTTTTTCAGTCGAAACAGGAATTGTTTTCCTTATTCCGAATTGAATTCCAACGTCTTTTGTCTTTCCTACTTGATTTTCCATTTTCTTATTTTTCTGGTAAAAATGCAATTGCGTCAATTTCTAATAAAAAATCCGGATTTATTAA
The DNA here is from genome assembly GCA_027080725.1 of Saprospiraceae bacterium. Classification (GTDB taxonomy): domain Bacteria; phylum Bacteroidota; class Bacteroidia; order Chitinophagales; family Saprospiraceae; genus JALSTN01. Next base: position 743 of record JALWRC010000038.1, read on the forward strand.
TCCTGCAACATACAAAACAGTAATTATCGGTGGTTTACTATTCTGTCCTAAATATTTCTGAGAAACTTGAAATGCACCATAGGCATTTTGTCCTTGAACGATATGAATATTCAGTTTTACTAAATTCTCAAAATTGGCTCCGCAAGATTGAAGTGCAATTTCGAGATTTTTCATTACTTGTTCTGTTTGTTTCAATATATCACCCTTTCCAACAATTTCACGTTTTTCATTTACCGCATTCTGTCCACCGATATAGATCGTTTTTCCATTTCCTTCTGTCGTAATGATTTGAGAAAATGCAGGATTTTTTATCAATCCTTCTGGGTTTATATGTTCCATTTTACTTTTCATTATTCTCTGTCTTGTGCTTGCAGGTAACGGCAGTCTTCGCATCACCCCCTCTAAGCGGCGTATCCTGCAAGGTGGGGGGTGGTGGTTAAGTAACTGATTTTGTTTTTTATACGTGTGCAGCATGCGTCATACTGCTTCACAACCCAAAGAAACGGAAAAAAAGCCTTTTTCATGGCCTTTTCAAGCCATTTTATCCCTTTTAGGTTCGTAAGGCGCATAAGATTCCATGTGAGTGCGGCTATGGTTACCTCTGTCTCTACATGCTTTCGTCTTCGCAACAGTAAATGATCGAAGTGCCATTGGCGTTTGAGGACCCCGAAGACCGGCTCGACTATTTGCTGTCTTAATGCTCCAGTAACAAAATAACACACCTATAGACTCGCTCTTTCCATCTGACTCTTCGTTGCTCAAACTGTCACTATACTTCGGCATAACTCCTATTTGAGCGCCTCGATTCAAAGAAAAATAGCTTCGCTAATATGCCCGTTATTTCATTCCCGGGGCACTTGCAAAACTATCCTTAGGTAAGAGATCCTCCAGCGTCGTAAAAAATACTTGCTTTCGATCCATTCCGCGTTTAAAATCCATATCCAGAAGTGTTTTATTTCTCCTCCCAAGATACAAAAATCTTCAAAAATGGCCAAATTTTTAGGGGAAGTTATTGCGCAGTCTGACGGCTTCTTTCAAGTCGTATTCCATTATGGAATCTTCCATAGGCTGTCCTTCAAATAAGTCTGTTACCGACTAAATGGCGTCTATTTGATATTGCAGATTGGGTTCAAAGGTTAGTTTCATTTTTTAAGCCTTTTAATGTCTTGTTCCAATTCTTTTAAACTTGCTTCTTTTTCAAGTGCTTTTTGCTGGTTCCTAAATTTTTCGTATTCTTTGTTTGCTTTCTCTACTGCCAACTGATGGCTAATTTTACCGGCGTGTGTCAATAATTCTCTGTCGTTCATTTTCAAAATCACATCCAGTCGTTCAATCCAGTCTTTCATATACATAGGCGTATGTTGCTGCGCCATTGTTTCGGCAAAGGCAAGAAATTGTTCCACCAAAAGCCCTAGTAGTCTCATTTCGTCTTCGTTTAAGTAATTTTTGGCGATACTCACATCCGGTTTACGGACTTTGGACGGTTTATCCTTATCGAAAGACTGCATTCCCAACAAGGGCAAACTTGCATCCACTCTACGATAAACCAGTTCGGCAGCAGTCTGTTGACTGATTGCCCAAAGCAACTTGTTTTGAACAATTTTAAAAAATTCAATAGTTTTTTCATCTTTTGGATCATAATCAATGCTGGTAGCATAAATATCCTTTATCTTTTGGTAGAAAAAACGTTCCGAAAGGCGAATTTCACGAATACGTGCTTGCAACTCGTTGAAATAATTCATCGAATTGCCGGTTTTAAACCGTTCGTCGTTTAAGGTAAAGCCCTTGATGATGTATTCCTTCAGCCGCTGCGTTGCCCAAATTCGGAATTGTGTGGCAATACCGGATTTGATGCGGTAGCCGACCGATATAATGGCATCCAGATTGTAAAACTTCTGCCTGCGTTGTACTTGGCGATTGCCTTCCATTTGAACATGTAAGAAATCCTTACAAGTTGCACTTTCCTCCAGTTCACCTTCGGCAAAAATGTTTTTAAGGTGCATAGTAATATTTTGGGGCTTGACCTGAAACAGCTCGGCCATAGACTTCTGTGTAAGCCAGACGGTTTCGTCTTCAAATCGGACATCTACTTTTATTTTGCCCGATTGGTCTTGATAAATGAGTATTTCGCCTTTGGTTTTCACTTTTCTGATTTAATGATTTGGGATTTAGGAGTTAGGATTTGGGATTTGGGATTTGGGATTTGGGATTTTGGATTTGGGATTTGGGATTTTGGATTTTGGCGCTTTTTGATTGTCTTTATCGAGGATACAAAAATAGATACCAGCTCATTAGCTTCTTGCATCAATTCTGTCAGATTAAAATCTGCTCTTTGAAACTTTGTAGCGTCTATTGTTTCTGATTCTGTGATCATTTCAAGCCAAAATAATGTTTCGTCAGCTTCTTCAACGACAATTCCCATTTTACTGATAAATTCTCTATCGCTTCGTGCC
>JALWRC010000038.1:3205-71176 GCA_027080725.1 Saprospiraceae bacterium
GCCCTGTAATTTGCTGCCACTGATGTAGCAGAACGAACAATTTGGTCAGTGAACACCCATCCCACACGATTGTTGGGCAATAATTTAGTCAATTTAATCATATTCAATGCAAAAATCTTTGTCCTTTTTTGTAAAGTTTTACTATCCATTTTTATTGATTTTTTGATTTGGGATTTAATGATTTATGATTTATGATTTAATGATTTAGGATTTGGTATTTTTGATTTGGGATTTAGGATTTAGGATTTAGGATTTTTGATTTTTGATTTAGGATTAAGGATTTGGGATTTGGGATTTTCAAATCTGAAATCAGAAATCTGAAATCTGAAATCTGAAATCTGAAATCAAAAATCTAAAATCCCTAAATCGTTTTAAATTCAATTCCGGCATCTTTCATTTGCAGAGAAGTATTGGTTTTTAGTTGGTCGTTATCCTTAAACAAACGGTCGAGTGCAATCACTTTTTGCGGTCTTTCCTTTATTACGGCATCTGCAATTTCTTGTGTTGCTTTTTCGAGCATCAAAATCATTTCATTATCGTTTACGCAATAATAGTTTTCTTTGTGTTCCAATTTGCTGTTTAGGTCTTTACCGCTTTTTAGCAAAAGTTCATACACCACATTTTCTGTTGTGGCATTTTCGGAAACCGGGTCGATAAATAATTCCATTTGTTTTTCCAAAGCTTCGGCATCCTTACCTTGTATTTGTTGCCATTGCTTAAAATTACTTTTGGATAGTTTAAGGACTTTAAAGCCTAAGTCTTGATATTTCAGTTTTTCTATCTCAGCTTTAAGGTTGCTTATTTTTTCGTTTCTACCGTCAATATTCAATTGGCTTTCCAGCTCTTTTATCTCTTTTTCTTTGGCTTGTATTTTTTTGTTGATTTGTTCTTGTATTTTATTTGCAGCCCTACGAATACGTTCTTTGGCAATGTCGGCTATGGTTTTGTAGCCAGCTTTGTAGGCATCACTTTTACCTGCCTATTTATGCACATATCTTTCTTTGGTAAAATTTATGTCTTCTCCAAGGGTAGGTTTTAGTTTTTCCCAATCCACTTTACCTTCGGTAAATGCTTCGGGTAATATTTCCTTTAGCTGTTGCAGTTTTACTTCCTGCGGTGTCAGACTTTTTCCTTCCATATTTTTTTTATACTTTATTTCAAATAATTATCAATTCACAAATGTACTTTTGTATGTTGTTTTTCTGACGAGTTTTGGCTAAAATAATAGCTCTTCCCGACAAATCGGGATGTGCCGTTTGCGCGTAGTTTTGCTATTTGTCATCTGAATAGAGGCGCTCAAACAGGAGTTATTCCGTGGTATAGCGACTGTTTGAGCAACGAATTGTCAGAGACAAAGAGCGAGGTTATAGGTCTTTTACTTTGTTCATGTAGCACGAATACGCCATTGTCGTATTTGGGGATAAATATACGGTGCTTCGGGAGATTTTGGAGGGCCTACAGGGTGGAAAGTGCATTCGACCTCTTCTGTGGTCTTTGTGTGGAGTTGTTTTGGGGTGATCTTGTGGGCTTCTGAGACTCTTGAGTTCACTCCGCAAAGTGAAGCGCAATAAAATGGTTAAAACCATTACAATAATGGATGTGAGCCCGAAATCCCACGGTTAAAACCGTGGGCTATCCTGTTTGAGCTGCTTGATTCTTCAGGAAATAGCTACAGTTAATACTGCACAAACTGGGTTCCTGGAGCACAAGCCGAGCGGGAGGGCCGCTACGCACGGATGACGGCCTAAGCATCACAGGTTGTTAGAGGAGGGCTAAGGTAACCACCAAATGAGGTAACCTCACTCTATTCGATTGTTTTCAGGTATTATTCAATACTTTCAAATAATTTTCCAATGACCGGTTTTATCGCTACCTATTTGTTTTATCTAACTGCTTTCTTTCAATCTTTTCAATCTTCGTTTTGCTGTACTTAAACTTATATCTAATTTTTCGCAAATTTCAGCTGCTGTAATATTATTATTCTGTTTTATTAAAACAAGTATAGCGTCATTTACAGTGTCATTTTTTGGTTTTACAGTGTCAATATTCGTATTTACAGTGTCAGAGTTCAAATTTACAGTATCACCAAATAGAATGTGAATTTCTCTATTTCTTAGCGAATATTGTTTATCAAGTAACAAATTTGATAGAAAGTATATTAGGAATTTATCTGTTTTATGGATTCCCTGAGATAAATCTTCGTAGTTTGCTCGCACAAGTGCATTACGAAAGTACCAGGAATGATTTTCAAATAAGTCAATATTCACCCTTTTAAATCCAAGTTTACGAAGATATTTGATTAAAAAGCTTGCTGTAGTTCGAGTATTTCCTTCTCCAAAAATGTGAATTTGCCATAAATGGCTAATAAAATGAGTAATGTGTTCTACAATTTCTTGCTCATTTAATCCCTTGTAGGTGAATTTTATTTCTTGCTCAAAATCATATTCCAATGTAGCTTTTAAACTTTTTGAGACAGTATCCAAACTAATTATTGAATTTACGCGGATTCGGATATTCCTGAAATCAAAAGAATGTATGGCATCACTAACTCCTCAACAGTTCAAAGGCCATAAGCGTATCTGGTGGTGTGCACCTCTCATCTGTTTGCTTTTCTGTTGGATTTGTTGGTCAGATGCCTGCTATCGGCAGACGGGGAGGCCCGGATGATAAAGACCATCATTATTCCCGCCCTGTCGGGACAGGATTTGTGAGTTTAGTGATTCTTTTAGTCATACCGGTTTCGTAAATTTAAAAGTTTTCTGAGCAGCATATTGAGCTGTATGCTATTCTCCTTCCACCTCGATGCGAATAATAGCATTTGTCCGGTGCTCGGTCACCGTCGGCCCAACCATCCCACCAATTCCGCTGCATTGACTTTCCATCTACCGGAGGTACGGATGAGGGGAAGATCAACCCGGGAAGGGTTGCCCGGCCCGGGGTTTTGCTGGATGATTTGGATATGGTCCGAATAGACCCCAGACACGATAGCTATGTGACCAAACCGGGTATAATTGGGGCCGACAAACACGACAATATCCCCTTTGCGGGGTTTTGTTCCGGCGCCATTGTGAAATTGATATAAACCCCTGGCAGAATTATACGCACCATCTTTCAACCGGGAATCAAAATAATCAGCGGCATTGCCGCCGGCGTTGGGCATTTTGTGATGGTAGTGCTCGTAATAATATCGTTTGACAAATTCGACACATTGGTACTTGAGACCGAGGTTATATCCGTCCGGGGCGAGATTTCGTCCGGAGACATGGCGGACGCGGCCGTTGTAATACACCGGCACTCCATCCAGGTTATCTACGACGGTTCCGACATCGGAGGAGGTCGTCGAATTTCGCCTCCCTTTCCGCCGCCGTCTTCTATGTTTTCTTCCACCAGATGATTTGCCGGCAGGAGAAATGGAACTCGTCTCCTCTGTACTCCACCATTTCATACCGGATAATAACCCCTTAATGCTAGATGTTCCTCCTGCTAAAAACAATCCCAAGGCTCCTACTAATAACACCGTAATCACTCCGGCTACTATCTTCTCCTTCTGCATATATCTTTACCAACAATTACATTCTACAAATTTCCGCTACCAACTTCCGCCTGCTCCGCCACCGGAAAAGCCACCACCGCCGAAGCCTCCGAAGCCGCCGCCACCAAAACCACCGCCGCCGGAAAAACCACCGCCGCCGAAGCTGCCCCCTCCGATAATCCATCGTCCTCCACGCCCGGAACGATATGTCCCGCCACGGTAGTATCCACCGCCATCATCGTCGCCGCAATTGCCCGTCTTCTTGCAACGCCAAACAAGATACGATACGATGGCAATCACTGCAATCAAGAACAAAAACAGGAATACAAAAGCCTCCATAGGGAAGGGCTCTCCCCCGGTATTCATCGAGAACTCGCCGCTTAAAAGGCCCATTATCATCGTGGTCGCTCTTGATAATCCTTGGTAAAAACGGCCTCTCCGGAACTTGGGGACCAAGACATTCTCAATAATGCGTTTGACGATAGCATCGGGCAATGCACCTTCGACATTGCTGCCCGTCTGAATAAAAATCTTATGATCCTCTACGGCGACATAGATTAACACTCCGTTGTCCTTCCCGCGCTGTCCAATACCCCATTTCTCTGCTATTCGATACGAGTATTCGAAGGGGTTCTCCCCTTCCAGTGATTTGTCCAATACCACAGCGATTTGGGTCGAGGTAGAATCGTTGTAGGCTTCCAATTTTCGCTCCAATGCCTGAAATTCCGCCCGGGAGAGGACACCGGCATAATCCACTACCAAGCGATTGGGCTTAGGTGGCACTTGTTTGGCGTAAGAGGATAACGGCGCCATCGAGCCAAGTAGTATTATGACGAAAAGGTATCTAAGCATAGGATATTTCATCTGTCAATTCATTCGTGTCGTCATCTTCAACGGGAAAGTACTCTGCCAATTTTTCTCCTATGAGTTGGATAGCCCGGCAGAGTCCTTCTGCCCATTGGGCCTCCTTGAAATACTTCTCGAGTACTAAGGCAACATCATCCCAAAAACAATCGGGGACCACCGCATCAATCCCCTCATCTCCCATGATGGCAAACTCCTTCATCTCCGGTGCTACAAAAATCAATACCCCATTGCGATGCTTGGTATGGCGCATATTGAGTTTCCAAAAAAACTCCTCCGCCTTGGCGAGTACAATTCCCTTCTTCATCCGCTGAAAGTGCACCCGTATCTCTCCGGATGTCAATGACTCCGCATGTCGGATACACTGTACGACTCTACGGTCATCTTCATCGGTAAGCAGCTTATGAGGATAAAACATGTTAAAAGTTTACTTTGGGCGCTTCTTCACTGCCCTTGGCACTTTGAAAATACGCTTTCGAACCAAATCCGAATATGCCCGCAAAAATATTTTCCGGGAAGGTCTTCACCGTAGTGTTATACCCTTTGACGGCGGTATTAAACTTATCCCTTGCGATTTTGATACGATTTTCTGTCCCTTCGAGTTGAGCTTGAAGCTCCAGGAAGTTTTTATTGGCTTTGAGCTCGGGATAGCGCTCCACACTGACGAGCAGTCGTCCCAATGATTGGCTCAACCCGGATTGGGCAGCTTGAAACTCTTTGAGCTTTTCAGGTGTGATATTGGAGGGATCCACTGTCACACTTGTGGCTTTGGCGCGGGCTGCAATGACCGCGGTCAATGTGGATTTTTCAAAATCCGCCGCTCCTTTGACGGTCTCTACCAGGTTGGGAATGAGGTCCGCCCTTCGCTGATAAGCGCTCTGCACTTTGGACCAGGCTTCTTGTACATTCTGATCTTCTTTGACAAAGGTGTTGTACGCACCACAGCCCTGAAACAGACCGAGGAGGATAAACAATGCCAGGACGATAACAATAATTCTATTTGCATTCATATAAGTAAGTGGTTTTGATGATTTACAAAAGATACCGTAAGGTATAAACTTATAAACAAATACAAAGCATTTTGTTTAGATGTACCAAAAAAAGCATAGCATCAAAATGCACAAACAAACCTCAAAACCAGCCGATCATAGCGTGTTTTTAACGCCCACGGAGAGCAATGACATTATGGGCAAGTCACCTGAGTAGTGATGATATTGCCCGTGTTATCGACCGTCAGCTTCCAGCACTGCCCATCCGGCGATTTCATAATAACACCTGTATTGAGGGTCTCGAGATAAATGTCACCGGATTTGATTTGCAACTTTGCCTTGGGGTCATCTTGACCGATTCCCACATTGCCCGTGCCGGTAGGAGAAAAAACGGCCCGGGTACCGTACACCATGTCCGCAGTCCCATTTTCATGTGCGCCCATATCCGGAGCCGTACCTAGAAAGGTTCCGGTAAAATTGGGAATTTCATCACCTGCATCATAGCCCGGGCTGGAGGTACTCAGCTTGAAATTGCCGGTTTTGGTCCCAAAATCAAAACTAGGAGCACCGGATTCATAGACGGGGGTGCCACTTAACCCATGAACCTCCTGCCCGGTGGGGTACGGTTTGTTGGTCAAATCATAATCATAGGAGTAATCCGTGTTACCGGTGCGGATGGATATGGCATTGGTCGTGGTGTCTCGTACATGGATGATATTGTTCAATGTTTCGCAGTGCTTGACATATCTGTTGTCATTGTCCGAGGTGCCGACCCCACCCATTCCCTCACCACCGGGCTGTAGGACGGTATTGTGAAATAGATACATATGTCCGGTCATCCAGTCTATCGAAGAGGCGTAGCCCATTTTGATGAATGCTGCATATTCTCCATACTGACTTCCGGGTGGGCTGTACGAGCGACCGAAAACATTGCGCCACACATAAAGAGGACCGATCGAAGTAGGAGCATTGCCTATTCCCAAATATACCTCTTCGATATAATTGTTCCAGATCCGGACATTGATGTTGCCCCCTTCGGATTCGATTCCATCGTCCCAACAATTGGCCAGGGAATTGCCATATATGTCGGAATCCGCACCGGGAAACCCCGCATAGCTCGCATTGCTCCACATCCCCATAATGTCATTGAAATAGTGCGCCGAATCACTCCATATCTCATTGTACCGGAATACGTTATTCCCGATGTAGCAATTGCCCAGCGAAATGCCTTGCGGTCCGGACGGATGGTAACTGCCATTGTGCAATTCCGCCCAACTGTTGGTGTCCCAACGCGGATCGTGTATCTTATTTCGTTGGAAGACGCAGCTCACAGCATCATTGTACCCTCCATGGATGGCCGATTGATAATTTTTTCCAAACCCGTTTTCATCCTCTTCGCCCCAACCGCTGATGTCGCAATCTTCAATAACGATATGCTCACAATTTTCAAAAAAGATACCATAGCGAGCAGCGTTCTTCAACGTGTACCCACGAATAATCACATACTCCTTATTCTTGATGTCAATACACGAGAACGATCCATCCTGAATATCAATCGTATCACCGGTGCCATCAATCAACAGATAGCCCTGGGCCGTCCCTGAGCTTGGTACGACGTACTTGGTCGTCAAGTTGCCGGGTTTAATGGTTTGGGAAATGGGAAATGTCTCGGACCAGGTCGTTGCCTGGATAATCGTATCCGTGGCCGTCCCTTCGAGGGTGAGGTGAATATCATACTCCGTGTCAGGCTTAAGATTGACCAGACTTCCCCGGTAATCCGCCTTGTCATACCGCTTTCCGGTGACCGGATTATTCCCACAACCGGCGATCGGATTATACTTCATATCCAAGCCCTGTCGCCATTGGGTTTCACCTGCTTTTCGGTACTCCAACAGTACTTTTTTGGTCGAGTCTCCCCCACTCGGCGTCCAATACACGCTGATACAATGGAAGGTGGACTTGGTAAACGCAGCCTCCTGTCCAAAGGCCATGTTGCTTACAAAAACCACCATAAAAATCATACTTATAAGGCTCCAAAAACGTTTCATATTCCTCTTTTTTTTAAGGTATGAAATGGTACCATACCCGGTGACCACTATACCCTCTTGCGCTAATAATACGCTTTGCCCCTACCATTGCATTCTCCTTGCAAATATAGGAAAAGCTGTGGAAGATATTCCCCCTTTGCCCGCTCGAATTCACAACTCTATCCCCTAACCATAAGAGTGCTAAACAAATAACATCACAATACGAAGTTGAAAATACAAACTTTGGCAAACTTGTGACAACATATTGTGGCGTATCTTCCATTGGCGTTTCAAATCGCGGATGTGATATCCCAAGAATTGAAATTATTTCTTTAATCACCTGAAATAAAGATAAGGTACCTCGAAACAAAGTTCGTACAGCATTAATCGCAGATATTTTTCTATGAATGTAGAGCACCAGTCAAATAGGAGTTCAGCCCTTAACATAGCCCACGGTATTTGCGTGGGATGGATGTTACAGACGAATCTGCAGTGGATTTATGCATTTATATCTTGTACACATAAGAGGCAAGGCTCTATGGGAGTAACTTTCAGCTTGGAGCACTATTGTTCAATAGATCGTTTTTTCTCCCATTGCCAAGCGGTATTCATAATGTTTAGGATATCCCTTTGGGGCGTCCAGCCGAGGATTTTTTTGGCTTTAGTGGCATCTGCATAGATGGCGACTACATCTCCCGGCCGACGAGGCCCGAGCTGATAGTTGAGTTTTTGTCCGGAAGCGCGTTCGAATGCCTGAATGGCCTCGAGGACCGTCACTCCGTTTTCCACCCCGAGATTAAATACGTCGTAGCCGGGAGGGGGGAGGTGTTGGCGGGCATACTCCAATGCCTGTGTGTGTGCTCGTGCCAGGTCCATCACATGGATATAATCCCGCACACAGGTGCCATCTCTTGTTGGGTAATCCGAACCGAATACGGTCATCTTCTCTCGTTTTCCGATGGCGGTCTCTGTGATGACCGGGACGAGATTGAGAGCTGCATTTCTGGGGTCTTCACCGATATATCCGCTTTCGTGGGCACCGGCGGGATTGAAATAGCGCAGGAGCACGGCTCCTATTCGGGTAGCCTGGAGGGAATGGATGATCATGTCTTCCCCCATCTGTTTGGTCAACCCGTAAGGTGAAGTGGCCGGGGCCATTGGGGTGTTTTCGTCGACCGGCAATTGCTCCGGGTTGCCATAGACAGTACAAGAAGAGGAGTAGACGAGATGGGGGATGTGGTATTTCTTGCACATCCGGAGGACGTTGAGCAAGCTGTTGAGGTTGTTGTCAAAATACTTCAAGGGCTCTTGCACACTCTCTCCGACGGCTTTGTAAGCAGCAAAATGAATGACAGCATCGATCTGTCCTTCTTGTCGAATGATGAGTTCAAGCGCGTCCCGGTCGCAGAGATCTACCTCATAGTTGATTGGCTCTTTGCCGGAGATTTTACGGATGTTTTCAAGAACGTGCGGGGAGGAATTTGAAAAATTATCAGTAGAAAAAACCTCATAACCCGATTCCAGTAAATCGACGAAGGTGTGGCTGCCGATATATCCCGTGCCGCCCGTTAACCATACTTTGGCCATAGCATCACTTTTGTTTGGTTAGAACGACGGTCTCCAGTCTCCCCGCCCGGTTCATCCCGATGATGAGGGAATCAGCAGTGAGCTTGGCGATTTTGACGTATTTGCGGGCCTGGCCGTCTTCGGTCGTGTAGAGGCGCTCCCCTTGGACAGAGAAGGTGCCTCTTTCGAGTTGGGAGCCGTAATCCACGGTATAATGTCCGTCCCTTTCAAAAAGAAAGTCCATTTTGCCGCGGATGGGAGCGCCGGTCTTGTCGATGATCCATTTCTTTGTCTCCCAATGACCATAAATAGCTTCCGGAGTGCTCTCTATTGCATTACAGGACAGCCCGGCAAGTGTAATGAAAAGTATACTTAAATATTTTACCATGATATTGCTTTTAAAGTGTTATATTTCCCGAAGAAGGGGTTCAAACCTGCATTGGATGGCGAATATACGTCTTTTTTGTCTTTTGGTGGAGTGAGTTGGTGTGACGATGAGTTAGCATATCGCGCAATAAATGTATCGATCTCATTGTACGAGGGAATCTGACTATTTTTATAGTATCGCTAATCGAGCGATGATTCTTGCCGGCAAAGTCACAAAGTCACAAGAGCCCTCTTTTTTGGAAGTTGGGGAATGGTAATAGGCGCTTGCTCTAGATGGCTTACTCCAATGCGAACGGTATATTTATGGCTTACAGCACTTTCTGTATCAAGTATGCGTGTACTCTCCTTAGAATAGCAATTGAAGGAAAACAGATAAGAATTTCTTTGTGTTTGTGAAAAAAAATTTCATAAAATAATATGAAAACAGAAAAATTGTCGTATATTTGCTCTGAACATTAATGACACCACTATGAAAAATCTATTTCATCGATGCTTGCTATTCGCCTTTATTGCCGTGTTTGTGGCTGGGTTTACCTCTTGTAGAAAGCGTGAGGAAATCAGAGTCGAAGGGATGGCTCCAATTTATGTAGATCCTTTAGATAAAAGTTTGATTTACCGGGAAGACCCCAGGGAATTTGAAAACTTGGGCATCATTGTCAAGGTGGGCAAATACCTTTTTATCAATGAGCGCCTTAAAGGGATACATGTTTTGGATAATTCTGACCCAAAGAACCCTGTCAGGAAGCATTTCTGGCGCATTCCGGGCAACACGAGATTTACCATTGACGGAGATGTCTTGTATGCAGATAATTCGGTACATCTACTCACCATAGACATTTCGGATTATAGCCGGATTAGAGTTGTTCATATCAATGAAGATATTTACGAACCAGATGAGATTTTCCGTCCGGAATTAGGATACAGAGGGCCGTTTGAATGCGTCGATTTGACCAAGGGTGCATTCGTGGGATGGGAAAAGAGAGAACTGGTCAACCCTAAATGCGAGGCATTATAATTATAATTATCTTTATAAAATTCACCCTGTTCACTGTATAAACTTACTACTATGAAAAAATTAATGAGTTTTATTATTCTGTGTGTTGTTCTTCTCTCCTGTGGAGATGGATTTACAGGATCAAGAAGCAACAATAACAACAATGTTACACTTCAAAGTTCCTATGCCACTCTTCTGACCGTCGGAGACTTTTTGTACGCTATTAACACCAACGAAATTGTCACTTTTGATGTAAAAGACCCAAAGAATCCCAGGGAAATTGATAAACAAACGGTTGGGTTCAGGATTGAAAATATCTTTCATCAATCGGGAGTGCTCTTTATCGGCTCCCCTCAGGCCTTGCATATTTATAAGATTGATGATAATGGAATCCCACGGGAGCAGAGTCAAACCAATTATTTTGATGACAGGGACGTCACCCCCTGCGAACCCGTTATAGTCCAAGGCAACATTGCGTTTGTCACGCTTTCGACAAGCATATCAGGCCGGTGCGGTAGAAGATCCAGGGTTAATGAACTGCGCATCTACGACGTTTCCGACATCTCTAAACCCGTATTGTTAAGCCAGACCCGCCTTGAACAGCCAAAGGGATTGGGTATTGATGGCAATTATCTGTTTGTCTGTGAGGAACAAAACGGGGTAGCGGTATTGGATGTTTCCGATCGAAGTAAACCGGTCATCATTGACCGGTTGGAAAAGTTTCCGTCTTACGATGTCATTGCAGATGAGGGACTGTTGATGGTCGTTTGCCCGAAGGAGATCCGGCAATATGATTATACGGATATTCATGATATCATCTACTTGTCAAGCATTGATATATGAGATATATGAGAGCACTTATACTGGTACTTTTGTTGACCCAAGGATTCCTTTCGGTGTCGGCTCAAATGGATACCATACCTCCTGCTCCGTTGTTTCGGTATGAAAAATTGCGTGTCGGGTTTTCTCCTTCCGCCTTTTTGAATACCTATCCGGGATTACAGCTGAGTATAGACAAAGGGGTGCGAAGTGTACCACAGTTTAACTTCACATTGGAAGTGGCCTCCATTTTTCGTTTTAACACCTTCGGAGAAAGAAGGATGCGGGGTTACCGGATTAAACCCGGATTGGAGTGGCTATTGGCCAGAGTAGAACCTGTCGGAGTTTCTTTGGGATTCTATTGGGATTTGCGTCAAACCATATGGAAAAGGGTTGAATACGTCTCGCATTGGGATGAACAATATCGAGAATATGCGGATATTTCCCGGACGACGGTATTGAGTGGGGGCCTATTCGGATTGAATTTGGTCGTGCATCCTACTCCAAGATTGATGATTGAAGGGGGATTTGCTCTGGGATTAGGGTTTTACACCGTTACCGATGAGCCAAAGGAAGGTTATCGTAGTCAAAGGACAGGAAACATCTTTTTAAGCTTAGACGATGGGAATTATTCGTTTCCATTGATGTCTTTCAATTTGAATTTTTCATATATCCTAAAAACCTACTCTAAACATTAATGTCTTGGGAATAAAATTTCTTAGAACTTGATGGAATAAAGTCGTGCACTTCACTCACACGCTTAGTAGAAGGCATCTTCCTTACTTTCCCTTGCCCTGCAAAAGAACAAGGACGGTATAGAACATAATCTTGAAGTCCAAGCCAAGAGACATATTCTCGATATATAGAATGTCGTACTTCAATCGCTGTATCATCTCGTCTACGTTGGATGCATAACCGTACTGAACCTGCCCCCAAGAGGTGATTCCCGGGCGCACTTTCAGCAATTTCAAATAATGTGGTGCACGCTGTACGATTTGGTCGATATAATATTGGCGCTCCGGTCGAGGGCCTACCAGTGACATGTCTCCTATGAGAACATTGTAAAATTGAGGAAGCTCGTCCAGCCTCCATTTGCGCATCACCTTCCCCCAAGGGGTCGTTCGATCATCATCGCCTTGCGATAGCATAGGGCCATCTTTCTCTGCATCTGTACGCATAGAGCGAAATTTGAACATGGTGTACGGCTTTTGATGCAGTCCTATGCGTTGCTGTTTGTAAATGATGGGCCCTTTGGAAGACAGCCGAACCCTCAATGCAATGTACAGGTAAAGAGGGGATAATAATAGGAGTACCACTGCACTGACTGTGACATCAATGAAACGCTTGACGATGCGCTGCCACTTGGGCATCAACTCCCGTTTGATTTCGATAAGGACAGCACCGTAAAGATGGGTCATCTTAACCGATCCCAATAATATGTCGTACATGTCCGGAATGATTTTGACCATTAAACCTTCCAGACTGAAAAGCGTGTTGAGGATGCGATTGAGCAACTGGTGCTCCGAGGTCTCAATTGCAATCACTACTTCTTCGATATCATTGTTCAGGATGACCTCCTTTAGTTCTTTGATGGTGCCAAGCTTCGGCACTTTGCCATGAAGGACTTGATTTCCCTTGCCATTGACGGACACAAAACCCACAAACTCATACCCCAAACTATAGGGCTTGCTGTTTACTTCTTGAAATAAGGATAACGCGCGCTCGTTACTCCCGATAATGAGCGTCTTAAAACGCACTTGTCCCCTCTTTAGCCTTCGGCTGGCGCGGGTGAGCAATATCATTCGAGCGGTGACCGTAAGCAAAAAATGCGCAGCGAAAAGGACAGCTACCGAGACGTAGTAAGTCCGGTAGTTATGGACAATGTCATCGAGAATAAGAGCAAAAAAGATGACAACTACCCCGATAATAGAGGTAAAAAGAGTCTTTGTAAAGATGGTGAGCCGGGATAGTCGATAAATATCTTTGTAGTGGTCAAACACCGCATAAATAAGCACCCACGCGAGCGGAATCAGTAATATACCAAGTAAAAAGTTTTTGTCCAAAAATACCTGTTGGCTTAAAGCCACCCCTTCCACCTCTTTTCGGTAAAGAAAAAATATGCTCCAGGCGAGCATAGCCATAACAAAGTCCATAAGAACCATGATACGCACTCCCCGCCACCTTGTCGATACCTTTCCCATTATTATCTGCTAATACGTTACTATCTTCAAATTGTCCACAAATATATCTGCCTGTTTAAACACAGCAGTATCCAAGGAGGCAAAAAACAAGACTCTGAAATACTTATTAGCTCCGGGCTTTAACACCGTCGTGAAGTCGAAGTAAAACTTACGCCAGGCTCCGATTGAGTCGGGAAGAATAAAGGCATTAAGTGTTTTGAAATACTGACTTCCATCTTTTATCTGAAACCCCAAAGCCATTTGTGCATCTGCACTCTTAACATCTACCTCCATATAGACCTTTTTATTAGTAAATGCGTCAGAGGGAATCCATTTGCCATTAACGAGAGCCGCTTTAAAGCGAACAGAATCCGCGACAAGGGTAATCCGTCCCGTTTGACCGCCATACAATCTGTTCGTAGACGGGACCGTCGCCCATTTTTGGATGGCTTGCTTGTTGGTATCCAGCGAGACCCAGTTGACAGACGATTCGAAATCTTCAATCAGAGGAAATTTCGCCCTACTCGTGTAGGAAAATCTTAAGACTATTGTATCCACCTGCCCCGGTGTAAAATCGTGCTGCAAGAAAATGGGCTCATAGGGCTCATAAATGATGCTTTCGTTTTTTACCCCATTCACTCTGATACCGGGGAATAGATCCACTTTCTTCGGTCCATTGGCAATGACGGGAATTCTCCCGCCGACGGGATAAATGCCATGCTCCCCTACAGAGTCAATGATCACCCAGACATCCTTTATGAGATGCGTAGGCGCCCCTTGCCCTCTGATTGTTCGCATATGTGCCTCTTTTATATATAAATATCCGGGGACAGGCTCTTCCGGGTCAAACTCGCATCCGGCCAACAAGAGTAGTGCGAATAAGTAAGCAATACTGGTAGAACAATAGAATGTATAATTTCTCCACATGGTGGTTTACTTATAAAACCAATATCCTAAATCGGCTTTTGATGAAGATATGGACAGTTGGCAGGTCAAAAAGCAGCAAATTTTTGGGCTGCCAGTTTTGGTTGTTATATCCTGTTAACTGATATTTTATAGCTTTATTAGACATCACAATAATCCGGTCAATCAGAATATCCCATTAAGAGTAAAAATGCTACAACCATCAATAGAATCATTCCTACTGTGAATAATAGCGCATTTCTGATGTATCCTGCAGTCCGGACTATTTCTCTCTCGTCTGCTTTATGAAAGGCGATGACATCCTTATGTAAACGACGTTTGTTGAAGATTTGTGACATCCCCAAACCAATATTTTTCTTTGAAAGGGCGCGAATGCCCCGCATCACTTTATATCTAAAGTAGAATTGGCCGATAAAAAGGAGCACTGCTCCTGCGAGAATAATATATGTCAAACGCTCATTCATACGGATAAAACCGGATAACCCTTACCACAGATGTCGAGTGCAAATCCGGCATCGAAATCATTTTCTTGTTGGGGAGGGTTATCCGGTAAAATCATTATTAGTGTTTGCCCAGATAGTCAGCGATGCCTTCGTGTGTGGGTTTTAGGCTGTCTTTGCCGGGAGCCCAATCCGCAGGACACACCTCACCATGCTCTTCGACAAATTGCAATGCGTCCAATGTGCGCAATGCCTCGTCTACGCTGCGCCCCAATGGAAGATCATTGACTAACTGATGTCGGACCACTCCTTCCAGGTCGATAAGGAAGAGCCCTCTATACGCGATCAATTCTCCGATGGCTTCCAGCTCACCTTCTTCATTATAATCCCAGTCTCCGGCCAAAACATCGTAATTGGCCGCGATGGTCTTATTGGTATCAGCGACTACCGGATAGGTGATGCCTTTGATGCCTCCTTTGTTTTTGTCCATTTGCAGCCAAGCCCAGTGGGACTGCTCGGTGTCGGTTGAACATGCAATGACTTGCGTATTCCTTTTTTCAAATTCCTCCAACCTCGCTTGAAAAGCAAATAGCTCGGTGGGACAAACAAAAGTAAAATCCTTCGGATAGAAGAAAAGCACCACATACTTCTTGCCGATGTAATCTTCCAGTCTAAAATTGTCTACAATGTCAACTCCATTGAGCACAGCTTGTGCTTTGAATAGCGGAGCTTTTTTGCCAGTAAGTACCATAATGTATAATTGTTTTAAGGGTTATAAACTAATGGGCAGCAAAGATAGTACAAAATGCTCGATATAGATGGACAACTATGGATTTGGTAGTTCTCCCGTTTATAAAAACCTTTGACAATGGCAAGGGGTAGCCCCATTTGGTAGGACAAAGAGGGCGGAAGCACGGTATTCCCTTGTATTCTTTGGTATGAAATGGTCGGTAGCTATCGGCACAAGGAAAGTTTTCCATATTGTAACCTGTAGGGGATTGACAGAAAAACAGGGGTAGAGTCCGGAAAAGAATTCCACCGCGATAAACGAAGCTGTTTTCGTTACATCAAGGTGGTTAGGGTGGATAGCCCACGATTTGAACCGTGGGAGTTAGAACTCAAATCAATCTTGGTAGTGGTTTTACTGTTTTTTTCATGCCTCAATTTTAGGAATGGACTTGAGAGGCCATGGGAAAGAGTAAGCTTGGATAAGCCTTACTCTTGGAGCCCTCAACTAATTGAGCAAAAAGTAAAAAACAAGAGTATAGAAGGTTATTATATCCGTAGGTCTTCCACCTCTACCCCCGGATACTTCGTCTTATCAAAAGTAAAGAGGGTTTTCTTTAAGGAAGGGTTGGGGATTACTTTGTCGATGGAGAGAATGTATCTACTGCCATCCTTCGAAAAGCTTTTGAGTTCTTTGAGCGTTAACCTTGCCTTATCGACCAGCAACTTGACCTTAAAGAATTCGCTATCGACATCTTTGGGTTTCATCTCTACCACCGTGAGCAATTGTTTGCCCTTATTGACGGTGCCGGCGATGCGCTGCATGGCACTTTGATCGAGTAATTGTTTGAGCATTGCATGAGGGGAATTGAAGTTCATCCCGTTGTCTGTGCTTCCTTCGTCAGCATAGGTCAAGACCACTCTATTATCTTCCGGGGTGTAAGTCCATATGGTTTTGCCATCGGAAATGACAGTCTGGTCCTTGGATTCCAATCGAAACATATTTTCTTTTTGGTAGATGGTCATATCCTGTTCTACGGCAGATTGTTCCGGCAGTTCGATAGTAAGATGAACATGAGATTCGATCGAAGAAATACCTTCGTATTTTGAAATCAGTTGGTTAATCAATGGTGTTGCATCGGATTGGGCGGTGCCGGAAAAAGAAAGAGCCGGTACACACAAAGTCAAAACAGCTAACAGTGAGCGGAATCGCATGATTCGGCCGGATGAAAATAGGGCGGATGTGAGGAGTATTTTAATCATATTATACGATTTCAAAGTGGGATAATATACGTTATGCCGGGCTGCTATATGCTATAGAGTTTTAAGCCGGTATTGTACCATTTCATACCTAATAACGCTATAAGTGACAAAAAGTGTGTTAAAGCGACGTTAAACCTGTCCTTCAAATCTGTAATAACAAGTGAAGGAAGAATTACTCATCCGTTGGTTTAGTGGGGTCCGTAAAATAAAAACCTTCAGTATCTCCCATCACGCGCCAATCCACCTTCATCCCAAGAACGAAGATGGCTTCTCCCGGGGTCAGTAGTATAGATATGTCTCCGATTTGTTTCCTAATATCCTCCTCGCGTACAGTATCAAACCCAATGCTGTACTGGACAGGTCCGCGCCCTCCCCCTTTTTTTACACCGATTCTCAATGCATAGTCTTCCGGTACCTCGCATTGAGCACGCAGTTCTTTGATTTTTTGAATGGCTTTGTCTGTCAATATTAGTTCTTGCATAGTCAAAATTATAAAGTGGTTGGGGTAAGGGGTGTTTTATCATATAGCGGGAAAGACTCCGTAAGCCGATGTACTTCATCCCGAATATTGGCGAGGTGTCTATCATTGTCCGCATGAGTGATAATCTCATTTATCCATTGTGCTACAAGAATACTCTCCTTCTCTTTAAACCCACGTGTGGTAACTGCAGCAGTACCGATGCGAATACCGGAAGTCACAAAAGGGCTGGTGGTATCAAATGGAACCATATTTTTATTGGTAGTGATATCCGCTTTTGCCAATGCGGCTTCAGCCTCTTTGCCCGTTATGTTTTTGTTTCTCAGGTCGAGGAGTAGTAAGTGATTATCCGTACCTCCGGAGACAATATTGTAACCGAGGTCTTTCAATGTGCTCGCCATGGCTTGAGCATTCTTGATGACTTGCTGTCCATAAGCTTTGAATTCAGGGGTCATGGCTTCTGCAAAGGCAATGGCCTTGGCCGCGATCACATGCTCCAACGGGCCACCCTGCATCCCGGGGAATACGCCGCTATTCAGAATGGATGACATTTTGATAGGGTTGCCTTTTTTGGTCGTGCGTCCCCAGGGATTCTCAAAATCCTTGCCCATCATGATAATACCACCCCGCGGACCTCTTAGCGTCTTATGTGTCGTCGATGTGACAATGTGCACATGATGAAGGGGATTTTTTAGCCATCCGCCGGCAATAAGCCCTGCGGGATGAGCGATATCGGCCATGAGCAGGGCCCCAACTTCATCGGCAATTTGACGAAAGCCCTCGTAATCCCATTCCCGTGAGTACGCGGAAGCACCGCATATAATGAGCTGCGGTTTATGCGTTAATGCTTTTTGCCGGACCTCTTCCATATCGATACAACCCGTATCCGGGTGCACCCCATAAGAAGCGATTTGATAAGTCTTTCCGGAGTAGTTGACAGGCGAACCGTGTGTGAGATGTCCTCCATGAGAGAGGTCAAATCCCAATATCTTATCACCCGGTTTGAGCGTAGCCAAGTATACCGCAGCATTGGCTTGCGAGCCCGAATGCGGCTGCACATTGGCGTATTCTGCACCGAAAAGTGCCTTGAGTCTATCGATGGCGAGCTGCTCGACTTTATCCACTACTTCACATCCACCGTAATACCTCTTTCGAGGGTATCCTTCGGCATATTTATTGGTGAGGCAGGAGCCCATGGCACGCATGACATTGGAGCTGGTAAAATTCTCAGAAGCGATTAGCTCTATACCGGATTGCTGCCTGAGAAGTTCATCTTGGATGAGATTAAAAATGACATCTTCCATGTGGTAGATTGATTAGTAAAGTTATAGTTAGTGGATGCAAATTCATTTGCACAATTGAATCAAGGCCCAAAAATAAAAAAACCCCGCAGTATACGTGCGGGGTTTCAATGATTTATTGCGAAGGTGTCATCTATTTGATACCTAAAGCTTTCAATGTTTCATAATCAAGGCTACCTACAGGAAGTTTGTTGTCTTTTTGAAACTTAACCAAAGCGTTTTTGGTGTCTCTTCCGAATACACCGTCTACTCCGGCAGCTCCAATATCATACCCTCTGTCTTTTAGCGCTTGCTGAACTCTGTTGATCAAGTCATTGGTCATATCACTCTTACAAACGACTTCTCTCCACTCTGTAAATCCTCCCGGTTTAACCATCTGTCTTTTTGTGATGGTCACAAATTCAGCAGGAACTTCTTGAGTAGTGGTGGTGGCAGGGGAAGCCAATTTCTGGAAAGAGCGAGTCACATACTTAGCAGCGACCGCATTTTCTGTCGTTTGAGCATCTTTGACGAGTTTCTTGTACTTTCTGGTAGTGTACTTGGCAGGAATTTCTTTTACGATGGTAGAAGCATCCGCCTTAAGCTTTGTGTAAGTTCTGGTCTCGTATTTGGCCGGAACTTCGATGGTTTCGGTAGTCGCCGGCTTCACGAGTTTTTGGAAAGAACGAGTAACATACTTAGCAGGAATCTTCGTCTCGGTTGTTGTAGCAGGAGATACAAGCTTTTGGTAAGAGCGGGTCTCGTACTTAGCCGGAATATCAACCACCTCTACCGTAGCGGGTTTAGCGACTTTCTTGTAAGTGCGGGTTTCATACTTGGCCGGAACATCTACTGTTCGGATACAGTCTTCTCCAACAGCTGTCCAACCTTCACCACATGCCTTAAGAGTCTTTTTAGTGATGGTTTTATAAACTGCGGGTACTTCTACCAAACACCATACGTTACAATCTTTGGGATTGTCAGACACACAATTTTCCGGGCGGTATTGCTTTACCCACTTCTGAGCGGCGGGTTTGATAAGCATTTGCTCCGTAGTGGTCTCATATCCGGCAGGACGTCTTTCGATTTTGGTTCCTGCAGCTTTAGCGAGAACTTGCTCCGTCACTGTCTCAAACTGGGCTGGGATAACTTTGTATCGCTTGCTCGCTTCAACCGCTAATACTTGCTCCGTTACTGTCTCCCATTTTGCAGGAACTTTCTTGAGCACGGTATAACCCTCTTTGTCGAGGACTTGCTCGGTTACCGTTTCAAATTGTGCAGGAATTACCTTCAAGATAGTATAAGCGGGCTTTACCAATACTTGCTCGGTTACTTTTTCAAAGCTGGCTGGAACGATACTGAGATCCTTTCCGGCTTCCTTAGCCAAAACTTGCTCTGTTACCGTTTCGAATTGCGCAGAACTGGCAGAGATGGTTTTGTAAGCTTCTTTCGCCAAAACTTGCTCTGTAACAGTCTCCCACTTGGCAGGAACCACAGATACGCGTTGTGACGCCGCACGTGTTTGAATTTGTTCGGTTACCGTCTCCCATTGTTCAGGGATTAGACATTTGGCATAGCATTTACCCACTTCCGTGTTGGAGGTAGGCTGTGCATAACCTACGTAAGCGAGCATCATGAAAGCTAAAGTCCATAAAAAGTTCATCTTTCTCATGTTAAAATATTTTAATTTAAAGTTGTATGATTAGTTAAAATAATAATCTAAATCTTTCGAATTGTTTTACAAGCGCAAAAGTAACCTTTTTTTTGGATAGCAAATGAATTTTTTTTCAATTATTTTTTGCCGCATTTCAAATTCGCTAACTTCTGCAAAACGCTTTAAATCTCCTTTCTTGGACAAAATTATGATTTCGTCTTTGACATTGGATTGGTAAATTTGGTTCCTTTCGATTCCTTGCCATATTAGATCTTTCAAAACCATACTATTAGTAAAACCAGCCTTATTGAACTTTTGTAAAACATCCTCCTTGGTATCCTGCGGGTTAAACTCCAGTCTAAATAATTGACGGTTGTTCAGCCCGAATGCCAATAGTCTAAGCAACTCATCTTCCGCTTCGGTGGCTTGTTTTATTTCAAACTCAATATCAATGTCATCTAATAAAGCATAACAAGATAGTATTTTGTATTGTTTCTCAAACTCTGATTCTTTTGCATTTACTTTTTCATTTATGAAATAGTTGAGCGCAGGGTGATGGATGGAATACTGGCCGGTGATTACAAGTTGTTTGAGCCGCTCCCAAAAATGTTGGAGCATGAGTTCGGCGGCGAGGGAAGTTTTATGAAGATACACTTGCCAATACATCAACCGTCTGGCGACTAAAAATTTTTCGATGGAGTAAATGCCTTTTTCTTCGATGACCAATTGATTATCGACTACATTTAGCATTTTTATGATTCTGTCGTGTCCGATGACTCCTTCGGCTACACCGGTGTAAAAGCTGTCCCGCTTGAGGTAGTCCATCCTGTCCAAATCCACTTGACCCGAGATGAGTTGATACAGAAAAGTCTTCGGGTACCGGTTGGTAAAAATAGATATTGCCAGGTCCATACTCCCCGGCCAAATCGTGTTAAATGCCTTCATAAACATCAGCGATATCTGCTCGTGGTGAATCGGGACTATCCGACTCTCCAAAGCGTGGGAAAAGGGACCGTGGCCGATATCATGTAGCAATATCGCCAAGTAAAAGCCCTCTTCTTCCTCCGGCGCAATCTCCACCCCTTTCTGTTTTAATCCACTTATCGCCTGCATGGCCAAATGCAATGCCCCCAACAAATGATGAAAGCGGGTGTGCAAAGCGCCGGGATAAACCATATGGGTCATGCCGGTCTGCTTGATTCTTCGCAACCGCTGAAACCAGGGATGATCGATGACGTCCAGTAGTATTCCCTTGGGAATCGTTATGAAGCCATAGATGGGGTCGTTAAATATTTTGTAATTCGTTTTCAAATCTGAAATAATAAAATATGCTCTTGCGTTTGAGTACTAATCTTATTACAATTCTTTACTTTCCACTAAACAAATTTCACACCAACTTATGAATAATATAAAAATCCTATGGGCAGATGACGAGATTGATATGCTTAAGCCGCAACTCTTCTTTTTACAAAAGAAGGGCTACGAGGTGGTTACCGTTACCAATGGATATGATGCCTTGGAGGAAATCAACACAGATGATACCATAGATATAGTATTTCTGGATGAATCTATGCCGGGATTGAGTGGATTGGAAACCCTCGAGAAGATTAAGACCATTCGCCCGCATTTGCATATCGTCATGATTACCAAAAATGAAGCGGAAAACCTGATGGAAGAGGCCATCGGCTCCCGCATCGATGATTACCTGATTAAACCGGTAAACCCCAATCAGATTCTTCTTACGCTCAAAAAGACCATTGAGAACAAGAGAATCGTAGGCAATAAAACCGTGCAGGATTATCAACAGAGCTTCACTGCCATATCTATGGACATCAACTCCGGACCGGATTACAAAGGCTGGGTGGATATATACAAGCGTCTGGTCAGTTGGGAATTAAAAATGGAGTCTTCCTTTACGGAGGATATGCAGGCCATCTTATCTATGCAAAAGTCAGAGGCAAATAGCGAATTTAGTCGCTATGTCGAGCGCAATTATCTCTCCTGGATGAAGGACGACGTTCCCGAAGATGGTCCGGATACCCTCTCTCACAATCTGATGAGAAATAAAGTGTTTACTAAGATGAATCACGATATCCCTACCGTGGTGCTGTTATTGGATAATCTGCGATACGACCAGTGGAAGGCGCTCGAACCCATCTTCAGAGAGGTGTTCAAGGTGAAGGAGGAGAACTTTTTTAGCAGTATATTGCCCACTTCCACCCAATACAGTCGTAATGCCATCTTTGCAGGGATGACACCCGCTGAAATCGCCCGGCATTATCCGGAGTATTGGAAGCATGACTTCGAAGAGGGAGGAAAGAATAACTTCGAGGACAAATTGCTGGATATACAAATTAAGCGCACGTTCCGAAAGCCTATTTCCCATAAATACGTCAAGATAACTAACCTTCAAAAAGCCAAAGAACTGGAGATGAATATCCTGAATTATCTCGAGTTTGATATGACCGTTATCGTGTACAATTTCATAGATATGCTTTCGCACGCCCGGACAGAAATGGAAGTCATTAAGGAGCTGGCCGGAGACGAAAAGGCATTCAGGTCCTTGACGCGCTCATGGTTTCTGCATTCTCCACTTTGGTCTGCTTTGAAGAAGGTCGCACAGAGAAAAATTCAGCTTTTTGTGCTCACCGACCATGGCACCATACGGGTTACCAAGCCATCCAAGGTCGTGGGGGATAAGAACACCACTACTAATTTGCGATACAAGATGGGACGGAATCTGAATTTCGAAAAGAAAGATGTGTTTGCCATCGACGACCCGATCAAGGGCGGGCTTCCCGCACCTCATATGAGTGCCAAATACATTTTTGCAAAAGAAGATAAGTATTTCCTCTACCCCAATAACTACAATTACTACAACAACTACTTCAAAAACACTTTTCAACACGGAGGAATATCCTTGGAAGAAATGCTCTGTCCGGTGGTCGAGTTGGAAAGTAAGGGGTAGTGCGCTTCCGTTCATTGATACGATGACCCTCCTTTTGTAGTTTGTAGTTGTATGAAGCATTAAACACCCTGTTATGTGTGTATTACAAACTGCACTTTTTTGATTTGAGAAACTGAAATAATCCCGTAGGGATGCCATCTTTGTAGCCCTGTACGAGCGATAGCGAAGTGCAGGGTTTATAAAATCAGCTAACACCGTTTTGGCGATATTTTTGCCCAGTCGAGTAGGCTAAATGCTTGAGAAGTGTGGTATGCAAAAATGGTGACAAAACGATGCATTTGTTCATTTTTGTGCACTTTGTAATACACACCCCTGTTATTCGGGTGCGATGGAGCCATTTTGCACCTTGCATTCAACCATTTCATACCTCCCCCAAACGAAGGTGAACGGTAATGCATTTGTCTTGTTGTATTGGGTATGAAATGGTGAGCCTCCTACGAAAAGATGATGACCATGGCTTATCCAACCGTCGATTCCGGGCTTTTGGAAGCCGAAAGGCGCAACGAAATATGAGTAAATTCAAGATAAAATCCGACTTTAAACCCACCGGGGATCAGCCGCAAGCCATCCGCTCCTTAGTGGAGGGGGTGGAGGCCGGTGAGAAGTCGCAGGTATTGCTGGGGGTGACGGGCTCCGGTAAGACCTTCACCATCGCCAATGTCATCGAACAACTCCAACGTCCGACGATTATTATCACGCACAATAAGACCTTGACGGCACAGTTGTATGGGGAATTTAAGGACTTCTTCCCCGATAACGCGGTGGAGTACTTTGTCTCGTATTACGATTATTATCAGCCGGAAGCCTATCTCGTCGCTTCGGATACCTTTATCGAAAAAGACCTGCAGATCAACGAAGAGGTCGATCGGTTGCGCCTTCGTACGACCTCCGCGCTCTTGTCCGGGAGGAGGGATGTCATCGTGGTGGCCTCCGTCTCCTGTATATACGGTATGGGCAATCCGGAGGACTACAGCCAAAGCGTCGTGCGGATCACCAAGGGGCAAACGCGGGATATGAATACCTTGCTCTACGATTTGGTCAATGGGTTGTACCACCGGACGGAAGGCAAATTGGACAATGCGGGCTTCCGGGTCCGGGGAGATGTGGTGGAGATCAATCCTCCTTATCTGGAGAACGGGTACCGCATTCGATTTTTTGGGGACGAGGTGGAGAAGGTCGAATTGATCGATACGGAGACGGGATTTCGCATCGAAAGAGTAGACCAGGCGACGATTTTTCCCGCCAATATATACGTGGCTCCCCGTGACCAGACCGACAGGATTGTCAAGGAAATCGAGGAGGAAATGCATGCACAGGAGGCCTTCTTTATCAAGCAACACAAATACGAGGAAGCGCGAAGAATCGTTGAGCGCACGATGCTGGATCTGGAGATGATCCGGGAACTCGGTTACTGCAGCGGTATCGAGAACTATTCGCGCTTTTTTGACCGCCGGGTACCCGGAACGCGCCCCTTTTGCCTGTTGGACTACTTCCCGGATGATTATCTCATGGTCATCGATGAGAGCCATGTGACGATTCCCCAAATTCGTGGAATGTGGGGTGGAGACCGGGCCCGAAAGCTCAATCTCGTGAATTTCGGCTTCCGTCTGCCTTCTGCCATGGATAACCGGCCTCTCAACTTCGATGAGTTTGAAGCCCTGACCAACCAAATGATATACGTCAGTGCAACTCCGGGAGAGTACGAACTCAATCAAACCGGCGGTGTCATCGTAGAGCAAATCGTACGACCTACCGGTCTTTTGGACCCCAAAATAGAGGTGCGGCCCACATTGCATCAAATCGATGATTTGCTGGAAGAGATGAATAGAAGAATCGAAGTGTCGGAGCGTATACTCGTCACCACCCTCACCAAGCGAATGGCAGAGGAACTCGCCAAATATCTGGACAAACTCAACGTAAAATGCAAATACCTCCACAGTGAAGTGCATACGCTGGAGCGCGTGGAGATTATCCGGGATTTGCGCCTGGGCGAGTTTGATGTCCTGGTAGGAGTCAACCTGCTCCGCGAAGGGCTGGACCTGCCGGAAGTGTCGCTGGTGGCGATATTGGACGCCGACAAAGAGGGATTCCTGCGCAATGAGAAATCATTGACCCAAACTGCCGGTCGTGCCGCGCGAAACTCCAACGGGATGGTTATCTTCTACGCGGATAAGGTAACGGATTCCATGCAACGCACCATAGATGAGACGGAGCGCCGCCGTGCTATTCAGATGGCCTACAACGAGCAGCACGGTATTACTCCCAAGACCCTTTACAAAACCCGCGAGCAGATATTGAGCAAGCAGTCGATACTCGATATTCGCGCCAAAACACCTAAGGCCTACATCCCGAAAGAGGAACCGGATGTCGCCGCTGACCCCATCGTACAATACATGTCACGGGACCAGCTCGACAAGCTTATCTCCGAGACGGAACGCAAGATGAAGGCAGCCGCAAAGGATTTGGACTTCATTACGGCAGCACAGTACCGCGACGAACTGTTTGCCCTCAAAAAACAGCGCAAGGGGGCTGTGCGTTGATGCCTTAATATGGAGTCACAGTCCTGCGTGCATTTATATTGTTTATAGTGCACTAATGCGATCCCGTCCGTCGTCTTTTGTGTCTTTTGGTATGAAATGGTGGATTTTTGAGGCGTTCGATTAGAAAAAGTCATATAAATATTGGAATATATCCAAATAGTAGTATATTTGCCGAATGAAAAGGAGAAAATGGAGGAGATGGGCCATTTTGCCTTCTCCGAAGTTCTTTTCGAGTCAGTTCAAATTTTAGCATATGTGTGGAAGATACGTCATTAAAAGCCGATTGGAAATTGTGGAGAAGCGCTTTGAAGCCAAGGCCAAGCATCCGGAATGGTACCAACGCAGCCCCAATGTTGCGATAGGAGAACGCGCCCCTGTAATTCTCAATACGGCACCAAAGGAAATCCGTTTTTTACACTTCGGCCTGACTCCCTTTTGGGCCAGGAAGCGCATGTATATCATCAATGCGCGCAGTGAAGGAAATAACAACAAGTCGGATGACCCGCATTATACCGGAGGGATGGGCATCCTTCAGAAGCCGGCATTTCGCAAACCGATACGCTCGCAGCGGTGCCTGGTGATTGCGGATGCTTTTTTGGAGGGCCCCAGGGACAAACGACTTTCGGAGCCTTATGTGTTCTATCCGACAGAGCGCAAGGGACCTTTTGCGATGGCGGGGATATGGGATGTTTGGACGGATCCGGTCAGTGGAGAGGAGTACGGCTCTTTTGCCATTATCACCACGGTCGCCAATCGTCTTATCGCAGCCATGCGTCACCACCGCTCACCGGTGGTGCTTCCACCCGGTGCAGAGGCCTTGTGGTTGGATGATTCGGTGCCGCTGAAGGATATCACGGCGCTGTTGCATCCCTTCGATTCCTCTGCATTCAACGGATATCCGGTTTCTCCGGAATTGAAGTCCCCCCGTGCCAAGGATTTTGAACTCTTGCGCCCTATCGGTCCATCGTTGAGGACGGAGGAGGATTACATCTTATATCAGGATATTGTGCTCGAAGGGATGGGTGCCACGACGGGGCGCAAGCGCAAATTGGACCGGGAGGAGTAAGTCATCCCGGGGGGAGAGGTTGGTCCGTTTTATTTTTTTATACCCCTACCGGCTATCCGAGGTTGTTGTCGCTTGGCAGGATGAGGGAGACCACAGCGGTGTGGTTGTCTAATATAATGTAGAAGGGAAGATCAATTGTTGCTCAATAATCATACATATTACAGTTTGCGATACGGGTGTTTTTCGGAAGAAGAGCTCCTGCAGATGGCGGTGGAACACGGATACCGCACCCTCGCCCTCACGGATGTAAACAACACTTCGGCATGTCTCAATTTTTTGCGGATGGCTCCCCGGTACGGGATACACCCTGTCGTTGGGGTTGCCTTTCACCGGGGATTGTCCGGGAAGCCCTTGTATGTGGGCCTCGCCCGGACCAACGAAGGATTTTATCATCTCAATGCCTTTTTGTCGCAGTATTTGCAAGGAGAGATCGAGTTGCCGGACCGGGCCCCTCCGCTGCCGGACGTGCACTTTGTGTATCCGCTCGAGCGGTTTTATCCGGAGCCGGCAGCGGATTTGGAGCGTTTGTTGGAGGATTTATCCTTGACAGAAAATGAGTGGGTAGGGGTGCGGGTAGAGGAGCTAGACCATAAACTGTCCCTGTTCCGGCGTATACCCGTCGACAGAGCCGTCATCTGGCACCCGGTCACCTTCCGCAATAAGACAGACTTCAATGTGCACCGGATATTGCGTGCTATTGATGCCAATGTGCTACTGAGTCAGGAGAACAAAGGGCATATCGCCCGTCCGCAAGAGCAAATGGTGCACCGAGAGGCCTTGTGTCAACCATTTCATACCCATCCCCAACTCATCGCCAACACCCGGTCACTGCTCGAAAGCTGCCGGGTGGCCTTTGAGTTTGACAATTCGGAGAAGACGCAAAACCAGCGCAGTTATACGGGGTCCGTTAAGGAGGATGAAGCGCTTCTGCTGCAGCTCGCCCTGGACGGGTTGCAGACGCGTTATGGAGAGGATGTGACGCAGGAGATTATCGATCGCGTGCACAAGGAGCTGGCACTCGTTCGCCACAAGAATTTCGTTTCGTACTTCCTTATCAACTGGGACATTGTCGAGTATGCCCGGCGCAAGGGGTATTTTTATATTGGCAGGGGAAGTGGGGCCAACAGTATCATCGCTTACCTGCTGGGCATTACCGACGTGGATCCCATCGCCTTGGATTTGTATTTTGAGCGATTTATCAATTTACACCGGCAGAGCCCACCCGATTTTGACCTGGATTTTTCGTGGAAGGACCGGCAAGATGTTACGCGCTACATCTTTGAACGCTTCCCCAATGTGGCCTTGTTGGCGACGTACAACACCTTCCGGTACCGGGGGGCAGTCAGGGAAGTAGCCAAAGTGTTCGGACTGCCCCGCGATGAGATAGACCGCCTTGCGCGCGGGCAGGTGCGGGGATTTAGTAATGATAAGCACGCCCAATTGGTTTTGCGCTATGCCGCGTTGCTACAGGGGAAGCCCAACCATTTGGGGATTCACTCGAGTGGCATTCTGATATCGGAGCGACCATTTCACTGGTTTTCTGCCACGTTTGTACCTCCCAAGGGATTTCCCACCGTCCAATACGATATGGTAATCGCGGAGGATGTAGGGCACCACAAATTTGATATCCTCGGCCAACGGGGGTTGCCCAAAATTAAAGATGCCCTCCGGATTATCCGCGAGAA
Organism: Saprospiraceae bacterium; assembly: GCA_027080725.1. Lineage (GTDB taxonomy): Bacteria > Bacteroidota > Bacteroidia > Chitinophagales > Saprospiraceae > JALSTN01. Next base: position 31,588 of record JALWRC010000038.1, read on the forward strand.
TAATCCCGGGCAGGAGGCCATAGATATCCGGGATATTCCGCGATTTATCCGGGATGAAGGCGTGCGAAGTCTATTGAGTAAGGGCGATTGCATGGGTTGTTTTTATATCGAATCTCCGGCAATGCGCATGCTGTTGCGCAAGCTGGGTACGGATGATTATCCCGGTCTGGTGGCCGCGAGCTCGATTATACGCCCGGGTGTGGCGCGCAGTGGGATGATGGATGAGTATATCCTGCGGTCCAAGTATCCGGACCGGGCGGCAAAGCGGGCACATCCCAGGTTGTTGGAACTCTTGCCCGAGACCTACGGAGTAATGGTGTATCAAGAGGATGTCATCCGGGTGGCGCATCATTTTGCGGGGTTGACCCTTGGGGAAGCCGATGTTTTGCGCCGGGCGATGAGCGGAAAGTTTCGCTCGCGCACCGTTTTTGATGACGTCCGCCGCAAGTTCTTCTCCAACTGCGCGGAGCGCGGATACACACTGAAGGACACGCAGGAGATTTGGCGGCAGATCGAGAGTTTTGCGGGATATGCGTTTGCCAAGGGGCATTCGGCCTCCTACGCCGTGGAGAGTTACCAATGCCTGTATTTAAAGGCGCACTGGCCGTTGGAGTATATGGTGGCCGTAATCAATAATGGCGGAGGCTTTTACAGCGCAGAGACATATGTGCGAGAGGCCCGGAGGTGGGGCGGGCGGATTCATTTGCCGTGTGTGCAGCGCGGAGCGGTGGAGACGACGATCGAGGGCCGGGATATTTATCTCGGACTCGGGATGATTCAGGGGCTGCGGGAGGAGTTCTTGTATGAAATGGTCGAAGAGCGAAGAAATCGAGGACCCTACAAGCATCTGGAGGACTTCATGCGCCGGACGAATATCGGCATCGAGTCCCTCGCCGTGCTCATACGCATCGGGGCACTTCGATTTACGGGTTTATCCAAGCCGGCATTGCTGTGGCAGGCGCATTTTTTTGTGAGAGCCTTCGACGGTGCATGTTCGCTGCCCTTGCTCTTCGAGCCTGAAGTACGGACGTTTGCGTTGCCCGGCTTCGATGCTTCCACCGTAGAGGACGCCTACGATCAGATGGAGCTGCTGGGCTTCCCATTGTGCAATCCATTCGAACTGCTGCCGGAGCGCACCGGAGAGGGGGTGTCGGCCGCTAATTTGCCGGTATTTTTGCGGCGGGAGGTAATTATTTACGGATATTTGGTTACGTACAAAGTGACGCGCACCTCCAAGGGGGAGCGGATGTTTTTCGGCACCTTTAGAGATGAGCACGGGGAACTGTTTGACACGGTGCATTTCCCCGATGTGGCGCGGAGATATCCCTTTCGGGGGCGGGGGATATATCGCATGAGTGGTAAGGTGACGGTCTCATTTGATTTTTACAGCATCGAGGTGCACACCCTTTCGAGGGTACATTTTATGCAGGATCCGCGGACTGAAGGGCAGACGCAAACGCCGGTTCCTGCCGGGAGACAGAGCGAGCGTTGAGGCGGAGGATACCGGAGATGAGTGCTCCGGAGATGAAATAACTACAGTGTACTATTTCATGCCTGCAAGAAAACTCTTCAAAATTAGAAATGTATCTAATAATCCTGATTTGTTTACTAAGGTTTTTATTGATTTGTCTCATCTTTGTCCCTGTCAATAATGCAGTTATTAAATAATTTAAAGATGAAGAACCCAACACCATCAAAATCAGAAACGAAGGAGGTAAAGTTTAGAGTAGGTAGAACGGTGACGCAACTTGTCTTATTCTGCGGAGTAAGCCTCTTTCTACTGTGCTGCAACAACCCCAAAAGGGATGCAGGCACCCGTAATGAAACCTCCATCGTTATGGGAAAAGCAAAGATTGCATTTCCTGAGGAGATTACGATAAGGGGCATTGCCCAGAATCCCGAAGGAATAGAATACGACAATAATGATCAAACGTTCCTTTTGAGTTCACTGAATGCAGGTCCAATCATAAAAGTACATCTCGATGGGACGTATGAGCCATTTACTACCGGAGAACCCTTTCCTATGTCTACTGCCGGACTACACGTTGACCGGAAACACAACAGATTGCTCGTAGCTGCCTTCAGTCTTCCGGAACTGATAGACAATGACCCGAAGACGAAGGGCGCAGCTCATTTGAGGATATATGATTTAAAGACCGGCAGGATGCAAAAGGATGTTGACTTAGCTACTTTATTGCCCGGCGCCAATGCTTATTTTGCCAATGATGTGGCAGTCGATGGAGCCGGCAATGTGTATGTTTCGGATTGGTATGCCCGGGTCGTATACAAGGTGGATACATCCGGCAAGCCCGGTGTTTTCTGGAAGAATGAAACAGGTATTTCCAGTGGGGCTAATGGCTTGGATGTACATCCGGACGGATATTTGTTGGTCTCTTTGGTGCGTGTTAACGACCAAGGGCTTTACACAGATTATGGCCTGGTCAACATCCCGTTAAGCGACCCAAGTTCAGCTAAGCTGGTGGACTTCCCAAACGGTGGTTACGCCGGTTTTGATGGCATGGTGCTCAATGCCAAAGGGAATGTAGTAGGAGTCACCAACAACGGTAAATCCCCCGGTGGCAACACCTTAGTCGAATTGTCGAGTAAAGACAACTGGAAGTCTGCTCAAGTAATCCATTCGAAAGCCATCACCCCGAGTACGACCGTGGCAACGACTCCGGAAGGCAAGTACTACATTATCAACCAGGATTTCACCAAAGACGAGGCCACAACCTGGACGATTCAACAAATCGAATGGTAGATCGAGGGGTTGCTATCGGAAAAGTATTTTCCCGGAGCATTAGATAATGCTACGAAATTGAATAAAAAAACTGTTTGCTGTCTGCTTCGAATTTTGTTGCAATAAATGGGGGGGGTGACAATAGAGGTGCGATAAAGGTGTGATGGCCGCAGGCATCCCGATCCCTCCCCGCTTCGTTTCAATTCCTGAAATGGTGCGATTAAAAGAGCAATAATGCAAGGGGTAAATGCGGCGGTACTTGGTTTCAATTCCTGAAATGGTGCGATTAAAAGTGATCATGTGCGAGATTTTCGGCGTCATATAGGTGTGTTTCAATTCCTGAAATGGTGCGATTAAAAGAAAGCAATTCAGGGTGCGTCTATATAGGGTACCAAGCGTTTCAATTCCTGAAATGGTGCGATTAAAAGTGGGGGCGCCCCTTATGCGTATGTGGTGAAGGCTTGTTTCAATTCCTGAAATGGTGCGATTAAAAGACGATTTAATATATCCTACTCATTTTCTGTCACTTAGTTTCAATTCCTGAAATGGTGCGATTAAAAGAGGTTCGAGAGAGAACAGGGAAGTTTACTGAAATTTGGTTTCAATTCCTGAAATGGTGCGATTAAAAGAGAGCTCGCCAGGAACGCCTCGGCAAACTATAAGAGTTTCAATTCCTGAAATGGTGCGATTAAAAGTTCTTGACACTCGAGAAATACAAGATCGCAGCCACGTTTCAATTCCTGAAATGGTGCGATTAAAAGTTCTATGTTATACTGAGGGGCAGTTTGATGGAACTTAGTTTCAATTCCTGAAATGGTGCGATTAAAAGGAAATAGAGTTTACACCGGGCTATCCATCAAAATTGTTTCAATTCCTGAAATGGTGCGATTAAAAGTTGCCCCCAGGGCTTCAACCTGCATTTTTGGTCTAGTTTCAATTCCTGAAATGGTGCGATTAAAAGAGCTCTTTCGGGGTCGCTGTTGAGCGATTCCATTGTTGTTTCAATTCCTGAAATGGTGCGATTAAAAGCAAAAAAAAGACAACCCTCAAATCTTATGTAGAGACGTTTCAATTCCTGAAATGGTGCGATTAAAAGCACGGACAGTGTCCAGCGTCCTCGGCTTGAAGTCGAGTTTCAATTCCTGAAATGGTGCGATTAAAAGTTCACTTCATCGAATTGTACTATTTTGTTGTGCCCTGTTTCAATTCCTGAAATGGTGCGATTAAAAGGTCCAGTAGCCTACCTTACTGAGGTAGCTTACAGCGTTTCAATTCCTGAAATGGTGCGATTAAAAGGAAGTCCCGGACACAATGCAAGAGGGTGCGAAATAGTTTCAATTCCTGAAATGGTGCGATTAAAAGTGTTTGTGAAACGCAAGACCCAATACAACCACCTTTGTTTCAATTCCTGAAATGGTGCGATTAAAAGCAACATGGCTACCGGATGCGGAGATAAAAAAATGCTTGTTTCAATTCCTGAAATGGTGCGATTAAAAGTTCGTTTCATTTATTCCTACGTGTCCCGATTGGTCAAGTTTCAATTCCTGAAATGGTGCGATTAAAAGATTGAAAGCGCGAGGCACATATCGAGATGACCGGCATGTTTCAATTCCTGAAATGGTGCGATTAAAAGATGATTTGGCGCAAGAATATTGCACCGGATTGGCAAAGTTTCAATTCCTGAAATGGTGCGATTAAAAGAGCCGTATTAAGAATCCACTCAAGAGAGTCTTATTCGTTTCAATTCCTGAAATGGTGCGATTAAAAGGCGGAATTTAAGACGGGGTACATTACCTTCCATTAGTTTCAATTCCTGAAATGGTGCGATTAAAAGAACCAAGGACAACTTCGATTTTATTCAAACTTTCTGTTTCAATTCCTGAAATGGTGCGATTAAAAGAAAAACTACTACGCTTCTACTATCCTATCAAATGTGTTTCAATTCCTGAAATGGTGCGATTAAAAGCAAGGAAAAACAAAAGATGCTTCGAAGGGCGAGAAATGTTTCAATTCCTGAAATGGTGCGATTAAAAGAGTTATGAAATGTTATTTAATCGACGATCGAAACAAGTTTCAATTCCTGAAATGGTGCGATTAAAAGAAACATGCATTGTTGTATCACCTTTTTTAATATCTGTTTCAATTCCTGAAATGGTGCGATTAAAAGTCGATCCCTTCAAGCGGTTTGCCTTCGGCCATTTTTGTTTCAATTCCTGAAATGGTGCGATTAAAAGCGGGCTGCGATTACTGCTCGATCTTCCTGAGTATGTTGTTTCAATTCCTGAAATGGTGCGATTAAAAGTTCAAAGCCTGTTTCATCTTGCCACTCCAAACCAAAGTTTCAATTCCTGAAATGGTGCGATTAAAAGCCCTGTGTCATCATCCGTTTGCGTGTGCCCTCCTATGTTTCAATTCCTGAAATGGTGCGATTAAAAGTTCTTTTTGTATTTCTCGACTATGTGTCCATAAAAAAGTTTCAATTCCTGAAATGGTGCGATTAAAAGCCCCATCGCCCGATTAATCTCATACTCCGTAAAAAGTTTCAATTCCTGAAATGGTGCGATTAAAAGGACCGAGAGGATTGTATGAAAAATGGTGGAAGGATGTTTCAATTCCTGAAATGGTGCGATTAAAAGGTCGATCAAGGCTGGAAGTGGCGTGACGGTAACGAAGTTTCAATTCCTGAAATGGTGCGATTAAAAGATGCATGATAACAGGTATCTGTATCATTGCCGGACATGTTTCAATTCCTGAAATGGTGCGATTAAAAGATGGCACTTCTGTGGTTAATTTAGGGAATAACACAGTTTCAATTCCTGAAATGGTGCGATTAAAAGACGTGGCAAAAATAGCAAACAATTACTGAAACTCAAGCATTTATTACTCATAATCTTCTTATAACTAACAGTAAAAATCGTCGACCTCCATTAATAGGTTTTTACCGCCCAATCGACGACATAGTAAGCAGCTTACTATCAATCACTTCCGCGATTTTAGATTTTCCAATTATGTCAAAGAACTTTTTAGACCTATCCATCGACAACTCACAAGAAATTGTCCAACGAATTTTTTTCTACTCCTACAATGGTCTTATACATCCACTTTTCATCTCGTGAAGTGAAGATTATCAAACTGTCATAATCCTCATCCATAATTTTTTTGGCCTCTAATATCAGTTCTTTCAACTTCACTTCCGTGATATTGCCCTCAAAAACTGAATTTTGAATCCAATTTAGGTACCTTCTACATAATTTCAATAACTTTCCGGTCCTTTTTGACTCTACGTCGTATATTAATATGCAATACATGGTTAGCTTATCTAAAATCATTCAACAACCTACCACCACATCTTAAATGGTAAGTATTCTTTTTCCATTTTCAAAAGGTATTTTGCCAGTTTATAAATTTCCAATCGTACAAGTCGCTTATAGCTTACCTTCCTTTTCAGCGATCTGTGCATAATCGTCTCTTGTAGGCGTTCTTCAAATGCACGGATAAATTTCTTTCTCCCACTTTCCTTTAAAAAACACCCATTTAGCCCTTTCTCAAAATCCGCTTTTGTGATCATTCCTTTATTCAGCAGCTTAAAGATAACCCTATCTACCAAAACGGGCTTAAATATTTCTGCCAAATCCAATGACAAAGAACAGCGACGTGTGCCCGGTTCATGCAGAAAACTGATGGTCGGGTTCAGTTGGGTGTGGTATATCTGGTCGAGACACAAAGTATAACACATCATATTGCCAAACGAAATCAAGGCATTTATCTCATTCGACGGGGGTTGTTTTTCCCTATTGCCCATCTCCCACCCGGGCATTATCGACTCAAAACAACTATAGTACACCATCCTGACATTCCCCTCCAAGCCCATTACCTCCGATACGGTTTTGACTTCATTCATTGACTTCAAATACTCTTCAATCGATGTAATCCTTTCCCCCATCTCACGCCCCCGGGTATTATAATACTTCAAGTTTTTTAACATATTATATCCGGCTCCCTTCAAAAGCTGCCTGGCAATATAAAGCCTATTGTTTTTAGAAAGGTACGCTTGGGTTTGCATCACTTGCATCTTGCCTGCCAAAAGGTATTCCTTAGGCTGAAATGACCCCGTGTAATGTTCGTAATAATCAAAAAAATGCACCGGAATGCGACGCTTGCCCAAAAAGTTGTACAAGGCACTGTTGGCATCCACACTGCCGAAAATATAAAGTGCCTCCACTCCTTCAATGGGTAAATACTTAGGCTTCGACGGCTGCCCCATTGCATCCACGGCTACAAATTTTAGAGTGTTGTCTTTGCGGCTCATCCGCCCCGGATTGAAGAGATAGTAGGTCTTTTTCATTTTTTGACAGGATTAATAGGTTGGCATTTCATCATTTGACTGGAATTATTTTTTCAGTCACCATGCCGCAATTCATTTACAAAACAAAATTCAAAATAGGAGCATCGCTTACAAATGTTCTTTTTTACCAAAACCGGACAGACTTCTCTATTGGTAATCTCTTCTACCTGATTCTCCCAAAGAGGAATAGCCTTCCTGTCCTCATCCGATAACCATACTTCTTCCGTAATTCGTAACTTGGGATATTCAAGGATTCCATAGTTAACCAATATTCCATTTCGTTCCAGCACAAAGAGGTAGTATTTCAATTGAGCTATATGGGCATTCTCCTTTTTATTCGATTTTTTGACCTCGCGTACCACCCCGTTTCTTGCATCGTAATGGTCGATTTTTATATTTTCGATGGCCAGCTCCTGCCACTTCTGCGCCCGCTGCGAATAGCTGTGTTCGTCTATCAATTTTCCCTCTGCCACCAGTGCACTCGCCTGTTCCATAGTGATACCATTGGCAAAGAGCCATAGTTTGCGGTGGCAGAGATGCAGGTAGGCGATTTGTGTTCCGGTAACTGGCATTACTCCATTAAATTTTGTGTTTTTCAAAATACCTTAGGCTAGTTGTCACACCTGATTATTACTTTTCTTATAAATTTTATTAGGGCGAGCCCCTCCTATCGTCGGGTCGGGTCATCCATGGGTTCCGCCCTTCGGGCACTCCCTTTGGTCGTCCATTCCTACCCCTCTCGCAAATTACATCTCAATATCCAAGCCCGTGAAAATTAACCGTTCTTCCTTCCGACAAATGCTTTCCAACGCGACTCCTACTATTCCAGTTCTCCAGCCAACTTATCCTTATTGGGGCTGTATACATGAAAATGAACAAACTCCTCCATAGAAGAAAATCGGTCTTTAACCACACCGCATCTCACCCAACTCTCTTGGGCAAAATATTCTTTCCAAGAACTATGCGTCCAATCCTCGACATCATCCGCAAAACCATGTAATACAGGATTGAGGTGTATATATCTCAATACATTGAAGAAATACGATTCGCTATCGATGATTTTTCTTTTAAAGCGGGGATTAAACAAGCTGCCATACCGGCGGTATCGTTTATTAATGGCCTTAGTATATCCGTTGAAGAGGTTGGAGAACTGCTGGCTAAGGAAGGCGGAGATAACATCGTCTAAACCTCGAATGTTTATACCGCTATTAATTAAAAATTCGCGAATATCTCCAATATCGCTATTTTTAAGAAATTTATCGTCTAAACCTTCGGGGTTTAAGACGTCGATCTTCAACTTCCCCCTCTTCAACATCAACGCCACCAGCAATTCGCGATCTTTAAACCTCACCAGCGTATGAAAATGGTTTGACATCAAACAATAAGCGTAAGTATCCGCAATCGGCTGGACATACCTTTTCCATTTCCGTAAAAAGTAATAATAATTCTCCTCCTCCCGGAATAAATCATCACCCCCATTGGCGTGATTATAGATGTGGTAGCTGGTGTCAGGCTGTAACAAAAGCATTTGGAAAGAATCTACATTGGTAATAATTAGTATAATATCATCAAGAACCGTTACTCCTTAGCAAAACTCCTATTTGCATCAAAGAGGGTTTTCATATTTTTCATCAAACCGGCATTATAAAATTTAGGCTCATCTTGTCATAAACTCCCGACAATCACAATACGTCATTTCAAACGGGCAGGTAGCCGGGTCGTATTCACAAAACTCAATACCAATATGTCCGTCATCAAGCACCATACAGCCTTCCAGCATTCGTTCCAGCAGTAGCGGATAAAGAATCCTTGCCGGAGTTTTGTTAGGGAAAGAGGCAGAAAAATTAAATGACTCCCACAACCGCAAAAGTGCAAATGTCAGTCCTTCCACCTGTTCATCTGACAACCTATCCAAGGGCGGAAATTGCTCCGGCTCTAAGCCGAACGCCGAAAACATCGACCCCTCATGTTCGCATTCCAACCATCGTTCCATCTCTGCTATAGTAAGGTCAAAGTCAAGGTCAGATTCTGCTTCCGATACCTCCGCTTCAACATCCTCCCCCGCTTCCTCCTCCCACCCCTCCGATGGCATCAAAAACGGACTCGGCATCCCTGCCTGAAAATAATGTGGCGGACATGCTCGCCAGCGTTGTAGCATAATCTGCTCTAAGTCATATAACAATTGTTGAATGTATTTTTCCATGGCTTGTGTGTTTTTATGCGGCTCTTGTTTTTGGTATTCCGGTGTGATCATTCACGATTGATTACTATTAGCCAGCACATCGTTCACAAACTCAATAACGCTCCCATAAGCTGTATCAAAATCAATGCGTCTTCCTTTTGGTAGGTGATGTCCCAAGCTACTTTCCCAATCTCTTCTTTGCCGCTTTCAAATCAAATACAGAAGGGTCGTAATTTTTATAGCCACACTCCTTCAACCAGGGCTCCCATCTCTCTCCGTGTAACTTAGAGGGGGAACCGGTCACCAGACATTCTTTCAGGTCTTCAAATCCGAAAATGCCGCCGCAGTCCTCGGGTGGACAAGCGCCTTGACCATCCAGTATCTCCGGTTTGTTTCCATTTTCACGAATGAAATCCTCTACAGTGATGGTGTGTTCCCAACTGTCGCCATAGTCATATAGATAAACCATAGCTTTCTTTTTTCCATGCATTAGTTGCCAATTGTAGAGATTCATCAAAATGGGACCTATCTCTACTTGATCCGCAAAAATGGGCCCATCCTCCTCGTACCGGCTCGTAATTCTCAACAGGTCCCCGTGTGCATTTTCAGAAAAGCTGTACAAGTGTGCATTCCTCCAACCCATCGATGCTTGTATGACCTGATGCAATTGTTCAAAATTGAACTGCAAAGGCACCTTGATGCGTCTCCAGACTTCGGGATTCCTGGTGCCTTGAAGAGAGATTTTTAGTTGTAACAACATAGTAAAAACAATTTGAATGACCTATTGCAGTGCGACATAGATTAAGTCGTCGCCAGCCTCGGAGTGCCGTGTGGCTGTGGTGACAAGTTGGAAGAATGCTTATGGATACTCCTCAGAGGAATCGCTCGAAAGCGATACCCCGCGGCGGTCAATCTCTCTAACACTTCCGGAAGGGCAACTTTGAGGTTGTCCCATGCCTTCAGGCTGTCGTGAAAGACCACGATGGAGCCCGGGCTGACGTTGCCACAGACATTGTTGATGCATTTTTGAGGGCTGTTGCTCGTATCGAAGTCACCACTCAATACATCCCACATGATTATGTTGTAATGACGCAATAAGAATTGGACTTGACCGGGCTTCAGTTTGCCATATGGAGGACGGAAAAGACTCGATTTGATGACTTGGCCGGCTTTGCGGACATTGTGCAAATACGGCACATCCTCACTCGTCCAACCGGATAAGTGATTGTAGGTGTGATTGCCGACATGATGGCCCGCATCGAGAATGCTGCGGTAGATCTCAGGATACTTCTTGACGTTTTCCCCGACAGCAAAGAAGGTCGCTTTGGCATCAAAGCGGTCGAGTTGCTCCAATACCCACGGAGTGACCTCCGGGATAGGACCATCGTCAAAAGTCAGAAAAACACTTGGCTCTTCTGTCGGTATACGCCAAACAAAACCCGGGAACAGGTTTTGGATGATTTTGGGTGTGTGGATAAAATACATTTTCAATAAGTTTGGATATGTTATGGGTTGCGAAGTCGCCGGTTTTCAGGTTGACACACCTGGCTCTCCTTTCGTCTTAGACGCCGGAAAGCCTCGAAAGGTTGGCTTTTATCCGTATAAAAGAATTACTCTAAAATTATTTTGAGCGGAGAAATTTCTTTTCAGGTATGAAATGGTGGGCTTACAGATCGGGGGTGTATATCTGCATGCAAGGTACGATTTCATACCATATAAAGAACTTCTCTCCACTACCAAAAGAGTATCTCCTTACAGTAAAAGTACTTCTCAGGCGATGTGTGCGCTTACTGGCGACTTCTATCAATATGGATATACACGGCATTAAACCGAGCATACCTCAATGGTTTTCCGGTGGCACCTGGGAGAGGGCAGCGAGTGTTATTTCATGGGATAACAGTGCAAATGTAACTGTTTCCGCTGTTAAATATTGTTTTATAAACAATCGTTAACATTGTAATAACAAAGCCCTTACCTTTGCGGTGCTTTGGGTCGAACATGGGACTCCAAAAGAGGCGAAGACATCGGATGCCTCCCTCCTTTTGAATATAGGCTCAAAGGTACAATAAATTTTATGTATTATGAAATAATTTAATGTATAAATTATGAAAAATATTCGCGTTCGCTTTGCCCCCAGTCCGACAGGGCCGTTGCATATAGGCGGGGTGCGTACGGCGCTGTACAATTATCTCCTCGCCAAAAAGCACCAAGGGGCGTTTGTCCTTCGCATCGAAGACACCGACAGGACCCGTTACGTCGAGGGCGCAGAGGAGTATATCAAGCGTGCCCTCGAGTGGTTTGGCATGTCTCCGGACGAAGGCGTCGATCAGGGCGGAGCCTATGGTCCATATAGGCAGTCGGACAGGAAGGAGATTTACCTAAAGTACGTGGATGACTTGGTGGCAGCCGGGCGGGCATATATCGCGTTTGACACTCCGGAGGAAATTCAGGCCATGCGTGAACGCGAGCAAAACAAGGGGGTCCATTCGCCCAAGTATGATGCATCGACCCGGATGACCATGCGCAACAGTTTGACGCTTTCTGCCGGAGAAGTGACCGGGCTCCAACAACAGGGAACTCCATATGTCGTTCGATTATTGGTGGAACCGGGAAGGACCGTAGAGATCGAAGACCTCGTACGCGGCTCGGTACGCTTTGACACTACGGAGCTCGACGACAAGGTCCTCCTCAAAGGCGACGGCATGCCGACGTACCACCTCGCCAACATCGTGGATGACCATCTTATGGAAATCACCCATGTCATCCGGGGGGAGGAGTGGCTGTCGAGTACGGCACATCATGTATTGTTGTATGAGGCATTTGGATGGAAGGATTCGATGCCTTCCTTTGCGCATTTGCCTTTGATATTGAAGCCAAGCGGCAAGGGGAAGTTGAGTAAGCGCGATGGAGCCAAATTTGGCTTTCCGGTATTCCCGTTGGCTTGGGATGCAGGAGAAGGGGAGGAGGCGTATCTCGGCTTTAAGGAAGCGGGATTTTTGCCGGATGCGGTGATCAACTTTCTCGCATTTCTGGGGTGGAACCCCGGGGGAGAGCGGGAGATATTTACCCTTTCGGAGCTCGTTGAGGTGTTTGACCCTGCCCATATTGTCAAGAGCGGCGCGAGATTTGATTACGAAAAAGCCCTGTGGTTCAATCAGCAGCACATCATGCGATTACCGGATGACGCCTTGTTGGAATGGTTGCGCCCGGGCATGAGTGCTTATTATACCGATTGGAGCGAAGAGCAATTAAAACGGGTGATTCCTCTGATGAAGGAACGCATCAAGACCCGCAATGAGTTCTACGAGAACACGCGTTTTTTCTTCTCCGAAGATTGGCCTTACGAGGAGAAGATGATTCGCAAAAAATGGAAGGAGGATAGTCCGGCACACCTTCAGAATCTTCTGGCCGGATTGAAGCAAATAGATCCGTTTGAGGCAGCCGCTTGTGAGGCGACCGTCAAGACATTTATATCTGAAAACGGGCTCTCTTTCGGAGCGATAATGCCTTTGTTGCGCATCGGCTTGACAGGTACCTTGAAGGGGCCCGATCTCTTTCAAACGATGGAGATATTGGGACGAGAGCGTACCATCGCGCGATTGGAGCGGGCGCTCGAAGCTTTCCCAAGGATAAAGGGGTAAGGGGTAGTTTTGTTATGGCCATTTTAGGGTTACAATTGCTCCTGGAATAGATGTAATTCAATAATTCTCTTAGCTATTTTTCTCTGAATCGAGGCACTCAAATAGGAGCTATACCGTAGTATAGTGACTGTTTGAGCAACGAAGAGTCAGGGGAAGATAGAAGACGCAATACATTGCGTCTGTACACTCTATACCGGATTTATTTTGTTCCTGTAGCACTATGTTAAAGGGATAAAAGATTACTAATTGCTTTGATTCACCTGCGTCCTTGATACGCATCATATGATATGACCCGAACCCCAAAGTGTGAATTGCACTATACCGGTATTCCCCGGAAACATTCTCCTTTGCGTGATTTGGGAATTTCGAATATGGAGAACACCAAACGCGGTTCTCAGAACGGCGTATAGCAATGGTTAATTGTTAATGGTTAATGGCTAATGGTTTACCCTACGGATTGAATTTATTTCAAGCGTCAATTAAAGAAGTAAATAATTCTACATGCGCCTATATTACACATAGCGCAGAGCCAAATCTCAAATCTCCAATCGTTTACCCCGTGGAATAACATATTCAACGGGGTGTTCGGTGTTGGATATTCCCATCCCCCCTCTCGAAGAGTGTTTGATCGCACCACGGGGCAAAACTTCCGTAGTCTTTCCTTATTCCTCATGATGAGCATAGGTTTCTTTGCACCTTAGCGTCTTAGCTAGAAAAAAGCATCGGCTGATAGGTGCGACATAAAGCTGCATCGATTGCATGTTTCCATTTTTCATATGACACCACAATAGCTCCTTTCAGCACACTTTGTAAATCACACCAATCATTAGCCGTAGCAAAAAATTATGTACATTTGCACCAATTTTCCGAAAGGGGCGGTAGTAGAGTGTGAGGAAATATTTCAAAAACCACCCCACAAAGACGAATAATTCGGAAGATGCTTAAACAACAAATAACGACGCGGAAGGAGATTTCTTTTATGAGATTTGTGCTAAGGCAAAAGGAATTAGCTACAAAAGAACAAGAGAAAAATGTTATTAAAGCATAGAATCTTCATCCGAACAATTGACAAATCATACAGTACATGGACCGGAATAATCTGATAGGGTTTATACTCATATTTGCCATTACATTAGGATACTTTTATTTCAATAGCCCCTCCAAGGACAAATTGGCCAAAGAATCGGACGTAGTGGAAGATTCGACTATGTCTACAGCCGCGCCCACCCCAACCGCCCCTCTCACACCGGCAAAAAAATCAGTGGTCGAGGAGACCTTACCGCAAGACAGTGCTGCACGTGCCGGGTTTTTACAATCGAAATATGGTGTTTTTGCCGGTGCCGGGCAAGGTTCCGAGCAATTTGTGGAGCTGGAAAACGAAGAGGTCATCGTCAAGCTGTCCACCAAAGGAGGACGTATCGTCAGTGTCTTTTTGAAAAAATACAAAAAACTGTTGGATGACTCTGCCCACAATCATATCCAATACCCGTTATACCTTTTGAATAACCCAAACAACAAGTGGCAATATTTCATACCCTATAAAGGCGCCCCATCCGGATTTATTAACACCGGAGAACTCTACTTCACTCCGAGCAAGAGCGGTAACACCGTCACCATGACCGCTACCGGCCAAAACGGTATCCAATTCGTGCAGACCTACAAGTTGGGAGAGCATTTCGATATGGACTACAATGTCTCCCTGAAAGGGGCAGATCAAATTCTCCCTCCGGGGGAGCAAAATATTCAATTCCATTGGGAAAATTATGTCGAAAGAGTAGAGCAAAACACTAAAGTAGAAAAACGATACTCCACCCTCTATTACAAGACAAAAGACGGGAAATCCGACTACCTCAAGCCCAACGATGAAGAGGAACTAAAAGAGCCCATCGACTGGGTAAGTAGCACCAACCAGTTTTTCAACACCTCTTTATTGTCCGATTTGAGCCATCCCTTTTCCGGTGGTCTCTTGCAAACCGAAACACCGGAAGACGATCCGGTCGTCCTCACCATTCATCGAATGACTTTGAAAATGCCTGTGGGGCCAAATGGCTTAAACAGCAGTATGAAAATATTTTCAGGTCCCAATGTCTTCGAAACCCTTAGAGCTTATGACCGCTCATTGGAAGATATCGTCCCATTTGGTTGGGGAATATTCGGGACCGTCAATCGATGGTTGATTCGTCCGTTGTTCAACTTTATCGCTTCCTGGATCGGGAGCTTCGGATTGGCGATTTTGATATTGACCTTGATGGTAAAGCTGGCCCTTTCGCCGCTCAATTACAAGATGATTCACTCGCAGTCCAAAATGTCTGCCTTAAAACCCGTCATCGCCAAGCTCAAGGACAAGTACAAGGACGACTCCCAAACCCTGCAGATGGAGACGATGAAAATCTACCGGGAATACGGCGTCAATCCACTCGGAGGATGTATGCCCATGTTGCTCCAATTACCCATTTGGATTGCGCTCTATCGATTTTTCCCGGCATCAATTGATTTCCGTCAACAACCCTTCTTGTGGGCACATGATTTGTCCTCCTACGATGCCTTGTTTTATCTACCGACCAACATCCCCTTCATTGGTGACCATATCAGTTTGTTTACGGTCCTGTGGGTCGTCACCACTTTGATTTACACGTATTACAACTCAAAGGTGATGGATATGTCCTCCATGGGCAACCCCTCCATGAAATACATGCAGTACATCATGCCGGTGATGTTCCTTGGATTCTTCAATAATTATGCTTCCGGTCTGACAGCCTATCTCTTCATCAGTAACTTATTTAACATTGGGCAAACTCTTTTCATAAAAAATGTGCTCATCGATCACGACAAAATCAAACAGGAATTAAAGAGAAACAAGGAAAAGCCTAAGAAGAAAACAGGTTTTGCAGCTAAATTTGAACAGGCGATGAAGGAACAACAACGCGCAGCCGAACAACGGAAAAAGAAGAAATAAGCCATCCTGCAATCGAGGTCCATCAATCTAAAATCCTCTCGCTAAAAAACGAAAGCGAAATAACCGGGCAGTTATTTCGCTTCGCAATTGTTGGGACAAAACAAAACCTAAAACATAGTACATGTTATATTTACGTAGCAATTCAGGCGCTGTGCGCTTAGGTTATAACAACAAGTAGAGGTATTTATAACCTAAGCGCACTTTGCCTTTAAAGCATGTCTGAAGTATCTTTTACTATTGGGCGATAAAAACGCCATAAGGAACGGTAAAGATTAGATATGACAACCTCCTTCAGTAAGAAGAACCAAACTCATGATGAGCACCGAAAGAGTAGCCCCCCGTCTTTACTGTTCCTTATGTGATGCCGGATATCTGTAAACATACATCCGACTACGTTATCCCATTTCAATATTCCATTAAGCTATGCTAAATTTAATGTGTGAATATTGTTTAGATTCTACTTTTAGAACCTAATGCAAAGATGGGGCGGTTCTTCCGGTTAAAAATCCTAACATTCCCTGATTTTTAAAATTAAGGGTAAACCCTTAGTTTTTTGAAATGGCACATTGAAATCAATAGTCTGCTTTGGGAGCAAATGGAAGTAAATGGTAGTATCCCCACTTGAATTTTGGTGGATCTGCTGCCATTCAAAGTGAGCGGTTACACTGCGGCATCAATCCTAATCCTAATCCATCTCCATCGCCAGCCTAAATCCTTGACGGATCGCGCGCTCCGCATCCAAACCGGAGGCATCCTTGGCACCGCCGATGATGTAAATGGGAATTCCCGTTGGCTCTAAGGTGGCAAATAAAGAAGTTTCGGGGAGTTGTCCGGCACAAATGATGATGCTATCCACCGGCAAAAAATGCTTTTCCTCTTCTTGCGAATACTCCAATCCCTCCGGTGTTATCCGGTGATAGACGACTCCTGTCAGAGTCTTAACCCCTCTTTTTCGCAATGTGAGTCGATGTATCCATCCCGTGGTTTTGCCCAATTTTGCCCCGGGTTTTCCCTTCGAGCGTTGCAGAAGATATACTTGTCGCAAAGTGCCGGCAGGTGGATGAATGGGCTCGACCAAGCCGCCCGACATCTGCACTTCCGGATCAATTCCCCAAAATCGAAAGAACGACCGGAGGGATGTTGGGGTGTCCCCCCCGGGATGCGTCAGGAGTTCGGCGACATCATAGCCGATGCCTCCTGCCCCGATAATGGCCACCCTCAACCCAATCCGCTCCGGGTGGCGAATAGCTGTAATGTAATCTAAAACATGAGGTGCATCCACCCCTGGGAAATCCGGGATGCGCGGTTTTACTCCCGTGGCGAGTACAATCCGTTCAAAGCCTTCCTCTTTTGCTCGCTCCGGTGTCAGAGAAGTGTTGCACTCCACGCCCACCCCTAATGCCTTTAGACGGTTTTCAAAATAATCAATCGATTTTTGGTATGTATCCTTACCCGGGATAGCGCTGGCGAGCAGGAATTGGCCACCGACAGAGGGAGCGCGTTCGAAGAGGCTCACTTGATGTCCTCGTTGAGCGGCCGTAACGGCAAAAGACAATCCAGCCGGCCCACCACCCACAACGGCGATTTTTAAGGGAGCGCGCACCGCCTTAGGAATGTCCCACATCTCTGTTCCGGTAAGCGGATTGACAAGACAGCCCACCACCTGACGCCGGAAGATGCGATCCAGGCAGGATTGGTTGCAAGCGATACACGGATTTATGTTGTGGATTTGCCCCTGTTTCGTCTTGGAGACAAACGCAGGGTCTGCCAAAAACGGACGGGCCATGGACACGACATCCGCCTGTCCGTCTTCTAATACTTGTGCGACAAAGTCCGGATCATTCATCCGGTTAGAGGCGATGACCGGCACCTTGACCTGCTTCTTAAGTCTGGCACTCAACCCCACAAATGCGCCTTGCGGCACCATCGAGGCAATGGTAGGCACCCTGGACTCATGCCACCCAATCCCGGAGTTAAACATGGTCACCCCACATTTCTCCAACTCCTTGGCCAACAAAACCACCTCCTCCCAGGTACTCCCATCCGGTACCAAATCTATGAGTGAAATCCGGTAAATCACGATAAATTCTTCTCCCACCTGCCGACGTACTTCCTTGACCACTTCCATCGGAAATCGCATTCGATTGGCGTAGCTCCCTCCCCATTCATCCTCTCGCCTATTGGTGTGCCGGACGATAAACTGGTTGATCAGATACCCTTCGGAGCCCATGATCTCCACCCCGTCATATCCCGCTTCTTTGGCCAATCTAGCCGCCCGTCCAAAGTCCCGTATCGTCTTCTTAACATACCAACCGGGCATCCGGAACGGCCGAAACTTGGAAATAGGGGACTTAATCGCCGAAGGAGCGACGACAAACGGGTGGAATCCGTAACGCCCCGCGTGCAATATTTGCATGCATATCTTCCCCCCTTGCCGGTGGACCGCCTCGGTTACAATCCGGTGTTTTGGTACTTTGGCACGGCGATTTAGAGTGATGCCGAAAGGCCCCAGCCACCCGGCAATATTGGGGGCTACCCCTCCGGTCACAATGAGGCCCACGCCCTCCTTCGCCCGTTGTTCGTAGAAGGATGCCAACGATTTCATACCCCCTCGCCGCTCCTCCAATCCGGTATGCATAGATCCCATAACAATCCGGTTGGGCAGGCTTGTGAATCCGAGGTCCAGCGGGGCAAATATCGAGTCGTATTTCATATTCATTATTAGGATTTGGGGGCATGAAATGGTGGACAATCGTGGGAAACACGAATTATCGAAGGATCAACTCCCCTCGTCGTTCTATTCCAACGGTCACCGGACAATATTGGTTCGAAAGCAGATTCAAATGCTTCACTATTTGTCAACGCCTTCCACCTTCAAAACACCAACAAATCATCTACGCTTAAAGGACCACTGTATCTTGCATTCAGCGACGACCTCTCCAAGGCTATCCATCCCGGTGGAGGTCACTTCGATGCCTACCGGAGTACCGGTTTTGAGGGTTTCGTCGATAGTCCGTATAATCTGCTTCCCTTCGGTGCAGGTAAAAAGCACGGTGCCTTTGGCCTTTTTTACGAAGTTGGTAGACATTCCGGTGACCAGCATAGAGACCTCTCCTCGTCCCGCCACAGACTGTAAGCAAAGCATGCCTGTCGGCAGCTCCGCCGCCCCCAGTAAAGCCCCGAAGTAAATCGAACCAAACGGGTTCTTCGTCCGGTAGGACTCCCGGATGGATACGGTACACACCTCTGCCTCCAATGCTTCCACCCGTACGCCCCACCAGGCTAAACTGGGGAGACGCCACAGGTAAAAGAAGCGCAATTTCCAGGGGGACAACACCTTCCTTCTAAAGGAGAGTACCTCGGGTGTGACCGGGTCAAATGGCTGAAAGGGCATGGTATGAAATGGTTGATGATGGGTTGTACACGATCATTGGGTGATATATCAACCCTCAGCTGATTCGCGCCCCTAAAGATAAAACATTTTGTTGAAATCGAAGGGATGTGCTTTGCTTGTGTGTATTACAAAATGCACTTTTTTTGAAGAATTATGAGAAAGACACAGGAGCAATACATCACTTCAGGAGTGAAAATTGCCTTAGGTACCTGATTGCACCACAAGACCATTGACCAGTAAATATTTATGGTTTAGATAAGTCTTTTGGTAGCTCTTTAGCAGATGTCTATTCTTCAATCAAGGTTAAGAGAGGCTTTTCTATACATGGTAGATGTATTATATGGCCTATTCCGGCGAAATTCCAAGCGGGAACCGGCGCTAACCCGGGATAGTGTTATTATATCTTCTATGGTCTAAGTACCATTAAGGCACAGTTTTCACTTCGAAGCATAGTTGCCGTGTTCCCTACAACAGAAGGTATGGCCGCCCCACTATGTGTAGCTCTTAATTTCGCCTAGACCTTTTTGTTACTTTTTGGGGCAATGCCAAAAAGTAAGGCTATTCTATTAATGGATTCTGTTATGAATACAAATGCTTTTTAATGAAAGCTCATTAGTGCATTTTGTAATACACACCTATACTTCGGTGTGTACGACAAACTGCGTTGCCTAAATGAGTTCCAAATTTATTTGAAACAACACACATCACATGCAGAAGGGAGGGAATGAACACCGAACACCCATTAACGAACGCCGGTTTTAGAAGTGATAGACTATGCATGCGCCTATACTATATATAGCGCGAAGCCAAATTATAAATCCCAGCCGGTGTTGTACATTCCAAGGGAAGATGTTCCCTTGACCCCTGAGCTTTAGTTTGGTATCAACTAACGGAAAAAGGAAACAAAGAAATCGGTTTTAGCCTTACAAAAAGGGAGTTAAGCCGTTAACATAGCCCACGGTTTTAACCGTGGGATTGATGTTTCAGACTATTTTTTGAAATGGTTTTAACCATTTATATCTTGTACACATATTGTTCCTGACGCCCGAGTGTATTAATCCCTTCGTGGCCATCAAATAAAAGCATTCGTGCATTGGTGGCAATTAACTTTGGAAGAGGAGTGTTGAATGGATGCACTTTGTAATACACACCCACAAGACTACCATTCCACTTTTTTTCGTTCTTTTGCGTATGAATTTGGACTCAACAATGTCCTACTCACAGTGTAAACCCATTATCTTCAAATGATTTTCGTATGAGCCATTGGTACAAACCGGTTTTTGCCGCCGTTTACGATCCGATTATGGCCCGGATAGAAGCCGGTGGGTTGTCGGATTGGAGGCGAGCATTTTTATCCGGATTATCGGGACAAGTATTGGAGATAGGCTCCGGAACCGGCGTCAATTTTCCCTTTTATCCCGAAGGAGTGCAACTCATCGCTTCAGACCCTTCCGGCCCCATGATCCACCGTGCACGCCGAAAAGCACCAAAAGATAAGAACATCCGATTCATACAAGCCGGAATAGGGGATCGCGCATTGGACGAGTCCATCCGGGAAGGGAGTTTGGACGCCATTGTCAGCACATTGGTGCTTTGTAGTGTACCGGAACCAAATGCGGCAATTGACCGGTTTTGGAAATGGCTCAAACCCGGAGGTAAAGTCATCCTGATCGAACACATCCATGCCACCAAACCGGTCAATCAACGTCTGCAACAATGGGTCAACCCGGTATGGAGAGCAGTGGCCGACGGCTGTAATCTTACACGGTCGACCGACGCATATTTCAAGGAGTCCCCATTTACTTGCATCGAAGAGCACTATGATATTCTGGCAGTGCGATGGTATAGGGCAATTTACCAAAAAGGCCCTGCTTGATTTGTATAAAGCAGAAAGTTCCGTTTCTCATAAGCTTACAGGAAAACAGAGGGCGAAATACAGTTTTCTGTTCATTTGCCTTCCGTAATACGCAAAATGTAGTACATTTGACTATTGAGAGTATTTCGAAAAAGTTACTATCTTTGGAAGCACTAAGTTGTTTTGTCACCGGCAATAGCATCGTCAAAAATCTTTAACGCATCAATAACAGAAAGTTGGCTCAGAGTAAAAATGCTTTCATTCATAATTTTGACAGAACAAATGACGTCTTTAGCAGCATTGCTTTTTGGGGAGTAATCTCACTATTTCATTTGCAAATTATAATTTCATGAAAAAATTGGTATTTTTCCTTTTCCTGTCTCTATTGGTTGCTTCTTGCGCACTCTTCAAAAAGCAAAGAGTGATAGATAAAGCGACGTCAGACATGGCCGAACTCGAACAAATCATAACCTACTTGGCCTCCGATAGTCTCAAAGGTCGACTCATCGCTTCTCCGGGTGCGAGAAAAGCCGGCGATTTCATAACAAAAAAGATGAAAGGGTATGGATTAAAACCCCTTGGAAAAGAGAAAAGCTACATTCAGAAATTCCCTTACAAAAGAATAGAGGCGCACATGGCACATCGCTCCAAAGTGCAAATGGATACCCTTGACACCTATGGGGAAAATATCATCGGATATCATGACAACGAAGCAAAATACACCGTAGTCATCATGGCGCATTTTGACCACCTCGGTCAAGGGCAAGTGGGTTTTGGAGTGATGAATCCCAGCCCCGGAGAGACTTTCAATGGAGCCGACAACAATGCGAGTGGAGTGGCCGCCATGCTTTTGCTCAGCAAGCATGTGGACAGCTTACCAAAGGGGTACAACTATCTCTTCGTCGCCTTTTCGGGAAGTGAAGTCGGGTTTAAGGGAGCGACTTATTTTGTCCGGCATCCTCCCATTCCTTTGGAGCAAATCGCCTTTGGGATTAATTTGGATGCCGTAGGGCGAATGGAGGGCAATCAACTCACCGTTTACGGGACGGGGACTTCACCGATATGGGATAACATCATCACGGAAGACAATGCGTTTGACTTGCTGCTGGACCGGCAAAAAACAGGGATAAGCCGTTCGGATCAGACCTTATTCTTCATCGTCAATCTCCCGGCGCTTCATCTGTCGACCGGCAAAAACTACGACACCAACAAACCGACAGATGATGTCGAATTGATTAATTATGAAGGAATAGAAAAAGTAATCGACTATACCAAGTATATCCTTAAAGCCGCTGTTCCTTTCCAAAAACCGGCATTTACCGCGACCAATGAATACAAACGCAAATACGCCGACAAATTTAAAGTGACGCTCGGCATTATGCCGGATTACTATTTTCCGACCCTTGGAATTCGCATCGAAGTGGTGATTCCCGATAGAGCAGCAGATAAGGCCGGACTCAAAGATGGCGATATCATTATAAAAATGGGAGATGTGGAGGTCACGAGCATTTACAGATATGTCGATGCGTTATCCAAATACCGAAAAGGGGATCAAGCGACCATCGTATTCAAGCGGGATGGCAAGGTGATGCAGACTACCGCCACGTTTGAGTAAGAGCAAAATATCGCCAAAAGATCCATTTCTAAAGTTGAAGTGTTTTCCTCCAGACACCACTTACTTTTCCATATAACAATACCGGATTCCGTACCAAAACCAGATGGCGTAATGGCCTAAAATTATATCCCCAAAAGTGGGATTTCGCCATTCGTTGTACCTACCACAAAGCCTCGCTGCCTAAAACTGCAATATTATATTTTGTTATTGCATTAAATGCAGTATATTATTATTAATTACTGAGACAAAGGCCCTCAAACTAAGCAATCTTTACCGATATTTACTTCAAATTTACTACTTTGGCTTACCATTTCAATCGAAGCGTTAGAATTATAATAGGATATTTTTATATATGAAACGGATGAAAATCTACAGAGGGTATATTGCAGCAATTGCATTCGGGGGGGTATTCATCATCACGCTGACATCCGGCGGGATATTAGACCTAAGACATTTGTTGCGTTATGCCGAAGAGCCCATTCCGGCATATGTTACTCATACCAACATCCCTACTCACAATCCCATCACGAATCGCGGGGCCACATTGGGCAGAGTATTGTTTTATGACAAGAACATGTCCTTCAACAACACCTCTTCCTGTGCTAAGTGTCACAAACAGGCAGAAGACTTTGGAGATGTGGAAATCATCAGTACCGGGGCGCTAGGTCCGCCCAAGCGTCATACGATGCGAATAGGATTTGCCGGCATGTCCTCGGAGGTCCGGGCCTTTTGGAATGAAAGAGCAGTTTCCTTGGAGGAGCAAGCCACAATCCCGATTCACGACGGCAATGAGCATGGCTTTAGTGGGATGTTCGGACTTCCGACATTTGATTCTTTGTTGCGCAAAATGGAGGGAATAGACTATTATCCCATACTTTTCAATTTCGTATATGGAGATTCCGCCATAACCGAAGAGCGCATGCAATTGGCCATTGCCCAATTCGTTCGAAGCATTTATGCTTTTGACACTAAGTATGATACCGGCCGTTTGACTGTCAACAGTGAATTGGATGACTTCCCTAATTTCACTGCGGAAGAAAATCTAGGGAAACGATTGTTCAACACATTGCCTAAGGACGGAGGTGCCGGTTGTTTTCAATGTCATGTTCCTCCGGAATTTGGCATGGACCCCAATTCTTTAAACAATGGGAACATTGGGATTATACACGGTCCGGAAAAGACCGATACGGGAGTGACCAAGGCTCCTTCTTTGCGCAATTTAATCACCCCTACAGGCAAAGAACTCGGGCCCTTTATGCACGATGGCAAATTTAAACGCCTCTCACAGGTGCTCGATCATTATATCAGCCTGGACAAAAAAGCTCCAACCCCCAACATGGACCCGCGTCTCATTGGCCCGGAAAATAACATCGAGCTGGATGACACTCAAAAACAAGCGATCATTGCATTTTTAAAGACCCTTGTATCCAACCGGGTATTTACGGATGAAAAATGGGCATCTCCATTTGTGAACGACTCCCTGGAAGTTATTCCTCTGATGAATGGAGTTGCTAATGTCAGAAACCAACATTACGCTCTTGACATTACGCCGAACCCAGCCGGGGATTACATTTCTTTAGGCCTTGAAAAGACCTATTACCAACTGCGAATTTTCAATTCCAATGGGGCCATCGTCCTGCAAAAAACAATTAGTGGCGGAGACAGAATAGAGGTACATGCTCTTCCCGATGGGTACTATTTCATACAAGCCGATCAATTAGGTGGGCAAAAACATTATTCCGGAAAAATCATAAAATTATAATAGCACAACACTCGCCTCCTATTTATAATACTTCTAAACCAACAAATTATGAAAATTACTTTTACATTTCTCTTTTCATTACTCACTTTTATCAGCATCTACGGGCAAGGAGGATGCAACCCGCCCGGAGCAGACAACTGTGAGTCCTCCAATGTACTTTGTACGCTGGATGAGTTGGACGGCTATTCTTGCTCTAATCCGGATGCAGACAACCCTACAGGGTCGAATCCCTTATGTTTTGGAGTGGGTAAACCGCACAATACAGTATGGTGGGCATTTATCGGTGGAGGCAATACCATAACCCTGAGTTTTAACTACGACTCTGCGGACTGCAAAAATTACAACGACTCCAATACATGTGTCGTAGGTATACAAGCGGGTGTATTGGGTGAATGTGGAGACGCCCCGGTGGCCTGCAATGCCTCCTGTTGTGTTGAGGTATTCGAATTGAGGTTTTTTGCCGAATTTTGCAAAGTGTATTATGTCTGGGTTGACGGCTGCAATGCTGACGTTTGTAATTACACCATGGGAGTGTCACCAAAAGGCCATGGAGCGTACATTCCCGAGCCTTTGCCGGACTTTTACGTGGTGGGAAAGCCTTGTAAATGTGGAGTCATAGATGTCTGTGTCGAACCCCTGGCCAACAATTGCGAGGTTGCCCTGAGATGGACCATAGATGGTGTTCCGGCACCCGACTGGGATGACCAATTGTGCGTTACCGGCTTCGATGTGCCGACGGATCCGGTCGAGTTTTGTGTCACCTGGATCATGGGGAACCCCAGCAATCCAAATGGAATCTGCGATGAGAAAACCAAATGCTTTACCATCACACCGGAGCCCTCTAAAGAGGTCACCTTACCTCCGGAATGGGTTTGTTATGAAGACCACCAAAACAATTATCAATGGAGGCACTTGGGCTACGATACCATTATCGAGTCATCCTGTGTCGATCCCCCGTGTCGGTTATCCATTCCGGATGGGGATGGTTGTTGTATCGACTATTATAAGGAAATCAATCTCCTCCCCGAAAGAGAGGTGGGAGAAAAATGGGTTTTCGTTTGTGATAAAACGCCCTTTGTCGCAGAAAACGGTAAAGCATACAGAAAACCTGCCTGCGACGTAGAGGTCAAATGGAAAGAACCTTGGGGTGACAATGGCACCCTTTGCGATACTTCATATCGACTCTTTTTTGACAGCTACGACCCAAAGGTCAAGACCGGCCACTCTTGTGGTAAATGCCAGGGATATTATGACGTCACGGCCGAATTTGATTGGACCCCGACCTGCATAAGGGGGTCTTATGAGGAGACGCCTTTCTGGATAGACCCAAATGGAGACACCATTTGGGAGCAAGATTTTGAAGTACATCTGCAAGACGGAGATCCTCCGGGTAGATACGAATTTGTCATAAAGGTTGACTATACCGACCCCGACGATCCGGACCAGGATAAAACCTGTTATTACGAATCCGGGAAGTTTGAAATTATACTTCCCGTCTCAGTTCCGGCACCGGTACTTGCCGGAGACAGCCCCCTTTGTTTTGGGACAGAAGGCGACTACCACATCACCAACGACATCAATGGAGCGTGCCAATATAATTGGTATGTCAAAGAGGGCAATGGCGTCATCCTTACAAAGAATATCGAAACGGCAAAAGACGTGCGTGTGCTTTGGAATCACAGTCCCGGCAATACGGGTATTATCTGCGTAAATGCATTGGTCAACTGTGGCACAAGTAAGGATTCCTGTTTCGTCGTCGAGCTCCTCGATGCGCCGGATCCCGATGCCGGGCCCGACACCGTCCTCTGTGGATTGACCTATACGATGCAAGGGAATATCGACGTTCCCGGTGGTATGTGGACACTTCTGGACAACCCCGGCAATGCTACTTTCGACGCCGGTGATATCCATACCGAAGTTTCAGTAGATGCTTATGGAGAATATGTCTTCGAATGGTCCGAGCACCTGTCTACTTGTGACGGCTCGGATAGCATCCGCATTCTCTTCAGACCGGACCCAAAAAATGGTCCGGTAGATACGATTTGTGCGGGAGATGCAGAAAGCTACCGAGTACAGTTTGAGATTTTAGATGGCGAAGAGCCCTATGAAATCGTAAGCGGCAATGGCACCATCTCCGGCAATATCTTCCTCTCCGATAGCATGACGGAAAACGTCAACCATCAGATTGTCATCAAGGACAAATACGGGTGTACGTTTATGTACGAGATCAACTACGACTGTGCTTGCCACAATCAACTTGGCATCATCTCAAAGGATACGATAAAAGAATGTGGTGCAACACAAGTGTCCATACAATATGATCACAGTGGTGAAATGCTGGGCCCCAAAGATGTTATTGACTATGTCCTCTTTGATGACCCCAATGATTACTACGGATCTTCTTATGCACACAACTCAACCGGGACGTTTGTCTTTAATCCCAATACGATGATATTCGGTAAAGTCTATTATCTCGGCGTTGTACTGGGCAAAGGGAAAGCGGACGGAACAGTTGACGAATTGGGCGGATGCTTACAAAAAGCACTTCAGCCCGTCATCTGGTATGAAATCCCGACCCCAGAAGCCGGACCCGAAGAAAGTCTCTGTGGACTTGAAATAGACCTCACCGGGACACCAAGTGTAAATGGCTCTTCCATCCATTGGATCAATACTCCAGGTGTAATTATGGAGCACCGGGATTCTACTTCTACCCACATTATGGCTACCGATTATGGTCGATATGTATTTTACTTCATGGAGACAAATGCCATATGTGACGGCCTGGACTCTGTGGTAGTTCATTTTAATGAAAGCCCCGAAATCATCAACTTGCGGAAGATATGTCTCGACCGGGACCCGGAGTTCAAATGGTATTATGAAGTCTGTATCACAAAGGGAAAACCCGTTTACACCAAGATCAAAGGAAACGGAACCCTTGACAATTCTACTTGGTGCTTCAAATCAAATAATCTACAAAGCAGCACGACAGACACCTTAGTGGTGCAAGACATCAATGGTTGTGAAGCGATGATTCCGGTCTCGTTCAACTGCGACTGCGGTAATACCGCCGCCGGGACAATGGATCCTGCCGAACAATTTACCTGCGTGGACAATTGCATCACCGTGATGGCCAATAATGACCACATGACGCAAGCAGATGATTGTGTCAAAATGATCCTACATTCAGACAATGGGTTCATTAACCCCTCTGATCCAGTATTAGTCATCCAAGATTATAACGTCAACGGCAATACTTTCTGCTTTGATGCCACAACCATGATGCCCAATAAGGTGTACTATGTCAGTTACGTCGTCGGAGAATGCACTGCAACCGGCGAACTTAACCTCAATGACTTCTGCTTGCGCCTGGTATCAAAACCCGTGCGCTTTGTACCCTATCCCATGCCGGATGCAGGTCCCGACAAGGACATTTGCTTCCTGACGACTACTCTGGAAGCACAATCCTCCTTGGGAACGGGAATGTGGACGGTTCTATCCAAACCATCCGGCACAGCCAATGTCGTCATTGCCGATCCCACTTCTTCGGGAAGTCCGATTTCAGTCGATGAATATGGAAAGTATGTTCTGGTATGGACAGAAAACAACGAAGGATGTAGTGCTACAGACACGGTAGAATTTGTATTCCATGATTATCCGTTATGGAGAAACGTCACCTTCGAATGCGACAGCGTAGCGGAACATTACAAAATGCGTTTTGAGGTCTATGGTGGAGATAATGCCTCTTATGCGCTTAATGGCACTGTAAGTGGGTTCAAATCCCTGGGAGGAGGTCGCTACGAAACCCCTTGGATAAATCAGGGCAATCCCGTAAGCGTTTCTGCAACCGACGCCTACGCTTGTCAACCTGCTGTCATTGATACTTCTTACCAATGTGATTGCATTACCTCTCCGGGAGAGATAACCGCAGACAACATCATGTGCTCAGACGAAACAACCACCGCTTCTTATGCATTGGGCACTTTAGACCCCAATGATGGTATTATGTTTGTCCTGCACGATGGCGATGCGACTACCATCGGCAATAGGATAGCCGTCAATACAACAGGGGTTTTCTCCTTCAATTCCACTACAATGTCGCTTAATAAAACCTACTTCATTACCGCCGTTGTAGGAAACAAAAAACCGGATGGAACGGTCAATGAGACCGACCGCTGTGCCGCTAACACCACCGGCATTCCGGTCACATGGTACGATGATCCGGAAGCATTGATCAGCCCCGATGCCAATACTTTAACATGCCTTGTCGAGGTCATAGGTCTGGATGGATCTGTTTCCAAAAACCGGGCGGGAACCGGCAGCTTACAATACCAATGGTCTACCAGTGATGGTGCATTTGAATCCGGAGCAGACCTCAATGCGGCCAAGGTAAATATCGTAGCCCCCGGTACGTACAAACTGAAGATTGTGAACAGTCTTACAGGCTGTGAGGTAGAAACCTCCGTGGTCATCGATGAGGACAAATTGCCGCCTCTTGCCAAAGCTGATGCTTTGGGCTGCGACGCCGGGGGGATGAGGATCGATGCTTCGGGCAGCAGCCGGGGCAATAACTTTGTACTCGAATGGAGTGGCGCCGGCCTCCAACCCAATGAAATTAATAAAACCGACCCGGTCGTCAACCGGTCCGGATGGTACACGGTCAAGGTCACCAATACCAAGACGGGTTGTGTTAATTATGATAGTGTCGAGGTTATTCTATTGGAGAACTTTGAAGGCATTGACAAAAATATCACCTGTTATGGCGAACATGACGGGCAATTGTTCATACAAGGCATCAAAGGAGGGAATAAACCCATCCGCTACAGTGTCAATGGCGAGGCACCCAAGCCCTACAACGGTCCGGTTCATCTCACTCAACTCGGTCCGGGAACCTACACTTTAAAGGTGATAGACAGCAAGGGATGCGAACTCACACAAACGGTTGAAATCATAGAGCCGGATCCCATCGATATCTTTGCCAAGGAGTCCTTCTTCAAAGAGTGGGGAGATGACCTGGCCATAGACACCTCCCTCATCGAAGAAATCGTCGGGGTGAACCCGAACGTTGCTTCCATCGAATGGTACGATGAAACTGGAAAAAAGGTGACCAACACTGTATTGAAAAATCTAACGAAGAGCAAATACACCTTCAAGGTGGTCCTAAGGGACACCAATGGCTGTATCGCCGAAGATTATATCGATGTCTTCGTGAAGGTTACGCGAAAGGTGTACATCCCTAACATCATCAATCCGCAGTCCGCCCTAAACGACAACAATAAACTGTATGTCTTCGGAAGACCCGGTCTGGTGGATAAAGTGAATATCTTCCGGGTTTATGACCGTTGGGGGGAACTCGTATGGCAGAATAATGGCCCCATCGGATTCGATGATCAGGGACGATCACTTGTCGGATGGGATGCCACCTTTAAAGCGCAACCGGTCAAACCGGGCGTCTATGTGTATTACGCTGAAGTCGCCTTCAAAGACCTCGGAGAAGGGGTGGTGACCAAAAAGCTTTCCGGTGATGTCACCGTTATTCGATAGGTATGAAATGGTAGGTTATTAACCTTCATGTGATAATATCAAGAGGCTAAAAAAGTACATTTCGTGCTTTTTTAGCCTCTTGATAAATTCCATAAGTGGCATTTTACAGGATGATATTACATTTGATTTCAGGGTTCATCCAGTAAATGTTTCAGAGCACGTACCCTGGGGGCAACACACTTGCTCCAAATCTTTATGCCTTTGCGAAAGAAATGTATCGGCAGATTAGTTGGAATAAGCAGGATCGAGTACCTTCCTCCACATAATAACGGGATTACACATTTGCATCATATATGCACTTCGTACTCCACACTCCACCATTGTGTGTATTACAAAATGTACGGTTTTACAACCTCACCCCCTATCCCCTCTCCTTCATATTCAATCTGTATATCGTGTGAATATTTTATGATGAAGGAGAGGGGGGTGCTTATGTTTCTCTAACTGTAGGAAATTTCATTAGGGTAGTATTCAGCTAGATAAAGAGTGTATTCCTACCGCCACGGCGGCACAGGCTATTCTCCTTTGGCTATGCATTTACTATATTACTTGATGTACTTCAAAGGAGAAGGGGTTAGGGGATGAGGTTGTTTAGACAGGATTCGGGATTAAGAGGGAGTAGTCTCTCTTCCAATACTGCTATGGTGGCACAGGCTATACGACTTAAAACCTGTGGCACCAAGGTGAACAAAGCGTAATAGTGCACTTTGTACTCCACACTCTACCATTTCATACCCCTAACCAAAACAAATAATAACGTATCTTTGCGGCTTCGAAAAAAGTCAATACTCCACATGATGTATAAAACACTCAAATCCCTGAATCTGCCGGAAATAGATCAAGCAATACTCCGGTTCTGGGAGCAAAATGCCGTCTTCGAAAAAAGCATCGAAGACCGCCCCGAAGACAACACCTTCGTGTTTTACGAAGGCCCGCCTTCCGCCAACGGTATGCCGGGCATCCATCACGTGATGGCTCGTACGATTAAAGACCTGGTCTGCCGCTACCAAACCATGCAGGGCAAACGCGTCATGCGCAAGGGCGGCTGGGATACCCATGGGCTCCCTATCGAACTCAATGTCGAAAAGGAACTCGGCATCACAAAAGTGGATATTGGTCACAAGATCTCTATCGAAGAGTACAATCGACAATGCCGCAAAATGGTGATGCGTTACAAGGACAAATGGGACGACATCACCCGTAAAATGGGATATTGGGTGGATCTCGAAAACCCATATATCACCTTCGAAAATGAATACATCGAGTCGGTTTGGTGGATTCTCAAACAGCTCTTCGACAAAGATATGCTCTACAAGGGCTATACCATCCAACCCTATTCTCCCGCTGCGGGGACGGGACTCAGCAGCCACGAACTCAACCAGCCGGGGTGTTACCGGGACGTCAAAGACACCACTGTTGTCGCCCAGTTTAAAGTCATCCGGAACGAAAAGTCCACATTCCTTTTCGAAGGCATAGACCGCGGAGATGCGTACTTCATCGCGTGGACTACAACGCCCTGGACCTTGCCTTCCAACACCGCCCTCGCCGTAGGGAAAAACATCACCTACGTATTGGTCGCTACCTATAATCCATATACGCTGGAGCGGGTCAACCTCATCCTTGCAGAAGACCTGCTGCATCAATGGTTTAGGCCGGAGCAAGGCCAACTCGAATGGGTGGATCAAGTGGATCCAAAGCACCCCATCCCCTACAAAATACTCCACTCTTTTAAAGGAAGCGATCTCGAAGGCATCCGGTACGAACAACTCATGCCCTATATGACTCCTGAAGTGGGGGATGCCTTCCGGGTCATTATCGGAGACTTTGTCACGACATCGGACGGTACCGGCATCGTCCATATCGCTCCCTCCTTTGGAGCTGATGACAAACGCGTGGCTGCCCAAAACGGAATCGGTGCCCTCACCCTGGTTGACAAAGAGGGAAAATTTGTTGACGCCGTAACCGATTATGCGGGACGCTATGTCAAAGACTACAAGGATGAAGGACCGGATTATGTCGATGTCAATATCGATATCGCCGTCCAACTCAAAAAGGAGAACAAAGCCTTCAGTGTCAAAAAATACGAGCACAACTACCCGCATTGCTGGCGTACGGACAAACCCATCCTTTATTACCCCCTCGACTCGTGGTTCGTTCGAACGACTGCCATGAAATCGCGATTGGTAGAGCTCAACAAAACGATCAATTGGAAGCCGGCACACACCGGAGAAAAGCGGTTTGGGCACTGGCTTGAAAATCTACAGGACTGGAACCTCTCCCGGTCGCGATACTGGGGAATCCCTCTTCCGATTTGGCGTACCGAAGATGCCTCCGAAGCGATTTGTATCGGGTCGGTCGAAGAGCTCCGGACTGCGATTCAAAAAGCCAATCAAGTGTTGGGATTAGAGCAAGAGGTTCCGCAAGACCTGCACCGGCCTTATATCGACAATGTGACGCTGGTGTCCTCCGAAGGACAACCGATGAAGCGGGAATTGGACCTCATAGATGTGTGGTTTGACAGCGGTTCGATGCCCTATGCTCAATGGCATTACCCATTTGAGAACAAAGACCGGTTTGAACACAACTTTCCTGCAGATTTTATCGCCGAAGGGGTCGATCAGACCCGGGGATGGTTTTTTACCTTGCACGCCATTGCGGGAATGGTATTTGACTCTGTGGCGTTCAAAAATGTCATGGCCAATGGTCTTGTCTTGGACAAAAACGGACTCAAGATGTCCAAACGCCTCGGCAATGCGGTCGATCCATTTGATACATTGGAAAAATACGGTGCCGACGCCACCCGCTGGTATATGATCAGCAATGCTCCGCCCTGGGACAATCTCAAGTTTGACCTCAAGGGCGTGGACGAGGTGCGGCGAAAGTTCTTCGGAACCCTTTATAACACCTACGCTTTCTTTACACTTTATGCCAACATTGACGGATTTGACTATTCGGAAGCGGACCTTGCATTGGAGGAACGTCCCGAACTCGACCGTTGGATACTGTCCAGCTTGCATTCGTTAATAAAAGACACGAATGCAGCTTTTGCGGATTACGAACCGACGCGTGCTGCGCGACTCATTCAAGAATTTGTGGATGAGCAAATGAGCAATTGGTATGTACGCCTAAGTCGAAGGCGCTTTTGGAAAGGGGATATGAGTCCGGATAAGCGATCCGCCTACCAGACGCTCTATACCGTCCTCGTAGCCCTTTCGAAGATGATGGCGCCCGTCGCTCCCTTTTTCTCCGACTGGCTCTACCAAAATCTCAACAACGTCACAGGCAAAGAGAAAGAAATATCCGTCCATTTGGCACTCTATCCCAAAGCCAACGATGAGATGATCGACCGCGATCTCGAGCGCAGGATGAGCTATGCTCAGCGCATCTCCTCTCTGGTCCTCTCCCTCCGCAAGCGGGCTAAAATCCGGGTGCGTCAGCCCTTGCAGAAAATTCTGCTTCCCATATCCGCTCCCGGTTTCGAAAGAGACGTGCGACTCGTGGAAGACATCATCAAAGCAGAGGTTAATATCAAGGAGATCGAGTTTATCTCCGGTGAAAACAATATCATCCACAAGGAGATCAAACCCAATTTTAAAACCCTTGGCCGGCGATTGGGCAAGCACATGAAGAGTACTTCTCAAATCATCGCCAACCTTTCGCAAGAGGCTATCGCAGACATCGAGCAAGGCCAACCGTTTGCATTGGAGATCGAGGGGGAGACGTTTGAGTTGTCCAAAGATGATTTTATTATCACCTCAGCAGATATCCCCGGGTGGTCGGTCGCTACAGACCGCGAAATTACCGTCGCATTGGATGTGACCCTTACCGATACCCTTAAAGCAGAAGGCATGGCACGCGAACTCATCAACCGCATCCAAAACCTCCGCAAGACGAAGGATTTTGAGGTGACCGACAAGATTTCCGTACGCCTCCAGGCGGATGAGGCCATTCGTCCGGCAGTTGAGCAATTTGGGGATTATATCAAGGGCGAGGTGCTTGCCACCCAACTCGAGCTGGTAGAGACCATCCACGACGGAGATGTGATCGAGCTACCCGGTGATATCCAACTTGGGGTAGAGGTCAAACGTTAATTGACTGCTTTGACAGAAACAATTCACCACGTTCAAACGTATTTCATTTGAACGTTATAAAACTATCGCATATGAACAAGATTCTATTGACTCTCCTTCTCCTTCCGATTACTTTCACCCTCTCTGCCCAAAAGGACATCAGCATGTACAAATCCTATGCTGACATCATTGAAGGGGAGCAGCGGGCCCACAGGGGCATGCTCCGGTTTCGAGGAAGTGGAGCCGGAGACAATATCGATATAGATTATATGCGAAGCTATTGGGAGGTCAATCCGGCGGTAAGGTATATTAGTGGTACGATAGCCTACCATTTCAAGGCGCTCGAACTGCTCAATGAAATCACCCTTGATCTCAACCAAGGGATGGTCGTGGACTCTATCGTATATCACGGCACTACCGTCACCTCCTCCCGGAGCAATAATCAGCTGCACATCTCTCTTCCGGGAGTTCTCCGGGTAGGGGATCGCGACAGCATTGCCATCACATATCACGGTGTTCCCGACGCCACCGGCTTCGGCTCCTTCATCCAAACAACCCATGGCAAAGACTCTATCCCCATCATCTGGACGCTTTCGGAGCCCTATGGCGCGTCCGAGTGGTGGCCCTGCAAAAACAGTTTGACCGACAAAATAGACTCCATGGATGTCTTCATCAACACCCATGTCCGGTGGACTGCTGCGTCCAATGGGGTGATGATCTCCGATATCGGCAATCCGTCCGGGATGGATCATACCATGCACTGGAAGCATCGCTACCCTATCGCCCCCTATTTGGTCTCCCTCGCGGTGACCCGGTACGAGGTCTTTTCAGACACATTGCAAAGCATTTCGGGTAAGATGCTACCGGTACAAAATTTTGCGTACCCCGAGCGATTGGCGGATGCGATGGATGGCACTTCCAAGGTCCCCGATATGATACGGTTTTACGAAGACACCATCGCCGCCTATCCCTTTGTCAGCGAAAAGTACGGTCATGCCCAGTTTGGTTGGGGGGGCGGCATGGAGCACCAGACGATGACGTCTGTCGGAGGATACAATTACGGCTTGTTGGCCCACGAATTGGCACATCAATGGTTTGGCGATGCGGTGACCTGCAAAAGCTGGCGAGACATCTGGCTCAACGAGAGTTTTGCCACCTACATGACGGCTTTGATGGAACGACATGCGTTTGGCGAGAAGGTATTTGACAATTGGCTTGTCAGCACCAATGCCCGGGTCACCAACGTACCGGACGGTTCTGTTTGGGTGAATGACACCACCGTGGTCGGGCGGATATTCAGCGGACGTTTATCCTATCGCAAGGGCGCCTACGTCTTACACATGTTGCGCTGGGTTTTAGGAGATGAGGCCTTCTTCAATGGTATTAAAAGCTACTACAAGGACAACATCGGCCAATATGCGACAACGGACGACTTGCGCTCCCATCTGGAGATGGCCGGGGACACCAGCTTGCGAGGTTTTATGGATGATTGGTTCTACGGACAGGGATTTCCCTCGTATGAAATCGTATACCAACAGGCAGATAATAACCTCTTCCTGACGGTTAACCAAACCCAGTCACACCCTTCCGTCTTCTTTTTTGAAATGCCTCTGCCTATCAAAATCTATGGAGAAGGGCAAGACACCACCGTCGTCCTTCAAAACAACTACAACCACCAAGACTTTCATCTACCCGTCTCGTTTCAGATAGACAGCATTGTTTTTGATCCGGAGCATTGGATTCTATCCCGGGACAATCAAGTCACCCTTCGTATTAATTCGTTGGAAAACGGGCTTTATTGCCGCCTCTCCCCCAATCCTGCGGGACAAATCGTACGCCTTCAGACCAACCTCTCCCTGGCTACGATTAAAGACATTCGAGTGTGGGATATTGCCGGAAACCCCGTTTTTTCTCCGGCTCCGGCCCGTTGGATAGACGGGGTGGACATAAGTGCTTGGCCCGTGGGCACCTACCTGGTGGAGCTCACCAAAAAGGATGGTCGTCCATTCGTTATGAAATTGTTGAAGGAGTAAATCGAAAAGGCCGTAAAAGGCCTTACGTCCGTTTCTTTGGGTTTGTGAAGGAATATGAAGCTTGTTGTACAGTTATAACAACTGTTTCGGTGAAGCATGTGACTTTGTAGAAAACTCTGCCAATGTGTGAAAGATGGGAAGACTGAAGATGTGTGGAGGAAGAATGAAAAGAAAGAATAATAAAAGAATTGACCAGTACGAGGAAGAGTGAAGAGTAATCTTATCAAACAAATGGGAGGGCACTTAACTATTGAAATACATCAAAACCTACAATCCAGCGATCAATTCATTGAAGAATTGGGTGAAATTCTAAAAATTGGCATAGATCAAGAGCATTGGAAATAATTTATTGACTCGATTAAATTATGTAATAAAGAGAATACCTCTTGGTATGAGTACAAATCGACAAAGTTCAAACAAAAGGCTATTGAACATAATGAACATTTAGAATGGGACATCTACCTATATTTTATCGTGCATCAAAATGTTGCTCAAAAATTATAAAATAATTGCATTAATCAAAAAATATTTCATATCTTAGCGAGAGAAAAAGCTCTTCAGTCCATGAGGTATCTATGAGGTTTGTTTGGACACAAGAGGCTTCAAAAAGGTCTTAACTTAGCTTTATGTTGGGAAGGGGTGTGAGGCTTGATGTACGATTGCATTAATTCATCACAGGCCAGTACTCTAAGGATGCTTCAATTGGCGTTGTTTGACGCGTTTGGTGATGTTGTCAATTATTAAGATTAAATTCTTGTTCATACAAAGTAGCCATAAGTACAAAACAACAAAGAAATGAAAAACATTTCCTTTCTAATCAGTATAACTCTCTTTTTGAGCTGCAAATCTCAAAAGAACACCATAGAGCGTTTTCCCCAAAGAGTAGTAGCTGAAAACATTTCTAATAAAAAGGACTTGAATTATTATTTGTCAAGTATTAACATCCGGAAAAGCTCATATGAAAGCCTATTTGGTGGAGGGGTAAATCTGAGAATTTTTACACTAGTCGATCCTTTATCAACTTCAAATAAAAGTATTACAGAAAAAACGGAGGAATTCTTTAGCACTTTCTTGATTTCAGTTACTCCTGATGGTGATTTTTACACCCAAAGCAAATTATATAAAATAGAAGGACTTATTTTTCCTAAAATAATAGAAATTCAGGAAGACAGTTATCCCGATTTTTCTATAAAAATAGAATACGGTATTTTCAATGATAGAAAAACAAAATCGTTCAGATTTAAAGGCGTAAAGTAAGATTGAATAATCAAATTCTCGATATCTTCAGGGATATCCATACACTGCAGGATGCTACATCACAGGATATACCGCCTTCATGGGGTTAGGGCGGCGAAAGATATTAGCTGACAAAAAGAAAAACACATTATTTAATATAAAAAATTAAACTATGATGAAAAAAGTAACAACTACACTCAGTATTATTGCCATGACAGCATTTTTCATGTTCCGGAGTGGGAGACTCTCAGAACAATCCACAATGGTTTTACCTACAAACAAAACCATTATTAGTGGCAATAAATCCTTTGACAAAAATCTTGTATTGAATGACGGTCTGATTAGTCCGGGTCATTCACCGGGAAAAATTACGGTAACGGGCAATTTTACGATGGGAGATAGTGCCATCTACAAATGTGAAATAAAAGATACGACAGGCGCCGGCACAGGGCACGACCAAATAGATATTTCGGGAAATACGACATTAGCAGGAACATTGGACATTGTTTTGGACGGTTATTCGCCAAAGGATAACGATATATTCGAAATTATAAAATACGGTGGGACATTAAGCGGGACTTTTGGCGCAATTACAGGTATGCCTATAGGGTGGAAAATAGATTATGGAGAAAAAAAACCAGGTAGTGTAACCATATACGGACCAAATATTCTTCTGTCAGAGGGAGAACTTCACTACGAAGAACATTTTTCCTTTTATCCCAATCCGGCGACTAAAACAATCTTCTTCAATAAGCCGGTAGAATCTGTCAGCATACAAAATGTACAGGGAAAAGAAGTTTTGTACCGCCGGGACATCAAGTCTGACCTGAATATTTCCACCCTCCGTCCCGGTATTTATATCATTGATATCAACAGGGGTGTATATAAGGACAGGCTCATAATTGAATGAATAGAAATAGCGAACCAAATTTTTATAATCAAAAAATTC
This sequence comes from Saprospiraceae bacterium, assembly GCA_027080725.1. Classification (GTDB taxonomy): domain Bacteria; phylum Bacteroidota; class Bacteroidia; order Chitinophagales; family Saprospiraceae; genus JALSTN01. Next base: position 69,907 of record JALWRC010000038.1, read on the forward strand.
AAACAATGAAATACACAATAATACAAACAGTAATCTTGACTCTAGCGATAAGTATCGCACTTAATGCCCAGGACAATATCTTTCTAGGCACCACTGACAATGATTGGAGCAAAGCATCTAATTGGAGTACCGGCCAAGTACCGCCATCTTATATCATTCAAAAAATCATCATAGCGGCAGATTGTGTTATACCGGCAAGCGATACTACCAATTATACTTTTGCAAAAGGCAGTACATTAGAAATTCAGAAAGGCATCACCCTAACCAATAAGGGTTCGGGTACATGGACGATGGACGGAACATATAACGCTAAGGGAAACTATGTTGGTAACCTCTCGGTAAACGGCTTTATCGAAGCCGGCACAATCAATTCTTCCTGGGCATGTGGTGACCCTGTAATATACGATGGACAACCCTATGCCACTATTAAAATCGGAAACCAATGCTGGATGGCAGAGAATCTGAATATTGGCAAGAAGATTAATGGCAATTTAAGTCAAACTGACAATAAAATAATAGAAAAATACTGCTACAATAACGATGAATCCAAGTGTGATACCTACGGGGGGCTGTACCTATGGCGTGAAATGATGCAGTATTACGAGATAGAAAGTACACAGGGTGTTTGCCCTTCCGGCTGGCATATACCTGATAGAAAAGAGTGGAAAACATTAATAAAAACAATTACGGGAAAAGATTCAGTTCAACAGAATACCGGTAGTAAAATGGCAGGAGAGGCAGACCTTTGGGATAATGGAAAATTAAAGAAAAACTCCAAATTCGGCACAAGTGGTTTTGATTTGATTCCTGCAGGTGCCCTTCTTTATGCTGGGAGTAATGTTGCTGAATATACTGATGAAGGAGTGGAATCAGATACCTGGTCATCAACTTTATTTCTTGATATTAATGATGGATTTGTGCCTTTGGGCCTGTCTGTGTATCACAACGATACGAAAATATTTGAAACCTTGGGTTACTTTGATCTGGCGATTTCTGTCCGTTGTGTCAAGAATTAACAAATTGACAACTTTTGATAATCTATCTTATGATCCTTCCGGCTAATAGGACGAGTGTAGGTGTCATTAATAAAAAATGTATTGCCACCTGTGCATTTGGGGGGTGGAAGTTATAGCCTTCCTTTAAATAGTGTCTGCCAGAAAACCTATAAAAAGTTATAAATCAGCAATATATAGCTACAAATTATTTTGAATCTAATAGAGATTTATTTGGTCAAAATAGATAAAGTGCTTACCTTTAAGGCGTTAAAGAG
>JALWRC010000039.1 GCA_027080725.1 Saprospiraceae bacterium
GGGTATGCCGGTGATTTTGTGGGGAGTGTGCGTTATAGAATAAACGAGGTTCATATGTGTTAAATCGCTAATTTGGGATAGGATTCACAATTAAAGGTAAAGCTTTATTTTGGATATGAAGTAAAATTTATCGAGAAAAAATGGATAAAAATAAATAATTTTTGTATGGTAATGTGTAAGGCGTACAGTATCAGTGGGATATGAAAAAGTGTGGAAATGTTAAAGTTTTTTTGGAGTAAGTTGCCTTTTCTTAGTGCGCCGCTATCGAAATAACAGACATAGAGGGATTTTGTGGATGGTATTTTGTTTGTGGGATACTACTGACCGAAATGAAGCGGAGGTGGGCAATGCTTTATTTCCGCAGGACAGTATTGAATGTTAAATATTACTTGTTGCACCCGTCGCCCACCCCCATCCCCCCATTCCCGCGTTTATGGTTACTTTTGTAGGACAATATGAATTACAAGATAACAGACTGGTTGCCGATTACGCGAAAGGAAGTGCTGTCGCGAGGATGGGGCGAACTCGATGTGGTACTCATTTCCGGGGATGCATATGTGGATCACCCCTCCTTTGGGGCGGCGGTCATAGGGAGGATTGTCGAAGAGATGGGCTTGCGGATTGCCATCGTACCGCAACCCAATTGGCAGGACGATCTGCGTGATTTTAAAAAGATGGGGCGTCCCAAACTCTTTTTTGGGGTGACAGCCGGGTGTATGGACTCGATGGTCAACCACTACACCGCCAATAAGCGTTTGAGATCTACCGATAGCTATACTCCGGGAGGAAAATCGGGGTTCCGGCCGGATTATGCCTCCATAGTGTACTCGCGTATTCTCAAACAACTATACCCGGATGTGCCGGTCATTATCGGCGGAATAGAGGCCTCTCTAAGGCGGGTGACCCATTACGATTATTGGTCGGACCAACTCAAGCCCACCATCCTTGAGGACAGTGGGGCGGATATGCTGTTGTACGGGATGTCCGAACAGCCCCTGCGCATGTTGGTGGAGGCGTTGCGGGAGGGCCAATCCATCCGGGATATCCGGTACTTGCCACAAAGCGCCTATATGGTGCACGAATCGGAAGGATTGCCGGAGACTAGCGATTGGGAGACGGTGGAGATCACGAGCCATGAACGCTGTCTGAAAGATGCAAAGGCCTTTGCTGCCAATTTTAAAATCGTGGAGCAAGAGTCCAACAAATCCTTTGCGCGGCGCATCATCCAACGGGTTAAAGATCGAATCCTCGTCATTAACCCTCCCTTTCCCGTGATGTCAGAGGAACAAATCGACCGCTCATTTGACCTGCCCTTCACAAGACTTCCGCATCCTAAATACAAAAACCGGGGGCCTATACCGGCTTTTGAAATGATAAAGTTCTCTATCAACATGCACAGAGGATGTTTTGGAGGATGTAGCTTTTGTACTATTTCAGCCCATCAGGGGAAATTTATTGCCAGCCGTTCGGAGGCCTCTATTTTAAGGGAGGTAGAACAGGTGGTCCGGATGCCGGATTTCAAAGGGTATATCAGCGACCTCGGTGGTCCCTCCGCCAATATGTACAAGCTTCAAGGGAAGGACTTAGAGATATGTGACCGTTGTGTGGCGCCTTCCTGTATCCATCCGGTGATTTGCAGTAACCTCGATACCAATCACGATGCGATGACCGATATTTACCGGAAAGTGGATGCCCACCCCCAAGTCAAAAAGGCCTTTATCGGCAGTGGAATCCGCTATGACTTGTTGACCAAGTCGTACAACAAAAAGTGCGATAATTCCATCGACCGGTACATGGATCAGTTGGTGAGCCGTCATATCTCCGGCCGTCTGAAGGTCGCACCGGAACATACGTCCGATGCCACCCTGAAGGTGATGCGTAAGCCGTCTTTTCGACATTTTCATACCTTTAAAAAGAATTATGAAAGGGTCAATAAGAAGTTTGGCATGAACCAACCCCTCATACCCTATTTTATATCGAGTCACCCCGGAAGCGAAGAGGTCGATATGGCCAATCTCGCTGCGGAGACCAAAGAGATGGGCTTCCGGTTGGAGCAGGTGCAGGATTTTACCCCGACACCGATGACGGTCGCGACGGTCATCTATTACAGCGGATACCATCCCTATACGATGAAGCGATATTACACCGCCAAATCCAAGGTCCAGCGCCGCAATCAGCATTTGTTTTTCTTCTGGTATAAAAAGGAGAACCGGGGGAAGATAAAACAGCGCTTGATGGCTTTGGGAAGGCAGGATCTGGTGGAGAAATTGCTTTTTAGCAAGGTACCCAAAAGCGAAATGGTAGCCGGAAAATCCAAATCGCATCCCAAATCCAAATCATCTCACTCCAAGTCCAAAGGACGGAGTAAAAAGCGTGTAAATGCTCCCGTCAAGCAAAAGAAAAGGCGCAAACAATCCAACAATCCCAACTCCAAGCGTTTCCTTAAATGAAAGGGGAGGCCTTTAGTTTATACCACCCGCCCATGATGGCATAAAGTGTCTATGGGGTTGGGTGCTGAAATGTCCAGGTCCAAATGGATGATGCCCGGTGATTTGCCGGGGGTTAAGCTGCCCAGTTCCCCATCCATGCCCAATGCCTTTGCCCCGTTGTAAGTGGCCCATTTTAACACCTCTTGCCAGTCGAGGTAGCTGTTGTACCTCAGTATCGTTTTGACTTCTTCGAGGACGGAGAGTTGCCAGTTGGAACTGAGGGAGTCGGTGCCAATACACAGGTTTGCTCCTTCTTCTGTGAAGAGACGATAGTCCGGCAGACGGTTTTCGATATAGAGATTGGCATTGGGGCAGGTCGCCCAATACACAGATTTAAAATGGGCCTGTGCTTGCCTAATGTCGCTTCTCCGGGTGCAGGTATTGTGAACCAGTAAGGTGCGCATTTCCGGGGAGAGATGGGGTAAGACGCTCTCCAAAGAGGTTTTTCCGGTAGGTTGGAAAGCATCGATAGATACCCCAATATCCCGGTAAAAACCGGGGAAGCCGCCCTTCCCATCTATGAAAAACCGGTCTTCATCGGGGGTCTCTTGGTTGTGCATACTGATGGTGGCATCGATGGGGTTGTTCTCCCGGATGTAGCGAAAGAGGGTGGCACTGACCGAATACGAGGCATGCGGGACGATGGAGACTTTGTTCTTTTCCGGCGCGTTAAAGCGGTCCAATAGCGCTTGCGCACCTTCGGATTGCCGGTCAGCCTCTTCTCCATCTTGAAGTAAGTCAAAACACTCGACAAAAGTGTGGTACCTGATGGGGCTCTTTTCCTTGACTTCTGCCGTTACCTCCAGATTGCTGATGTCCCCGACCGCGACGATGCCTTCCGATTGCATATAGGTGTCTTGTTGTGAGATAGCACGGGTGATGATGTCTTCTTCAAAATGGCGTTGGGAGACGACACTTTTGATGAACGGAATGAGCCCTGTGCCGGTCGGGATTACCCCGCGCATGTGGGAGAGCTCGAGATGACAATGCGCGTTGACCCATCCCGGGAGGAGTACTCCGCGATAATGTTTTATAGTGTTGGGAGCTTCGTTATCCCGGGAACCTATTTTTAGGATTTTGCCCTCCTCATCAAGCGTGATTACACCATCGCGGATGGGCGGGCGATCCATTGGGAGCACCAAATCTGCAGAGATTTTTATCATGTTGTCAATGGGGTTTAGATTATGAGCTGATACTATAAAGGATTTCGACTTAAAATTGTTGTTAATTCAGCATAAAGGACGTATTGCATATCGCTTAAGAATGGGGGGATACAAAGGGCTTATAAATCAACAAAAGTGTGCCTTCGTTTTGTAATAAAGTAGGTGCAGGCTCACAAAGACGGCAAGACACGGAGAAACCCTTGCCTGAAATTGGGAAAAGGAAAAGAGGATGGGAGGGTTCTCCTGAAGTTTCTTTTGATACCCACCTCTCTCTCCCCAGAGTGTACTACAAACTGCACTTTTATTTAAGAATGTTGAGGAAAATTCATGTGTAATTCGTTACTTCATGAGGTGAATGCAGTCTGAGGTTCCTGATTGCGCCACAATAACAATTAGTCTGTTAATGTCTGTGGTTTAGAAACTGAAGAGATGTTTATTCCACAAACAAAGTTAGAAGAACTTACTATGCAGGATGGATGTATTATATGGCTTATTCCGGCGAAATTCCAAGCGGGAACCGGCGCTAACCCGGGATAGTGTTATTATATCTTCTATGGTCTAAATATCATTAAGGCAAAGTTTTACTTCGAAGCCTAGTTGCCGTGTTCCCTTCAACAGAAGGTAAGGCCGCCCCACTATGTGTAGCTCTTAATTTCGCCTAGACCTTTTTGTTACTTTTTGGGGCAATGCCAAAAAGTAAGGCTAGTCAATATATGAATGCTGTTGTGAATGCAAATGTTTTTTAATCCAAGCACAGGTGTGCACTTTGTAATACCCACCTCCCCCCACCAAAAGATTTCATTCAAAAAAGAATGTATATCTTGTAGCGTTAATACCTTTGGGGGTGTAATAGCGTTAAAACGTTGAAAATCTTTCGGAGAAGCTTTGCTTTAGGGAAGCGTCGAGAAAGTTTACCATAAGTCGTAAAGCCTTAACTATGCATTTTAGACAATCGATATTTTTTCTCATCCTGGGGGTAGTCCTTCTCAGTGCATGTCGCCAAGATATTGACCGCACCGAACACACTATGTGGGAAGAGCCTCCGGAAGTCTTTGTCAACTGCTCGGTGACGGGCGTGGTGAAGGACGAAAAGGGCCTGCCGTTGAAAGGGGTATCGCTGACGTTGGAGAACTATATGGAAGTTTCCGATGACAATGGGGTCTTCTATTTCAAGGATGTGCAAGCCAATCAAAAGACCGCCGTAGTGAAGGCCAATCTGGACGGATACATGGAGGGAACCACTTCTTTTATCCCTATCGTCAATAATGTACACCTCGTAGAGATTGTCCTTCGTAAAATAAATTTCACCGGAAATATTAACGGACTCACCGGAGGAGAAGTACAAGATGGAGATGCCCGGGTCGAGTTTCCCGCCAATGCTTTTGTTCAACCGAATGGTATCCCGGTCGATGGGGACATCGGGGTTTACCTCGGGAGCTATTCCAACGGCTCCCCTCATCTTGAGCGTGACCTGCCCGGCAATTATATCGGGCACACGGAAAGGGATACGACAGTCGCTCTGGTACCATTTCATACCATGCACATAGAAGCGTACCGCACCAACCACGAGCGGTTATACCTACAGTCCGGAAATACCATATCTCTGGAACTCCCAATACCCGGTGGAGTCGATGCCGCCGCATTAGAGGAAGCCATGTTGTGGCATTTCGATCCGGAAACCGGTTTTTGGGACCGCAGCGCCCCTATCGTGCTTTCCGGCCATACCATCCAAGGCACACTCGATGCCCCGGGTTGGTGGGTGATAGCAGCAATGCAAAGTAAAACAGCAGTGCGGGTATCCCTGGAGATGAATAACCGGGTGGCTTTCCCATTTGAGGAAATAATAGTGAAGGACGCCTCCACCAGCGCCCTCTTGGCTGTAGGGCGTTCCGGCGGTACGGGGTTGTTGGAGGTCGTTGTTCCGAGGGGAGGCGAAGTGGAAATAGGCCTCCGTCATAACCTTCAATTGGAGCAAACCGCATTTCGTTTTGAAGGGGAAAAAGCCAAAGCCAAGTTGTTGTTGCACCCTACAGACCTCATTAATAATATTCATGCCCGTATGATTAACTGTGAGGGGAAGGTCGTCCGGTTGGGATATTATATGTTGAAATCCGGTGAGAAAATCTTGGGTGTACACCCCTTCCGGCAATCTTCCAATGCTTCACAGGATTGGCCGATGTTCCTTCCGCGGGATTCCTTCGGTCACGTACTGGTGTTGGGGGGGGATTTGGTGACGGAACAGACCGGGGTGACAGACGATTATGTTTTTGTTCAGAATCGACTTTTTACAGGTGATATTTTGGTTTGCAATGGTGGAGACAAGACCTTCGTACGTATGCAGCGTGATTTGGAGCCGGCCATACTCGCCCTTCCGGTTCGGCTCGACACCACGGTGGATACCTCCTCCCTTGTTATTGAAGTGGACTTTGTGGATGGAGTGCATTTTGTGATGTGGTTGCCTGTTGATATGAGCAGGCAGACGAGAAAAGCGAAGTATTTGAAAGTAACACGGGGTGGATATCAGATCGAATCGGGAAAGAATATTGAAGGGGATGTATCCCTGCGTTTGAGTGAGGTGGGGCAAGATCCCGGAACGGTAGTGAAAGGGGAATTTTCATGCTCCTATAATGAGAACGGGAAAAAACACAGGTTAGAGGGGCAATTTGCCGCCTTAAGACAATGATAAAGGATGAGTGCCTGAATTCCGGCAGCCACTCATTGGGTGAAAAATGTAAATTGATAAAAAGAAGGTATTGGATATCAATGACATTATAAGTAGGTCTCTTAAAAATGACCGCAAGGCACAACGCCAATTGGTGGACCAATTTGCCAAGTACGTTTATGCCATTGCATTGCGGTATGCGCGTTGTGACGACGATGCCCAAGACATTGTACAAGATACCTTCATCCGGGTGTTTGACAAACTCGACCAATACAGCAAAGGACGAGGCCAATTTAAATCCTGGCTTTCCAAATTGACCGTGCGCGTAGCTCTCAATAAATACAAGCGCTTCTACAATCACCGGGAGGTGGCGACACAAGAGTGGACGAAGGAACCGGAAATCGCTCCGGAGATATACAGTTCGCTGCAAATGGAACAGTTACTGAAGGTGATTAACCAATTGCCGGACGGCTACCGGGAGGTATTTAATCTCTTCTGTATCGATGGATACAGCCATCGCGAGATTAGTGCGGCACTCGAAATTCCGGAAAGCACTTCCCGAGCGATGTTGTCCAGGGCAAAATCCAAATTACGTAAAACATTAGTTGAAAGATATGCATTCGATTACAAACAGTATTCCGATGGATCCATTTGATAGACATCTGAAAGATATTTTTATCGATGCGGAGGTGGACATCGATACCGGCAAGATTTGGGAGGCGGTGGAGCCCACATTGCCCCCTGAACCGGCTACACGTGGCCCGGCATGGCTTAGATGGCTGATTGGAGTGATAATACTCCTCGGGGCCTTGCTTTGGGTGACCATCATGGAGCGACACACTGCCAAGTCTTCTGAGCAACCGGTGATCATAGAGCAAAAGACAGAGAGGCCCGGGCATGAAATCGTGGACAAACACACAAGGTCAAATCCATCCCAACCCAATAACAATGAGGAAGGACGTCCTGCCGCCGCCTTGGCTGCAGGAGTGCAACGTTCGGACTCAGAGACGCCCATGTCAAGGAGTACGAACCGGAAGAAAAGCGGTCGACATACTCCGGATTATGAAGGAGTAGTCAAGGGTTTGAACGTCACCGGAAAGCATTTGACCGACGCTTCTATCAAAGAGGATCATCCGGGGAGAGAGAATTCGAATTTGGTAAATACCGGAGATAAACCGGCTACACAATCTTCTAACCCACTGCATCCCCGGATCGCAGCTATGGAAAAAAACGAGCACCCCTCTCAAGAGCATCCTATAGCAAGAGGAGCCACAGGGAATTCTCCCAGCGCAGCGGCCAAGATTCCGGTTGGGGAGAAGAAGCGTAAAGAGCACTCTTCCAATATGTATGTAAAGCCGTATCCGCCTATATCTGATATAGGCAGGCAGGAAATTAGTCCTCCGGTGTCAAACGGACTTGACCTGCCTCTTTTGCCGGTGATAGCGCCCTTGAAAGGGGTGAAAGACTGCTATGATTTTAGCCTGAGAATCTGGCGGCATGAGCTGGATATTTATGCCGGTCCGGATTATACCCCGATGAAATTTACCCCAAAGTCAAGCGCTGATGCGCATTATGCCGAGTTGCGGGACCGTACGGAATCGGCCTTGGAGTCTTTCAGCCTTGGTGTGCAATACAATATCCGCCATCGGAAGGGATTTTTCTTCGGCGTCGGAGTGAATTACAGCCAGATAGATGAGAAGTTCGAATTGAAAAGCCTCCAGTCCGACACCATGTTTCGCAATGGGGTGGTGCGCATCGATATCGACTCTGCCGGAGGTAAGCATATGCAGACTGGACAGAAGCGGATCTTTGAGGTGACCAATTGGGACAAACGCACCTACAACTACTATCGATTCTTGAGCATCCCGCTGACCATCGGGTACGGTTTTGGGGTCGGCCGCTTTGGTATCGAGCCGGCCGTTGGGTTGGATATCAATCTGTTTCATATAAAGAAAGGGGAAATCCTCTTGCCCTCCGGCCTTCCGGCATACATCACGGACGGACACCCGAAGGAAGTGGATGTTTACCGTACGTGGACGGGATTGAGCCTCACCGGAGCCGTGAAGGTGCTCTATCCATACACCGATCGATTGGACTTTTTCGCCGAACCCTATCTGCGCTTGCCACTGCGCTCTATGACGGTGAGCAGTTATTCCCTGGACCAAAAACGCGATACCTACGGACTGAGATTGGGCGTGCGCGTGAAGTTGTAAGGCTTTTTGGCGGTATGAAATCGTGGGCTATTGTCCTGTAGAGGATTGATTCGCCCTTTTTGGACTGCTGCTTTTTTTGTGAAGTGCACTTGAAACTCAAACTGGAGCTGTACCCCTTGACATAGCCCACGGTTTTAACCGTGGGAATGAGGATTTAGACAGATTCTTGTAAGGGTTATAGCCATTTTTGTTTTGTGGACATAAAGAGCGAGGTTATACTATATCTTTTGTGTGTCTGTAGCACTAGTGCGTCAGGAACAAAATAAATACAGTATAAGCTTGCTCTTTTCCTCTGACTCTTTGTTGCTCAAATCGTCATTATGCTACGGCATAACTCCTGTTTGAGCGCCTCGATTCAAAGAAAAATAGCTGTGCTTAATACTGGATGAACTTTGTTCCTGACGCACTAGGACGGCACCCTGTTTATTACAAACTAAATTTTGCGGGGAGAGGTATGTGTGATACCTACTACTCCACATGAACCCCTTCATCAACCATTTCATACCACAAATCCGACAATTCATCCGTTGTTTTTATTAATAAAGTGTGGTGGGGTGATATCTTGCAGCCGAAATAGAGATGCTCTACTAATATTAATAATTCAAGTTGAGATGATGATAGTAGCCAAGAATATATCCAAATCATTTGGAGCTTTACAAGCCCTCAAAGGAGTTAGTTTCAGTATAAATAATGGGGAAGTGTTCGGGCTGCTGGGGCCAAATGGAGCGGGAAAATCCACCACTATAAACATTCTCAATTCTCTTTTGAAAGCGGATGGCGGCGAAATGTATATCGATGGAAGGGACGCGTCTAAAGAACAACATGCATGCAAAATGCTGCTCGGAGTGGTCCCCCAGGAAATCGCCCTTTACGAAGAATTGTCAGCGTACGAGAATTTGATGTTTTGGGGGAGTCTATATGATATCCCCAAGAAGAAATTGAAGGCAGAGGCCGATAAGACGCTTGAATTGGTGGGCTTATTCGAGAGGAGGTACGATGCCGTCAAGAACTATTCGGGCGGTATGAAACGGAGGATTAACATCGCTTCGGCGCTGCTGCACCGGCCCAAGGTGTTGCTTATGGATGAGCCTACGGTAGGGGTGGATCCACAAAGCAGGAACCGGATTTTTGAGGTGATAGAAAGATTGAATTCCGAAGGTATGACCATCGTTTATACCACGCATTATATGGAGGAAGCCGAGCGCTTATGCGACAGGATTGGTATCATCGACGAAGGTGCCATCGCCGCGCAGGGGACGCTGAAGGAATTGAGGGAAATCAGCCAAGTGCGAGATGTACTGGTATTGGAACTGGGGAATTTGAAGGAGATGGATCTTGATGCATTGAAAAGTGTCATGCAAGTCGAAGAGGTAGATACCCCGGCCAATAAGGTAAAGATAGCATGCCAAAATGTTGGGCAGGAAATCATTCCTATTGTAAAGAAGGTACAAGACATGGGTGGTAACATCCAAGGCATTGATACGATTAAGGCCAATTTGGAAACGGTGTTTTTAAAACTTACGGGTAAACAATTAAGAGATTAGAGTTATGATACATTTGTTTAAGAAAGACTTGAAACTGTTTTTTACGGATAGAAGATCGGTCTTATTGACCTTCTTGCTTCCGGTTATTTTGATAACCCTTTTTGCCTTCGCCTTTGGAGGGATAGGAGGGAGTAGCAAACCGGCTCCCGTGAAGCTTTTGGTTGCCGATTTGGATCAAAGCAATTCGAGTGAGAGCATTGCGGCCAAATTGGATTCGCTGGAAGGGTTGGTCGTTATCCCCCAATCCCTGGAAAAAGCGGAGCGCAGTATTAAAACCGGGAAATATCCGGCGGTTTTGATATTTCATCCCGGATTTGAGGCCGCGGTGCATTCCGGAGAGGAGTTGCCTTTAGAATTGATGTACGACCGGTCACGTGAAGCGGAGATTGGGATGTTGCAACCGGTGCTTATGGGGACGGTCATGAGTGCTATCGGAAAGGAGCGAGTAGCGAGTAATATTTCCCGGTTTCTAAATAAGAATTACGGATTTCTGGGAGAGGAGACAAGAGAAAAAATTATACAAGACGTCCAGGGAGGAGAAAACGACCCCACCTCTTCCATGATGCAATCCGAGATCAAGATGACTTCGATAGTGGGCAATCCAAAGGAGGCCAATTTGGGCTTGATTCAAGCGACAGCAGGGACGGCCATATTGATGTTGCTATTTAGCGTTGCAGGGTTGGGGACGAGTATTTTAGAAGAAAAGGAAAATGGCACCTTGAGTCGATTGCGCTATTCGCCGATCAGTAGCAGTACCATTTTGTATGGCAAAATGCTATTTACATATTTCATAGCGATATTGCAGTTGGTCGTCATGTTTTTGTTCGCCCGGTTGGCCTTTGGGCTGGATATTATGGCCGACGTTCCGGCATTGGTTTTGATGATTTTAGCAACGGGATTCGCCGTTTCCAGCTTTGGGATATTCCTGGCGGCTGTGTCCAAAAGCAGGCAACAAGCACAAAGTCTTAGCACGTTGATTATCCTCGTCATGTCCGCTATCGGAGGTAGTATGATTCCTCTGTTTGTGATGCCCGCCATTATGCGCAAGATAGCGGTGTTTAGTGTCAATTACTGGGGAATTCAGGGGTTTTATGATATATTTTGGCGCGGGTTACCCTTGTCCGCCATTCTGCCGAAGATATTCGTTTTGTTGGGAATCGGGGTAGTGATGACCTTCATCTCCCTCCGGTTGTTCAAACTCAATTTGCTGCGATTGGAATAGACGAAGAGGGGGGTGTAGTAATCTATACGGCCTTTTTGCGTAACAAATTGGCGTTTCAGATTTTTGTGTCATACCATTCGCCTTTGCAGTTTGTAATACAAACACTTTCTCTCCCTGATGGCTTTGGTTCCCATATATCACAATATCTTTACGTCGATAAAACGTTCATGAATAAGGTGACAAAAGCCAACCATTTCATACCCAAATAACGTCTAATGCATCTTACCACTCCACGCGAGGTCCTCGAGAAATATTGGGGGTATCCGTCGTTTCGCCCTCTTCAGGAGGAGGCCATCGAGGCGGTTCTCTCCGGGCGGGATGCGTTGGTACTGCTCGCTACGGGAGGGGGCAAGTCGCTTTGTTATCAGGTGCCGGCGATAATGCTGGAGGGATTGACGCTTGTTGTCTCTCCGTTGATTGCACTGATGAAAGATCAGGTGGAGCGATTAAAGCGACAGGGGGTGAAGGCGGAGGCGTTGCATTCGGGTTTGGAGCGGAGGGAGTTGGAGCAAATATTGGAGCGCGCACTGGATGGGCAGTTGAAGTTGCTTTATCTCTCCCCCGAGCGGCTGGCTACCGAGCGTTTTTTGCAACGGGTGCGCTATCTCAACATTGCCCTCGTGGCGGTGGATGAAGCGCATTGTATCTCCCAATGGGGATATGACTTCAGGCCTTCCTACCTGAATATCGCCGCCTTGCGACAACATCTCCCGGGGGTGCCATTCATGGCGTTGACGGCGACGGCTACCAAGCGCGTGATGGTGGATATCCGGGAAAAATTGGAGTTTGAGGCAGGAGCAGTGACGATTAAAAGCCCGTATTATCGCTCCAATCTCTCCCTTAATGTCTTCGAAGAAGAGAATAAGTTGGGCAAGCTGCTCAATATCTGCACCAAGCTGGCCGGAACCGGTATCGTCTATGTGCGCAATCGCAGGCAAACCCTGCTTATCGCCGAATACCTGACCCGCAGAGGCGTGACGGCCGCGGCCTATCACGCCGGGATGGATGCCTCCCTGCGTCAGGTGACCCAGGAGGAGTGGCTGGCGGACAAGTATCGAGTCATCGTCGCGACCAATGCCTTCGGGATGGGCATCGACAAGGCCGATGTCCGTTTTGTCGTGCATATGGATATGCCGGATGCATTGGAGGCCTATTATCAAGAGGTGGGACGCGCCGGCCGGGATGGTAAGCCCGGATATGCGGTGTTGCTGTACAATACTTCTGATTTTGAAATGTTGGATCATCAGTATGAAATCGCCTATCCTCCGGTGGATTATATCCGCCGGGTGTACGATAAACTCGGACGGTATTTGAATATCGCCATAGGGGCGAGACAGGAAGAGCCGGTGCCTTTTGAATTGGATGCCTTTGCGGTGTGGCTCAAAGAAGATAGTGCTAAAATCGGCTCGGTCCTTCGTCTGCTCCGTCAGGAGGAGTTGGTCGCATTTACGGAGGGGATTTATCAACCGGCTACCCTTCAGATTAAAGTGAGCGGAAGGGAGATTTTACAGATTAGAAAGGATCGACCAAGTTTTGATGCTTTGCTTTCTACTTTACTGCGGAGATACGAAGGGTTGTACACGGTGCGCACGCGGATTTCCTTGTCCAATTTGGCGAAGGTGTTGAAGCTGGACGAGGCGGAAATAGAACGCCGTCTCAAGCAGTTGCATGAACTGGGCGTCGTGGATTACCGGCGGGCAGGCGTCCGTCCGGAGATTATTTGGTTGCAGCCCAGAGTAGAACAGCACCTGCTTGCGATCGACAAAAAACGATATAAATTCCGGGCCGGTGTAGCGGCAGAGAATGTGAAAAAGATGAAGCGATATGTGGGATTGGATACCTGTCGTTATGCATATATTCTCCGGCACTTCGGAGAAGAGGGCAAGACAAAATGCGGGACCTGTGATGTCTGTATGGGGAGCAAATCCGCCTACCTTCCCCGAGAAATGGAGGGACAATACCGGGCGCGTATTTTGAAGATGCTTCAAGGCAAATGGCTCCACCCGTTTGATATTGTCAATGCTTTTCCCTACAACCGGAAGCGCGCCGTTATCCGGCTCTTGGAAACGATGGAGGAAGAGGGCGCTTTGAGCTGCAGGGAGATGAAATACACCGCCGCCTATGAGTCGTAACAAGCCACATATCGTCCTTTGTGTGACCAACGATCTGCGTTCGGACAAGCGGATGCGTCAAACCGCTAAGACCTTGGTGGGCGCAGGTGCCCGGGTGACCATGATAGGGCGAGGGACGAGAGGGCTCCCACCTTTGAAGGATGCGAATAATCCCGGTTTGGAACTGCTGCGTTTGCCTTGTATTTTTAAGTCCGGACCGTTGTTTTATCTGGAGTACAATTTGAGATTGTTTGTCCGGCTCCTTCGACTCAAGCCGCCGGACAAAGTAACGGCATGTGATCCGGATACCGTGCCGGGGGTGCTCTTGGCCCGGATGTTCAGAAGGTTTGAGATGATTTATGATTCGCACGAGTATTTTACGGAGGTACCCGAACTCTTGGGGCATCCCGTGAAGCAGAAGATTTGGCAGATGGTAGAACGAAGGGGAGCCCGTACCGCAAACCGCCGCTATACCGTCAATGAAGCACTCCGGGAGATATTGAGCAAGCGCCATGACGTGCCTTTTGAGGTGGTGTACAATTTTCCGGAGCGAAGGAAGTGCCCCGGTCTTACCACACGAGCGCCGCATTCCATTCTCCGGTTGTTTTATCAGGGAGTATTAAATGAAGGTAGGGGACTGCTTGAGTTGGTGCGGAGCATGGCGGGGATAAAGGCCGCCCACTTGACCATTATCGGCGAAGGCGTCATGCGACCGGCATTGGAAGCGGAAATGCGGAGGTTGGGATTGGAGGGTAAGGTGTCGCTTAAGGGTTTTGTGCCCCCGGAACAGTTGTATGAACGGATCGGGGACATGGATGTCTCCTGCAATCTTTTGGAGGGGCGCTCGCTCAACTATTACTACTCTACGGGCAATAAGTTTTTTGATGCCGTCCAACTGGGTATTCCGCAGATTGCGATGGACTTTCCGGAGTATAGACGACTAAATGAAGAACATGAGGTCGCCCTTTTGATCCGGGATTTATCTGAAACGGCCATCCGGCAGGCAGTGGAACAGATACGTGCCCCCCAACAGTATCAACGGTTGGCTGCCCGGGCACGTTTAGCTGCAGAAGCCTGGCATTGGTCGAATAATGAGGCGGTTCTTTTGGATATATACGGGTTGGGTAAGGTGGTAAAATAGGTATGGGGGGAAACACTCTGATTTTTGTAATGCTTTTAACCATTTTACCATACCTCAGTTTCCGGTGTGGAGGCAGAAGTCAGAAGAAAAGAGGGGGGGAATATGTGTAGTTATTTTGTTCTCTTGCACCGTATTGTCAACCATTTCATGCCGGCGTTGTTATGTACCGGGTAAGGAGCGATTCTCGTAGGGACAATGCCGCTCTCTTTTTAGAGTTTTATTAAGCAAAAAGACAATTGATGTATCAGTATTGGAAGAAAAGGTCACAGGTGGAGATCAAAGAAAGGGTCTTCGAGGCCCTTGCGAAGAATGTGAATTATGTAGAGGAAAATATTTTGGGAATACCGGCCTCCTATCTGGATGAAAAGGTATTCAATCAGGATGCTTCTTTTATCAAGGATGCACCGTATATCTCTACCTTAATCCAAAATCCCAATCACATCGGTTGTCACACCCTTGGCAAGTCCGAGTCGTTTTTTAAAGGAACGCAGGCGATTGAGCGGGAGTTGATCGACATTTGTGCGGTGGATATTCTCAAGGGGAAGGCCGGGCAGCATGACGGCTATGTCGCTTCGGGTGGGACGGAAGCCAATATTCAGGCGATTTGGATGTATCGCAATTATTTTATGCAGGAGGAGTCGGCAGAGCGGGAGGAGATTGCCATTTTGTGTAGTGAAGACAGTCATTATTCGATGGCCAAGGCTGCCAATCTATTGGGCATAGCGATCTACAAAGTTGCGGTGGAGCCTTCTGACAGGCAGCTATCGGTACCGGCGGTGGAACAGGCGGTGGAGCAGGCCCAAGAGGCGGGGAAGCGTTTTTTTGTGGTAGTAGCCAATATGATGACGACAATGTTTGGGACTGTGGATGACGCAGAGGTATATACCGGGGTTTTGGCGAAAAGGGGATGTCGCTATAAAATGCATGTCGATGGAGCTTTTGGAGGGTTTTATTATCCATTCTCGGTGGAAAACAGCCGATTGACTTTTGAAAATCCGGATATTTCTTCTTTTACATTGGATGCGCATAAAATGGCACAAGCCCCCTATGGCACCGGAATATTTATCGCCAGGAAGGGCCTGATCCGCTATACCAACACCAAGGAGGCGAGTTATGTGGAGGGGGAAGATTATACCCTCATAGGAAGTCGCTCCGGCGCCAATGCTGTGGCGGTCTGGATGATTCTGTCGAAGAATGGGCCCTACGGCTGGCAGGAGAAAATCTTCATTCTGCAAAAGCGTACCGACTGGATGTGCCGGCAATTGGAGGCCAAGGGTATCAAATTTTGCAGGCATCCGGCCTCTAATATCATCACCATCCGCGCGGGTTTCGTACCCAATGACGTGGCGGTGGCCTTCGGTCTCGTGCCGGACAACCATCAATCTCCCCACTGGTATAAAATCGTCATCATGGAACATGTGACCATCGAAAAATTACTTCTGCTCATCGGGCGATTGGGGTAGGAAGGGGTGGATAAAAAAATACATTCTATGAGGTAAAGAATGACTCTGCGACATCCGTCATGCCGGAGAAAGAAGCATGAGCGTGTTTGGTGTGTGTATTACAAAGTGCACAGTTTCCAAGTTTGCTCCAATCGTTCCTGCATGATAAATCTTCTTGTAAATCTCCGCTCCAAAGTCGCCCCGCATCGGCTTTGGGATCGGGGTTAAAACACCTAAACCATGGCCTATCAAATCGCGGATGTAATCCCCCTATGGAGCCGAATTTACTTCTTTACCTGCCTCCTTATAACGCCAAGGCGTCACGAGTTGTGACCTAATAACGCTGGGGCGTCACAGGTCGTGCCTTATAACGCCGGGGCGTCACAGGTCGTGGTAATCAACAACTTTGATTTAGAACCACATAAGGCACAGAGGACACATAAGATTTATGTCTTTTAATGACTTCAAATAGATTTCCAAACGCCGGTTTCAAAAGTAATATAATGTGCGCGTGCCTATACTACATATAGCGTAGAGTAAAATCACAAAACTCCAATCGTTCCTGCATGATAAATCTTCTTGTAAATTCTCGCCCCAAAGTCGTCCCACGTCAGTTTTGGGGTCGGAGTTCTTCCCCGCCGTTTGTCTTAGGTTAGTGCAGTTTGTAATACACACTTTGACGTTTCAGCATGTGTTAGATGTTATATTTTAGTTAAATTGCTTTTGCATGGCATAGTAGTGGATGATAATGGCTATTTTTGTAGCAAGCTATGATTTAGTGTATGAAAGAAAACTCTTCAAAATTAGAAATGCATCTTTTAGTGATTATTACTGTGATTCTCCATTGACTGATATGCTATTATCTCTTCTTCTGGAAAATCTCATCTAAAAGCTTTCATTTCATGAAATTTGATAGTTCTCTTCCATCCACTATTTATTATTCAAATCTTAAAATGAATGTTATGAAACCTAAATCTAACCATTTGAAGCGCTTTTCAGCTTTCTTTTTCGCTTTATTGGTCTTGGCAAGTTGCTCGAGTACTACGCTTATCCAGTCAACGCCTTCAGGCGCCAAGCTTTACATTAATGATGAAGCGGTAGGGAAAACGCCTTATTCGTATTCTGACACTAAAATAATTGGTTCGGTCATTCATTTGCGAATGGAGAAGGAGGGGTATGAGCCGTTGTATACTTCCTTTTCAAGGAATGAGGAGGTAGATCCAGGTGCTATTATTGGAGGATTGCTATGCACTGTTCCATTTCTCTGGACGATGCGCTATAAAAGCCAGCATATGTATGAATTGACACCTATAGCAAAGGATGAAGAGACTTCACATGATAAGTGAGCTCAGTACCGCAACACTATTAATCCCTCTATTGTTTTTGTAGCCTCCTATGGAAATTTGAGAGCAAAAATCGCGTAATATTACGAAGGGGTTAAGAAATATGAGTTCGATAGCCATGCGCTAGTGCTCCGCGTAAGAAATAAATCCCCTTAGCAACCGAAGTAGTTTTTTTGCTGAATCGAGGCGCTCAAACAGGAGTTATGCCATAGTATAATGACTGTTTGAGCAACGAAGAGTCAGGAGAAAAGAGCGAGGTTATATGGGGAGTTATTTTCTGCGCGGAGCACTAGAGGTCGGGTCTGCGCTCTTGCGTCTTGGCAATGGACTGCTCGTGCCGCCATTGCTCTATTTTTGCTTCATGGCCACTGAGCAGTATATCGGGCACTTTCAGACCTTCAAATTCGGCCGGCCGCGTATAAACCGGAGGGGCCAGCAACCCGTCTTGAAAGGAGTCTGTGAGTGCCGAACTCTCATCATTGAGGACGCCCGGAATGAGGCGTCCAATCGCATCCGTCAGGACGATCGCCGCAATTTCTCCACCGCTCAGGACAAAATCCCCGACAGATATCTCCATTGTGATGAACCGGTCCCGTATGCGTTGGTCGATGCCTTTGTAATGTCCGCATACCAGAAGCAACTTGTTCTTCAGAGAGAGCCTGTTGGCCATTTTTTGGTCGAAGGTCTGTCCATCCGGCGTCAGGTAGATGATGGCGTCATACCCGCCGGCCTCCTCACTGAGCGTGCGGATGGCTTGGGCGAGGGGCTCCGGCCGGAGGACCATGCCGGCACCGCCGCCGTATTGGTAGTCATCGATTTGCCGGTGTTTACCCAGGCCGAAGGTTTTGAGGTCAAATACATTGACTTCAAAAAGCCCCTTCTCTCTGGCTCTTTTGACAATCGAATGTTCGAAAGGGCCGGAGAGCAATTCGGGGATGACGGCCAGGATATCAATCCTCATGATGGCGGGTATTGATGTTGGGGGGATTTACTCTATTCCGAGCAATTCCACTTCGAAGACCAATGGCTCGTAAGGGCCGATTTTTCCCCCGGCGCCGCGCTCACCATAGGCGAGATGGTAAGGGATGTAGAGTTTCCACTTGGAGCCTACGGGCATCAACTGAAGGGCCTCTTGCCAGCCTTGGATGACGCCATTGACCGGGAATGAAATGGGCTCTCCTCGATCGACCGAACTGTCGAAGACCGTACCATCGAGCAGGGTGCCGTGATAGTGCACCTTGACCTTGTCCGTCGCCTTGGGCTTGGGGCCGGTGCCCTCTTTTAAGATTTCGTACTGCAGTCCGGAAGCGGTGGTTGTTACCTCCGGGCGCCGGCCATTTTCGGTAAAGAATTTTTTGCCTGCTTCGATTTTGCCCTCGCTCGCTTTGGCTTGCTTTTGGCTGAGGTACTCGCTCACCAGCGTATTGGCTTGGTGAAAATCTGCCGGAGTGACCTTGCCCTCCAATTGCTCTTTGACCCCCTGGAGAAAGGCTTCGTACTTGATCTCGTCCAGCCCGTTTTGCTGAAGGTTTTTACCAATAATCTTCCCTATGGAAAGTGAAATAGAATCCATTTTTGTCATGTTTTGAGGTTGGCTGTCATGGGTTTGCCCGTTCAACCAACCGACGTGAATTGTTATGATGAATATGAGAAATATAAATGCGAGATTAAATCTCTGTAGTATCGTTTGCATATCGAATGATTTTAATGAGGATAATAGCCGGCGATTTCATACCTGAAAAAACATCCAAGTGTATGAATCAAAACGCTCTGTGTTGCGCTTGCGGCAGAGAACTAAGATTTTTACACGTGGTTCTGTCATGTACATTTTAGTCGACGTAGGTTTGTTTAATTGTTTCTTTGAGTAATTTTACTTCATTTGTTGTGATTTTACCAATAACTTTAGCAATCCGCTTCTTGTCTATTGTCCGGATTTGATCCACTGCAATTTTACCTTGTCGTTCATTAAATTTAACATTTATACGAGTAGGGTAATTCCTCATGTTGGTTGTCATTGGAGCTACTACCACTGTATTTAGGTTTCGGTTTAATTCTTTTGGTGAAATTATCACGCAAGGTCTTGTTTTCCGTATTTCACTACCAACAGTTGGATCCAGATTTACCAATACTACATCATATTGCCCCACCTTCATAACATATCCTCTTCATCTTCAAAAACATCCGGAATCAAAAGCTCATTATGTTCCTTTGAATTTGCCTTGACAAATTGTTCATCCCAGCCATTTCTCGGTTTATCTACAGGTTCGATGATAAGGTATTCATCTCGTAATTGGATGTTTACCTCCTTCGTAATTTGATACTTTTCAAGTATCGTTTTTGGCAATATAAGACCTTTCGAGTTTCCTATTTTTACAATGTTCGTCCGCATTTTCGGTGCTTTAGATTTGTTAGTACATTGTTAAAACATTTTGGAAGCAGGTTTGGTTCAAATATGTGAGAGAACGATGGGATATCCCCGAAAGAGGGTATCGCTACTTTCGCATCAATTCGGAGTAATAACGGAAAAACCAAGGGATTGTTTCGATGCCTTTGTAGAAATTGAACAATCCGAAATGCTCGTTGGGGGAGTGGATGAGGTCGGAGTCGAGGCCGAATCCCATCAGGATACTCTTGACGCCCAATACGTTTTCAAACAAAGGGATGATGGGGATACTTCCACCGCTGCGCATGGGGATGGGAGGCTTGCCGAAGGTCTGCTCCATCGCGCGGTATCCTGCCTTGTAGCCCTCCGAGTCGATGGGCATCACATAGGGCTCTCCGCCGTGCAGGTAGGAGACCTTGACCTTGACGCCTGCGGGGGTGATCACCTCAAAATGCTCTTTGAAGAGCCGGGCGATTTCTTCCGAGTTTTGCTCCGGCACCAGACGCATGCTGATTTTGGCGTAGGCTTTGGATGGCAGTACGGTCTTGGCGCCCTCGCCCGTATATCCGCCCCAGATGCCGTTGGCGTCCAGCGAAGGGCGGATGGTCGTCCGCTCAAGGGTGGTATATCCGGCTTCCCCACATACGTCATTGATGTCCAGGTCTTCGAGATAGGCCTCGAGGCTAAACGGCGCCTTGTTCATTTCGGCGCGCTCGGCATCGCTGACAGTCAGTACCTTGTCGTAAAATCCGGGGATGGTTATTTTTCTGTCTTCGTCAAAGAGTCCGGCCATCATCTCTGCGAGGATATTGATGGGGTTGGCGACCGCTCCGCCATACAGTCCGGAATGCAGGTCGCGATTGGGGCCCGTGACTTCGACTTCCACATAGCTCAAGCCCCGCAACCCGACGGTGATGACCGGCGTCTGATTGTCGATGATGCCGGTGTCGGAGACGACGATGACATCGCATCGGAGCATGTCTTTGTGGGCTTCGGCGAAGGGACCGAGGTGCGCCGAACCCACTTCCTCTTCGCCTTCGATCATGAACTTGACATTGCAGGGGAGCTCTCCGGTTTTATTCATCGCCTCGAAGGCTTTGATGTGCATGAACATCTGCCCCTTGTCATCGCTGCTCCCCCGGGCGAAAATCGCGCCTTGAGGGTGTTTGTCCGTGGGCTTGATGACGGGGTCAAAGGGGTCGGAATGCCATAGCTCCAGCGGGTCGGGTGGCTGCACATCATAGTGTCCATACACCAATACCGTAGGCAAATCCGGATCGATAATCCGCTCTCCATATACGATGGGGTGCCCGTCCGTGGGCATCACTTCCACGCGGTCCGCGCCGGCCGATTTGAGTTGATTTTTGATGTAAGATGCCGCTGTGAGCATGTCGTCCTTATGCGCGGGATCTGCGCTGACAGACGGGATGCGGAGCAATTCGAGCAGCTCGTCGAGGTAGCGGGATTTGTTCTTTTCGTTGTAACCTTGGGTTTTATCCATGATAGCTGGTATTTATTTATGTATGAAATGGTCCCCAAAGGTAGTGTTTTTTGGAAGTTTGTGGGGTGGGGCGGGAGGGAACACCGAACACCCATTAGCGAACGTCGATTTTAGAAGTGCAAAACTATGCGTGCGCCTATACTATGCATAGAGCAGGGGCAAATCATATATCTCCAAACGTTGACTCGGTTGACTATTAATTTTACAAGGTAAACCGATGCCGAAATTGGAAGAGTTAAGTTTGGCGAGGGCCTATACTACATATAGTGCGGAGTGAAATATTAAATCTCCGGGGGGGCGCCGTTAAGTATTAATTCCATGGGGTGAATTTCATTCCAGGTCCACTAGTGCTTCAGGAACATAATAAATACAGTATAACCTTGCTCTTTATGTGTACAAAATATAAATGGTTAAAACCATTACATAGGGTCTCCTCAAAGAGATTTAACTGTCAGAAAAAGAGTAAATTAAGTGCTGTTTTTTGGGATTTATATGCAAGGTTATTTGTATATTTGCAAATAAAACCTGCATTATGGACAAGTATAC
>JALWRC010000040.1 GCA_027080725.1 Saprospiraceae bacterium
CGGTGAAGTCATCGGGTTGGCTTTTGTGTTCCAGGATAATGGAAATGTAAGCCTCCTTATTGTTTTTACGCGATACGGAAAAAACAATATCCGAGAAGACCTCTTTCAAGTCCGGAAGCACAAAATCGGTTTCGGAATACTTTAAGGTTTCCATATCTATTTGCTTCTTGACGTGTGCCGGCAGAAAAGAAGCTAAGAACTCTTTGGCAAGGGAAAGGTTGCCAAGGATGGTCTTCATGTATTTGTCGTGTATATTATTGATGTTCATGGTGTAAAAATACAAAAATTTAACTCTTTTCCGGCAGACACTAATAAAAAAATCGCACTTTTACATCTCAAATTGATACCCCAAAAATGTTACAAACGTCCTATAAAGCCCCGTTTTTGCTTCGCAATGGCCATTTGAACACCTTATATGCATATTGGCGTTGTAAGGTCCCCATGCCCCCTTTTGTGCGGGAGGAAGTGGAAACTCGCGATGGAGATTTTTTTTCTGTGGATTGGTGGAGGGGCGGATATCAAAAAGTAATCTTGCTGTTACACGGGTTGGAGGGCTCTTCGAGTTCGACTTACATCCGGCGGGTGGCTACTTTGGCGCATGCGAAGGGATACGATGTGTGTGCAATTAACCACCGGTCTTGTGGCGGAAAACTCAATAGAAAGCCAGTCTTGTATCACAGTGGATTCACGCAAGATCTTCATCAAATGGTACAGCAACTCGACAGGGACTACGAATCCATTTTTGCTGTGGGATATAGTCTGGGAGGCAATATTCTGTTAAAGTACCTGGGAGACGGCGTTTTTGAGGTTCCCGGTCATTTGAAGCAGGCAGTGGCGGTATCCACGCCCGTACATTTGCAAAGTTGTGCGAAAGCCATATCGCAACCTTCAAATTTTTTGTATGAAATGGGTTTTTTACGGGGCCTCAAGCAAAAAATGGAGGAAAAAGCCGTTGAATACCCGGAGCTAATTGATTTGGAGCAAGTCAAATCCATACGGCGGCTTGTCCAATTTGATGACATGATGACGGCACCTATCCATGGGTTTGCTAACGCAGTAGATTATTATACCCAATGTAGCAGCCTTCCTTTTTTGGACAAAATAACTATTCCCACCCTCTTGGTCAATGCACAGGACGATCCCATGCTCAGGGCCCCTTCTTTTCCGTATGAAATGGCTGAATCCAATCCTTTCTTTCACTTTCTGGCTCCCAAGTATGGAGGACATGTGGGATTTGCGGATTTCAAAACGCGCTATTATTGGATTGACCGGCTCATTCTCTCCTTTTTCGATAGAGGAATACCGGGTGATAAATCCTATTGATCACCGGCGAAAGCAGATGAAAAATACCAGCGATTCATCCTTGCGATGTTAATGAGCTGGATATCTTTCGGGCACTCCACTTCACAAGCACCGATATTGGAGCATGCTCCAAAGCCTTCTTTTTCCATCCGGTCTATCATCTTGTGCGTACGCTCGAGTTTTTCGACCTCCCCTTGGGGCAATAAGTTGAGATGATTGAGCTTGGCAGACACGAATAACATGGCTGCGCCATTGGGACAAGCGGCCACACAAGCACCACATCCGATACAGGCCGCTGCGTCCATTGATTTTTCTGCAATAGATTGGGCGATAGGGATATTATTGGCATCTTGAGCGCCTCCCGTATTTACAGATATGTAGCCTCCGGTCTGTATCACTCTATCAAATGCAGTTCTATCCACCATCAAATCTTTGATAACAGGAAAGGCTTTAGCGCGATAGGGTTCGACATGAATCGTATCTCCATCTTTAAAGTGACGCATATGCAATTGGCAAGTCGTTGTTTTCCTCAACGGACCATGCGGTTTTCCGTTGATCACCATACTACAAGCACCACATATACCCTCTCTACAGTCGTGGTCAAAGACCACCGGCTCTTCTTTTCTATTAATCAACTCTTCATTGAGGACGTCCAGCATTTCAAGGAAGGACATTTCCTCATTGGCGACAACATCGTATGACTTGAAGTGTCCTTTATCGTTGGCACCATTTTGTCTCCAGATTTTAAGTGTTAACTTCATATATTATATCTTTTAAAGATGAAGGTCCTGTTATTTATAGCTTCGCGTTGTAGGTTTGACCACTTCAAAATTGAGGTCTTCCTTATGCAGAATAGGTTCTTCATTTGTATTTGGCCACTCCCAGGCAGCGATATATGCAAATTCATCATCCATTCGAAGAGGTTCTCCCTCTTCTGTTTTAAACTCTTCCCGGTAGTGCCCACCACAGGATTCATTGCGGTGAAATGCATCTGTCGCCAGGAGTTCGCCGAGTTCTAAGAAGTCTGCTACGCGATTGGCCTTTTCGAGTTCGGGGTTGTATTCGTCCATAGACCCGGGGACATATACATCCTCCCAAAACTCTTTGCGCAGTGCCCGTATTTCTTCCACGGCTTTGGATAAGTTTTCTGCCGTCCTGCTAATACCGGCGAGGTTCCACATGATTTTACCCAATTTTCTGTGAAGGCTTTCTATGGACTGATTTCCCTGAATAGAAAGCAGTTTTTCAAATCTTTCCCTTGTTGACTTTTCTGCTTCTTCAAAGGCCGGGTGATTAATATCAGCCTTAGGAACTTTAATCTTATCGGCCAAATAATTGGTAATGGTATATGGTATTACAAAGAAACCATCTGCCAAACCTTGCATCAATGCAGAGGCCCCGAGTCGATTGGCGCCGTGATCGGAGAAGTTGCATTCTCCTATGGCGAAAAGCCCCGGAATATTGGTCTGTACATTGTAATCCACCCAAAGGCCTCCCATGGTATAATGGACAGCCGGATAAATCATCATCGGAGTGTGGTAGGGGTCCACGCCGGTGATTTTTTCATACATCTCAAACAGGTTGCCGTATTTGGCTTCCACTATTTTTTCTCCCAAGCTGCGGATAGTGCTTTTATCCGGATTACTAAGGCCTTGCTGATGTGCTTCGGACTTGCCGTATCTCATTATAGCGTCTTCAAAGTCCAGGAACACCGCCCTTCCGGTGGCATTGACTCCCCGGCCTTCGTCACAGACCTTCTTAATCGCCCTTGCGGCAACGTCCCTGGGTACGAGGTTTCCAAACGCGGGGTACATCCTCTCCAGGAAGTAATCCCTGCGGTCTTCCGGGATATCTTTGGGTTGTTTTGACTTATTGCGAATGGCTTGCACATCGTCTTCTTTCCATGGTACCCAGACCCGTCCGTCGTTGCGCAAAGACTCTGACATCAGAGTGAGTTTGGATTGGTATTCTCCCGATTCCGGTATGCATGTGGGGTGAATCTGTACATAACACGGATTGGCCATATAAGCACCGCGTTTTACTGCTTTCCATGCTGCACTCGCATTGGAGTTCATCGCATTGGTAGAGAGGTAGTAGAGGTTGCCATACCCGCCTGTCGCCAATACGACGGCATGGGCGCCATAACGTTCGAGTTTTCCGGTCAACAGGTTGCGGACGATAACGCCTCTGGCTTCGCCATCTATTTTCACGAGGTCCACCATTTCATGGCGATTGTACATGGTCACGGTCCCTTTTGCAATTTGGCGGTTTAGGGATTGGTAGGTCGCCAAGAGGAGTTGTTGTCCTGTTTGGCCTCTTGCGTAGAAGGTGCGTTTGACCTGGACCCCGCCAAAAGACCGGTTTTCGAGTAGTCCTCCATAGTCTCTGGCAAAGGGCACTCCCGTGGCAACACAGTGATCTATGATATCCACACTCGCTTCTGCCAACCGGTGCACGTTGGACTCTCTGGAGCGATAATCGCCTCCTTTTATGGTATCGTAAAACAACCGGTAAATCGTGTCTCCGTCATTTTGGTAGTTTTTGGCTGCATTGATACCTCCTTGGGCTGCTATACTATGGGCACGGCGTGGACTGTCGTGAAAAGTAAAGCATTTGACGATGTATCCCAGCTCTCCCAATGCTGCCGCCGCACCTCCTCCGGCCAAACCGGTTCCTATTACGATAATCTCTACATTTCTTTTATTGTTGGGAGCTACCAGTTTTTGTTTGTCCTTGTATTTATTCCATTTCTGATCCAAAGGTCCGGGAGGAACATTCCCTTTCAATTCATCTCCTATTTTCCATTTTATTTCCATAATAGCGTTTTTTGGTATGAAAAAGATACGTAGATCCTTCTATTTTTGATGTGTCAAGAAAACAACAACGGGTATCAACGCAAATAACAACGGGACTATGATCGAATACAGCATCCCCAGTTTTTTGATAAAGGGTGAGTATTTTTCATTGTTGACTCCGAGGGTTTGAAATGCGCTTTGAAAGCCATGCGCCAAGTGAAAACCCAAGGATATCATCCCTATAACATAGAGCACGACATAAACGGGATTTTGGAAGGCCGCTATCACCTTGTGATATAATTGATGGTGACCGTATTCCTTTAAGACCTTCATGGGAATAAAAAAGTCCATAAAGTGAATGATGAGGAACAAGAAAATAATAGTCCCAAGTAAAGCCATGTTCTTGGAGGCCCAGGTAGCGTTGTCCTTGGCGATTACGGCATATTTGCCGCCTTTCGAATGGCGATTCTTAAAGTACAACAATATCCCCTGTATGATATGGATAACAAAACCCAGTATCAAAACAATGGACATCACTTTGATCACGGGATTGGACTCCATGGCTTCGACAAATCCGGAAAATGATGCACCTTCATCCGGTATTAATATCATGATGTTGCCCGTCAAATGTATTAACAGAAAGACTATTAAAAACAATCCGGTCAAGCTCATCACCAGCTTTCGACCAATGGCAGATGTTAAAAAATTAGATAACCAGCTCATACTGTATGATTTAATCGTTTGTTTTAGCATTCCTCCACCCGAATACTAAGCATTCGGCAGTTACAATTCGCAAATATAACCGCTCTGTAAGTTTCAGGACCTAACAAGTATCAGTTTTTAGCATTACTTGTATATTTTTTGTGTTTTTTTTATGATTCATATACACATTTTGGTGTTTCGCCGCATCTAAGGTAAAAGTAACCATCTCATTAACTGATGTATCTTTGGGTCTATTTCGCAAATAGTCATGACGCAAACGGTTTAGCATTAGAATCATTAATCGCCTCTATTATGAATTACAATTACTCGATTGCCTTATTATTGTTGACGCTGTCCGGCGTCCTGATGTTTCATCAAGCGGAAGCACAACGCATAGAAAAAGACGCGCCTCATGTCGTGGAAATAGCCGGAGCGAAGTGGGTCATAGATTCGAGTTATACCTATCGTTGGGATCGTGACAACTGGAACTGGGAGCTCGCCCGGCGCACAGTTAATGTCGAACGGTATAACGACGGGTATCTCAAAACGAAAATCACCTCCTCTTGGGATCCGGCGAGCGAAATTTGGACTCCGGTATCGAGATACCATCAACCCAATGCTATAGTAGTCCCCAATGCGGTAATTGTCGACTCCTCAGATATCTGGGATGCAGTCAATGAGAAATGGGAGAAAAGTGAAAAATCCATCACTCGTTTTAATCAAGATGCGAAGTATGCCCATTACACCGTCTTTGATTGGGACAAAGTCAAACAAAAGTGGCATGCCAACTACAAAAACGACATAGAACACACCGATTCTGCTACAACCAATTCTAGCTACTTTGTTGACCCTTTGGACGACACTTGGGTGGGGAACAGAAAATCCATATCGTATCACAACCCCAAAGTTATCGACCGCTATAAATGGGACAAAGAAAATAAAGAATGGTATTTATCCAACCGATCGGACTACTCCGAGCCTCCTTATAGCACCCTGTACAAATGGGACAGGCAAGCTGCACGCTTTATCCCCTTTAATCGTTCGTACTTAGATACTATTGGGGCTATTGTAAAACGGATTACCCAGGTTTGGGACTCTAAGCAAAAGGATTGGGTGAATAACAGCGCTTCATATCGGGTCACTTCCACCTCCGACCCGATATCTACCGCCTATATCCAAGCGTGGGATATTCAAAACAACCTATGGTTTACCAGAAGAAAGACCGAGAAGTATCAACAAGACAAAGATGGGATTCGCAAAAGTATCACCTCCTCCCGCACCCTGTCCGATACCACCTGGAAAGCCGTTTTACAGAGTTTTCAAACTTATGACGAAGCCAATCAATTACTCCTTTCTGAGGTATATAGTTGGTCGGAAAATATAATGCAATGGAAGGGTACGAACAAATATCAAAATTTTTGGGGCCAATTTGTATCCACCTCCACGAAAGCAACAGACCAACCCTCCTTTACCGTATTTCCAAATCCCTGCACGGACTATCTCTATATCAGTGCAGAAGAATTGGAGGGAAAACCCGCTCAACTATGGAGTTTAGACGGGCATCTGACCGTACGCCCAATTCGAAATCAATCCATCAATGTATCGAATTTGAAAGCGGGAATGTATCGGATTGTAGTGGTCTTGGACAAGGATCGGGAGTGGACCATTTCATGCATTAAAAAATAGCCCACTTCGAAGAGTTTCTGTGTGGTGGCAGGTCGCCCTTTTAAGCGGAATTTACCAATCAAGTAGGGGAAGGAACCTGCACAAGTATTCCTCATCCCTTACCCAACTCTCTATAAGAGTATGCACTCACCATCGAGAAGTAGGGACTGGAAATTTACACCGGTTGGTCGTGCTCCAATAATGGAATTATTGCCTTGATAATTATGCTTAACCGTTAAGTTATCCGTATGGTCCTTTAAGACAGCCTCGATTCAATGGAAAAGAGCAAGCTTATACTTAATTTGTTCTTGGAGCACTCTTGTGTTGTTACACAAGCATGCCGGGAATGAGCTACCTTTAGGCTCCACCTTCATTTCATGCCTCCCGATACTCCTTCCTCAAAGTAAAATAAAAGCTCGTCCCTTGCCCAGGAGCGCTTTCCACCCAAATGGTCTGTCCGTGTGCCTCGATGATATGCTTGACAATAGAGAGACCGAGGCCGGTGCCTCCTTTTTTACGGGAACGAGCGGTATCTACCCGGTAAAATCGCTCAAACAACCTTGGTAAATGTTGCTCCTCTATACCGATGCCGTTATCGGCGACTATAACCGTAACGTTTCGTTCCTTTTCTTCAACGGAAATCGTCGTCTTACCTCCCTCTTTGCCGTATTTTATCGAGTTGGACAGCAGATTGGTCAATACTTGCTCGATCTTTTCGCGATCCATCTCCACCATAATCCTCTCCGGTGCATCCCCGGACAATTCCAACAGGATGCCCGCTTCCTCCGCCCGGATCTCCAAGGCGTCGATCACCTCCTCGATCAAGGCGGTAAGATTATGCGATTGCAATGACAATTGCAACATCGCGTGATCGCTTTGAGCGATAAAGGTCAGGTCATCGATAATCGCGTTGAGGCGCTTGATGTTCTTGGCCGTACGCTTCAAGTATTTTCTGTTGATTTTTTTGTCTTCAAGTCCTCCGTCCAGGAGGGTTTCGATATAGCCCTGGATATTGAATGCCGGGGTCTTGAGCTCGTGCGATACATTGCCGAGAAACACCTTGCGATAACTTTCCAATTTCTCCAATCGCGCGATTTCGCCTTTTTCTTTTTCCACGTTTTGTTGGACAAGGGCCATAATTTGATCCAAAATATCTCCATCCATAGGCGCTCTTGTCCCAAGGGGAGCATGGTCCTCTCCCAATAATGTCCGGTAAACTTCCTCGAGGCGGGATTCATACCTCCTTTTAATCCAAATCTTAATCCCCCAATAACTAACGATACCCACCGTTAATCCGGCGACCAACGCTCCGGTCAACACAGAGAGATGGATGCTCTCCTGATGGAATACATACCAGATCAGAGCCGTCACTAATCCAAGCAGGACCGCTATGTACCCCTCGGTGTAGGTCTTTTTATTTGCTTTTGTCATTCATTCGGATGATTGCGGGTTGGGTCTAATAACTAAACGAATAACCGACCCCTTTGCTTGTTTTTATGTATTTTTTGCCGAGCGCTTTGCGCAATTTGCGGATATGAACATCGATGGTACGCTCGCCGACATAGACTTCTGTCCCCCAGATCTTATTGTATATCTCATCCCGGGTAAAGACGCGTTCGGGTTGGGAAGAGAGAAACAATAACAGTTCAAACTCCTTGCGCGGGAGATAAATCGCCTTTTCCCCGAGTTTTACCACCCGTTTGACGGGAAAGATACGTATTTCTCCCCGCTCGATGACTTCATTGACAGAAGGGCCCTCTTCCTTTCTTTTCCGGTTTAACAGGGACTGCACCCGTGCCAAAAGGGCCCGGAGCCGTATGGGTTTCGTGACGTAATCGTCCGCACCGGCTTCAAACCCCGATATCTCAGAAAAGTCCTCGCTTCGAGCAGTCAAAAATAAGATGATGGCATGAGATAGCGAAGGGTTCTTGCGAAGGATTCGACAGGCCTCCATTCCATCCAATTCCGGCATCATCACATCCAGAATAATCAAATCCGGACGGTGTTTTTCCGCTTCTTGCACCGCTTCCACTCCATTGGTTGCAGTAAATGTAGTATATCCTTCCTTATTGAAGTTGTACTGCAAAAACTCGAGGATATCGGGCTCATCATCGGCAATAAGAATTTTCGTTTTATCCTTTTGCATAAATAATAGCTTTCTGATAAACTATGCACTATTGCTCCGTGAACAAAATAACGGCGCTTAATATTGCAGGAATTCTATTCCCGGAGCACTATAGCCTCACAAAGGTACGTTTCCAATGTTAACAAATCATTATCTTGTGCGTTTTAAGCAGTAATCGCGATTTCTTTTCCTTAAATAATCCATATTTCATGGGCATTTATCCCGCATTGAAGCATATTGCTCTCTTTTTTTTCATACTACTTTCTACTACCCTTCCGGCCCAACACCGGTGTTTGTCCAAAAAGCAAATGCCAGACAACGCCAAACGGTATTGTGCCAAAGCAAAGAAAGCTTTGAAGAAAGACCACCGTTCCAAAGCCATATCCTACTACAAAAAGGCCATCAAAAAATGCCCGGACTGCCTGTATCCCCGGCTACAACTCGCTATGATGTATTACCGCAGCGGCCAATTTGAACCCGCAGCCGAACAGTTGGAATGGCTCACTTCCTGCTCCTCCGGCAGCAAACCGGAGTGGAACTACTATCTCGCTAAGTGTTATGAGCGGAGTGGCAGGTATGAAATGGTGGATTCTCCGGCACAAAAGTACCTCAACTCCAACACCAAGAGCTCTCAACTCCAAAAAGCCGCCGAAAAACTTCTCCGCGATGCGGCCTTCGCTGCACAGGCCACCCGCGCACCTGTCGCCTCCCATCCGGTGATGATGGGACCGGAAATCAATACCGATAAAAACGATTACTTTCCCATCCTCACCGCAGAGGGCAACGAACTCATCTTCACTTCCCGTATCGGACAAAAAGAATACCTCTTTCACAGTTATCGAAAAGACGGCAAATGGTCCCCGGCTCAACCCCTTAATATCATCGAAAATTATATTGAAAATGGGGCCCACACCGTCTCTCCTTCCGGAAAGTACATCATCTTCTCCTCCTGTGACGCCGCTACCGGATACGGTCACTGCGACCTATACCACATCTGGAAAAAATCAAACGGGCAATGGACCAAACCGGCCAATCTCGGGAGTATTATCAATAGCCCTTATTGGGAGGCACAACCGAGTCTTGGAGAAAACGGAAGGGTACTCTATTTTACCAGCAGACGACCCGGAGGACTCGGCGGCAATGACCTTTATGTAAGCCGGAGGGATTCGTTGGGACATTGGTCTCCCCCGGTCAATGTCGGCGCTCCCATTAACACCCCGGAAGATGATCAGGCGCCTTTTTATCACCCGGACGGCCAAACCCTCTATTTTGCTTCTTCCGGACATCCGGGTATGGGCGACCTCGACCTGTTTATTGCCCGTAAGGACAGCACGGGACATTGGCAAAATCCGGTCAACTTAGGATACCCCATCAATACTACCGGTCATGAAGGGTGCGTCAGCATCTCCCTCGATGGCAAAGAGGGCTTTCTCGTGAGCGACCGCAAATACCACACCCAACTCCAAAGGGGAGTCAAAGAGGGCGCCGAGACCAATATCTACCATTTCATACCCTATCCCGATATACGTCCCAAGCCGGTCACTTATGTAAAAGCCATCATCACGGATACCGCTAACCGACCCATTAAAGGGGCGACCATCACCATGGTCCAACTGCCGGGTTTGCACCTGCATTTTATAGGCGTCACGGACTCTTTAGGGGAGTCCCTGGCCTGCCTTCCGGCCGGAAAAGAATATGCCTTCTATGCCGCAAAACCCGGATTTATCCCCCACTCCGAGCATTTTGCCCCCGTGGCTAATCACGGCATTATCAAGCCCTATATATTGCCTATTTCTATGGATGCCTTACCGCAGACGGACACCCTTCTTCCGGCAAGAGATACCACTCAGTACGCACGCCCCATCGTGCTGAAAAATGTGTTTTTTAATACCGGTTCCTCAGATTTAAAACCCCAATCCTCTTTTGAACTGGATAAACTCGTAGATTTGCTCCTCCGATATCCGAAAATCAAAATTAGGATAAGCGGACATACCGACAATACGGGTTCGAATGCCATTAATCTACCCTTGTCCCGGGCACGTGCAAACACCGTTTGTGCCTATCTGATATCCAAAGGAATCGACCGGGAGAGGCTTCGCTGTAAAGGGTATGGCGCATCCCTTCCCATCGGGGACAACAATACGGCGGAGGGTCGGAGAAAAAACAGAAGAACAACATTTGAGATTCTAAAAAACTAACTGTGGCGAAGAAAAGAAAAATTGAAGAGAACGTTAGCGTTATTGCCATCGCTGATAAAGGTAATTGTATCGGTAAAAACCCGGTGGGCAAAGTGTTTTTAGTCGAAAAAGCCGTGCCCGGGGACGTGGTGGATCTCTTTGTTAGGAGAAAGAAAAAGGGCCTTCCCTTCGGAGCTCCTGAGCGCATTCTCCGGCATTCGCCTCACCGTATAGCACCCGTATGTGCGCACTTTGGAGATTGTGGAGGATGCAAATGGCAAAACCTGGATTACAAGGAGCAACTGGCACAAAAAGACACCTTGGTGCGCGATGCTATCACTCGTATCGGACGTCAGGAAGGAGTCCTGTTTGAACCCATTCTGGGCTCCGGGGAGATCTATCATTACCGCAACAAACTGGAGTACTCCTTTTCTTCCAAACGCTGGATATCCTCCCGCTTAATCGCCGAAGCCAACGGAGCCAAGCTGGAGAAGGCCAATGCGCTGGGATTTCATGCTCCGGGAGTCTTCGACAAAATCGTGGATGTAGAGACCTGTCACTTACAACCCGAACCTTCCAATAAAATCAAAAACCTGCTCCGTTCCTTTGCCCTGGAGAACCAACTCAGTTTTTACGATTACAGAGCACATAGTGGATTGATGCGGGGATTGATAATCCGTACCGCTTCCACCGGACAGGTGATGGTAACCGTTATTTTCGGTCAAGCGGATAACGCAAACATCGAGGCGGTCATGCGTTTTCTTACCGGTAATAAACCGGAGATCACCACTTCGGCATATATCATCAACACCAAGCACAACGACTCCTATTTTGATTTGGATTATGCGGTATTCTCCGGACCCGGTTACATCATCGAACAACTCGGAGAGGTCCAATACAAAATCGGACCAAAATCTTTTTTCCAAACCAACACCCGTCAAGCCAAACGACTGTACGACATCATCATAGAGTACGCCGGTATCCAACCGTCCGATACCGTCTATGACCTCTATTCCGGCGTGGGAAGCATCGCCCTTTATCTCGCCCAAAAGGCCACTAAAGTGGTCGGGATAGAGACCGTAGATACTGCCATAACGGATGCAAGAGAAAATGCGGCATTAAACGGCTTTGATCATGTGCATTTTGTTAAAGGGGATGTGGAAGATGTGTTGGCAGACGCGTTTAGGGAAAAACACGGGGATCCGGACGTTATTATCACCGACCCGCCCAGGGCAGGAATGCATCCCGGCACGCTGGAACACCTTTTGGAACTCTCTCCGAGGCGTATCGTATATGTGAGTTGCAATCCCGCAACCCAAGCACGGGATATCCTTCGTCTATCAGAGAAATATCGCGTGGACAAAGTGCGCCCGGTAGATATGTTTCCCCATACGAGCCATGTCGAAAGTATCGCTTTATTATCTTTGCGGTGATTAACGCTATTTATAGGTTGCTTCAAATGCCAATCCAATGAACTATACTTTCGACGAATCTTCAGGAGTAGAGGGCACCGCTTCGCAATTCTTTAGATTACAAGAAGAACTCGACACACTAAAACCCCTTTTGTCCAAAGTCGTAGATGAAGTCCTCAAGAGTGCGGTCAGCAAATACCCCATTCTGGTCATTCATCAGGAGAAAAATCTCGATTTGGGAGTCCCCGTGTACAATGCCGTAGGAACCGGCAACAAATGGAATGTCCACATCTCCACCTTAGAAGACTTCTACAAAAAAGGCCTTATCAAGCCGGACAAAATTGACGCATTTAGACGGCTTTACAAGGACCCCAAAGACTGGTTTACCCTCTTTGTGTTGAGCGACCTCGGCGCCCAATTTATCTTCATCTCCCGGTCGAATGCTAAAAAGAATTAGCAAAACCTGGAACATAAACAGGTGTATTCCAAAATCTATTCGTTGCCATTATCCGTCAGCTCGAACTTTTTCCGTCCGTTTTAACGGACGGATTAAAGATACAACATATTGTTATTCTCCGCTTCCAAGTCTTCCTTCGTCAGCTTTGGAGTCGGAGTTTTTACGGCATGATAGAGCAACTGCCAACCCTTCCCACGGTTAAAACCGTAGCCTATGTCAGCCCATGTTTGACGCCCCGGTACAGTTAAAGATCGCTTCGGTTAATAGGGGCGGAGCTTCGTCCCTGTAGCACTATTTTTACACACTCCACATCATTCTCCCACCACCACCTTCACGCTCTTTATCCCCGTCTCGTAATGCGCCACCACCACATAGAAGCCGGCAGGCACTCCGGACAACCGGAACCGGTACTCCCCGGGGTTTTCTCCCGGCTCAGCCCGGCGCACCACCTTGCCGGACAGGTCATACAGCCGTACCTCTTGCGGAGACTCCGGCCCGCTCACCCACGCCTTCAACAGGCCGGGAGTATAGCTCGCACGCATCCCCTTATATCCCTCCGGCACATCAATCACTCCGTTCTTCGGGTCGATCTTTACCCGCGCCACAAAGATATTAAAGGGCTTACCATACTCCTCCTTATCTCCATATGGATTGGTTAGGGTATGGCCTGCTAAATCAAATTCAGTGGAGCCATAATAACCCGTCATTATGATTTCATTCTTTCCAATTATTCCTGTAGGGCTGGGGTCATCATGTCCGGCGCCTCCATAGCTGTATGAGAAATCCAGCTTTCCATCTTTAGAATAACGGGTAAGTACCGCATCGTAATCCCTATCAGAACTATTCTGATATTTCCGGTACAAGGTATCCCCCTGGATGATGATCGTATCCCGGTTAAAACTCGACTTGAGATAGATATTATCTTCGTCGTCAATAGCAATCTCTTCTCCTAAATAAGCATTGCCAAGTGCCAGGGTATGGGCCCAAACCACATCTCCATCCGGAGTTAGTTTTGCCAGATACGAGGTATAGTACCAGTATTTTTCATTTCTATTATAAATCGTATCCCCATCCAATATCATATAATGGCCTCTAAATGCACCATTGAGATATACATTGTCCTCGCTATCCACACGGGTATCATAACTGATTTGGGTACTAATTATCTTCTCCCCCACGATGAGGAACTTTGACCATTGGTATTGGCCGTCGGCATTGAGGTAGATGACAAAGCCGCTTTCGTTTTGATCCGGTGGTACGAAGTCGTACTCCAGTACCGTGTCCTGGAGGTATATCCGCTTATCCGGTCCATCATTTAAGACCGTACCGGTTATCCACACATCTCCCTTGCGATTGGTCCCGATCGAATACGGTGCAAAAAAATTTTGACCTTTGTACGCCCGCCCATATAGAGCATAGGACCAGAGGGGAGTTCCGTCCAAGGTCCATTTGACCAAATAGACCCCATAGAAAAAGGTGGTGTCCCGGGGCCTCCGGATGATATAATCCCCAAAACGGATTTGCTTGGAGTAACTTTTAATTACTGTATAAAGACAGTCGTGAAAGGTATCCACCTTGATAGCTTGCATAGAGTTAACCGAAAATCCGGTGTCCACCTCCTCCGATACCCGCGAATAGAGCAAACGGCCGGTAGGGTCGAATTTGACAAATACAGCTCGCTCCTTATACTCGCTGGTGTCCTCTCCGCGAACCGTATCCCGCCCGTACAACAAATAACGCCCTCCAAGAAACCCGGCTAAATAGAGATTCCCCTCCTTATCCGTATCAACATAGGTGTATCCGGGTAACGCATTGCGGCTGTATATGGACTTGGCATATAGGACCCGTCCTTCCGGTGATATCTTGGCGACATAGGCAGCAATAGAAATATCCTCACTTGACAGTACAGAGTCCTGAATCAAAAGAGGATAGTCAAAAAAATTTCCCGTAATATAAGCATTATTGTAAGGATCCACAGCCATGCTATTGATAAACTCATGGCTTTTGCCCTCCGACTGGAGCACCCATCGTACATCTATCTGAGCCGGGACGGAGGTGGAAAGTAGAGAAAGTAAGAAGAAGAGAAATAGCGCGGCCTCCCAGCGGAGTATATTGTTTTGTTTTTTCATATTGAGTCTGTTTTTATGTCAGAGTAAAAGACCAAGGGAGCTTCCACTCCCTTGGTCCTATCACAAAAGGTATTTATCTCACGATGACGGCTCTCGAACTGAGCACTTGATCCCCGGTCGATACCCGGATGATGTACACCCCTTCATCCCATGTATGTGTATCCAATACATGCGTGCGGCTGTCTTCAGTCAGCTTCTTGTTGAGGAGGAGCTGTCCGCGGGTATTGTAAACGGCGTATCCGGACAAAAAGGCGTCCTTCCCTCCGGCCAGTTGGAGGCGAAGTGCATCTTGTGCCGGGTTGGGGACAAGCCGCAGACGGAGGTGGCTAAAATGCTCCACCAATGCAGCTCTGCGCTGTCCGTCCTGACATTCGTAGAGGGGTACGTAGGTATCCATCATTCCTGCCGACAAACCCCGGGCGATGGCCACGGCACGGCCGTACTCTTCCGGGCATAGGTGTGCGATGTTGTCAATATCGCTATAATCAGCCGGGTCGAGTGTCGTGCCCGATAGGGCCTTGTTGAGGATGCCTATCATCTTGTACTCCTCTGCATCCCATGGGGTAGCAGGAGTAGATAAGCTGCTAATAGAAGCATCGATTTGCTGCAACAATATCTGGTCCGATGCATCATCGAGGCCGGTTTGGAGCTCGATGGATTGTTCGAGCGTGGTGATTTGGTCGTAAAGTACGTCCAGTTCGGCGGTGTACTGTCCCTGCTCCACCGGGTCCGAAGTGGACGATAGCAATGTTTCGAGGCTGTCTGCAGCATCGGACCAGGATTCGATTTGGTCGTAGTCCGCCTCCAGGGCAAGGGCATGCTCCTCCTGTAGCCGGCTCAGACTATCCATGAGCAGATAAATATCCGTGACCTGTCCCATCCATCCGGCTTGGTGCACTTGATAAAACGAATCCAACGCAGGGTAACTCGTCCTCCACTCCGGATGCGTGGCGACCAATAGATAAATAGAGCTCTCGAGATTGGCCCGCTCGGCGGCGGTCATCCCGTTCATCGCTGCGCTGTCTGCAAGGGTGACGGCATAACCGGCGGCAGCCTCCAGCGGAGTCATCAGCTCTATGAGATGCTCTTCGCTTCCTCCTCCTCCACCGCCACCGCCGGATTGGCATGGGTCCTGGAGATTGGGGGCCGTTCCGTTAGCCACAACCATATCTTCCGGATGCCTATATGGAAAGTGCACATGGCCGGAATTGGTGCCGGAGGGGGCTGAGAAATAGCAGTCTTTAACTTTACCAGGGTTCAAATGCTTTACTTCCACATCTGTAGGCTCTTCGTCATGAATTTGTTTTAACCACTCGTTGTAATCGGTATGCGTCTGAGCACCCGTCTCTGCATCTCTGTTGTAAAGGTTAGAAAAGTCTATACCCAGATTAAAATAGTTGCGTGCAATATAGGACCCTGTCGTACCCTTACAATTGTCATTGATTTGCATGGATACCAGGTTCTTCGTAAGGGTATTGCCGATGACATTATTGCGGGGTGATTCTACCAGTCGTATGCCGGCACTTCCCTTGGAGACATTATTGCATTTGATCCGGTTGGCCTGTCCGTTGAGCAACTCGATACCCGGCTTGTTGAGACTAAGTACGATTGTATTCTTTTCTATAAGCGAATATCGTATCTGACTGAACAAAATGCCTGCCCCGATATCATTGTTTTGATTAGTGATGTTATTCTTGGTGACCTTTATCCTTTGTCTGCGGTCCACCCCACTGGTGACGGACACTCCCATGGTCGATACTCCACCGCTTACGGTGATATCATTGTCATAGACCGACAAGCCGTTATTGGAGCTCGAGCCAATTTTAAGGGACACTCCGAAACAGGTGGCTTCCGTACCGGACATATTCATCAGATTTCTTTTGATACTCGAGCGCCGGTGCAGTCTGGTGGGGCCTTCCAGGTTAATCCGATAACCCATCGCCACTGTAGTATGGGTGATGGAGGCTTTGTCCTGGCTGGCATCCGCACGTAGTAAGACCTGACCTCCTCCCGAGAGCTCCATATCCACAGAGATCTTCATGTTGTCAAACCACATATAGTCCATGTTGAGGTATTTGTACGCAGAAACATCCCGAACAAAGTATATCCCGGTCCCCCGCTCCAGACCTTGTGCGGAAACCCTGAGGTTTTGCAAAAGGAAGTTGCGTACTTTGAGTTTGGTATTAAACACATCAAATCCATGTGAGTATCCATAGATCAGATTATGGGGATGCTCGACATTATGTGGAAACGAAACACCATAACTCACATTGTCCAGAGTAATCGCTGTGCTGTAGCAACATCCACATACCTGATTGCAGTTGTCCGGATTAATTATCTCGTTATTATAGAAATTATGGATGACTCCATGCTGATCTTCCCAATAAATGCACTGTTTGTTTTCCAAAAAAGTACAATCCGTGATATCGAGATGGGTCAGCTGGGCTCCGGATATAGGCAATCTAAGCATTGTCTCTGCATCATCAATATCCGCATTATGCCAATTCAAAGTACTTCCTGCCTTGGCGATAATACCGGTCCACCTGCAGCATTGAAAGTCTGTTGAATACCGTTGTGCGCTTTGGATTAATGCGCCTTCGAGTTGAAACAAATGGCGATCGACCGTAATGGTGGCCCCTTGGCCCATATTCCAAATACCCCCCTGGAATATGGCATCTTCATTAATAATCAGATTTACTCCCTGTTCGATAAAAATAGGTATATCAGCATCTGAAGCTCGATCGAGCAGGTCGTGTATCGTTTCATCTTGAACGAATTCAAAATCCGACCCTACGAGGTGATTGCGCACCAGGTCGGTTAATTTGACCTGCGCTCCGGCTACCCCAATATGTGCACCTCCCGGATAAGGTAGACAATCAGAATAAGAATCAATTAGGTCGTCTTTACAATATACCTTATGGGTAATGCATACCTCACCGTTTGAAATAAAATCTGTAAAAATATAAGGAGGAGGTTGGTAGCCTCTATAAATAGTCCCGTCACTATATATCCAAACATGGTGAATATCCGGATCAGTAGGAGGAGGAGTACAAGTTGGATCCGGTTGGATGGCGTACTTTATACATGTAATCGGTGAAGTAATAATAATATCAAAGTCAGCAGATATCGTACAGCATTCGCACGTTTCATCATTAAATTCTTCGGTAAAACAGCATTTAAATGTTCTTCCATCTTCAATAGTTACGGTAATACAGATTTTAAACTTACCAGTACCTCTGTACTTAAAGTCCAAAAAATTTTGGTCTGTAGTGGCATTAAATGGCGGAGGAGGATCTTGTAAATTACTATTCAAGGCGGTAATCACCCAATCATAGGACACCGCTATATCCTCCAGGCTGTGCGAAAAGATCAGCCGCCTGCAACAGTCACTCTCATCAAAATCTGGTCCCAGATTGAGATCCGAACACTCCTCGATGGCAAGATCACCACAAGGATCACAAGGAGGGGTTATCACCTTACAGCACTCGATGAGTTTGCCATTGGCCAAGAAAGACACACAGACTTTATACTCTCGATTGTCAATAAACAAATAGTGTACGCTTGGCTCTGAAGTAGTGGTTGTAATAACTTCCTCCCCCGTGCTGTTGATGGTAAAATGCCAATTATAGCTGGTCACGCCTTCATAGGGATGGGTGACGAGCACTTCATCACAACAGGCTTTACCATCGGGGTAAGGCTCACAGAGACTGATGTTCACTTCGTCACAGGGGTCACACGTAATATCCACGGTTTGGCAGCACGTATGATAACATCGATCTCCTGAGCCCTGCTCTTGAATGCCCTCGATATTACAGTCCATGCAGTTGTCACTCCATGTTAAGCACACCTCAAAGGTGCCGGACATCGAGTAAGTATGAACAGTATTAGCAGACCATGTGTCATCAAACTTCGATATGGTGCCATCCCCCCAGTTGATGACGATATCATCTATCTCTACATCACATGAGGGCTGCGCGAAATAAGCCACCAGTTTGCAGCCGGAAGGGGTTAGATTAAACAGCCATTTATCACAGTAAGTTTCACAGGTGAGCTGATGAACGAAATTCGAACACACAAAATCTCCGCATACCAGCTTCACTTCTATTCCTCCCGTTCCGGTAATGGTCATGCAAGCCGTTTGGCCGGAAGCGGAGGCTATAACCTGATTATTCCGCAATATGGTCCACTGTGGGGTACATTCTCCACTGGTTCCCGCAGAAACACATATTTCAAACTGCGGTGGATTGGCATCAGGATCAAGACACTTAACCTTGGTTATAAAGTTAGGACAAGGAGCCGAAGCGCTCATATACGCTTTTTCTGTAGCAAAGGAGGCGTATTCTTTACATTCCAGGAAAGAACACCATTGCTTTGCAGGGTTCA
Organism: Saprospiraceae bacterium; assembly: GCA_027080725.1. Taxonomy (GTDB): domain Bacteria; phylum Bacteroidota; class Bacteroidia; order Chitinophagales; family Saprospiraceae; genus JALSTN01. Next base: position 19,148 of record JALWRC010000040.1, read on the forward strand.
CTCCCTCTCCTGTATTAACAATGGGAGTAACACCATATATAGGTGGCACCCCGGACGCAAATGAGTATCCGGTATTCCAAATACACATTACAATAATCATATATATATATATGAGTTACTGCTACTTAGACTAAGGCGTCTAAGTCTTCCGAAAATCTTTAAATTGGTCAACATAGTAAAACAAGTTTAGGGTTAAAAAATAATAATTCCGTGCCGGACAAATACGGATCAGAAGGGGGGATAGGATGTTTTTCTACGTATTTGTCGTTATTTAACCGCCAAGATAAGGTTATATTCCGAACTAACCAAAAACTTTAACATATAATATTACAAATAATATGTTATTACGGGGTAATGATGCCTGCATTTTGTGTCGTTTTGTGCTATACACAGAAGTAAAAATACGAACGTCATACAACGTTCTCCTCCGGATAGATTGTAAAAAAAAACACCTTCACAAGCAGCATTTTTGTAACTTGTGGTGTCTAATTATATGTGGATTCTTTAGGTATGTTGCGCTGAGGGGAGAGTATGGTTATTGTGCATTGGTACACGTTTAATGCTAAAATAGTATGACCTTATGTATTCATCTCCTTGCAACTGATACGTCTCTGATTATTAATATAAACCGTTGCGAAATGAAGTTGCATTCCCTTTTACTTGCCTTTATGGTCACCCTGCTCTCTTCCCCCACATCCGCTAAGGTGTTTTATGTGGATCCGGCACATGGCAGTGCCTCCGGAGACGGGAGCGCGTCACGTCCCTGGAAAACATTGGAGGAGGTCGTGCACAACAACCTGATTGAAAGCTTTAGTTATGTCCTACCTTACGACCCGAAAAATCCGGCGACAAAGGTGAAAAACCCGGGAGCACCGGTAAAAGCCGGTGACACGATCCTGTTGTACAATGGGCTGCATGGCACCCTCGAACTCCAGGATTACATCAATTCGAGTACCATCACGATTATGGCGTTCCCCGGTCAGATACCGGTATTAAAGCGAGTCCACCTTCAGGCGTGTAAGAACTGGGTGTTGGACGGGTTATTGGTGAGTTCGGAACCCTACAGCACTTATATTAAGAGTACCCTCGTTTTCCTGGAATCACACAAATGGCATGGACCGGTTCATTCTGTTACCGTCCAAAATTGTATTATCTACAGTGCCCGGCAACCATGGACAAAAGCATCCGACTGGAACAGCAAAATGAGTAACGGCATAATAGCCAGCGGGGACTCTATCCGCATCCTCAATAACACCATTTCAAACATCAACTTTGGAATAGCGCCTGTCGGTAACCATACTCAGGTTATAAACAACACCATTACCAATTTTGCCGGCGATGGTATTCGCATATTGGGTTCCAACGGAATTTACCGCAACAACATCGTAATGAACTGTTATAAAGTCAATAGCAACCACGATGATGGCATACAGTCTTACACCACCGGAGGACTACGCGTTGACTCCAATATCATCGAGGGCAACATCATTCTCAACTATACCGACCCGGATCAGCCCCTTTTGGGTCCATTACAGGGAATTGGGTGTTTTGACGGGCCTTTCAACGATTGGATCATCCGGAACAACATTGTAATCGTAGATCACTGGCACGGGATTTCCCTGTACGGAGCCCATCGATGTACCTTTGTCAACAACACCGTTTTGGACCCATCACCCGGTGTACGTCCCGGCCCGGCCTGGATAAAAATCGAAAACAACAAAAACGGAACAAACAGCGATCACTGCATTGTCAAGAACAATATTACCAATACCCTTGCCATCAATGCGAAGACGACAATAGTGGGAAACAATATCCTTATGCGCACCAATCAACAATACCAACGCAATTTTGTGGATTACACGGCCTTTGACTTTCACTTGCTGAAAAACAGCATTTGTGTGGACAAAGCCGATGATCTTTATGCTCCGGCGGTTGACCGGGACGGAACCCCAAGGCCACAAGGGCAACATGCCGACATCGGAGCCTACGAGTATCAGGTACCCACCGGCATCTTTCACATCAAAAACAGGGGATTTCACGTGTCTCCCAACCCCGCATCTGACCGGATTTATATATCCGGAAGCGAGGGGCAGTTTGATGTGACTATGGTGGATCTTTCCGGGAGAATTGCCCTCGTTAAAACGGGCGTTTCTTTGCCCGGATATTTAGACGTAACTGCGTTAAAACACGGGGTTTATGCCGTAAACATAGCTTCTCATGGAAGGAAGATAGCCGGCAATTTCATCTGTTTGCTTGTTATTGTATTTTAAAGGTCAGATGGAACCTTTGATGATTAAAACAATCATTTCTCTGTGTGTTTAATAATTGTTTTAATCATGTCGGTTTCATACTGATAAAAAAGTAAAACACCCCTACTTGACCAACTTGGTAACATAAGTATTGGCCGTGTTGTCCGTTATCTTCAGGATATAAAACCCCTCCGGAAGCGAAGACACATCTATCAATACTTCCGAATTGGACATGCCGGTTTCGTAGGCGGGAGTGTAGTGTGCCGCATGAAGCCCGACCAATTCCACTGACTTTATTGCGACCCCATCCGGTAAGATAATCCGGGCCCATGTCTGTACGGGTTGTGGAAAAACCCGGATAGAGCCCACAATGGGACCCGCGTTTTCGACGGCGGTCGTTTGACAGAGGACTTGCCCCAAAAAGACATGAATACTGTCCAAAAGCGCCTCCATGTCATGTACTCCGTGTTCGACGCCCTCGACGATAAAAGGCATAATTACTTTTCCATCGGAACCGTGTTGGTCAAAATAGTCCAACATAGAGCATCCCCCGCTAATTTTCGGGTAGTTATCCTTGAGAACCGGAGCCAACCAGTATCCATTATGGGTCTCACATGGGACGATAGGATCCAGTGTCTGATGGTACAAAAAATAGTGTTTCGGGTAGCTGCTTCCTAGAAAATCCGTGTTGATGATACCACCAAATATACTGATAACCGCCTCTACCTTTGCGTCGTACCCATTGCGGTTAAATTTGCCCTCCACCGGACCTAAATCGGGCCTCTCGTAGGATGCATCCAATCCCTTGACCGGCTCCAGGTCCTTGCACGCATCGTACTTGTCTTGCGGATGGATGATGTTGGCAGCTGTTACGGCGGCGATACCTCCGGCACTGGCTCCGGATAGTATGAAATGGTCGATATCTGTCGAGTCTTCAGCATGGCGGGCCTTCAAAAACCGGATAGCTGCTTTGGTGTCTTGCATCGCCCGGTATCCTGCCCGGATGGGCTCAGCGTCATCATAAGAAAACGGCGGAGAGGTATTGCCAATCTGCGGCGGGTAAAACCCCAACCGGTATGAAATGGTAGAACAGGCAAATCCTTCGGCAGCAAACTGCTTGCAAAGATCTCTAAAATACTCCTTGTTGCCTCTAAAGAATCCGCCTCCATGGATCCATACGATCATGGGCCTTGCCGGATTGGCATCTCCTACGGGCGTATAAATGTCCAGATACAATGAATCCAATGTCCCGTCAAATGCCGTGTCAACGGCGTAAAGGAGGTCTTCTTTGGCATGGACTTCGTAAGAGCGCCCATCCATGGGACATTGGCCCTGTACAACAAATCCGGTAAGTAGTAATAGCAGATAAGTACAATACTTAATAAAGCAAGATTTTATTGGCATGAAAAGGATACTTTAGCGTTGAAAAAATTTAGCGACCACAAAAAAATACATCATTTTCTAACCGACAACTTGAGAATAAAACAAGACGCACGCAAAGCTACACAATAAATGGCGTTGAAGGTGTTCTTGGTAAGGTTATTCTAATGCTCTAAGAATTTCATGCCCGGAGCACTAATTACAAATTTTGTAATTTTACCCCTTGATGAAAGACATAGATATACAAAGTAAATACCCCACTATTCGGCTTGATGCGCTGCCAAAGCATGTCGCGATTATTATGGATGGCAATGGGCGATGGGCAAAAAAGCGGGGAAAACCGAGAGTTTTCGGACATAAAAACGGGGTTAAAGCCGTACGGGAAGCTACGGAGCTTGCCGCAGAGTTGGGTATCGAGTACATAACGTTATACGCGTTTTCGACGGAAAATTGGCAGCGACCTAGGCTTGAAGTGAATATGCTGATGTCCTTATTGGTTGACACGATCGGTAAAGAGATAGCTACTCTCAACGACAACAACATCCGTCTAAAGGCCATCGGAGATATCAATGGACTACCGGATAAAACACGCGAAGCGCTCCTCGAGGGGATAGAAAAGACCAAAAACAACACCAGGTCCACCCTTATTCTTGCACTTAATTACAGCGGGAAATGGGAAATCACCCGTGCCGTCCGGCAGATTGCCTCCGGGGTTTTGGATGGCACCCTTACTATAGACCAAATCTCTCAGGATACCATAGGAGCACATTTGAATACGCAAAATATACCGGACCCGGAGATTCTCATAAGGACCAGTGGCGAACACCGCATCAGCAATTTTTTGCTGTGGCAAATCGCATATACGGAGTTGTTTTTCCTTCCGATATACTGGCCGGAGTTTACCAAACAGCACTTCGTCGAGGTACTCGAAGACTACCAAAACCGGGAGCGCCGATTTGGCAAGACCAGTGAGCAATTGGAAGGTTAACCAATCTTTTATGTTGTAATGACATAAGTCCCCAAAGAGAAACTCGATACCCAGACAGCACACGATAAGTAATAAAATTTGGGCTTTGGGGGGGTTATTTTTGGGGCCATAAAGACGACCATCGAAGAAATAAGACCTTTTTTTGTATAAAAGAAACCGGACAAGAGGGTGTGTTTTTGGGATGATGTTAAACGGTATGAAATACTTCTCAGTCCAAATCAAACCCCGGGAATTTAAACATAAACATGCCTTTGAAATTTTGGATAAAATCAACTATACTAACTATGAATTCAAAGGAAACACGTAAAAAATAATGCTCATTTCTCATCAAATTATTCTAATTTTATTGGCAGGAACTTCCGTTGTTGAATATCTTGACTCTTCTCCTCTTCTCAATTACAAATAGTTTAGTATATTTCCAACTTAAATGAATATGTTCCGAATGATACAGTTTTCGGCGTGAATTCAGGAATTAATTAAAGTGCTATCTCTGCGTAGGTACCAAACATTATAGAAGAAAAAACGAATATATGAGCGAGTGGTCCGTTTGGATTAGTGTGATAAGTATTTTTGGTCTGTTGGCCTTGAGTTCGAATACAATATCAAAATGGTTGGCAAAATATAGATTTCCGCTGATTACGGGGCTTTTGGTCACCGGGATGATCATAGGCCCACATGTATTGGGAATATTCAAGGTCTCTGATATACAGAAGTTGACATTTCTCCTGGATTTTTCTTTGGCATATATCGCGTTTGCTGCAGGGGCGGAATTTTATCTCAAGGATTTGAGAGGAGACTTGACGGGGATCAAATGGAACACGATAGCCCAAATAGTCATAACATTTATCGTAGGAACATTGGGAGTTTATATTTTGGCCCCACATATCCCGATGTTGGAGGGACGCCCTCGGAGATTTGTCTGGTCGGTCTCCCTTTTATTTGCTACTATTTTTGTGGCGCGATCTCCTTCTTCTGCCATAGCCATCATACGTGAATTGCGCGCCAAAGGCCCTTTTACCCGTACACTAATGGGCGTAACTGTTATAATTGATGTTTTAGTAGTGGTATTATTCGCCATTATTTTATCCCTTGCGACGAGTCTATTGAGTGGCACATCCTTCGAATGGATGACTATCGTACAAGTCATTTTGGAGATCAGCGTCGCGATAGGGTTGGGGTTTTTATTGGGGCGTTTTTTGAACTTTGTACTCAAGCAGAATATCAGTCGACCGGTAAAGACAGCTATCGTATTGCTCAGTGGGCTTAGTGTTTATATTGCCGAGCATGATGCGGTACATTTTGCATTGCAGCACTACGGGATACATATGCATTTGGAGCCTCTATTAATCTGTATCGTTGCTTCCTTTTATGTGACGAATTTTACTCCCTCCAGACCGGAATTTCACGAGATTCTTGACAAAAACGGACCCTGGATTTTTGTAGTATTTTTCACCTTAACGGGAGCCACATTGTCATTGGATGTGATAATCAAAGTGTATTGGATAGCGATAATCCTTTTTGTTATACGGATGATAGGACTGGTGTTAGGCTCGTATATCGGTGGATTTCTTGCCAAAGACCCGCCTAAGACACGTCATTATGGGTGGATGCCCTATGTGACACAAGCCGGTGTAGGGATCGGTCTTGCCGCTGAGGTCGAAGAGTTGTTTCCCGAATGGGGCAATACATTCTTTACGATTATCATAGGGATGATTATCATCAGCCAAATTATCGGTCCAATACTATTTAAGCGTTCGATCACAGCGGTCGGAGAGGATCATACCCGCGCCAACTCCCAAGACCTCGGTGGGGAAAGAAGGGTTATTATTTATGGATTTGAAGATCAAGCAATCCTATTGGCCAGACGTTTTCAGGCTTCCGGATGGGAAGTGAAGATAGCCACCAAGCTGGACCGCCGTCAAATCAGGGAAGTTAAGGGGGTTGAAATTATCCACTATTCGAGGATATCTGAAGAGGAGTTGCGGAAACTCGGTTCGGATAAAATCGAAGGGGCAGTACTCTTTAATTCGGATGAAAACAACGTAAAGTTGGCTGAGTTGCTCTACGAAAAGTTTGGTGTGGAGAATATCGTCACCCGGGTGACGGACCGGAAATACATGGAGGCTTTTACAGCATTAGGGGTAAAAGTGGTCGAACCCGTAGGGGCTTTGGTCAACTTAATCGAACACTATGTTCGATCGCCTCAAACCACTGCTTTGGTATTGGGTGAGGAAGAGGGCCAAGATTCGATGGATATCGAAGTGAGAGATAAGATGTTGCACGGTGCATTGCTTCGACATCTTCGTTTGCCCTCAGACGTACTGATATTGTCCGTCAAAAGAAAAGGACAAGTACTCATTACACACGGATATACCCGGCTTCGGCTTGGGGACATCTTGACGGTAGTGGGTTCAAAGGAGAGCTTGGAAGATATGAAAAGAATGTTGGGTTAGTGAAAATACATCGGAACCCAATACCGAACTCTGCTGTTTAAAACCCTAAGCGGTAGTTTTTAACAAAAGAAAAGGATTAATCATCTAATATGGTAGAGTTAGCTTGTATTGTAATATTGGGAATATTCGCACAGTGGATAGCATGGAAAACAAAAATACCGGCTATTCTCCCATTAATTATTATCGGATTATTGGTCGGACCGATATCGACCTATCTCACGCATGACGGGTTAAAATGGATAGATCCCATTTTCCAACCGGATAAAGAGAGTGGATTATTTCCTGCAGATGTGTTGTTTTACTTCGTGACGCTTTCTATTGGGATTATCCTTTTTGAAGGTGGATTGACACTCAATTTGAAAGAAATACGAGGAATGACCCCCACCATCTTTGGTTTGTTGACCGTCGGCGCATTGATTACTTTTGTTGGTGCGGCAATTCCCGCGCACTATTTGCTGAACCTGGATTGGCGTTTGTCCTTTCTGTTTTCATCGTTGATAATAGTGACGGGCCCTACGGTTATCGGACCTATTTTACGGCATTTGCCCATTAAAAAGAATGTTGCGGCAATACTAAAGTGGGAGGGAATTCTCATCGACCCGGTAGGAGCATTAGTTGCCATCTTGATGTTTGAGTTTATTGTTGCAGAGGCCAGTGATGCAATTTTGGCTGAACATGCTTTAAAGACCTTTGCTCAGATACTCATTATAGGTACAAGTATCGGTTTTAGTGCTGCGTACGCCTTTTATTATGCCCTTAAGAACAATTTGATCCCCAAGTATCTTCTCAATGTGGTCGCATTGGCGTATGTCTTATTCATTTTTGTGGTGTCCGATGTATTGGCGCATGAATCCGGATTATTGGCTGTCGTGGTGATGGGTATGGTATTGGCCAACTTTAAACTCAAAGTGCTTCATGAGTTGCTGGACTTTAAAGAGTCTATTAGCATTTTACTCATATCCATATTGTTTATTGTACTATCTGCCAATATGGACATGAATCAACTCATTTTTCTATTCGACTGGCGGATTCTAATCCTGTTTCTGGTAATATTATTGGTGGTGCGCCCTTTGTCCGTCTTTGCCAGCGCGCGAAAGTCAAGTTTGACAGCTAAAGAGAAATGGTTCATATCCCTTATCGGACCGAGAGGAATAGTAGCTGCCGGTATCGCTTCATTATTTGGTATGAAATTGCAGGGTGTCATACCGGGAGCGGAATACATCACCCCAATAGTATTTATGGTGGTCTTGGGCACCGTATTATTTACCTCTATAGGATCCAAATGGTTAGCAAAGGCATTGGGTGTGTGGGTGGAAAAATTTGAAGGAATTTTAATTGTAGGGGCTAATGATGCTTCCCGTCTTATCGCTTCGTATTTGAAAAGAATGGGCAAAAACGTGGTTTTACTCGATCGCAGCCCCGAAAAAATACAAGAAGCCAAACAGCTGGGCTTAAATGCCATCCTGGCAGATGTTTATACGGATGACCTTACGGATATTGTCGACCTCAACGAAATGGGGTACCTGATAGCAATGACAGAGAATCCCCGTGTCAACCAATTTGTAATGGATAAATTCAAAGAGCGCTATGGTGAAAATGGTCATTTCAGGATATTGAGCCCCGAAGAGATCCTGATGCGCAAGGAAAAGGTTCCCCATGAAGGATTGTTTTCTTGTACGGATGACTATTTTAATCTGCATAAAGTGGCCAAGAAATACCCCCATGTACACGAAATCCATTTAGAAGAATCGAGATTAGACATCATGGACATACTCAATGCCATTAACTGTGACAAAGACACCATCCCACTTCTGATTAAATACAAAAACGGACAAATAGCCTTTATCTCTTCCCATATTGAAGATTTGAAAACCCAAGAAGTCGAATCTGTAGTGTATTTTGGCAAGAAACTCGACCTTAAAAAGGCTCCAACTCCCGATAAAACCCCGAAAGACGAGCTCTCTCCTCCTCCGGAATTGGACTCGGGGGAACAACACCTCTAATCCGTTTTATAAATGCTAAACCCGATATCATCCATGAGGATTTTACGTTTCTTTTCATTCCAAATATAGACGCTCAAGGAACAATCTGTCCTGGATATACTCGGCTCCAAGGGGATTTTCAATGCGATAGATCGCCATTTTTTGAAGGGATACAATTGCTGTTCGATGCTTTTGGCCTTGTAGAGGGTATCATTGGTGATAAACCGCCCATACGTCGTTACAATAAAAATTTTGTCAGGGGTAAAGGCTTTAAATTTTCCCTTAAAAATCAACATGGAGTAGTCTGAAAGAATCTCGGGACAGGAATGCTCCCATTTCATACCAAACTCTTCTCCTTCTTTGAGGTACATGATATGATTATTGGCCCTATCCGGGTCGGGGACAATTCTGGGGAACTCCCACGGAGACAAGTAAGTGGTGTCTTCACCATGCTCGAAGTTTTCCTCCGTATGAAATACGCGACGAGTCGTATCTAAGCCCAAGAAAGTCTCTAAATTCCCCACATAACTCTTAGGGGCTCTTTTGTAGAAATTGACTTTCCCATTGGAGGCTATCTTTTTAAACCGGTGGATGATATTGGGCGCATTGGGGTAGATATCAGAGAGTATAAAGGTATCCTGTAAAGCCAACAGGTCAAACTTCCACTTCATTGCTTCATCGAGATTACGCACAGTCGTGGACATGATCGCCATGCCTTTTCTATCCATCAGCAGAAAGGGAAGATTAGGGGCATAAGCGTCCATTACCAATATCTTGGCATCTTTGGAAATGCCCAAAGAGTCTAAAAAAGCTCCGGTACCAATAAAATTCCGATAGGTAGCGTAGGTTCTCGAATGCATATTGATATTGGCCCGGTCTGCTTTTGCTCTTTGTGCGTAAACAGCAGTGTATATACCGGACAATAGTATGCCCCCAACGATGGCTAATCTCTTCCAATGAGTCCATTCACGCAATGGGATTTGAGAAAAAGCAAGTGCCACCAGTAATAATGTAGGCATGTAGAAGGTATCATTGAGGTAGTAGTCGTGATGCTCCCATTGTTTCATCATCATCCCAAAGAAAATGAAATCCCCCAACAGCATGAGAGATAGTATCATTAAAACCGCCCGGTGTAAAGGGTTTTTCTTTGAAATAATCGATTTAAAATATTTGATAATAAGGACAATGCTTGTCATGAGTAGTAAATAATGAAAAGGCGAACCAAAGGTGAGTAGCCATTTGTCCCGAATGATGGTGAGCAGGTTTTGAACTTCTACAGAGTTGTGCGGTGGTAAAAAGTAATTGAGAAATACCGAGCCGTAGTTGTAGAAAAGGTAGTGATTGTACACTTGGTAACTCAAAAATACGAGCAGCATTAGAATATAAGTCGCAATCTTATACGAGTTGGAAGACTTGTTCTGTTTAAAAGTTCCAAAAATTTCATACACCCCGATAGCCACCAGAGGAATGGCAAAGGTCTTTCGTGTCAGAGCGGCAATGGTGAGGAAAATAATAGCGGTAATAAACGGCTTGCGCTCTTCGGTTTCTACATGGTGAAAGTAATAGTACATCCCTATAATCATTAGGGAAAGGGAAGGAATAGAGGGCATAAAACTTCCCTGAAACAGGGCGTATACCGGCACGGTAGAGGACCACAAAAGAATCGCCAAAGACCAGATTTCGTCTCCGGTTATCAGAAGAGCTAACCGAAATAAGTAAAATAGCCCGATGATACTGAGCAGCAACACGTAAACCCGGAAAACCATGGGAGAACGGGTGCCCAACAGTTTCATAAATATGGCTGGAATGTATTCGTGTACCGGAAAGTCCACGGAGGTGATGCTATTCTTTGCCGGCCGTAAAAAATTGTAGGGAAACTGGTGATTGAGGATGTAGGTCTCCGGCTTAAAAAAGTTAAGCCCATTCCGTTCAAACCCCAGAGCCAGAGAGAAGTGGTCGGTCTGTGCCCAGGCATGTGCTTCCATGGGAAGCTCCCCTAACCTTTTGTGATTTAAGAAAAGGGTAAGGAGCAAAATAATGGCTAAAGCTGTCCAATATGGCCATCGTGTATTCATATAGGGAGCACGTTATTTTTTGAGTAAGTCAACCAAAGCGGCACTCATAGCCTCGATGCCTGTTAGGATGGTAGGCCTTCGATCCGGCAAGAATTTGGAAGAATGCAGAGAGGGAAGTGTTTTGCCTTCTTTTTTGTATTCGTTGTACATTTCTACCGGCACGGCACCCAATCCAAACATAAAAATAGGCACATGGTCATCTGTCTTGCCATATCGTGCAAAATCTTCTCCCCCCATTACCGGCTTTTCTTGCTCTACGTTTTTCTCCCCGATTTCACTCCGGATGGAGGTGACCACTTTACTGATAAGATCCGGATTGTTATAGAGAGCGGGAGTGAATTCATCTGCCAATGTGACCTTTGGCCAGAGATTCTCAGGAAGTCCTGCAGCGATGGCCTCCCCTTTGCAAATGCGCTTAATCTTTTGGACGATACCTTGTCGGGTGGCTTCAGTATAGCTTCTGAGGGTCAATTGGAGATGTACCCGGTCTGAAATAATGTTATGCTTTGTACCTCCATGAATCGATCCGACGGTGATGACAGCGGGTTCGAGTGGGGATATTTCACGGCTGACAATCGTCTGAATATTGAGTATAATCTTGGCTGCCAATACTACGGGGTCGATGGTAGTATGTGGATAAGCGCCGTGACCACCACGCCCAAAGACATCGATATCCATCGACTCCACATTGGCCATAGCATATTCCGGGATGTATGAAATCTTTCCTGCGGGCAAGTTGGCGTTTACGTGTAGAGCCAAGGCGTAGTCCGGAACCATGAACCGCTGATATAGTCCATCTTTTAGCATATTGCGGGCTCCACCTCCCCGCTCTTCTGCCGGCTGGCCTATGAACATCAAGGTTCCGCTCCATTTGTCTTTGTTTCTGGCCATGGCTCTGGCCGTACCGGTCCAGACTGTCATATGCACATCGTGTCCGCAGGCGTGCATCACTCCGACATCATTGCCCTGTTCATTTTTTACCGTTACTTTGCTCGCATAATCCGCTCCGGTTTGCTCCACAATGGGCAAGGCATCTAAATCTGTGCGGACCAGTATAACCGGCCCGGGCCCATTCTTTAAAATCCCCACAATCCCAGTCCCTCCTACGTGTTCGGTTACTTCAAAACCGGCCTTTCTTAGCTCATTGGCCAAATTTGAAGCCGTGCGGTCTTCGTGAAAAGACAATTCAGGATGCTGATGGATGTCCAGATACAAGTTTTCCAAATACGGAAAGTCCTTTTCAATATCTTCTCTGTTTATGTGATTTTGGGCTTGTGTAATGGAGATACACAAGAGTAAAACAAACCAAGTAGTCGACCATTTCATAAACTAAAATTTTGTTGTTTTATAAAGGTTGCTTGAAATAAATGCAATACAGCGTATTAAATAACCACGGTAAACCCTAAAGGCATTTGATAAATAATAATTATCCTAAAGATGGGCATCAAATAATCCTCAAATATACAAAAGAGATATTAATACAACAGCCAATGCCATTTAATATCTCCGGTTGTACGGTATTCCAAAGCAGGAGCAGGGAGTTTGAAGATATTCAGCACCATAAATAAGCGCTTCAACCAAATATTCCGGACGTGTATGGCTGTCCAATCCAGGTCCGGTGATAGATAGATAGAAGAATATCGGGGGAAGCTATGACTTGACAACTCAAATTGCTCACCATCAATGGTCCATTCATTTTTATATCCCCCGTACAGATTTCCGGCACCGAGCCCGACTGCGATACTCAACCACTTAGGCCAACGGGAATTTTTGGAAAGTAATGTAGAGGGATTAATGGATAACCAGACGTGAGTCGCGTTGTAGTTCTTCAACAGCTGCTCGGGAAGGCTGGCTCCAAATAGGTTTTCTTCTCTTTCAGACAAAGAATACCGGGTACCTTTTGACCCTACAACGGTGTAATTTGTCCGGGTCCACCCCACACTGGACCATTTGACGCGTAACAATGGATGTTTCAGCCAAATGGCTTGACTCGCAAACAGAGCCGTACCGAGTAGGTTGGCACCCATATCGGGAAAAGAAAAGCCCCATCCGGAAGAATAACCATCCATCACCTCTATGGTGCTTAGGAAGAGTAATGATAGCCCGGAAGAGGCCACCAAACTCTTCGTTTTACCCAGCCCCGTCCATCTAGCCCCTTCATAGAGTAGGGCCGTTTGAAAAAAAGCGCTGTAGAGATGCCCTGCTTTGTCCATATTTCTCCATTCTAACCAGTCGTTGTAGATATGAAATCGTGAAGTTCTGTAGGGGGCATACCACGTTTGGTACAAGCCATAAGAAAAACCGGCATATCCGGTAGCAATTAAGGATACGGCTGGAATAAAACGCTTTGGTATGACTGAATCAATTGACGGCGGAGGGGGAGAGGACCAAACTGCATGTAGTTTACCCAAAGAAAGCAGGCAAGAGAGTAACAATACATTCAAAGTGTGAGCCATAGAGCTATAATTTTCAAACCTGTCTTTTGAGGGTCAGAAAATACCCGTTCTCATAAACTTCCCGGGCGACCTCCTCAATGGTATCGATGCTAAACTTTTTTATCAGTTCGTTTTTAAAAGGAACTACAATGTGGTGTATTGGACAAGGATTATTGTCCCCGCATTTGGGGAGTCCCATCATACAGGAGTTGAGGATATTCTCTTTTTCGATGACAAATAAGATATCAGAAATGTGCATTTTTCTATTTTTATCCGAGAGATAAAAGCCACCACCCGGTCCTTTTGAGGAGGAGATAACCCCTTTTCTCGCTAATTTTTGGAGGAGCTTTGCGAGAAAGGGATTTGGGATATCCAACGCTTCGGCGATATGCTTTGAGCCAAATTTTTGATCGGATGATTTTTTCTGAGCGAGAAAGAGCACCGCTCTGATAGCATATTTTGAAGCACTAGATAACATGGTTTATTGTTTATGTTCCGGTAGGGTTTTGGGGTATAACGATTCGAAAAGGAGAATGGTTTTGTTTTCTTGTCTTGTCATTTCATCTCGCTCCTTCTCCGTTTTATCGTTATAACCCAGCATATGCAGCAAACCATGGGCTATAACCCGAAGGTACTCTGATTCAAACGATACCCCGAAACGCATTGCATTTGCCCGGACAGTAGGGATGCTAATGTATATCTCCGCCTCTACAGGATGGTATTCGTAGGGAAAGGTTATAATATCTGTTGGGTAGTCATGTTGAAGAAACTGGCGGTTTATACTGGTGATTTGGGCATCATCACAAAATACGTAACTCAAATCCGAGAGGGTATTATCCTCCTTTGAGGCAATCTCTTTCAGCCAAGGCCCTAATTGCGCTTCATACAAAATATCAAACTCCTCCATATCAGAATAAAGATGAACCATAGTGAAACTTGTCTATTGGGGTACGGTTTTGATTTTATAAATCATCTCTATGGTTTTACCTTCGTCTTTGAAGGAGACATAATCCGAAAGTTGGTGGATGATAAACACCCCCCGTCCTCCGGATTTGTAGATGTTTTCCGGCAATGTCGGATCCGGGATGGCACAAGGGTCAAATCCTTCGCCTTCATCCGTTATCTGTACATACAGATGCTCCTTTTCATATTTTGTAGTAACGGAAACATACTTATTCTCGTTGCGCTCATTGCCGTGAATGATAGCGTTGGTGATGGCTTCCGTTATACAGATAAGGATATTTGGGAATGGGGTCAAATCCAACTGATACTGTTCAAATATCTTTTTCACCAATTGTTCGGTGTTTTGCAATTGACTCAGATCAGAGGGTATCTTCAACATGATGAAGTACAGTTAGGATTTAAGAGATTTATAATATTGCTCTACAAGATACTTGTAATAGGGCCTCAAATCAGGAGGAATATTATCGTAAAGCTCTACGTCTTTTTCCCGCTTCTTGAGATATTCCTTCAAAGAAGGGGGCAATTTTCGTTCCATTTCTTGTGCCGTCTCTGATTTTCTTTTCTCTTCGTATTTTCTCTGTCTTTCGGCGCGGTCTGATTCGAGCAAACGGGTCAGGATATCTTGTTGTCGTTTGAGCATTTCATGGGTGAGGCGTTTGTTGACGAGATCCTCTTCGATCTTGTTCATTTCGTTGATGATTTTTTGCAACTCCTTTGAACCCTTACCCTGTTCTTGTTTTTCCCTTTGCAGCTGTTCCAGTGCTTTGCGCATGGCCGCCTGTCGTGCTGCCGCTTGTGCAAACTCCTTACTACCACCCGGCTTTTTGCCCTGTTTGGCCTTTTTCATCATCTTGCCGAGATCTTCCTTTAGTTTTTTCTGTCCGGAGGTGATTTTATCCATTGGGACGTTGCCGGGTTTGCCGCTGCCGCCGGGCTTGTTGCACATCTGATTACCGGGCATTTTCTTGGCCATTTGCTTTTGCATTTGGTTCATTGCTTCGCTGAGCATGAGCGCCAATTCGTTAAGGGCAGTCAAGGCCCGGTGTTGGTGATTGGAGGCCACCGGTTTGTTGCGGGCTTCCAGGTTATCTATACTGTTATCGATGTGGGTATTGACTTTGCCTACCTGATCCAGGATAAATTTCTCGATTTGAACCACCCTCTTACTCAAAGCCACCAGACTGTCTTCTACAATTTGAAACTGGCGCTTGATGTCAAACTGTTTTCTGGCATTATTGACAAACCCGGGAGAGGAGACATCCTGTTTATCCAATAAGACAATCAAATCCTCTTCATCAAAGGAGAGTGTAAGTATATTCTCCAATATTTGTCGAAGGGCCTTGAGGTCTTCGACCTGTTGGTCAGACTCTTGACTTTGCATTTGCATCTGCATTTGCTCGGCCATATCCTTCATTTTTTTAGCTGCGCTCTTTTGAGACTTAGACGCTTTGCTGTTATTGCCGGCCTTCATCTCTTTTTGGCTCTTTTGCATATCCTCCTTTGGCTCATCGAGTTTTTCGGGCTTAATATCCACTTTTTTGGGGTGTTCGAGTTGCTCATTTTTCTCTTTGAGCTTTTCCATCTCCTTTTTGAGATTATCGAGTTTCTTTTCGATATCCTCTTGCTTTTTCTGAAGAGCTTTGTTGGGCTCTTTCTTATCTTCAGTTTCTTTGGAGAGTTTTTCTTCTTCTTCTGCGAGTTTTTTTAAGGCGTCAATTTTGTCTTTCAACTCTTTTTCCACCTCGAGTTGCTTGAAGAGTTCCAATAGTCTATCCATGTCTTTTTCTGACTGAAGCGTTTGTTTTTCAAACTTTTCCGTCATTTCAAGCGCTTGATCTTTGTTGAGCTCCTGGAGAAGGTCTTCGATTTTTTTCATGAGATCTTTCATCTCGTCACTCATGGCATCTTTAAACTGTTTTTGGAGTTGCTCTTCCTTTTCTTGCATCTCCTTATTCTCCGGATCGGTCTTCTGATTGTTTTTTAGATTTTCATCCAGTTTTTTCTTGATGCGGTCAAACTCCTTTTGTAGTTCTTTTTGTTTTTCAAGAAGTCGCTCCAGATCCTTTTTGTCCTGCCAATTGAGGTCTTTCTTTTGAAGAAGTTTTTCGCGAAGCTTTTTGAGTTGACGGCGTATTTTTTTGGAGGCCTCCATGTTTTTCTGAAGGGCTTTTTTGATGTCTTCCGAGTTTTTTTCGGACTTCTTTTTGAGCTCTTCCAGTGTCGGTAAGGTTATTTTCTCCACACTGGTCTTAGCAGATTTAGAGCCATTTACCGCATCATTGTCCCACACTTCAAAGTAGTACTCTACAACATCTCCCGGGAGCAAGTGCAAGCTGTCTACCACCCATCGATAGTCGTATAGTGTACTTCGCTTGCCTTTTACCGGAAGGGCCTTCAGGCCCTTTTCGGTAGTATGATCTTTGGACCGGTGGATGGTGTATTTAAAAAAGAGTTTGTTTATGCCGTAGTCATCTGTCGCTTTTCCGGCAAAATAACGTTCTCCAAGTGCGGCACTATCCACATAAGATTTTACCTCTATCACCGGATATTGATCCGGAATGACCTGAATGCCGAATGCCGCAGAATCCCCCCTTACGACCTCCTTGTTGGAGATGTATATCTTGTATCCTTCATTGCGAAGCACCCGGTGTTTCATCTCATAGATGTTTTCTCCTCGTTGTTCGAGTGATACGGGGTCTTTTTGGGTGTCAAAACGCATTGTTACCCCATCGGTATGTTCTGTTTCAAAAGTCCATAATATGCGGGTGCCTGCCGGAACAATAAAGTCCCCGACATTGTGTAGTATCTCTGACTTTCTACCGGTATATCGCGGATACTGGAGACGAGCTTCAAAGTTTTGTATATGTGGCTTGGGGATAACCTTAAGCGTATATGTTTCGCTTTCCACCTCTCCGGAAGTAAGCTTAAAAGGTACGTCTTTCGAGACATTGTGAAAGCGGTAAGAGAATCTACCCGGAGCTGACGATTTCATACGGTAGGCATACCCGTTGATATGGATAAATCCCCGGTCGGGCACCTCTTCTCCGGTGGTCTCCACCTCTAAGGTATAGTCATCAAACTGAATTACGCGGGGATGGCTTTGCTTCAATTTAAAATGAAAAGGAAGCGGCTTTTCGAAGCTTTGGTTGTTGGCGATTATCCGCGCCGTACTATCCCGGATAATACCCGGAGCCAAAGCCAGTATTCCGAGTATGAAGAGAAGTGGTATCAAGGCGTATTTGAGGTACTTTTTGTTACGCGTCAAATCAATTGCAGATTGGAATGAAATGGGCTTTATTTGTTCGGACTTTTGCCGGATGCTGGCTTCGATGAGCTCCGCTTCTTCCATCCGGCTGACCATCTGTTTTAATTGCAATATATTGAGCAATTTGTCCTTTACATCGGGAAAGTGCATCCCAATGATTTGGGCGGCTTGTTCATGCGAAATCACCTTGCCGAGGTGATAGTAGGCCAGAAGATGTTGACCCACCCAATACCCGAAAGCCCCTAAGCTCGTCAATATAAAGGAGTAGTACAGCCCCTTGCGTACAAACCGGCCAAAGTAAAAGTAATGCTCCAAGACATTAAACAGCAAGAACAACGAGCCCACTAAAGCAAGGGTATATAGTGCCCCTCGAATGATTTTATTGAGATAAAATCTACGGATAAAAGCATCAAGCTTTTGTATTAATAAGCCGTAATTGTCTTTAGTTTTTATCATATTTATTCCTTAAAAAGCAGAGTCTATCTCCTATAACGATATGTTTTGGCATACAAGTCTATGTGTTCGCATACAAACACAAATCTTACAACTCAATCGACTTAACCCGAAGAACTACAACCTATAAACTCAAACGAGGAATAATTGTTTAACAGCGTGAGGCACATACTGGAAATCAAACCTCAGGGATGCTTTCCAATAAAAGGGGTGACATTGTTTTCCTTTTGTTATCCATTCCGGAAAGTCTTCAAATATAAAGCATTTTAATATGGGAAATTTTCTCACCTTTGATTCCTCAGCGATTTAGCAAGTTTATATGTTTTTCCAAAGCTTCCTCAAAAAATCATAAAAGGTGCATTAAAAAAGCCCGGAAGTTACTTCCGGGCTTTATCTTTTGTGTTAGTAATACCTGATGGAGCGGACTCCCGGACTAATAACAGGATCTATTTCTTCATACCTTTATACACTTTGTAAAGTGCTTCGGCATCGGGATCCAAGACGAAATCCACTCTACGCTCAATAGCATTGGCATCTTTGCCTTCTACCACAATACCCATTTTGTCGAGATCAGCACGTCCTGCGGCAGTCATTTGAGCGGCGGGAACACCGTCTTTCAACAAATCTCTAACCACGGTAGCTGCGCGTGCAACACTTAAATCCCAATTGTCCTTATAAAGGTAACGGGTTCTTCTAATGCGGTCGGAGTCGGTGTGACCCATGACCAAAATGCGCATATCCGGATGTTTTTTGAATACGTCAGCGAGTGTTGCGACAACATCCCTTCCGGACCGGGAAAGGTCTGCGCGACCTTTTCTAAATAGTACATTGTCTGTCAGTGACAAAATCAGATGGCCGTTCTTTGTAGTAAAGTGGAGATTGGGATCATCTAATCCGGAAAAAGCTTTTTTAATCTGCATTTTGATATTAGCAATCTCTTTTTCCTTTAATTTTTGCATTTCCAGAGCAGAAGCAGCATCTTTTTTAGCATTCATAGCTTCTGCTTTTAGTCTGCTGGCTTCTCCTTTGAGATTGGCCACTTCTTTCTGTGTTTCAGAAAGCTCACTTTTAAGCATTTCAAGGCGCTTTTTATGTGCCATTTGTGCTGCATCGTACTCCTCTTGTAGTGACTTATATTTTTTGGAAGACACACAAGAGGACAATAGTCCGGCTAATAAGAATAACGAAAGTAAATGTTTAAAATTCATTTTCATACTGTACATTTTTACGGGTTGATGAAATGCAACCATTTAGAATGGTCCGATTGAGTTGTAGTATTTCTTTTTCAACCAAAATTAATTAGTTTCAACAGGATGATAAAGCCTAATTACAATCACAATGTACCATATCTTAATAGCTACGATAAAATATAGCGCCAAAGTTATAACAATCTATGAAATATTATAAAATATTCAAGGCGCTTTATCACCGAAGGGCTAAGATACTGTTGTATAAATGACAGGGATATAGATTTCTGTTAGAGAATGAAGATAAATATGAATACAATCTTTTGAAATAGGCTTAAGATACCTATCTTTGGCACCAATTTTACAGTTATCTTAACAGTATTCCATTTATGAAGCGATTGTTTCTCTCTTTTTATGCCGTATTCTTTTTTGGATTTTCACTCTTGTTTGGACAATCGAATCGATTATATGAGGAAATTCAAGCGATAAAACAATCCGGTCAAAGGGCCACACATGTCCAACCATTTCATACCTCCCAATGGAGAAGCACGCCGGGTGCACTACAATCCTATGTTAAAGAGGCGACCATCTTATCCGTAGACAAAGGCGTTTTACAAACTATCCGTAATACGGCACCGGATTTTATCGCTTTTGATATCCCCTCTATGGATGGAGCACCTCCGTATGAATTGGAGTTGATGAAGGAATCGCCCTTCATGCCTTCCTTTGAAGTGGTCGACGCAGATAGTCGTCCGGTGGACTATCATCCCGGAGTGTATTATCGCGGCATAATCAAAGGGGACAGACAGTCGGTCGTGGCCATCAGTTTTTTTGAAGACGATGTAATAGGGGTAATGAGCCCACTCAGTGGAAATTTGGTGATAGGAAAATGGAAAACTAATAACCGGGAAGAGGTTTTCCTCGTTTACAAGGAGAGAGATCTTTTGCTTCCCCACTTGTCAAGTTGTGAAGTGGACGATACATATGAAGTGGCGTACGGCGAAATGAGGGAAGATAACCGGGAAGGATTATTAGCACGTGAATGCAAAACAATAGCAGTGTATCTCGAAGCTGATTATTATGTATTCCAAAAGAAAGGGCGTTCGGTCCAAAGTGCGACCAATTATATCACCGGATTGTATAATGTCGTATCCACCCTGTACGCCAACGAAGGGATAAATACCAAAATCAACAAATTGAAGGTATGGAATAAAAGAGACCCATACAATTATTCCAGCAGTAATGCCGCACTGAGCTCATTTGGCTCTAGGGTCGGCAATAATTTTGATGGAGACTTAGCGCACTTGCTGTCTTTATCCCCAAATAATTTGGGCGGATTGGCTTGGGTGGATGTGCTGTGTAAGAATCAACGCAGACACGCATTTTCGAATATTGGGGCCGGATATACGGAGTTCCCTACCTATTCATGGAGTGCAGAGGTCGTAACCCATGAGATGGGACACAATGTGGGTTCACGTCATACCCAACACTGTTCATGGGGTCCTCGCCACAATCAGGCGCTCGACAACTGTGTAGCGACGGAAGGCGGCTGTCCGAGAGGTCCTGCGCCTAAAAACGGAGGAACGATTATGAGCTATTGTCACCTGACCAGGTATGGGATAAATTTTAGAAATGGTTTTGGTCCCGAGCCCGGAGATCTCATCCGCAACCGGGTGAGGGGAGCGTCTTGTCTCGGGACAGCCTTTGTGGCAAGTATTGCTCCCAAAGGCACAGTAAATGTCTATTATGGAGACAGTACGGTGTTGTCCGCCTCTCCTACCGGCAGCAAGTACACTTACCAATGGTATCGTTCGGGACTGGCACTCCCAGGTGCGACCAATTCTACTCTTGTGGTTAAGGAAAGTGGCATCTATTTTGTCGAGGTAACAACAACATGCTCTGTAATCGCATCGCCTGTCAAAGTGGTCAACAGCGAATTTCTCGCCAGTATTAATTATCCTCCCGTACAAGGGGGACGGGACAGCGTCAGGGAAGAGGTGATGGATACGATTATCGGTGGCAAAACACAGCACTATGAAGTAAGCTTTGGCCCGGAGGTTTATCGCAATATTCCCGATGGCTCCCATCAATGGTATATGCAGATGATTATCCAATTAAAAGGCGGATTTCCCACTTATCTCAACCGTCTAAAGATGACCGTCAGAGGCCCGGCAAATAGCGGTATTTTATTGGAAGATTTTTATCCGGCAGATGGTGTAGATATACTTGTAGCTGAAGATACGTTTAATTATAACTTGGGGAGGACCAATCCTACAGGGACATGGCAAATTGATGTCACAAATGAAAACAAAAATAGCTCAACGGTCAAACCGATTGTATTTGATATTGACCTGGCATTTGTATGGGTCTTGAAAAGTCGACCTTCTGATCAGAATGTAAGAACCTGCGCTCAGGGCAAAGTCACGTTGGATGCAGGAGTAAAAGCAGATAGTTATCTATGGTCAACCGGAGAAAAAACAAGGCAAATCATAGCTCTCCAACCCGGTAATTATGCCGTTACTGCGACGAAGGGTTCCTTGGAATCATCGGATGATATTGATGTCATAATTGCTCCGACAGATTATGAGATTAGCCAGACTATTTGCGAAGGGGAAACGTATTTATTTGGGCAGCAATCTTTGAGTCAAAGCGGGACTTATCACGGAAGTTTTACTTCTTCTGCGGGGTGTGATAGTGTCGTGACCTTGCATTTGGAGGTGAGCCCCACTTTTTATAAGGAAGAGTCTCTTTTGCTTTGTTTCGGGGACGAATTTCAAGGGAAAAAATACTACAGAAGTGATACCTTAGAGCAGTACTTGCACAGTGCTGCAGGGTGTGACAGTACGCGCATATACTACATTAGGGTCAGTCCGCAGATTATTGCGGCGGTCGAGGCAGATACGAGTTGCCCTAATGTGGGTTCGAGAGTGAAGGTTTTTTCCAACAACCCCGATGACACCTACTTGTGGTCCAATGGAAAGACCAAGAGTAAGATTTATGGCGTAAAAGAGGATAGCATTTCGGTTACTATCACCAATCCGGATGGGTGTCAACTTGAAAAGACTGTGGAAGTACCTCATTATCCCGTTATCTCATTGGAGGCGGAAGTGCGCCCTATTTCGTGCTTTGGAGACCGGGATGGAAGTATCCGGTTAATCATTGATGGAGGAAGTGGCAAAAAAACGATTAGGTGGAATGATGGGTTTACCGGATTGAACCGCAGCGCTCTTGGCGAGGCGGAGTATCTCATTATGGTAGAAGATGAAAAAGGGTGTAAGGAGGAGAAGACTGTTCGTTTGGTAGAGCCGGATTCGTTGTCCTTGTCGGCACAAGTGCAAGATACCAGGAAAGGATTAAAGGAGGGCAGCATTGTACTTACGGTAGATGGAGGCACTATGCCCTACAAATATCAATGGAGCAATGGCGCTACCACCAAAGATCTCCAAAATATAGGAGACGGGAAATACAGTGTCCTGGTCACAGATAACCACCAATGCCAAAAGAACCGATCCTATATTGTGGGAGTGGACAATGCCGTAAAAGCATTGGTTCATTCTCCAATGCTTTTGAAGGCTCGTCCTAGTCCTGCTCATTCTGTACTGTACATCGAAGGAAGAATACCCGGTATCGGACTGACAAAGTTGATTATCACAGAGGTATCCGGCAAGCCTATTTTTGAAAAGACTTATAAAAACAGTACGGAGATACAGCTATCGATGGATGTTTCCCATTGGGCAGAAGGGGTTTATCTCATACAGTTGAATCAATCGGGCAAGCGCATTATCAAGCGGATATCCATCGTTCATTGATGGGTGTTGTCGTTATTATCTCATTCACCACAGCCGGATTTTTCCGGTATGAAATTGTAAAATAAAACGTAAATATGAAAATTTTCCTGTACCTATTCACATTCTTGTTTCCTTTTATGTCCTATGGGCAAAAACCACTCTACGAAAAGGTTATGATCTGGCAATCGGTCCACCAACCGGAAAATATCCAACCATTTCATACCATAGAGAAGAGAGGCTATTCTGTAATCAAAAAGGGCGTAGTAAAGGATTATGCCCTCTTCGGGTTAAATCCTCGCCAGGTGGACAAAATGGTAACGAATAAGCCGGAATTTGTACGGTTGGAAGTGCCGGTAGAGTCCGGAGAACCGGTACATCTATTGATGGTATTGGAGGATGTGGTGACGCCCTCCTTCAAGGCGGTCACCAGTGCCAATCCGGAGCGAGCATTTGAGTTGCCTTCCGGCAGCCACTACCGGGGGATTATCGAAGGTCAGCCGGAATCTTTTGCCGCTGTTAGTTTTTTTGAAAATAATATCATAGGGGTATTCTCGGGCGACGACACCGGCAATCACGTTATCGGCAAACTCGAAGGCGAAAACATATTCATCAGTTATAATGATGCAAACATCACCAATCCTCCGGTGATGGAGTGTTGGAATGAGTATTTGTCGGGCCTGATGCCATTGGAAGAGGCAACTGATGGTACGCGGCGGGGCCTGTCGATATCTGAAGCGCCTCCATGTAAACAGATTAAAATATATGTCGAAGCGGATTATCTCATGTACCAAGAGAAGGGACGATCTAAGACCCGGGTGATACAGGATGTAAATGGAATGTTTAACGTTGTCGCGGCGCTTTATGAAAATGAAGGTATCAATGTGAAAGTAAATAAAATCGTCGTTTGGACCAGCAAAGATCCCTATAACACGCAGAATTCATTCCAAGCTATCCGGGATTTTGGTGCTCGAGTGAGGGATAATTTTGATGGGGATCTGGGGCATTTACTCAGTCGCTCCCCCAATAATTTAGGGGGAGTGGGATGGATAGATAAATTGTGCACCCGGTACAATTCCGGTACCGGTCAAGGTAGAGTTGCATATAGCAATATCGGTACAAGTTACCGAAAATTGCCCACCTATTCCTGGAGTGTGAATGTGTTGACGCATGAAATGGGACACAACCTGGGTTCGTACCACACCCATAGTTGCCGATGGAATGGAAATAATACCCAAATCGATGACTGCGGCAACATCTTTGCTTCTAACAACGGTAACACACCGGAAGGTCAACGCTGTTTTGACAAGCGTAATCCGATTGTTCCATCCCGGGGAGGCACCATTATGAGTTACTGTCATTTGAACCAAGTCGGCATCCGGTTTAGCAATGGATTTGGGGAGCAGCCTGGTGATGTCATTCGTGGAAAGGTGGCTCGTGCAAGATGTTTGGGAGGAGCGTTTAATGCCGAAGCCTTCCCAAAAGGGCCGGTAGATTTGTATTATGGGGATTCGACATTGTTGCGGTCTACCCCTTCCGGTGCGGCTTATACAAGACAGTGGTATCTAAACGATGAACCCATAGCCGGGGCCACCAAATCTACGATAAAAGTCGGGCAACCCGGCAAGTACCGGGTAGAGGTGGTGAAGGATTGTAGTGTCTTTAGTAATGAGGTTAACGTTGTCGGCAAGGAGTTCATTGCAAGTATTAATTACCCTGCCATCAAGGGAGATTCGGGTGAGGTTAAATTTGAATCTACACTATCACTTCCTTCCGGAAAGAAAGATACGATGATAATAGATGTTCCTGTCGATGTTCTTGAGATGCTACAACAGGATTTGTTGCATTGGGATGTCGAGATGAAGACGTATATCAAATACGGACGCCCCGGTGATATCAGTATTTTGAAAATGGGTGTACTGGGCCCCATGGGATCGGGTATTTACCTTCCCAATTACGACCCAACCAAAGACGAAAAACCCACTCAGAGATCGGTGCGGTATTACAAGTTCTTCGATCGTATTAATCCGGGAGGTATATGGCGATTTCCGTTGTACAACCCCAATGATTCTAACAAGGTATCAAGAAAAATGTCCGTAAATGTAACCCTCACTCTTAGATGGAAAGCTAAAAGTCGCCCATCTGATCAAGATATCTTCCAGTGTGACGGACCGGATATGGTCACCTTGGATCCCCGGCTCTCGGGGGATAGTTATCAATGGAGTACAGGAGAGACCACCCGGACGATTACGGTTTCTGAAGGGGGGTATTACGCAGTTACAGTGACAAAAGGTGTCTTAATCTCCAACGATGATGTCAATGTCACCTTCAAACCGGAAGCTGTCAATAAAGATACGACGATTTGTCAGGGAATGGAAATCTCTTTTGGACGATTGAATATAGACGAGCCCGGAGATTATACCCAGAGTTTTACCGATACTTCGGGATGTGAACAGGTAGTCAACTTGCATGTGGAGGTTTTGCCGTCGAGTACTTCGTCACAATCTCTTGCGCTTTGTTATGGCATGATGTTTTTAGGGGAGGAGCGCATTGTTGATGATACATTGGAGGAGACCCTTGTCGCGGCAAATGGTTGTGACAGTGTCGTAACCTATTATATCGAGGTTCAACCCGAGATTGTGCCCAAGGTGCGTTATGATACGGGCTGTTATCAAGCCGGCACAAGGGTCGTACTTTCGTCACCGGAGGGAAAAGCCTATTCGTACCGTTGGCAAGATGGGATATCGGGAGATAGTGTGGCGATGGTTTCCGATACACAAGCCAAGGTAGTGGTGGTTTCCGGCGATTGCGAGCGAGAGGTCATTTTGCAGATTCCACATTTTCCTAAAGTCTCTTTTGATGCCAAGGCGAGTGATGTACTTTGTTTTGGGGAGGATAACGGATCGATAGTATTGGACCGTTTGCATGGGGATTGGCCTTTTACATTTTATGTTAATGGAGAGGTTAATCATCTACAAGACGGGAAAATCCGGGTTGGGAGAGGAGAGTATGAGGTCTATGTGGAAGATGCCAATAATTGTAAGAGCGACACTACCGTATTTAAGATCAACCAACCGGATTCACTCCAACTCAGCCCGACGATTACGAATACAAAGCCCGGTAAAGAAGTGGGTTCGATAAGCATTGAGGTTCGGGGAGGAGTGGCTCCCTATTCGTATAAGTGGAGCACCGGAGATACTACAGCTATCATTGACCATTTGGCCAAAGGGATTTATACTGTAAAGATTACGGATGCCAATAATTGCATGAGAAGCTATGATATTGAAGTAAAGGAATCCGTTGCGACGGTGACCCCCGGAATTTTTGAAAGCATAGGCATATTCCCAAATCCGGCAAACGACGTATTAAATATTCGGATGACTTTATCCCAACCTCAAGAGGTCAATTTCCGTCTTTACGATGCAAGGGGAGCGGTCATAAGACAAGAGAACCTTAGAGCTAAGGTAGATTTTGGTATGAAATGGTACACATCGGATCTGGATAGTGGAGTATACTATATTCAAATCACCACGAATCAAGGTTCCACGACACGCAAGATATGTATAGCCAAATAGGCTATACATTGGGGATAAAGAAGAGACAGTTGTACTGAATACGGTTTAGGCTTTCCGCGAAATAGTTTAGTAAGTATCGGGACGAGGGGGATAAAGGAGAATAGCAAATAAACAGTACCTTTGTGTCTCGAGCAATGGGAAGAGTAATTAGGTGCTCTGTAAGTTGATTATAAGTTGTATTGTGAGAACGAAGAAACGAGTAAAAAGATGAAGAATTTTGTTATCATTTTAGTATGGTTTTTAGGGATTGTAACGATGGTTTCAGGTCAGAAACCATGGGGATTTGGTTTTAAAGCCGGAGGCAATTGGACGACGATACAAGGACCTGTTGACGAAGGAGAAAAAGTAAATTATCAAGGAGGAATTCATTTGGGATTGGAGGTTTCATGGAAAGCACTTCCCAATTTTGGAGTTTTTTCGGGGTTTGGGTACAATCAAGCAGGAGCAAAGTATGATTATGATGGTGATGGCTACTTCGTGTTTAGAAGTATTGTGAAAGATGCAGTGGTCACCGGTCATACGACAACAAAACTATTGGTGGAGCACTCCTATTTAGAAATACCATTGGGCATCTATTACAAACCCATTAAGAAACTCGAACTAACCGGTGGCATCAGCGCAAATATTTTGGTGGGTTCCATTGCTAAAGGGAATATGACCTTTACCAGCCCGTCCAATGGGGGGATTGATTTTTCTGTTTTACTGGACTATGACTATCTAAAGGACAATGCCGGAGAAGTGGGAGGTAGGCCGACGCTCAAGCGGTACGTTCCAAATATTTATTCTAAGCTAATCCGGGGGGTGAAGTATGACGTTCCCCAGACATTAGGCGCTTATTACTTCTTGGATAAACAGGTAGAAAAACGGAAGTACAATATCTTTGATTACGGAGGATTTGTGGGGATAAAATACTATCTGAATTCCGCCCTTTATTTGTCCATTAAGGGATACTGGGGGCTGACAGATATCACCAATACTTCGACGGACTTTCGGTACCAACTCGATCCGACAAATCCCAATGCTCTACCCTCGTCTGACGATGTTGACAAGAATGTCATATATCAAATGTCTTTGGGATTTGCCTTTTAGAATACCGCAACATATTTCAATGCTTTTTCTGTAAAACCACAAAACAGAGTCTTTTTTCATATGTTCTTTATGCATAAGATGGGAGGCGTTCAAGTATGGTGATAGGATAAATCGATCTCTTTATGCCCTCTGTGTCATCTCCGGTACGTACCCAAAATGGAGTAGAAAGGGCCGGTAAATACTTTTGATACTATAAAACGGCAAGCGCTTGATTCATAAATTATTATTTAGGCTTAATTTACTTTGGAGTATTGGGTGTATTCTGGCGCTATGGTCGCCTTATGTTTCTCCCGAGAGGTTTTGGCCGGTTTCCATTGCCGGCTTGCTTTTTCCTATATTTTTTGCCGGCAATCTATTTTTGCTGTTGTATTGGTTTTTTTTTAACTGGAAACGAGCATGGTTATCTATCCTTGTACTTTTGATTTGCGTACCTAAGATACCATTCTTTTATGGGTTTAATAAGGGAGGAGATGCTGCCTCGGAAAGAAATAGTTTTGATTTAGCCGTCACCTCACACAATGTGTTTGGGTTGAGCTATATAAAAAAGCTGTTTGATACAGACTCGAAACTTGGAATTGCCAAATTAGGAACCATGGTCAAGCATATGAGTACTTCTGATGTGCTTTGCTTACAGGAGGTCAATCCTTATAGTTTGCAATTGCTTTCCAGATATTTAGATTTTCCGTACAAACATCAATACGGCACTCAGGGCGCATTGCTGATGTCAAAATTGCGTTTTTTTGACAAGGGAAGCATTCCATTTTCCAATCAAACCAACTCTTGCGTGTGGGCGGATTTAGAAATGGGCAAGGATACGATTCGTGTATTCTGTCTTCACTTACAATCCAATCGCGTCAGCCGGACCGCTGAATCCATCAATGAAGAAAACATCGGCCAAACAAATACCTGGAGAAAAGTACTTTCCATGTTTAAGCGTTATAAGAACTATGCACAATATCGCGCCGAAGAAGTTCACAAAGTGAGAAAGGCGGTGGATAAAAGTCCGTTTCCCGTAGTGATTACGGGCGATTTTAACGACCAACCACTATCCTATGCTTATCATATTTTGAGCCGGGAAATGCACGACGCCTTTGTCGAAAAAGGAAGAGGTCCGGGCTCAACATATAGAGGAGCGCTCCCTTTTTTGCGAATAGATTACATCCTTGCAGATACCAATTTTGTGGTCCGGTCGATGCATTTGGTACGAAGTGATATCTCTGACCACAATATGATAAAAGCCGTAATACGCCCGACCACCTCCAAGTAGGTTTTTACCCCCACTGGAGAATCGTTAGAAAGTTATTGGTTTTCCGTATGAAATGGTAAAGTGGTGGGTCCTACTCAGAAAGATGCTCTGTCCTCAGATACATCTTAGTAATATGGTAGACGTTTAAGATTTACTTCAGTTTTATCATATCTTCTGCGATATGTACCGTTTCATATAAGTAAACATCCTTTCTAACCCGCTTGATCCAGTCTTCATTGCGTGCAATACGAGAGCTATCCATATGGATGAATGCCGTATCAACATCCAGGTTTTTAAAGGTCAAATCTTTAAAGTTGTGCATGAGTTTTCTATACTCTTTAGACTTTTCTTTTCTCTTGTCCAATTTGGCCTTGAGGCTATCCAGTTTTAGAGGATAGATGGATTCGTCTCTGGTTTTCTTGTACCATTTTGCGTAATCATCAATTTGGTTAAAGAGATGCATCGTATCGGTTCGTGATTTGCTGAGTCCAATCAACTTTGATTTGATATCGCTGACATTGTAAACATTCTGGCTATACTTGGTAGGTGCGATGACATCCCAGGGCAATGCATAGTCGTATTCTTTTTCCCCGGTTTTGACATAAGCAAATCTATCCGGCAATTGGATATCGGGGACAACGCCTTTGAGTTGTACGGACTGTCCGGAAATTCGATAATACTTTTGGGTAGTCATTTTGACTTGACCGAGAGGTTTAATCTTATTGTTATAAACCATCCTGTCGAGATCGAAGAAACGCTGTACGGAGCCTTTACCAAAAGTGGACTTTCCCCCCACAATAATGGCGCGGTCGTAGTCTTGGAGTGCCGCTGTAAGTATTTCGGAAGCAGAAGCACTAAATGAATTGACCATTACTACCAGGGGGCCATCATACGAGACAGCGTTGTTGCGATCCTTATAGATAAATGGACGGTCTTTTCTGGCTTTTACCTGAACCACGGGACCTTTTTCTATAAAAAGGCCGGCCATATCGACCACTTCCCTCAAAGACCCGCCGCCGTTGTTTCTCAAATCCAAAATGACGGCTTGAGCGCCATCTGCTTTTAATTTGTTTAATTCTCTGTCTACATCTCTAGCGCATTTGGGTCCATCGGGAGAATTAAAATTGGTATAGAATTTTGGAAGGAGCAAATAGCCAATTTTAGTGCCGTTTTTGTCCTGTATCATTAAGGATTTGGCCAGTCCTTCATCCAATATCACTTCATCTCTTACGATTTCGATATCTTGAACAATACCACTTTCTTTCTTTACAGTAAGCGTAACCTTTGTACCTTTTTTACCACGTATTTTTTTTACTACGTCATCTATACGCATTCCCTTTACATCCATGGGTTCTCCACCCTCTTGAGTGACTTTAGTAATCAGGTCGTTGACTTCGAGCTGTTTTTGTTTCCACGCCGGACCCCCGGGTATAATCATCACTACCTTGATATAGTCTTTGTCTTGTGACAACCTAGCGCCAATACCTTCTAATCTTCCGGACATATTGATATCGAAGTCTTCCTTTTCCTTGGGAGAAAAGTAATTGGAATGCGGGTCCATCACCATGGTCATGCTATTGGCGTAATTGCCAAAGCGGTCGGATCGTCGCACCTTATGCAGGCGGTCAAAGTAACGTTCAAAGGTCTTTTTGGTATCCGCAATAGCCTCCAATTTTAATGAGTCTAATGGTTTATCGGCATTTACGGTATCTTTCTCCTGTTTTTCAAGTGCGTCGATGACATCGGTTAGGACTTCGTATTTTAGGATTTTTCGCCATCTGTCTTTTAGTGCGGCATCATCCTTTGCCCAATCGATATGTTTTCCTTCGAAGTCTAAATATTCCATTTTATCGAGTTGGAGATCACCATCCAATAGGGATTTATAGAAACGTTCCGTCTTAGACACGGCTTGCTCCAATAATTTTGCAGATAGATCAAAGAACACGAGCTTACCCTCCTTCGCCTGGTCGTCTAAGTCAAAGCGATATTGTTCGAGTTGTTGGTAATCCTCTTTCGTGAGAAAGCGCTTCTGAAAATCGATAATTTCGATATACTTCTTAAATACGCGGTTAGAGAAAGAGTCATCTATGGGAGGATTAGCGACATGTACTTGGTCCTTTAACCGGATGAGGTTTTGGATAACGGCGGTTTCTCTTTCCTGTTGAATTTGAGAGACAAAATACCATCCGGTACCAAATAGTAAGCTTACAAAAACCAGTATTTTCATATATTTCATTGCTGTTTAAAATGTCCTTTTGAAATGATGTAACCCTCACATCTTCTAAATAACTGTGAAAGCGATTAAAAAAGTATGGAGCGTCTTTCTAATGTCGTGATTTGACCGAAAGTCTCGTAATAGAAAGGTATGAAGCAAAAGAAGCACATCTGATATTCGGGTTAGATGTGCTCCTATTGCAAAATTTTACTGTAAGAATAATGACCTTTTAGCTAATCAGTGGTGCGATAACCAATGCGACAACGGTCATGAGTTTTAAAAGTATATTAAGTGAAGGACCGGAAGTGTCTTTAAAAGGATCTCCTACGGTATCCCCCACCACAGTGGCTTTGTGTACCTTCGAACCCTTGCCATATACCTGACCATCTACTTCAAAGCCCTCTTCTACCATTTTCTTGGCATTATCCCATGCACCTCCGGCATTGGATTGGAATATAGCCATCATCACACCGGTAACGGTAACACCCGCTAAGAGTCCTCCGAGCATCTCCGGTCCTCCGGCAAATCCGATTAAGACAGGGGTAATTACCGCGATTAACCCGGGCAATACCATCTGGCGAATCGATGCTTTGGTAGATATTTCAACACATTTGCTGTATTCTGCTTTGCCCTCGGCATTTTCAAAAGTCTTGCGGTCTGCATCGGACCAGTCCTTTGAGTCTTTCCCTTCGTTTTTGATCATAACATCCAGGGCTGCTCTTAATTCCGGGATGCTCTTAAACTGTCGTCTCACCTCCTTAATCATGTCATTGGCGGCCTTTCCGACGGCATCCATAGACAGGGATGAGAATAAGAAGGGCAGCATCCCACCGAGTAGAAGCCCTGCCATAACAGTAGCTTTGGAGATATCAATCGAAGTGATGTGTGCCGTTTGCATATATGCTGCGAATAATGCCAAGGCGGTTAGTGCCGCAGATCCGATAGCAAATCCTTTACCAATGGCCGCTGTGGTGTTACCTACTGCGTCCAATTTGTCTGTGCGCTCTCTTACCTCTTTGGGCAATTCACTCATTTCGGCAATTCCCCCGGCATTGTCGGCTATCGGGCCATAAGCATCAACGGCTAGTTGGATACCCGTGTTGGCCAACATCCCAACCGCTGCAATGGCAATCCCATAAAGTCCGGCGAAGTGAAAAGCACCTAAAATGGCAGCCGCCAGAATGACAATCGGTATCGCGGTGGACTGCATGCCAACTCCCAGACCGGCAATGATGTTGGTGGCAGAACCTGTAACGGATTGTTTGACGATTTTGATGACCGGGGCTTTACCTGTTCCGGTGTACATCTCTGTGACCAATCCGATTAATAACCCTGCAACCAATCCGATAATTACCGCCATAAATACTCCAAAAGAGGTAAAAGTGGTACCATTAAATGTCCACTCTTTTGGAAGCATAAAGTCTACTGCAAAATATGTCAATACAATCATAATAAATGCGGCGATAAACTCTCCCGTATTCAGTGCTTTTTGTGGGTTGGCATTGTCGTCCTTTACCCGCACGAAAAACGTACCTATGATGGAGGCGAGAATGCCAATACTGGCAAGTACGAGGGGTAAAAGCACTCCATTGAGCCCATCGAAGCCGGAGTCGGCAAAGCCGGGTAGCTTAACAAATGCAGCACCCAGGACCATTGTCCCTATAATAGATCCGACGAAGGACTCAAAAAGGTCAGCTCCCATACCGGCTACATCTCCTACATTGTCCCCCACATTGTCCGCAATAGTAGCAGGATTGAGGGGGTGATCTTCCGGAATGCCGGCCTCTACCTTACCCACGAGATCCGCTCCTACATCTGCTGCCTTCGTATAAATACCACCACCCACTCTCGCGAATAGCGCTATAGAAGAAGCACCAAAAGAAAATCCGGTAATTACGGTGATGACTTTATCTATATCCCAATCCAACACATCTTTGTAAATAACGAATAAGGTCCCAAGTCCGAGTACGCCCAGTCCGACTACTCCCAGTCCCATCACGGCTCCCCCCGAAAAAGCGACTTCTAAGGCTCTTCCAAGGCTCTTTCGGGCAGCATTTGTGGTCCTTACATTGGCTTTGGTAGCGACTTTCATTCCGATAAATCCCGCTAAGGCCGAACAAAGAGCCCCGACAATGAAAGAAACTCCAACCAGCCATGAAGAGGTCTGCGCATCGGCAGAAACACTCAACAAGATAAAAACCGCTAAAACGAAAATAGCTAAGAAGCGATATTCTGCTTTTAAGAAAGCCATAGCACCACTGGATATGTGCTGGGCAATCGCTTTCATCTTA
Organism: Saprospiraceae bacterium; assembly: GCA_027080725.1. Lineage (GTDB taxonomy): Bacteria > Bacteroidota > Bacteroidia > Chitinophagales > Saprospiraceae > JALSTN01. The sequence continues at coordinate 52,779 of JALWRC010000040.1, forward strand.
TCACTTCCTGCGTCTTGGTTGCTTACCCATTTTGATCTCCAAAAGGTGTAAATCAAAGCAAGTATTCCAAACGCCGGAATAGCGTATAGTAAGTTTTGTGTCATAGTTATAATTTTTTAGGTTTTATTAGCCCGCAAAGATAATGAAGTTATGTTAATACAAGCTTATTCGCTTCCAAAAGATATAGAGTGGTACTTTCTTCTACTAGAAATATCCTTCTCTTTTTGATTATATTTGTTCTTTGATAAAGTAAAGCATTGGTAAATATGGTAATCAGGTGGACTATTTTTGGGCTGTTTTTCCTCTATTTTGTTCCTGTCGGAGGCCAGACGTATGAGTCCGGCAAAACCTATTATGGTTCGAATCAATACATCGAGTATAAAGCCGGGCATTTGCCGGTTATTATTTCAGCTCCGCATGGAGGAAACTTGCACCCGGAAAGTATTCCGGACCGGTCTTGTACCGGCTGTGTCTATGTCAAAGATGCCTATACTCAGGAACTCATCAGGCAAATGTACGATGAGATATTTCAGGTATTCGGTTGTTATCCCCATGTAATTATTAATCGTCTGCACCGCAAAAAACTCGATGCCAACAGGGCATTGGGGGATGCGGCGGACGGCAACAAAGAAGCGGAAGAGGCCTGGATGGATTATCACCATTTCATACAAATAGCCATAGACTCGGTCTTAAGACAATACGGTCGTGGTTTGTACATCGATTTGCATGGTCATGGGCACTCGGTCCAAAGACTTGAGCTGGGGTATTTGATTAGTAAAAAGGACTTGCAACACGATGACGAATGGTTGAATCAGACCCGGATAATCCACAAATCAAGTATCCGCCATCTGGCGGGATACAACGAGGAAGACTTAACCTTTGCCGAACTCTTACGCGGCGCACTTAGTTTGGGCCAAATGTATGAAAATGGCGGATATCCTGCGGTCCCGAGCAGAAACCAACCGGCTCCCAGCACATCAGAGTCCTACTTTAGCGGGGGATATAATACTCGACGATACGGATCGGTCAAGGATGGAACCATCGACGGCATCCAAATGGAATGCAACCGCCAAGGAGTCCGGGACACCGAGGAGCACAGACAGGATTTTGCCGCTACTACCGCTAAGGTATTGAAAGATTATCTCGAAATGTATTACTTTAAGCATGGGGAGCTGGGACAATATTGTAGTACGTTATCAGCTAACACTCCGGAAAAGGGTTTTCTTCCGAAGATTTCACTATCTCCCAATCCGGTATTGGACAAATGCAGGATATCTTTTATCCATACGAATCCATCCCCCGTCAATGTGACAGTAATGAATTCTGTGGGGACTATATTGTATGAAAAAGAGACCGGGCAGAAGCAGCTAAACTTAAATCTAAACGGTTATCCGGGAGGCCTTTATGCCATCATCATACAAAGCGGTCAAAACCGGATCATCAAACGATTTGTAAAGCTGGGCTATCAGTGATGGAGCGGTGTTTTATCTGGATTTTGGGCGACGTCTCTTACCACCGGGCTGACGGAACCCTCCTTGATGACGCATTCCGGGATTTCGAAGTACGCCCCGGTTTTGAAATGCTTTATCAAACTGTTGTATTTGATCTTTGATCATCTTTTGGGTGACATTGAGTTTTTTGAGTTCGCGATAGTAGCGTTGGGCGGTATTCCATTTGTTTTTTGAGGCATTGATGCTGGCTAACTGTAGCAGCACCATTGCACGCTCATTGTCGGTAGGTAATTTGATTTTCTGGGCTTCTTTGAAAAGGGTCTCTGCCCCTTCTTTGTCCCCTTTAAACAGTGCAATACTGCCCTTGATGATATAGTAAAAAGCGCGGTTGGTACTGTAAAGAAATTTGGGATTGAGGGTAAGACGAAGTCGATTTTCCGCTTCTTCAAACTGTTCTTTCTGCACCATATCGGCAGCGGATTGAATCGTACCGAGCATGATATAACTCACCAGCAGGCCGATTCCGATCAGCAAGATGGGAAATGCGTACCAAAATCCAAATGCATAGGCCAACACGGTCCCCCCGATGAGGGTCAGGGCGATTAGGGCTAATTTTAAATATATGTTTATCGTGTACATGTTACTCTTTATATTTGGGTGCAAAGTTAACGCCTTTATTCGTTCTTCTCCGGATTTGGAGGGGATTAATGTCGAGGCTGAAGCAGGTCAGTGCTCAAGGTATTTGCAGGTGGCGGCCGATCAGCGTCTTCATCAGCTTTGGTAAAGGGAGTCGTGTGAGTTCATCCACAGAGGTGTGGATCCAGTTGTCTTGCCAACTTTGAGGGGGAAAGTTATCCAGCACAAACAACCGTGCATGGATGTGCCGGTGGGAAAGCGTCTGTTTTTCCTCTGCTATAGGTTGAAGATGGTTTGGGAGATAGTTCCACTCTTTGGAGATTCTTTTTTGGAGGTATGAAATGGTGGAGTATTTTCCGTTATCTTCAAGTAGGGGAAACTGATACATTTTTTTCCAGAAGGCAGTACTGTCCCTTTGTGTCAGGGCAAATGTACCGGAGTGACCGGGGATATAAAAGTAATTGTAGTAAAGCGATTTTTTCTTTAAGGTTTTGCTTTTGACGGGGAGTAAATCTATTAGTTGGTCTCTATAAGCGCGGCAGTATTTCCGGACAGGACAAATGGCGCATTTGGGTTGTTTGGGTGTGCAAACCGAGGCCCCGAGGTCCATGATGGCTTGATTGAAGATGGCCGGATCGGTTTTGTTGTCCATCAGAGTGCAGGCTATATGGCGTATAGCGCGGACGGTAGATGCTACATCGACGGGGGCCGTTATTCCGAAAAGCCTGGAAAAGAGCCGGAGTACATTGCCATCTACCACCGGATACCTCAGACCGAAAGCAAAGGAGGCGATGGCGGCTGCCGTATAGGGACCGACGCCTTTGAGGGCCAGAATTTCTTCGTAAGTGTTGGGGAATGTGCCTTGGTGGTGCTCCATCATATACCGGGCAGCGGCAAGCATATTTCTGGCCCGGGAATAATACCCCAACCCTTCCCAATCTTTTAAGAACGGTTCTTCCTTAGCTTTTGCCAGACTGGGTATGTCCGGGTATTTTTGTGTGATTTTTAGATAGTAGGGTAGGCCTTGTTCGGTACGTGTCTGTTGGAGGATAATCTCCGAAAGCCAAATCTTGTAAGGGTCTTGCGTCTCCTTCCATGGGAAAGAGCGGGCGTGTGCTGTATATCCCTCTATAATAGCAATACGGATTTGCTTTGCCTGCTTTTTTTCCAATGGTATCTCTTCCGGTATTTTCATGTTTTTAAGCGCCTTTTTCCGATGTTTTGCCGGTAAATGAGGATATAATGAAGTATCAACAGGGGTTAATAATCGATGGTCGAAAGCCCGGTATTGGCTCTTATACCGATAGAGCCGTAGAAGAACCCGGGGGATGGCCGGGCGGGGTCTTCAACCATTTCATACCTTCTCAAGAGCCTAACATCCAGATAGTACTGTTGGAGAAACATATAACTCAGATCAAGGGACAGAATATTGACCTTATGCAGGTCGCCCTGACAGGTGTAGTTGCCATATTGGGATACTCCGGACTTATGGCTGTTGAGAATATTGGCGCCATTATTTTCTCCGCGGAGATCCAGGCCTCTACATCCGGATATCCACCCGGCCCGGAAGGCCCATTTGTCAGAGGGCCGGTAGCTCGCTTGAAAGATCAACTCTTTGAAGTTGGCTCCCCAGGGATGCGCCAGGGGTTGGTTGTAATGGGCATAACTGCGGATGCTATCCCTGTGCGTGTAGGTATAGGGGCGTACGGTATTGTATTCTACCCGAAGGTCAAGATGCGCGATCCCCAATGCATCCGGATAAAACAAGCCGAGCTGTAGGCCGAACTTGTTGCCCCACCAACCTTTCTTGAAGTGGCGTATTTCGGGCAGGTTAAATTCGTCGATCATAAGCTGCCCATAGAAGGTAAATAGGTGTGCGATATCCCAACGGGCATCTCCACCAATCAGGATATTGTCCGGGCTGCCGAGATTAAATTCTACTGATCTGTAGAAAATAATCGGGTTGAGGTAAGAGAGTTCAAATCGGTTATTTCTGGAGTGGATGACCGCTTCGTAGAAGGCCACTTGCATCCCAAAAGGAAGGTTAAAGCCGAGGAGGTGCGCTGCCATGTATTTTTTGGGGAGTAGGGCATCATGGTTTAAATCCTGGCGGGTACGCGCAATCATGGAGGTGTAGAGGTTGCGATAGAAGACCGGACCAAAGGACCAATCCAATTGGCCGTAGAAGTAACTCTTGCCAAAATCCGATAAGAGCAAAGAGCGATATCCACTCCCGATAAAATGACGTCCTTGTCCGATTTGAACCCGGAAAGAAGGGGATAGCTGATACCCAAAATAGCCTTCGGAGTTGTTAAAATCTATGGCTCTTTGGTCCTTGAAGGGCCGGATGGTGAATTCTTTAAAAGAACCGGCAAATGGAACGGACTTGGTCTGCTCAAGGACAGCCCTTTCGTTGGGAAGAAGATGGCGTTGGGTCTCTACAATCCTCGAATAAAAGAAAAAACGGTGATCTACCGCTCCTTCGATCACAAAACCACGGGTGTTTTCTATTAAAGTGGACGGATCATTCTCTTGTACTATACCCGCGGAGGCTCTTAGTAAGGGATTGAGCTGAAAGGTATAGTTTTTTTCCTCCCATTGGAACATCGAGCCGTTGTAGGGATAAAAGTAGGATCGCCAGCCTGTTCTTCTATCGGTATAAGGAGGATTCTTGAGCTTTCCTCCCAAGTAGAGGTTATACGATGCGAGGTTTTTGCTCCAATGGGCCAATGTGCTGTCCTTACCCCGGGAGGGCATTGACATCTGGTCCACAAAGCCATCATCTGTCAAGGTGCGGTAAAGGTTTTGATACTCTATTTCGCGTGAAAAGCCGGGAGGTGTTCTCTTGGTTTTTCCCTGTACAATCCATCCTCTCATCAGGTCAAAACCCCGGTTATACTCAGGGAGGAGGGGTGTTTGGGCATGCATGGCAGTCCACCATTTCATACCAAAAAAAAGAAGGAGCATCACTCGCCGAAGGTACACTGCTATATCTTATATTGAGTTAAAAAATCTTTTATGTATTGATCAAACCGGGGGCCATCATCAAATAAAAACGCCACTCTTAGAGGAAGTACAAATATAGGCAGATCTGTCTTTTGGAGAAAATCGTGATGTAAAAAGAGCCGGACGGCATCCTTCTCCGTAGTGAGAATAATCTTATTTTCGGAGGGGATAGCATCAAAAGTATCCTTGATGTATTGCATATCCCGCGAAGTGTAGTAATGGTGGTCTTCGTATTCCAATGCTTTGACGAACCCCGCATTTTCAGCGATATAATCCATCAGATAATCCGTCCTGGCAATGGCAGTCACCAACAGGATATCCGTGTTTTGGTCGATGGGAATACGGTTTTCTGGGTGATACATGGCGTACGGTTGCTCGTATTGATACCGGCTAAAGAACACCTCCTGTCGGGGTGCTACGGACAGGGTCTCTTTCATCTTATTTGCATCTGCCCGGGTTAAATCGTGGGGACATTTGGACACAATGATAGCATCTGCCCGGGCGGCACCTGCGGGCCATTCGCGGAGCCGGCCTGAGGGAAGTAAAAAGTCGCGGGTATAGGGTCTGGCATATTCGGATAACAGCAAGTTGAGTGCGGGTTTGACCTCGCGATGTTGGAAGGCATCATCTAAGAGAACTACCTGAATATCCGGATGTGTACCCATTAGTTTGGGGATACCAAACACGCGGCTTTCGGAGACGGCGACTTTTACGTCATGAAACTTGAGTTTGTACTGCAGGGGTTCATCCCCTACTTCTTCGGCATTATGGGTAGGCAATACTTCGAGGTATCCGGAAGTCTTTCGCTTGTACCCCCGGCTAAGAATGGCGATAGAGATATAATGATTGAGCAGGTGGGTGAGGTATTCTACGTGTGGGGTTTTGCCCGTCCCACCGATGGCCAGGTTGCCGACACCGATAACGGGAACACTAAATGATACACTGTTAAGCAATTTTGCTCTGTAAAGCAAATTACGTATGGTTATCCCAATTCCGTACAATATGGAGAAAGGGGCAAGAAGGATTTTGACGATGTAAGACCCGATCATAACATGTTGATACTACTCCGAAATAATTCTTTTCGATGGGTATTGTTAGCTTAATTAAAAGAAAACCGCAGAGAAACAAATCCTCTACGGTTTAATACTTTTATAAACTCAGAGCGATTATTTGACTTCGAAAGTCAATTTGAGGGTTACTCTAAATTCTTTTACGTTACCGGATTTAACCGTAACACTTTGATCTTTGACCCAAGCGGATTTGATTCCTTTGACAGATTTTGAAGCAGTAGCAACGGCCTTTTTAGTAGCATCTTCCCAACCTGTGGTAGAGCTTCCCATGATTTCGATTACTTTCATTACAGACATAGTATTCTTTTTTAGTTATGAAATGTTGTTGTATAGAATACTTTATTAACACTCGTGCATTAATAATGTTTTTTTGAAAATTAAAAGAGGGCTTATTAAGGCTTTAGTATCCGAAATAATTTGTTGAATCTACTAAAAACTCCCGTCACCTTACAGGTGTAGATTGTTTTTATGAAAGGTACCCAACACATGGCCGGGAAAGGTTTGGCCGATGAGCGGGCTGTTTTTTGATAGAGAAGCGATGTGTTTTTCTTCAAAAATCCAATGGCTATTGGGTCTAAACAAGGTAATTTCCGCTGGACTACCTTCCTCTAATAAGGGGACCCGTAGGCCCAATGCTTTTCTCGGATTATAGGCCAGGATAGAAATGAGATCATCCAAGGGTACTTTGGATTTTGTGGCTTTTCGCAATACGGGGAAAAGCGTTTGGAGCCCGATAGCTCCAAAGTCGGCATAGGGAAATTCGACAGCTTTTCCTTCGATTTCCACCGGTACATGATTTGACACGACGATATCTATAATGCCGGATTGGAGTGCTTGGAGCAAAGAGGCCCGGTCTCTGCCGGTGCGAAGCGGAGGGAACACTTTCCAATTGGTATCAAAGTGTTTGTTTTCCTCTTCTGTATAGGCTAAATTAAGGACAGGGACAGAAGCATATACATCGAGACCCTTTTGTTTGGCTTTTCTCAGGAGTGGGATGGAGTGGGAGGAAGATATATTGTGAATCAAACAGCGGGATTCGGTGTACTCCGTCAAAGCAATATTGCGGTAAACTCTAATTTGCTCAGATACCGCGGGCAGGCCTTTCAACCCGAGCATAGCACTGACTTTACCTTCGTTAATAGTGGCGGAAGGAGCGATAGATACTCCTGAAGCATTGTCTATTAACAAACCCTCCATGCGTTTGAGGTACTGTAGAGCTAATAGTATGAGTTTGTCGTTATCTATGGCATGGCAACCATCCGAAAAAGCGACGGCTCCTGCCCTGGCCAAATCCAATAATTCAGCCATTTCCTTCCCTTGGGCACCTACGCTCACGGCAGCGATGGGAAAAACAGATACCGGCCGGCTTGTAAATCGCTCTTTCAAATAACCGATGTCCGCTTTATTATCCACTACGGGAAGGGTATTGGGGAAAGGAGCGATAGCTGTAAAGCCCCCCAAAGCGGCAGCTTTGGAGACAGATCGGATGGTTTCTCGAAACTCATACCCGGGTTCACCGATTTGCGTTCCGATATCCATCCATCCTACAGATACATGCAAATCGCTCATCTCTATCACCTTCGCTCTGGAAGTAAGTCCCCTGCCGATTTTCTCGATGATACCATCCTTAATCTTAATGTCTCTCACTTTCCGATTCAGTTTTGAATTCGGATGGATGATGGTAGCTTTTTTGATGAGTAAATCCATGATGGGTCAAATCTTCCAAAAACGAATAATCAATTGCTCGATGGCCAAGGCAATTAGCGCAAAGATAAGGGCCCATTTCCACAATGGCCTACCTTTTTCCTTTTCTTCGACATATTGTTTAATATCGGTTGCCTTATAGCTTTGCAATACGTTGTATTCTTTTGCCATATCCTTTGGAGCTACGACATGAATATCAGACTCTCTTCTGTCATAGTTCAGTGCGACCTTGCTCACGTGTTTATCTCTTAGGGTCAAATCATAAATCCCTGCTTTTTTGAGGTAGTCCGAAACATTTATTTGTACGGTATTATGACTGGTTATATGTTTTGGGATGATATCAACATTTTGGTTGACCAAGTGATAGACATCGTCTTCCGTTAGGTCCGGGTTGGTGATTTTTATCCATTCGCTTCTTCCAATGGTATAGGATAAAGGCGCAGAGGCACCCCCTGAAATAGCGGATTTAAACATGACGGGGACAAACAGTTCGGCATGGTTGGCCAAGGTGCTGTAAGGGGTCTTCAAGGGAGCAGCAATGAGGTAAACAAGTCCCGGCAGGGCAGAAGACTTAACCATGAAAGGCCTGTGATCTCTATAGGATAAAACGGGTTCGATGAAAGGTGCCGCATTGGGATGATACTGCAGGGAAGTATGCGTTTGGAAGAGGGAGAGGCTGGGTTTTATTTTTGTGAAAACGTCGGAGAATATTTGTTCTTTATCGTTAATGTGAGAGACATCGCGCGCTTGGATATCCCCTTTGGAGAGGGCTCCGGCTTTTAATGTTTTCAGGAGGGAATTATACGAGTCTATGTTGCCATCTTCTCTTGGAATAATCAAGATATTTTTCCCAGATTGTGCGTAATTGGAAAGGGAGGTAATCATCCCGGAGGAGAACGCAGGCAACTCTTGAAGAACGACTAAATTATAGTCGGAAAGATGGCTATAATCTACGGAAGAGGCAGAGCGAAAATCGGCTTGAAATCCGGACAAACCCCGGTATAATGCTTTTATTTTGGCATTGGGCTGTTGGTCAAAAACAACGAGAATGCGAATCTTGTCCGGCACGTTAAAAGCGATATGATAGGTATCATCAAAATGAATGGGGTAGTCGTTGACGGAGAGTTTGGCCGTCTGCCAACCGGAGTGTATGATATTCATTTCAAAAGTATCCAACCGGTCGGCTTCCCCGGGAAGGTCCAAGACTCCTATCGGCAAATCTTGTCCATCAAATTGGATAGATAACCGGACGTTTTCGACGATATCCGGGCCGGCATTCTCGATACGTACGATGAGTTTGTTGGAATGCCCTTTAAGGGGGATGGGTGTCTCAAACCATGCGCTATCGATAAAAACATTTTGTTGCTGATGACTTTGAATGGGAATAATATTGACATGGAGTCCGGTATCGCTGACGGAAAAATCACTGGTAATGCTATTCTGGAAGTCGGACAGCAAATAGCTTGTCCTGTTGACCACATCTTCGGATTTGGTTATTCTGGATTGCTGGCGCACGATACTTTTGAGGGATTGGACGACCGGGGTGTAGTTAATATTCTGGATGATATCCAGCGCATCACTTTGCTCGACCAAAAAGGGGCTTTGCCCTTCAAGATCGTTCGTAATAATATGGAACTTATCTCCCTGGTTGTAGGCATTCACCAGCTCGATGGCTGATTGTTTGGCTTTTTCGAGAAGAGGAATATCATCCGGTTTCGCCTGCATACTAAAGGAGTTGTCTATGAAGATACTGACCGCTTGAATCCCTTGTTTGAAGTGGTTTTCCGGGGATATCACCGGATATGCAAAAGCCAGAATCAATCCGGTAAAGGCGAGTAGCCGCATGAGGAGCGTCAATAGATTCTTGAGGCGGGAACGCGCGCTGGTCTCCTCTTTTATCGACTTGAGATACTTGACGTTAGAAAAATGTACCGTCTTGAATCGTCTAAAATAAAAGAGGTGTATGATTACCGGTATCACCAGCAATGCAAGGGCCCAAAGTATTGATGGATATAAAAAGTGCATAGGTGCGCAAAGTTATGAAAGGGTATGAAATCGCAGCCTTCCCAAGGCAATTATTTTATAATTAGCATAAAGTTACATTGGCTCTGGAAAGAGTTTATTACATTCAAAACACCGAAAAAAACCTCCGTCTTCTCAATAATTTTCAAAGGCATAATTGTCAGATGATAAGGCTTCTGGTATTCTAATAAATAAGTAAAATATTTTGAGTGATTTAAACGGCTAATTGGCACTTTAATTATACCTTTGCGCTGATTTTCTGAAGCCTGTTCATTTTTTAGGTATGAAATGGTAAATTTTTCATATCTAAAAAACCAACTATAAAACCGGGAAATGTTGAAAAAGATATTGTCTATCATATTGTTAAGTATGTTTGTTTTTGGGCTGAATGCTCAGGAACATGGGTCTCATGAATCTCCCAATGGAGATGAAAGCCATGATTCCCACCATGCTTTTGATCCGGCGGAATCCGCCTTTCACCACATATCCAATCACAATGTGTACAGCATTGGCCCCTGGAATATCCCTTTGCCCTGTATTTTGTACGCTCCTGAAGAGGGATGGTCCATGTTTATGTCCGGGGTATTTGAACCCAGTGCAGAGCATCATGGCACCGGTCATAAGGCCTACAAAAAATATGTTTTGGATAAAGGCATTGTAAAGCATGTCGCGGACCCGTCCTTTCCCTCGGAAGAAGTTGAAATCGAAGATGTGGTCACAAGGGAAGAGATGGTAGATGGGAAGAAGAAGGATGTATCTTACGTCAAATACAATGGCAAGGAATACAAGCTGGATTCTAAGAGCACGATGGATGGCGGGGTATTTGGAGGAGGTATCACGTCTTTTTATGATTTTTCGATTACCAAGAATGTCGCCGGGATGATGCTGGTAGCCCTTTTTCTCATGTGGGTTTTTATAAGAGTTGCGCGCACATATAAAGAACGGGAAGGAAAAGCACCAAAGGGAATACAAAACTTTCTGGAGCCTCTGTTCCTGTTTATTCAAGACGAAGTAACCAAGCCATTTTTGGGGGATAAGTGGGAAAAATACAATCCGTTCCTCATGACCCTTTTCTTTTTTATTCTAGGATTGAATCTCTTCGGACAGATACCATTTTTTGGGGGATCTAACATTACAGGAAATCTCGCAGTGACTATGGTCTTAGCTATCGTCACCTTTTTTGTAGTTAACTTAAATGGCAATAAAAACTATTGGGAGCATGTACTTTGGATGCCAGGAGTTCCGGCTTGGGTAAAAACCATCTTAACGCCGGTAGAAATCATGTCCATGTTTATTAAGCCCATGACGTTGATGCTGCGACTATTTGCCAATATTGTAGCCGGCCATATTGTAATTGCCATTTTCATCGGGTTGATATTTGTGTTCGGAAAATCGGGGCAGCTCGTCGGAGCATCGTATGGTACATCCATTGTGTCTATGCTTTTGGCGATGTTTATGATGAGTTTGGAGATATTGGTTGCCTTTGTTCAAGCATATGTTTTTACAATATTAACAGCCTCTTATTTATCAGCGGCCACAGAAGAAGCACATCATTAATTATTTAACCATATATAAATTAGAATTATGGAACATTTATCAGTAGCGGCAATCGGGATGGGACTCGTAGTCATCGGAGCAGGAATCGGTATCGGTAATATCGGTGCTAAAGCGATGGAGTCTATTGCACGTCAGCCGGAAGCTATCGGTGATATTCGAAGTAACATGATTTTGATGGCAGCTCTTGTAGAGGGTGCTGCACTCATCGCTATTATCATGGCTTACCTAATCGGATAAGAACCAAAGAAATGGATGGAGCGTGAGACGGTTGGTCGAGCAATCCATCCTTTTTTTAAATAAAAAACAAAGAACAATGATATTCTTACTGGATTTTAATCCCATTAAGCCGGACTTTGGTCTGTTTTTTTGGTCATTGCTGACCTTTCTGATTTTTTGGATCGTAATGGCAAAATTTGCTTTTCGTCCCATTGCCAATGCATTGAAAAAACGCGCTGCTCATATCCAAGATGCCCTGGATGCATCGAAGAAAGCACGCCAGGAAATGGAAAAACTCAAGTCCGAGAATGAAAAATTGTTGGAAGAGGCCAGAAAAGAAAGAGCAACCATTCTTCAGGAGGCTAAGGAGCAATCCAATTCCATTATTAATGAAGCGCGTGATAAAGCAAAATCTGAAGCCAATAAAATTGTCGAAAACGCAAAGCTGGAAATTGAGAAAGAAAAGCTCACTGCAATAAAAGCTGTCAAACAGAATGTGGGACTTATAGCAGTAGATTTGACCGAAAAGTTGTTGGGCAAACAGTTGGATTCAAAGGAAGAGCAAGTAAAATTCGTACAAGCTCAAATTGATAAACTCCACTTAAACTAGGCGAATATGTCCACAAGTAGAATAACCAACAGATACGCCAAAGCATTGATGGAGCTCGCTATCGAAGAGGGTTCTATAGATACGGTATTGAAAGACTTGCAATATGTTTCAAAAGTTGCCAAAGAGAAGGAGTTCTTAGCGCTTATCAATAGTCCAATTATTGATAAAAAGAAAAAGAAATCTGCTCTTTCTGCCATTTTTGAATCTCATGTATCTCCTCTTTCCCTTCGTTTTCTCAACTGGGTGACTGACCGGGGGAGGGAAGATGCACTTTTAGACATGATTCGAGCATTTGAGTGTCAGTATAAGGAAGACAAAAAAATCACTACTCTTCACCTGACCACTGCGGTAGAATTGGATCAGACATCTGTTGATAAGATACTCCATCACTTGAAGCAATCTATTGGAGAGGACAGGAAGTATGAAATCGTAACCGTTATAGATCCGAGTATTTTAGGGGGATTTATCTTGAAATACGGGGATAATCTTTACGATGCAAGCTTAAAACATTCATTATCTGAGATGCGAAAAGCACTCATGGAAAAATAGTAGAAAATAAATTTGAAATTTAAATATCAATATAATGGTCAACATTAAACCGGATGAAATTACCGAAGTTCTAAAGCAGCAACTTGCCGGAGTTGCCAATACTGCAGAATTACAAGAAGTAGGCACCGTACTACAAGTAGGAGACGGTATTGCCAGAGTTTACGGCTTAACCAGTGTTCGTGCCGGAGAATTAGTTGAGTTTACAACAGGCGTACAAGGCCTGGTCCTTAACCTTGAAGACAATAACGTAGGGGTCGTACTTATGGGACCCGGAGAGGGAATTGTTGAGGGGAGTAGTGTTAAGCGCACACATAGAATTGCATCTATTAACGTAGGTGAAGGAATGTTGGGCCGGGTGGTCAATTCGCTTGGGCAACCTATTGACGGAAAAGGACCAATCACCGGAGATACTTACGAGATGAATATCGAGCGAATCGCGCCCGGGGTTATCTTCCGTCAACCGGTTAATGAACCGTTACAGACGGGTATCAAGGCGATCGACTCCATGATTCCTATCGGAAGGGGACAAAGAGAGCTTATAATCGGTGACAGGCAAACCGGTAAAACAGCCATCGCGATCGATACCATAATTAATCAGAAAGAGTTTTATGAGAAGGGAGAGCCGGTGTATTGTATCTACGTCGCCTCCGGACAAAAGGCGTCCACAGTAGCCCAAATAGCAAAGACCCTTGAGGAGAATGGGGCGATGGATTATACGGTGATTGTGGCAGCCACTGCTGCAGAGCCTGCACCACTTCAAGTTTATGCTCCTTTTGCCGGAGCAGCCATTGGAGAGTTTTTTAGAGATACCGGACGATCTGCTTTGATTGTATATGATGACTTGTCAAAGCAAGCGGTAGCTTATCGAGAAGTGTCTCTTTTGCTGAGAAGACCTCCGGGACGTGAAGCATATCCTGGTGATGTATTCTATCTTCACTCACGATTGTTGGAGCGGGCAGCTAAAATAGTAAAAGACGATGATGTGGCCAGACAAATAAATAACTTACCCGAGTCACTTGTTAAGGCGGGTCTTGTGAAAGGAGGAGGTTCGTTAACAGCCCTACCTATCATTGAAACACAAGCCGGAGACGTATCTGCTTACATCCCGACAAACGTAATATCCATTACAGATGGACAGATCTTCTTGGACTCCAACCTGTTTAATTCCGGTATTCGTCCGGCTATTGATGTGGGTATTTCCGTATCCCGCGTTGGTGGGTCCGCTCAGATTAAGCCGATGAAGAAAGTTGCCGGAACACTCAAGCTTGACCAAGCCCAGTATAGGGAACTTGAAGCGTTTACAAAGTTTGGTTCCGACCTCGATGCAGTAACTCTTCAGGTGTTAGAGAAAGGGAAGCGTATCGTTGAGGTGCTTAAGCAACCTCAGTATTCTCCTGTGCCCGTTGAGAAGCAAGTGGTGAGTTTGTTTGCTGCAACAGAAGGACTTTTCATTGATGTTCCGGTGGAGAAAATAGGCGAGTATGAGCAGCTGTTGTTGGAAGAAGTCGAAAAGAAACATCCGGAAATGCTAAAAGATATTCTCAACAAAAAGTTTGATGATCAACATAAGGAAACAATCAAAAAGGTTTCTGCAGATATTATCAATCGGTTTTTTAAGTAAAGAGTATCTCTATAATAAATAAAAAGCTATTATGGCTAATTTAAAAGAAGTTAGAGAGCGGATAAAATCGGTCATCTCTACGCAACAGATTACGAAGGCTATGAAAATGGTCTCTGCGGCGAAGTTGCGTAGAGCGCAAGAGGGAATCGTGCGTTTTCGCCCCTATGCGACTAAGCTGCAGGCGATGATGCAAAATATCATTGCCAATATGGAGGGGGACTCTGCAAGTGAGCTTGGGCAAGTTAGAGACGTACAGAAAGCGTTCATTGTAGTTGTCACGTCCAACAAAGGATTATGCGGAGCTTTCAATACAAACATCATTAAGGAGGCGATAAAATTAGTCGAAGGTCGATATGCCGAGCAGAGGGCATCTGGCAATCTGTATATGATGTTTATTGGTAAGAAGGGTTATGATTATTTTAAGAAGCATTATGCTGATATTAGACTGATGGATGACTATGTCGGCATATTGGAGAAAATCAACTTTGATGAGGTAGTGCGGATTCCAGAGTTTTTGATGGATAGTTTTAAAGACAAGGATTTGGATGAAGCCGTTGTGGTGTATGGAGAATTTAAGAATGCTGCGGTTCAATTTGCACGTGCCGAGCAATTTTTACCGGTTCCAAAGCCAAAGAAGGTTGAAGATGAGGAGCAAAAAAGAAGTTTTAAAGCCGATTATATCTTTGAGCCATCAAAGGAGAAATTGCTACAAACATTGATTCCCACGATACTCAAAAACCAATTTTACAAGTATCTTTTGGATACTTCTGCTTCAGAGCATGGAGCGCGTATGACGGCAATGGAAAATGCCACTGAAAATGCAAACGAAATGCTCAAAGAATTAAAAATATCCTATAACAAAGCCCGTCAAGAAGCGATTACTCGTGAGTTGTCAGAGATAGTCAGTGGAGCTAAGGCTCTTGAAGAAGGTTAAGCTTCAAAAGAGGCTTTTAAAGATTAGAGAAAGGGAGAGAAGCTACACTTCTTTCCCTTTCTCATGTAATGCTATGCGTTTCTAATGCACCGTATATTTATTATAATTGAATGATGTAATTTTATCCAGGTTAATAGACCAATTTGAAATATGTTCTTATCTTTGCCGTCCCTTAAACAAGGTGAACGGTGAGGTGGGTGAGTGGCTGAAACCACCGGTTTGCTAAACCGGCGTACTCTCAACGGGGTACCGCGGGTTCGAATCCCGCCCTCACCGCTTATTTCTCTTGTTTGTAGGTATCCATTGTTTTATCCTTCCCATTTTTAGTGGGATCATATGACATTTATGGAAACGGGGTATAGCGCAGTCCGGTTAGCGCACCTGCTTTGGGAGCAGGGGGTCGCAGGTTCGAATCCTGCTACCCCGACCAAGAGAGGAGGAGTGAGCAGCTTGCTTCTCTTTTTTTATATAGAGGAAAAGAGGAATAAGTAGAAATGGAAACGAGCACCACCTATATCCTATATTCGGTTACCATCGATAAATTCTACGTTGGTCACACAAAAGATGTCCTTTCAGAGCGCATTAGAAGGCACAATACCAACCACAAAGGTTTCACCGGGCAAGCAAATGATTGGGAGGTGGTATTTCATCA
>JALWRC010000041.1 GCA_027080725.1 Saprospiraceae bacterium
GTGGCGATAGTTCTATGTCTAACCCTTTTACCTTCGCGGTAATTTTCCAACAGTACTACCGAATGATAGACTTTGCCATTATTTGCTTTACGAGTTGTTCTTTGGATAAACATAATTAACATTTATATCTTAGCCACAAAGATACAAATATAAAAGATTATAGCAAAATTTATTATATTATATTTAACAAATAATACCTTAGCCACATCATTTTGCACAAAATCGCCCAAAAGCCCTGTCACATAAGGCTTCAGGGCTATTTTTAGGCTATTTTAGACAGGAAGTTCCGTTACAAACTGTATTATTGAGGATAATCTCTCCGGTCTATACTTTTTCCCATATTAAATATAGATTTCTTTGTGTTTAAGAAAGCTTAGCTATACACACAAAAGGGGATACTACCTAACAATCAACCAACTTCCGCTCTTTTATATCTCCCGACGCAATCTCGCCACGGGGATATTGAGAGATTCCCGGTACTTGGCAATGGTTCTTCTCGCAATATTGTACCCCTTCTTGAGCAACTCTTCTTTTAGTTTTTCATCAGACAGGGGTTTTCGCTTGTCTTCATTGGCGATGATATTGGTCAAGGCCTTTTTCACCTCTAATGTAGAGACCTCTTCGCCATCCTCTTTGATAACCGACTCTGAGAAAAAGTCCTTGAGCAACTTTGTGCCGAATTCGGTCTGTACGTACTTACTGTTGGCCACTCTTGATATCGTCGAAACATCCAATCCGGTCAACTCTGCAATATCCTTCAAAATCATGGGTTTAATCTTACTTTCATCCCCGGTGAGAAAATACTCCTTTTGATTTTGCAATATGGCATACATCGTCCGGTACAATGTCTGTTGTCGTTGTTTGATCGCATCGATAAACCATTTGGCTGAATCAATCTTGGTCTTGACAAACATCAACGCCTCCTGATCCTTCTTCGAAGGCTTTCCGCTTTTCTTCTTATCGTTATAATTGTTGACGATGTTTTTATACTTGTCGTTTATGCGAAGTTCCGGAGCATTCTTGTTGTTGAGCGTGAGTTCAAGATTTCCTTCCCGATTGGTGATGATAAAGTCCGGAATGATATACATATTGGCCGAAGAAGAGGTACTGCTCTTGAGGAATCCACTCGCCGGTTTGGGGTTCAATTTTAATATCTCTTGTATGGCGGCGCGCAATTCGTCATCGGTGAGATTGAGCTGACGTTTCAACTTATCAAAATGCTTCTTCGAAAACGCATCAAAATAACGGTCAATCAACTTGTGAGCGACCAGCAAAGCCTCGTCTGCTTCTTCTTTATTCTTTATTCTGTCCTCGAGCTGGAGTAGTAGACAATCTCTTAAGTCTTTCGATGCCACACCCGGCGGGTCAAATCTCCTTATTCGCTCCAAAAGATCAGCTACTTCTTCTTCCGTGGCGGTAATCCCCATCGAAAAGGCCAAATCGTCTACAATCGCCTCCGGATCCCTCCTCAAATATCCATCCTCATCGATGCTGCCGATAATTTGCTCGGCGATTTTAATCTTCCTGGGGTCCTTGAGATCCAGCATCCCCAACTGTTGCATCAAATAATCGTAAAAAGTCATCTCCACCTTGATCGGCATCGTCCGGTTTTCGTCTTCTAAAGAGGCCTCTTCTATGCGCATCTGATAACTACCCGGATCGTCCTCTATATAATCCTGAACATACTCATCCACATCAAACTCCTCCTTGGCATACTCGGGCTCCTCCGTCTCCGGCACGGGGGCCTCTTCGACCCTCTCAAAGCTCTCTTCCGGCTCTTCTTGTCCGGATTCAGCAATCTCAAGCGCAGGATTACTTTCCAATTCCTCCTGGATCCTCAGGTCCAACTGTGCTGTAGGTACCTGCAATAATTTGATAAGCTGTATCTGCTGTGGAGACAGCTTATGCACCATCTTTTGAGATAACTTCTGTTGTAACATTGCTTCTTTCCTTTATATCACTTCAAATAATACGAACCATTCAATATAGGCCTTTGCTGTATGGTAAGCACGCATCCGGTTCTCCTACGGAGAGCCTACCCCATCCTCCGGGCCCGATCATTTTTGAAAGGCAAAGGTATAACTTTTTATTCATATTATAGAATATTATAATATTTAATTTACGTGATTTGTCATTGTTATAAAATTATTCTCAAATCTTGACCACCCATTTTTTATATACAAAACACACAATTATTTTCATTTGTTTAATGATATTACCCCGACAATCGGCAAAGTTTCTTTACTTTGTCAAAAAAATAACCCCATGACGCTTAGGACTTTCTTTCAGTTACTGGACAACAACCCCGTCATTGTCCTTTTCTTTTTCCTCGCAGTTCCGCTGTCCGCATTGTTAGCGGGGTGGTTGGGCAAAGGAGAGGGCCATTTGTCGCCGTGGAAGCATCTCTACTCCGTATTGGTCTATCTCGCCGTCATCCCGGCGATATTTGCCATCTATCTGACAGCCTATCTCTTCTTATTCGAGCGAAGGAGCATCTTAGACACCAATCTTTACACTCAGATTTTGCCTGTCCTGTCCATGATACTCACTTTGTGGCTCATTCGACGCAATGTCCCTTTCGAGTATATTCCGGGCTTTGACCGGCTGTCCGGCTTATTTGTCATGATTGCTGCGGTACTCATGCTCATGTGGATATTTGACCGCACGCGACTTTTGGTGTTCACGTACATGCCCTTCCAATACGTCCTCCTCATCTTCTTCGGAATCCTCATAGGAATTCGCTGGGGATGGAGCCGCATGACCAATTCATGACAGAGATTTAATCAGGGCATATCTGTTAGAACATGGACGCTATTTCATTCTCTTTTTTTGATGAGGTATGAAATGGTGGAACACGGAAATAAAATACCTGATCCGGCACTGCTTTTGAACCGCGCTCGAGTCCGGGCCGAGATTTCTACTCACCAAAACAAACTCCAGTCAGTTGCTTTGGAAGTAACATGTAGTCCAAATCTACGCAATAATAAAGGCAAACTAATTCGTCTTTTATCCGGATAGCCCACCATTTCATACAGAAAAAGAAATATTCTCAAAACACTTAGTATCAGAAGTTATTACACCCGATTTTACGCGGGCAATGCACCGGCAAGAACTTTGAGGAGTTCTTCTCTTTGAGCCATTACCGCCTCATATCCCGCTTCAAATCGCTGCTCCATTCGTTGGAAAGTGAATTTATTAAACGATGCAAATGAGGGCGCTTCGATTACAATGTCGGACATTTGCTTATCAACAAGGATATTGTTGACCACCGCAATGTCAAATACACGGGCTCCGACTTCGAATACATTGCTCAAAGGCTTTTTGACAGGAGTGAGCGGCATGAGATTAATAGCGATAACCACATCCACCTTGTCGCGTATGGGACGCACGGGCAAGTTCATTCGCAAACCTCCATCGACGTAATCGGTGCCATTAATTTGCTTCGGGGTAAACAACATCGGAATGGAAGAAGAAGCGATCACCGCTTCGTGCAAAGGGCCGGCAGAAAATACATCTACTTCCGCCGTCTTGAGATTGACCGCTGGGACATAAAGCGGCAAACTCAATGCTTCGAAGGTCGGCAATGCGTACTTCTTGAGCAACTTCCTCAAAAACTCGTGCTTGAGTATCCCCTTGCTCTTGAAGGTGGGCGTGATTAGATTGCGTATTCCGCTGCCTGAAATGATATCAAACATATCGTCCGGGCTGTGACCGGACAAATAGAGGGCTCCGACAATAGAGCCCGCACTGGTCCCCGACACCCTATCAAAAGCTATCCCTAATTCTTCAAGGGCCTTAAGTGCTCCTAAGTGAATGATTCCGCGCGATGCTCCGCCGGCGAGTACTAATCCTATTGTCTTTTGATGTTTCAACTTGAGGGTTTTTAGATAGTGTATGCAAGAAAACTCTTCAAAATTAGAAATGTATCTTTTGGCGATCTTTTTATTTTTCTCAACGCACTGATATACCAGTGCGTTGAGAAAAATGAATAAGCTCATCCTAAATCCCTCATTTCATAAAATCTGATAGTTTTCTGGCAGACACTATAAAAGAGAAGAACAGCATTTGTATCCCATCTAAAACCCACCCTTTCATAAAATGTTTACCCACTTCAATCCAAATCTCCAAGCCGGGCAGTTGCATAAGAAAATAAGGACAGGGAGCCCAGGTTGTGACAAAAATCACCCGATTCAGACCGGACTCGATATTAGAACGTACCTTTGCCGAAAGCTTAATTTTTCATATGATCGACAAAAGAATTGACGCATTGGCCCGTCTCGGAGCGTTTATGCTCTCCGGCGCCCCCTCCATCCAAACACCTATCCAACGTGCTTGGACTCAAAATCCATGGTTTACCCCGTCAAACATCAAAAAAAGCATAGAGAATATCGCTCGATATTTTCTCGACAGGACCTTACTAGAATCATGGGTTTCCCGGTATCCAATAAGAGATAAAGGCCCCCTCGATATCGGTTTGGTCATGGCCGGCAACATTCCTTTGGTCGGCATGCACGATTGGATCGTCGCTTTCATGGCAGGATATGATACTCAGATTAAGTTGTCCTCTAAAGATAAAGTGCTCCTCCCATTTTTTGTTAATGCGATGTATGAAATGGTTGATAGTTCGCTGCTTCCCACCACCCGGTTTGTCGATCGCCTGCGGGGATTTGATGCGATCATCGCCACCGGAAGTGACAATACCGCCATGCATTTTGAATACTATTTTAAGGATTACCCCAACATCATCCGGCACAATCGAAACAGCGTGGCCTTCCTTCGCGGAAACGAGACAGAAGACCAATTGATCGGTTTGGGACACGATGTATTTGATTATTTCGGATTGGGGTGCCGCAGCGTTTCTCATCTGCTTCTTCCCGGGGAATATGACTTAAGTATGCTCCTCAGCGTGTTTGACCGGCATTTTGCAGACATCAATGAACACCACAAGTATCGCAATAATTATGACTACAACCTGGCCCTTTATCTGCTAAACAAAATCGAGCACCACAGTGGGAGCAGTATCATTTTAAAACGAGATGACCATATCGCCTCCCGGATTGCATCTCTGAATTATAGCTATTATTCTTCGGAAGAGGATTGGCCTCTGTTCCTCGACCTATGGAAGGATAAAATCCAAGTGGTCGTTTTGTCTACACCTATATCAGATATAGGCGCATCAATAGGAAGTCAAGTGGCTTTCGGAGAGTCTCAGCACCCCGTATTGTCGGATTATGCCGATGGGGTCGACACCATGGAGGTCTTAACCGGTTGGTATCAATTGGCACCTCAAACTCGTTAGATAGGCACCTCCTCCAATGATAGAGAATAGGCAGAAGAGAAAAAGAATGAATTCCCTCAATACATCACCTCCAAAATTACCAAAGCTGCCATATATTTACCCCGTAATCAGCTATTCCTTTTTAGTAGTACAAGAACAAAATTAGATTAATATAACCTCGCTTATCGCCTCTGACTCTTTATTACTCAAATGCTACAGGTTTTCATTCATTAACTACCCTATGGGCAGCCAATAGGACCTGCAAAACACTGTGTGTTGCACGTCTATGAGCTATTCCTGCTTCAAGTTTTTTGCAGGGATGAATCACAGCTATTTTGAAAAATGGTACAAATATTGGTAGTTGTGATTTGCTTTCAATTTGTATTTTTGCAGGGATGAATCACAGCGTGACGAGGCTATTGTGCAAATGAGCGATGGTTGTGATTTGCTTTCAATTTGTATTTTTGCAGGGATGAATCACAGCCTCTTTCACAAATTCATCCACATCGACATCGTTGTGATTTGCTTTCAATTTGTATTTTTGCAGGGATGAATCACAGCCGTCGTCTTTAAACATTTGCTTCATTTAAGGTTGTGATTTGCTTTCAATTTGTATTTTTGCAGGGATGAATCACAGCCATTGCTATCATACGCATACCCCAATCC
>JALWRC010000042.1 GCA_027080725.1 Saprospiraceae bacterium
AATCTTAGAAGTCTTAGGCTTAACAGAAAAAGTAGCTAAGAAAAAGTAACTCATAAAAAGTGCTGCCGCCCTTGCTGCATATAGGGCGAAAGAGATTTTCTTGAATTATTTGACAGGAAGTTCCGCTATAAACAAAACGCACTTCGAAGGATAGAGTAGGGAAGAACACTAATGCTTTATATGCTTCCATTTGTCGGACTTGAGGTAGCGCCGCAGGACCAGTATGGTGAAGGTCCAATAGATGATTTCGGAGCCCCATGCGAGAAGGACGCTGCCGTGAAAGACGTTGATGAGGATATAGAGGTAGAGGAGGTAGATGAATACCCCGATGGCTTGTACTTTGAGGGCGAGGTAGCTGGCACCGGTGCCCAAGACGCCGTTGAAAATGATGAGGCCGTAGGAGAAAAGCACCATAATTCCGATGAGGAGGAGGAAAATCGCTTTGGACTCCCGGATTAAGGAGAGGTCTTCGCCCCCGAAAAACGGGTACAAGACGATGGTCGGCAAAAGGCAAACCGGCAATGCGACCAGCAAGGTGTTGGCTACGGATAATTTAGCGGTCTTGGCAATGATGGGCCAAACGGCTTGTCGCTTGCGGGCTCCGATAAAATTGCTCACAAGGGTATTGATCGCGGAAGAATAACCCCATGCGGGGATAGAGAGGGTCAGGTACGTGATGCGAATCAGATTGGAGGTCGCGAGGGCGCGTTCGCCCAGATTTTCTATCAGACTGAAGAAGATAAACCAACTCCCCATGCCCAGTACCGCCTGGCCGACAATGGGAATAGAGATTTTGTAGATTTTCCGCATTAAAGCGATGGAGTACCGGTGCAGTTTGTTGAGATGAAACGGTACCAAATCCTTGTCGAAGAACATGTAGATGACAAATGCGGAAAATCCCAGAACTTCTGCAATCGTGCTGGCCCAGGCCGCTCCTGCTATCCCCATTTGGGGAAATCCCCATTTTCCGAAAATGAGTGCATAATCCAGTGCGATATTGGATATGGCCAATATCGCGGTGTCGATGAAGATAAATTTGGGCTTGGCGATGCCCATGTACAGTGCCAAAATGACGACTCCGATATAACTGAAGAAGACCCCATAGGAGCGCGGAATGAGGTATTGTATGCTCTTTTCGTAGATGATGGGCGAGTCAATAAACCACTTAAACACGACAGGGACGGCAAACTGCATGATGAGAAACATGACGATGGCCAGAAAAAACTCAAACCATGCCAACGCGTAAAACGTATTGCCTATCGCTTCATAATCTCGCTCTCCATAACGCCGGGCGATGAGGATTTGCCCTCCCTTGGAAAACCCGTATCCGACAGCTGCGATGATGAGATAAAAGACACCGATAAAGCCGATGGCTGCAAAATCAGACTCGCTCAAATGATACAAAAAGATGCTATCACTCAGCGCGACGATATTTTGCGCCGCACTCCCAAACATAATCGGAATGGAGATGTTGAAAATCTGCTTGTATGTCGTTCTTAATCTCATATGATGGTATAAGGAAGGGCAAGATAAGATGACCTTTTAAATATCGGGTGATTTTGAAGATAATTTTCTACTTTCGCGCTTTCTTAATTGATAGAATATATAAGGTGTTTTAGTCGGAGAGAGGCCTTTCGGCACAATACTTTACCCAAGTATAAAGGCTATTTGAGAGGGGCAATAAGTAAACTTAAACATATGGGCTAAGGCAAAAATCAGTTGTTATGAGTAAAATGTATGAAAGTGCCTTGAAGAATAAGGTCCCTAAGGCAAAGCGGGTAGATTTTGTTTTAGAGAAGCACGGAGACCAAAGGATAGATCCTTACTACTGGTTAAATCAACGCGAGAACCCCGAGGTGATCCGGTATTTGGAGGAGGAAAATGCCTACCGGGAAGCGGTGACACAACATCTCCGGCCTTTCGAGCAGGCCTTGTATGAAGAGATGACGGCCAAGATCAAGCAAACCGATATGTCCGTGCCGTATTACTACAATGGATATTATTACCTGACCCGTTATGAAGCTGGAAAGGAGTATCCGGTTTATTCGAGGAAAAAAGGAGATTTGTCGGCTCTTGAGAAGGTATTGTTGGATGTCAATGAGCTCGCTGCCCCGTACCAGTATTACGATATTGGCAGTAAGTCGATGAGTCCGGATAATCGCATCCTGGCATATGGGGAAGACTGCGTGTCTCGTCGCTTGTACACCCTTCGGTTTAAGAATGTGGAGACGGGCGAAATGTTGGAGGATGTATTGAAAGAGACCACCGGTGCAGCGGTTTGGTCGGCGGATAGTAAGGTGGTGTTTTACTCTCGAAAGGACCCCGGTACTCTGAGACCTTATGTGATCATGCGACACATTATTGGGACGGCCCAAGCAGAGGATGAAGTGGTGTATGAGGAAAAAGACGATACCTTTAATGTCTATGTGTACAAGACTCGTACCGATGAATACAGCGTGATAGGGGCGGTGGCCACCTTGACTACCGAGTATCGCATCCTTCCTTCAAATGAGCCTTATGGACAATTTAGCGTCTTTCAGCCGAGAGAACGGAAGCACGAATACGATATTATTCACGACGGGGATCGTTGGTTGGTCCGGACCAATTGGGAGGCGGAGAATTTTAGGTTAATGGCCACTCCGGATGGAAAGACCGCCCGCTCCAATTGGGAAGAAGTATTGCCCCATCATCCGACACAGTTCCTGGAGGATGTCGATGCCTTTAGGGATTTTTTGGTCATTACGCGCCGGGTGGACGGAATCGAAAAACTTCAAATCCGGCCGAAAAACGGCCGTGCGCCTTGGTACATTGACTTTGGCGAGGAGCTATATTCGGCCTATGTCGGCACCAATCCGGAGTACAATATTACTACATTAAGAATCGGCTATACCTCCTATACGACCCCTTCGACGACCTACGATTATGAGGTCTTTACCAAACAGATGGTCCTCCTGAAGCAACAGGAGATCGTAGGGGACTTTGATAAGGAGCTTTATGAGAGTAAGCGCATCTGGGTTCCGGCGCGGGATGGGGTTGAGATTCCCCTCTCCCTCGTCTATAAGAAGGGTTGGGAGCAGGACGGTCAACATCCGTTGCTATTGTACGGCTACGGTTCTTATGGTCATAGTCTGGACCCCTATTTTTCCATTGCCCGCTTGTCCTTGTTGGACCGGGGGGTTGCCTATGCGGTGGCTCACATTCGCGGAGGCCAGGAGCTCGGACGTCAATGGTATGAAAATGGGAAACTCCTGAAGAAACAGAATACCTTCAACGATTTTATAGACTGTGGGGAGTATCTCCTAAAACATCAATTTGCCGCACCCGGCCAACTCTACGCCATGGGGGGCTCTGCCGGTGGCCTCTTGATGGGGGCCGTCCTCAATCAGCGTCCCGAATTGTGGGGCGGTGTCGTGGCGGCCGTTCCCTTTGTGGATGTGGTGACGACGATGTTGGACGACTCGATTCCGCTCACGACCGGTGAATATGACGAGTGGGGCAACCCCAATGACCCGGTTTATTACCTCTACATGTTGAGCTATTCTCCCTATGATCAGGTAAAGGCACAGAAATATCCCCCTCTGTTGGTGACGACGGGATTGCACGATTCGCAGGTGCAGTATTGGGAGCCCGCCAAGTGGGTGGCAAAGTTGCGCGATACCAAAACGGATGCTCATCCACTGCTGCTTTACTGCGATATGGAGACGGGACATGGTGGGGCTTCCGGACGCTTTAAGCAGTACAAGGATGTCGCAATGGAATATGCGTTTCTCTTGGATTTGGCCGGAGTGAAAGGGTAAGCTTTAGCGCGCTGGGTGTTTTATTTTCATCTTTCCTTATCCGCCGGTTTTTATTTGGTATGAAATGGTGGAGTGGCGTGTGCAGAGTGCATATTGTTCCAACCGCCTAATCATAGAATACAAAAAAGGCTTCTGTGCATCACAGAAGCCTTTTTTGTATGAAGAACAAAAGCGATATTTTATCTTCTTACCAGGAGTTTTTTGGTTTGAGGCGAAGCATCATCGTGTTGTACGGTGATAAGGTAAACGCCATTTTGCAGGGAGTTTAAATTGAGTTCAATCTGGTCGTCTCCTTTTTGAATTTTTTGCTCTAAGTTTCCCAAGCTTTTACCCAACAGATTCTGTACGCGCACTTTCAAGAGCATATTGCGTGAAGCATGGGTTTGAATGGCGGTTGCATTGCCTGCGGGATTGGGGTTGAGGCTCCAATTCAAGGGTTGATTTGCATCGTTAAGAACATCCTCAGAGCGAATGAAATCATCCGTTGTGATGTGTTTTTTGGTCAATCCGTAAGGGATATGACGGGTGGCAAAAATGATTAAGCCGGCGTCATCCTTGATGGTGACACGACCATTGGAGGAGCCGGGTGCTTTGTTGTTGATAATAATCTCAAAGCACTCATTATCTGCCAAATCAATTTCCTTTTTAAGGGTTTTCTCCGAACGGGAGAAAGGACCGTATTCGAAGACGACCTCTTTAAGCGAGTTGACGATAGAGAAGGACATCTTGTTTGGGCGCGTTAGTGAACGAAAATCAAAGATGAGCTTTTGCGTCGTGATGGGCGCCAAGTCAAATTCGCTATCAGTCGAATTGTTATCAGCAAATTCATCATCGGCTCCATTGACTTGCTTGATGGTCGCCCGGACGATATTCGTACTGGCGAAATTGTAGGAGATCTCCGGAAGGACCACCTGCTCACTCTCGTAGTAGTCCAGTGAACCCGTCCATTCGTATTGCTTTGGGGCACTGTTATTGACTGAATATTCTATCACTGCACTTGTCATTACATCGTGTCCTCTATTTGCAATTTCTATGACCGGGTTGGCATACGTATTACAAGTAGTATTGTCATCCAGGTCGTTGTCGATGGAAATCCATGTGATCTGTCCATCATTGGCATATTTGGACTGGATGATTTTTGGGATATGCAAGGCTTGATAGACTTTTTTGCTCTTTGAGTTTTGAACAAATGCAATCATCGCTACTTGAGGGATGGAGTAGATGTTGGTAAACTTCCAGGATACATCAAATTCATAAGACTCATCCTTCTTTAGCTTGGGAAGCTCCTCCCCATCGGCACGAGGAAGGAGTTTCTTCATGACGTTAAAGAACTCCTTTTCTCCGTTGGAGCCTGGAGGGGCATCAAACTGGATGTGCTTTTCGATGATGGCAATAATGGCGACTTCATCCCCGACAAAGTCTTCCAACGCTGTAACCTTACAATGTACCTGAATGGTCTCCCCATCGACAGAGGTGCCGGGGTCGCATTCGATGCGACAAAGGGGAGAAACCCTTTTCGCTGCGTTTAGATTGGTTTTATTGATAATGCTGTTTGGATGGGCTGGGCCATTGGTGCCGTCGATTATCGAACTCGGGACAGAGCGAATACCGTAATAGGTCTGTTTGTTGCGTACATCTCTGGGATTGTGGTCAAACATCGGGTCATGTCCGGGAAACGAGGCTTGATAGCGCAGGATGACTACTTCATCTTCCGTATAATCTTTGAGAATCCCTTGGATGCGCACATTGGCAGGAGCACATGGAGGACAGGAGGCCTGCGTGAATTGTTCTATCAAAACGACGCGTTTGTCTTGTGCTCCGAGGATGGTGAATGCAATAAGAAAGATGAATAGGGTAAAGCTTCTTTTCATTGTTTTAGGTTTTGCGAGTGAATGTTTTAGTTATGCGCAAATATAGGATTAATTTGGATGTAAATCATTGGCAAACTGAATATTTAACATTAATTAGGGTCTCCTCAAAGAGATTTAACTGTCAGAAAAAGAGTAAATTAAGTGCTGTTTTTTGGGATTTATATGCAAGGTTATTTGTATATTTGCAAATAAAACCTGCATTATGGACAAGTATACATCA
>JALWRC010000043.1 GCA_027080725.1 Saprospiraceae bacterium
ACGACGTTTCTTTGTCATTTTGGACAGTTTTAAATGTAAAAATAGTTAATCTTTTACACCTTAAACTCCTGTCCAAAAATTGGGGACAACCGCACCACTCCAGTTTTAATCGGTCATTTTCCTCTTCTTTAAGTCTTTGGAACTCTTTGATTAAATAGAGTTTAAACTCTGCACTTATCCACGATGCAAACTCAAAAGCAATATCTTTTTGTACAAAAGTCCCCCCTCCTCTTCCTAGTTTATTTCTAACGCCTATAGCATTTGTAGTTTCAATCCATTTTGTTGGCGAAAGGGTAAAACTATTGCTCCCTGCCTCAAACAAAAGGGGGTCGAATTCGACCCCATTAAAATCCGGGTTGTTTATTTTCTCCCACAATCCAAGAAATTCTATAGTACTTCTGTTTCTAAACCAATTTTTTACAACATCTTTTGGATCTTTTGGATTTTTAAACCGAGCAATATCCGTAATGCTGATAAAATCTTTATTATCAATTCGTAATACTGAAACAACCTGTTCTTTTACATTGATGTTTTTCATAATCCGTTTCTTTTTGAGTAGTTTTCCCTTATTAATATTAAAGCATCAGGACTCGTCATTTCTGAACCTACTATATTGCATAAAACGTATTTTATGCGACTTCAATTGCTAGAGAATATATTTTCAATAGAGCAACCAGCTTCAATGACTTTAACATAAAATTCTTATATAGCAAGTACCCCATTCCTCTTGAACGCATCCGAATCACCGAACAAATAAAGCCCTCGATTGTATTATTCTTATATTTTACAACAAAAAACATCTCAGTAATAATGAAAGGATCCTTTCCCTCGATAGAACGTATTTGGGTATATGCAGCACCCAGGCCGTTGACTAAAGAAGAGCGGCATATGGTAGAAGCGGAACTTCAGCGTTTTATTTCGGATTGGTCTGACCATGGGGTACGCCTCCAATCAGGGTACGACATCCTCTATGACCGTTTTATCATCCTGAGTAGCAAAAATCCCCACGGGCGTGTAGATGGCTGTGCGATCGACACCTCACTTAACTTCATAAAACAGTTGGGAGCCAAGTTAAATATTGACTTCTTGGATCGAATGACTTTTCATTATTTAAAAGACGGGGAAGTGCATACGGTCAAACGCCCTGAAGTAGCCAATCTCCTCGCTGAAGGGGAGATAAATGATGAAACGCTCTTCTTCAACACCTTGGTTCAAACACGGGAGGAATACGAAAAATCCTGGCTAATGCCCTTCAAATCGCATTGGGTTAAACGCTTGGTCGCACCTGCTGCAAGAATAAGTTAGGAATACTCCCTACAGCAAATTGTTTTTTTATATTTTTGCACCCTTGCTTTGCGTCTGTTATTGCGACAAGGTGTTAAGGAGTTTGTAGCGTGCCAATAGCCATCCGGAAGGAGGACGCTTTTGGAATCGTTGCAGGGATTGATTTCATTGGAGAGAAGCTGTTTTCAATACAGATATTTTTTTCATACCTTAACAATAATAGATACACATAACAAAGCAATATGCCGCAGTGGTGGAATTGGTAGACACGCACGTTTCAGGGGCGTGTGGCCGAAAGGCTGTGAGGGTTCGACTCCCTCCTGCGGCACAAGACAATCACTTTATCCAAAAGGAGGATTACCCTCTTTTCCAACAGCAAACCCGCTCCGGCTCAGGAGCGCATCAAAGACCTTTCCCAATGACGTTCAGACATTTACAAGCATCTTTCTATATATTAGTGGCCTTTGTTCTACTTCTTGGGTGCAGCACTTCCCCCGATGGCCAAAGCGCTCAAAGGGATACGGGATGGATTAAAAATGCACACTATTACGAATTGCCCTTAGATGAGCTGTCTTCCACTTCTCCTATGGCCCACCTCAAAAGTAAGTTGCTTCCACACATCAGTTCGATAGGCGCCAATGTCCTCGTCTTTCCCCCGTTGATGCAGCACCTTCCTTTGGAAAGGGACACGACAGGGTACTACCGATACCCGATTTGTGAACCTACGAAACCCCATCCCACTTACGGCACATTGGACTCCATCCGGCACGTCCTCCGGGTATGCCATGAAAAAGGATTGAAAGTCGTGATGACCTATCCGGTGTGGTATAGGGGCATCTGCGATACGAAAGCTGCCGGACCGCTGCTCACTCCACACACCAAAAAACGGGATTTAACCTCGGCAAAAGACCAAAAGGCGCTCTTAGACATCCTGCAATTTTGGGCGACCAACCTTCCGCTTGACGGGTTTGTCCTGGAGGGCTGGCAAATGGTTCCCAAGGATTTTAGACAAAAGATTTACTCCACCTTACACCATGACGGGATCGGTCTTATTGCGGATTCTCAGGGGGCTCCCTACCCTACACCAATGGAAGCTGATGGTTATCTCAATTATGCCCTTTACAACACATTCGAAGGCATCTACAATGGAACCAAGAACGCCAATGATATGGAGACCTTCGTTTTGGATACCACCCCGTCTCCGGTTTCTATCGGTTTTACCTCCACATTGTCGCTCAATTATAAAGAGGGTACCGACATAAAACATTTCAAACTCGCAGCAAAGAGCTTTGCAGAATTTGCCCTGCTCACCCAGAGGGCTTCCTGGCTATTGGCAGGGCAAGAGATTCCGGCAAGCAGAGCCTATTCGCCATCCCAAAAAGCCAACTTAAACTATTACCGCGGTGGATTGGTGCAGGCCTATCGACGTATATGGAATGCCCCAAGGGATAACCCCGCATTGCAATATAACGCCAATACTTCCCTTAAGACGATAAATCTGCACAACCCCAACGCGGTGGGCCTCGAGCGAAAATGGCGCGGCTATCGCTGGATTAGTATTTTCAACTTTAGTGACAGTACCAGCGTCCTCCTGCCGGATATCGACATCACCAATATCAATGCCTATATCACAGAAGTCAGTATCTCCATCCCCAAAATGGACACTTTGAAGATGATGCGATGGCAAAACCTGATGCTCACCAAACATTAGATACATTATGAATATCATTAATGTATAACTCTGGTTTTTTATTGATATTTATGAAATAATTAGATATGAAATTTGAGTTGTGGCAAATAGATAAAACCAAAGATAAAGGGCTCGAAGAAGCCATCCAAAAACTCACACGACGCATCCGTTCTTTCCATCCTTTCTCCATCAAGACCATCAAAAGTCCCGGAGCAAAAAAAAGGACCGCGGGTATTGTAAAGAAAAAGGAAGGAGAGCTCCTCCTGTCCATGCTTACTCCCACGGATTATCTCATCCTACTGGACGAAGGGGGTACGATGATGCATTCACGGGCTTTTGCCCGGCAAATCGAGCGCTGGAGCGATCTCCCTACGAAGCGGGGCATCTTTGTCATCGGAGGGGCCTACGGCTTTTCGGAAGAAGTGTACGAACGCGCCAATTACAAGTTGAGTTTATCCCCCATGACCTTCACGCACCAACTGATACGAATCATTTTTATCGAGCAAATCTACCGGGCATTTACCATCATTCACAACTTGCCGTACCACAACGACTAAGGGGGGGGGCGATTCTTCCACTTGTAGGTACGAATATAAAAGAGCCTCTAAAAACGCCCCGCCAATACTAAAGAAACTGCATGAAAAGGCCATGAAAATGGCTTTGAATGGAAGATTACTACAGTGCGCTCCATTGCCTAAAACCCGCAAAAAGCCCAAAAATCACCCCAAAACACCTCCCCACACAGACCACAGAAGAGACAGAAGGCAATTTCCCCCCTACAAGCCCTCCAAAATCACCCAAACCGCCGTATATTTATCCCCAAAAACGACAATGGCGTTCAGGTAACATCGAAGCGTTTCCCTTACCGCCCACCATTGTCCAACTGCAATGTATGCGTCACAGGCCACGCCTATAGCATTTGTAGATCGTCCGGAAGTTAGTGCCGCATGCACTCCTTAGAGTTAAACGCCAAGCAAAAACGGCATACTGCACACTAAAAAGTGCATTTATCAGCATAATTGTTAAATTTGTTGTGCAATTTCATATCTTTGCAAATAATTTTATTAATGCAATGAGAATACTTTATCAGAAATATGAAACACTTTTGCGAAATACGACGACAGACTTTAAACGTTATTTGTACAATAAAGTCTCGTGGGGTAGTCGTATGATTGGAATTACCGGTGCTCGTGGTGTCGGTAAAACAACGATGATACTTCAATATATCAAAGAAAACTTAGACAGCAAAAAAGCCTTATATGTGTCGGCTGATGATATCTATTTTAGTAAAAACAGACTTCTTGACTTAGCTGCTGACTTCTATAAAAATGCCGGAGAATATTTGTTTATTGATGAAATACATAAGTACATTGATTGGTCTCGTGAATTAAAAAATATTTACGATGCATTTCCCGAGCTAAAAGTTGTCTTTACCGGTTCTTCAATCCTTGATATACTTAAAGGTTCTGCCGATTTAAGCCGTCGTGCCATAATCTATAAATTACACGGACTATCATTTCGGGAATATTTGAATTTTTTTCACCATTACGAAGTAGATGTCTATTCGTTAAAACAGATAATAAATAACGAAGTAAAACTAAAAAACATAAAGCATCCACTTCCGTTATTTAATGATTATCTGCATCGAGGATACTATCCCTTCGGGCTCGAAAGTGAATTGAATTTACGCTTAGGGCAAATCATCGTCCAAACACTAGAAACAGATATTCCGCAATATGCAAACCTAAATGTTGGAACAAGTCGCAAGCTGAAACGATTACTCTCCATTATTGCAGAAAGCGTACCTTTTAAACCGAATTTCTCGAAAATAGCACAAATAATTGGTGTCAGCAGAAACTCCTTAGACGACTATTTCTTATATATGGAAAGAGCAGGGCTTATCGGGCAATTACGCTCTGAAATAAGCGGCATTCGCGGATTAGGAAAAGTGGATAAAGTGTATTTAGATAATACCAATATTATTTTTAACTTGGTTGGAGACAAATCAAATGTAGGAAACATACGAGAAACGTTCTTTTTCAATCAAATGCGTGTCAAAAATGAGGTAATATCATCAAAAAAAGCCGATTTTGTCATTGATAGTTATACGTTTGAAATTGGTGGGAAAAATAAGCAGCAAAAACAAATTGAAAAAGGCGGTAAGTCATTTGTGGTAAAAGATGAGATTGAATTTGGTTACCGCAATGTGATACCACTTTGGGCTTTCGGAATAAATTACTAAATTAAATGAGACAAAAAACACCAGACGTTAATCGAGTAGAGTGAGGCAACCTCCAAAAGAGCTCACCTCAGTCCTCTTACGACCTGTGACGCCAAAGGCGTTACCACCGTACATCTAGTGCTCCACGCAGAAAATAACTACAGTATAAAGTGTACAGACGCAATGCATTGCGTCTTCTATCTTCTCCTGACCCTTCGTTGCTCAAACAGTCATTATGCTATGGCATAACTCCCGTTTGAGCGCCTCGTGCCCCACGCAAGAAATAAGTAGATATAATAGGCGAAGTTATTTTTTATTTAGTGTCTGCCGGAAAACTATCAAATTTTATGAAATGAGAGATTTTGGATGAGCTTTTTCGTTTTTCGAAACGAAGTGATGTTAAGTGCTCCGCACAGAAAAAAACTACCCATATACCCTCGCTCTTTTCTCCTGACTCTTCGTTGCTCAAACAGTCATTATGCTACAGCATAACTCCTGTTTGAGCGCCTCGATTCAGCAAAAAAACTGCTTCGGTTGCTAAGGGTATCTATTTCATACACGGAGCACTTGGGTATCAGTGAGTTGAGAAAAATAAAAAGATCGCCAAAAGATACATTTCTAATTTTGAAGAGCTTTCTGGCAGGCACTAAGAACCTTCTCTGTGATCATATTACCCATTATTGAGCTACGATCCTCTACCCACACAAAGGCAAACAGTAGAAATTGTCCGGCTTTGTGGCAGTAATGCGAGGGACATTAATGCTGTGATCACCATTGTCCTGTAGGAGATTAAACCATTTCAAAAAAGTGTAGTCAAAGCAAATTTAATCATAAAATATACAGTGTAATGAGAAAAATGGAAATAGCTATTTTGGCAATGCTTTTGGTATCTTCTTTTTATGTAAAAGCTCAACATGGTGTTGATCCGAACTGGCTCTCAGAAGTTGAACTACCCCACCCGGCTACAAGTTCCAATTTGAGAGGTTTTTTATATAGCAATATGGCTGTATTTTCAAACAATAAAAGGGTTGTTTTTTTTAGAGAGAAAAACAATATCACCAAGATTTATTATACTTATAGTTATGACGGAATAAATTGGTCAAGTCCAACCCAATTTTTCCCGTTACCTGGTTTAAACTCATTGAAAGTCATATCTGACCAAAATGACAATTTACATTTGTTCTACAAACAAGGCCCTACAAAGCTTTATTACTCAAAGATGGACTCTTCATTCCGATATCTTATAGATCATGTACTTATTGCGGCTAATCCGGCAAACGGGAGTTTTGATGGGGTTTACCCGACTGTAGATCTAAAAGGTAGAATACACGTGATGTGGCACGATGGAAACATTAAAACAGCAACAAACAGCGAGTGTTTTTATGCCCGATCCATTGATGGTGGAATGTCATTTAGCACTCCTGTTCAAATAAGTAAAAATACAAGCAAAAAATCCGCTTTTCCCAGAGGGCAATACAATGCATATGCCGGTGACTCTTTGGCAATTTTCTGGAGAGATAATGTGACATCAAACAACTGGAACATCCACATGGTGGTGAGTACAGACGGCGGTTTGAATTGGTCTGATCCGGTGACGATCAATTCTTCGGAAGATTATCAGGGAGACCCGGACCTGGTAATAGATCCCAAAGGAAGGTTTCACTTGTTTTACCACCAGGCGCCGGTAGGAGACGCCTACTGGGGGATGAGGGTAGTATATGGTTATTCGGATGATCTTGGGCAAACCTGGTCGCCCGCTTCGGATTTTTATAACAATCCCGTTTCCCGTGCTCAAAGAAGCTATTTGGTAGAAGGTAGCAGATACGACATAATCAACAATACGTTATGGACATTTTGGAAAGAAGAAGATCTGTTTGGTTTAAAAGGAGGCGACATGATGGCGGCCTACTCTTTGGATAGAGGTCAAACATGGTCAACCCCTGAATATATATCAGACCACGATTCTGTCTCAATAGGATTTAAAACAGCAGCACTATTGCCAAATGGTGGCGTATGCGTGAATTATGAATCCCCGAACTACTCCGGCTCAGGAGAAACGAGAATAGTTTATAGAGAAAGACAAATGCTCCCTTTAGGAACAGCTCGTTACAGAGGAGAAAATAATACCGTTATAATTTACCCCAATCCAATCCACGATGTCATTCACATCACGCCACCCGGCCATCAATCGATAAAATCTATTGAAATTGTTGATTTGTCAGGTAAGGTACTCCGCACCAAATACAATTCGAATTCAATATCTATTGGCCATTTTAAAAATGGGATATATCTTGTAAAAATAACCACCGATAAAGGAAATTTAATATATCATAAAATAATAAAACAATAACATAGGCCGATGAACATGGTGTGTGTATTACCTATATTCTTTGTACTTTTACACAGAATTAATAATAGCCATTAAAGGCACACACAACAATCAAACCATGTCGATTACCCTCATTATCACTGCTATTACCGGAATTGTTTCATTCTTGGGATTTAGCAACCCTCAATTGGTTAGCAAGCTCAAGCATTTTCCGGTCAGAGAATGGAGAAATGGCGAGTGGTATCGCCTTTTCACTTGTAGCCTTGTCCACGGTGGATGGATGCACTTACTCGTCAATATGTTTGTGCTTTGGCAATTCGGTGGTCAGATAGAGCGCATTCTGGATTACTACTATCCTGCAACCGGAAAATTCGCCTATCTCGCCATTTATTTTGCAACGGTTATCCTCGCCAACATCCCGACCGCTTTGAAATATAAACACGAACCGTATTATTCGGCCATCGGCGCTTCGGGTGGTGTCTCCGGTATCGTATTTATGTTCATTTTGTTTTTTCCATGGGAGATGCTCTACATCTATGGGATTCTACCCATTCCGGGCATTGTAGCCGCTTTATTGTACTTGGGATATTCGATCTGGGCCTCTAAGAATTCCAGAGACAATATCGACCATTTGGCACATCTATACGGCGCTGTTGTCGGACCGCTTTTGCTTATCCTTTACATGCCGGAAGCATTGCGGATTTTCCTGAAAGCCCTGCTATAATCGCAAATGCCGGTTTATCTTTACAATTGGATGACTTGAAGGCTCTATTCGTTGTGTTTTTAAACATATCTGGTACCATTTCATACTAATAAGTCAAAAAAACTAATTTTCCCGGCTTTACAGGCAGCAGATTTGAGATTTGAGGGGTCTAACCAATAC
The DNA here is from genome assembly GCA_027080725.1 of Saprospiraceae bacterium. Lineage (GTDB taxonomy): Bacteria > Bacteroidota > Bacteroidia > Chitinophagales > Saprospiraceae > JALSTN01. The sequence continues at coordinate 8,408 of JALWRC010000043.1, forward strand.
AACATCACAAGATTATCTCATCTACACAAGACATTACCAATGAAATTTACACGCATTTTATTAAGCCTGCTCGCCAGCCTCTTCCTGGCTACTGCCATTCATGCACAAAGTTGCACCCCTGCACCGTCCTTAACCTGTGAAGATAGCCACATCCAATGCGGTTTTCAAGCCCTAGACGGCTTATCTTGCCAAAACTATGACTTTGACAATCCCACCGGCCCCTCCCCCAGCCTTTGTTTTGGTACCGGTGTCCCATTCAACACCCAATGGTGGGGATTTTATGGCGATGGTGATCGACTGGACATTACTATCGAAGCAACACTTGCAGATTGTGCCCAATCCGGCACCGGGTGCACTGGTATCCAAGCTGGGATCGTTGCAGGTTGCGGACAATCCCCGTTGGATTGTAATGCGAATTGTAACAGCAGCACCATAAAGTTATCCGGGGTCATAGAAGATTGCTACAACTACTACCTGTGGGTAGATGGTTGTTGTGGGGATGTCTGTCCATATACTATTACTCTAACGCATGGGGGAGGCGATGCGACCATTCCTGACCCTACACCCACCATTAATTTCACCCCGCATAATTGCCCCGGATTTTACACGGGGGCAACCATTGATGATCTCCCCGGATGTAACGCGAATTATCAATGGTCATTGGGGGGACAGGTAATCACAAAAGATTACGGCAAAAACTGGATTGAATTCAAAATGCCAATATACCCCACGCAATTGTGCTACACCTGGTATCTTGGAGATAGCCTTGGCGCCTGTGACTCTAAGCAAACCTGCATCACCGTAGAACCAAATGTGGAGGATAAACCTCTCCCTCCCAAATTCGTTTGCTATGAAGACCACCGGGGGGCCTACACCTATAGCACTAATCTTCAAGACACTACCATCTACAATTCCTGTATTAACCCGCCGTGTACTATCATCGGCAAGGACAAAAAAGGATGTTACATCCGATATATCCAGGAGATCACCCTACTTCCCGAAAGAGCAGTTGGAGAACGCAACGTCTTTGTGTGTGACGGCACCTTTAGAGCAGAAAATGGGAGGGGTTATTCAGAAACCACTTGTGGCCAAAAAATCACCTGGCCGGCACCAATTAGCAATTCTACAATCGTATGTGACACCTCTTATGTCCTCAATCTCGAAGTCTATTATCCTGATTTGACCTTTACCGTAGATACCCTTCCCTGTTTTCCTCCTGCCATTCGATTGCATGCAGATTTCGATTATTTCCCTCAATGCATTGCAGGGGATATCATCGAACAAGGGTTCTGGTTAACTCCCACGGGGGATACCATTTGGGATCTTGACCTCACTCTTAATCCGGAGAATGACTCACTGGGAGGCACCTTTCGATTTATGATTAAAGTCGACTACACTGATTTAACCACCCCTTTAGGTAATGTCTCTTGCCACTACAATACAGGGATAGTCTATGAGGCGGATAAAATTGCGCGTACTCCCATCCGGATGGAAGATATACTCTGCCTTTCGGAAGACACAGTTCAATTCAAGTTGCACTTCACCAACGACCTCTATGAGAATGACACCTTCGATATCATTCGCAAAGGCGACACACTCCACACTTTCATCGCCAACGACTCCTTCACCATCATCCAGCCCTATCCTCTCTCAGGCGATACGATTGACTCCCTTTTGATTTGCAAGAGAGGCATAGACTCCTGTTGCACATGGGTCCCTTACCGCTTCGATCCCTGCATCGGCACGATAAGTAATACTCCTGAGGCTGATTCCAGATTTGTATTCTACAGACCCTCTTTTGGAGTATTGGACATTACTAATTCTGGTATGAAATGGTCGAATGTAGACCTATACGACATCAATGGCCGTCGCCTCTACTCCCGTTCTATCAGGGACGAAGAGACTACTACCCTTTCGCTCACAGGGATTCCCAATGCCGTCTATATCGCCGTTCTCACATCGAAGGACAACAAACGCCTCATATATAGATTTGTAAAACGTTAAGAGATTATTTAACACAGAACTTCTTGCCTGCTTCCCCCTTAATGGATGAAGCGGGCTTTTTGTTTGGGTACTTTCTATTTTTCCTTCGTGCTTTTAATCGATGTGAATTTCCAATTTTTAATCTATACTGAGGTATTTGCTCATAAACACAAAAATCGTGTAATTTTGCACACTTAACCGTAGGATATGAAAAAAGAAGATTTGCACCTCATCGAGGAATCAGCCACCAACTTTGCACTGAAAGAGATTGCCCCGTACGTAATGGAGTGGGACGAAAGTCAACACTTCCCGGTAGATGTTTTCCGAAAATTGGGAGAACATGGATTTATGGGTGTGCTCGTACCGGAGCAATACGGGGGCTCCGCATTGGGGTATCAAGAATATGTGAGCATTATAGACCGCATCTCGCGGATAGATCCCTCTATCGGCCTGTCCCTTGCAGCGCACAATTCACTTTGCACCAATCACATATTAGAATTTGCAAACGAAGAGCAAAAGCAAAAGTATTTACCAAAATTAGCTTCCGGCCAATGGATCGGAGCATGGGGGCTTACCGAACCCGGTACCGGCAGCGATGCCATGCGAATGGCCTGTGTAGCAGAACGGGATGGAGATTACTTCGTTATCAACGGTATGAAAAATTTTATCACCCACGGGATATCCGGAGACGTATTGGTTCTTTTAGCCCGAACCGGTGAGTTGCTGGACAAACACGGCATTTCGGCCTTCATAATCGAGAAGGGCACTCCGGGATTTATCCCGGCAAAGAAGGAAAACAAGTTGGGTATGCGCGCCTCGGAAACGGCACAAATCATGTTTGAAAACTGCCGCATCCACAAGAGTCAAATGATTGGTGAGGAAGGGATGGGTTTTATTCAGGCCATGAAAATATTGGATGGTGGTCGCATCTCCATCGCCGCTTTGTCGCTCGGTATCGCCAAAGGGGCTTACGAAGCAGCGGTAAAATACTCCCAAGAGCGAGAGCAATTTGGCAAGCCCATCGCCTCCTTTCAAGGGATTAGTTTCAAATTGGCCAAAATGGTCACACAGATAGAAGCTGCGGAATTATTGATCAGAAAATCTGCAGACTTAAAAAACCGAGGTCAAAAAGTCACGACGGATTCTGCAATGGCAAAGTATTACGCCTCGGAAATTTGTGTTGAAATCGCCACCGAAGGAGTTCAAATCCATGGCGGATACGGTTACACCAAGGACTATCCTGCCGAAAAATACTACCGCGACTCCAAGTTGTGTACCATCGGAGAAGGCACCACCGAAATCCAACAGCTCGTCATCTCCAGAAATATTTTAAAAGACTAACCCTTACTACATTGAGCCATTTAGACGAATTGCAAAAGAGGCGAACCTTTGGTATCGTCAGTCACCCTGATGCCGGGAAGACTACCCTCACAGAAAAACTCCTGCTTTTCGGGGGCGCCATACAGGTAGCAGGAGCTGTGAAGTCCAATAAAATCAAAAAGCATGCGACCTCTGACTTCATGGAGATCGAAAAGCAAAGAGGTATCTCCGTGGCGACCTCCGTGATGGCCTTTCACTACCGGGAAAAAAAGATCAACATTCTGGATACGCCGGGCCACAAAGACTTTGCTGAAGACACTTTCCGGACCCTCTCCGCTGTAGATAGCGCCATTGTCGTCATAGATGTCGCCAAAGGGGTCGAAGAACAAACGGAGAAACTCGTAGAGGTCTGCCGTATGCGAGAGACACCCATGATTGTTTTTATTAACAAGCTGGACCGGGAGGGGAAGGATGGTTTTGACCTTTTGGATGAAATAGAAGAGAAGTTAAAGCTCAAGGTCGTCCCTTTGAGTTGGCCTATCGGCATGGGACAGCGCTTCAAAGGGGTGTACAATATATACAAGGGGGAGTTGATTCTCTTTCAGCCACACGGCAAACAAGCAGATGAAGAGCTTATTCGTCTTACAGACATCGATCTCGAGCATCTTCAACCTCACATTGGAGAGGAAGCAGCAGAAGAACTCATCGAAGAATTGAATATCATACGAGAAGTGTATGACCGCTTTGATAAGGAAGCGTATCTATCCGGTCACGTTTCCCCCGTTTTCTTCGGTAGTGCGGTCAATAACTTCGGGGTCAAGGAGCTCTTGGATTGTTATGTCGAAATATCACCTTCTCCACTTCCCAGAAAAGCAGAAGAGCGCATCGTGTATCCGGAAGAACCAAAATTTACGGGATTCGTCTTTAAGATACACGCCAACATAGACCCAAAACACCGAGATAGAATCGCCTTTCTAAGGATTGTCTCCGGCACCTTCCAAAGAAATACGAATTACTTTCATGGCAGGTTAAATAAAAAACTCAAGTTCTCCAACCCGACCTCCTTTATGGCCGCCAAAAAAGAAATCATCGACCATGCCTATCCGGGAGATATTGTAGGGCTCTATGATTCCGGCAATTTCAAAATAGGAGACACCCTTACCGAAGGAGAAGTACTTCACTTCACCGGTATTCCAAGCTTTTCACCCGAGCTCTTCCGGTTTGTCAACAATGCCGACCCGATGAAGTACAAGCAGTTGGCAAAGGGCCTCGATCAATTGATGGACGAGGGGGTCGCCCAACTTTTTACTTTGAAGGACTCCGGGAGAAAGGTAATCGGTACGGTAGGCTCCCTACAATTTGATGTTATCCAATACCGGTTAGAACACGAATACGGAGCGAAGTGCGCCTACGAACCTCACCGCATCTATAAGGCTTTATGGATCGAATGTGAAGACGAAGCCGCCCTCAAGGCTTTCATGGAGCGAAGACGCCGGGATATCGCCTATGACAAAGACGGGCAACTGGTTTTCCTCGCCGAATCTAAATGGGCTTTGAAAATGGCGCAGGACAATCACCCCGAAGTCTCCTTTAGAACAACGAGTGAAGTAGTCCATAAAGCGATTGAGGAATAGAAAATGATATCGTTTTCATTCCCCTTGACTCAAAGCTTAAGAAACTTGTGCGTTGACAACGTCTGAGCGTGCGAGGTGATTTGGATATAATACATTCCCGGACAAAGGTCTTTTGTGTCAATGTAATGAGGGAGAGCCCCCACAAACTGCCGGATGACATGCCCGTTCATATCATAAATACAGAAGCTTTTCACATTGGAATGTCCCTGAATTTTTAAAGCAGCGCGGCACGGATTAGGTGAAATCCGAATGTCCATGTCAGAGGCATTGTTTACGCCAACGGGAATAGAGTCTGTCCAAAACTCGAAATCATCCCAAAAAACAGACAACTCGGCGTTGGCATTGGCCAAACGATCGATTAACACCCCGGAAGTATAGAGCTTCATAGGGTTAAAAGCGGTCACGCCATCGGGATGGGGATCGTCCGGATGATGCGTATAATCACTGATGTCGAAAAGCAAGTGCTTGACTCCCCTAGCATCTGTAACGGTTACTTTGTACCGGCCGGACAAGGCATCACCCTCTTGAAAATAACTCTCAAACAAGAGCCACTCCCCAACAGGTAAAGGATAACCCCTATTTACTTCTGCCCATACATTCTGCCATTTACCTTTAGATATCCTGGTTTGGCCATGCGCCCCAAAATACAATGGGCTACCGACTTCTTCATCCGGTTTCTGAATATTCAAGGTGATACGGAAAGGAAAATCCTTATTGGCCTCATTGTTCCAGAATTCCATTAGGGTAAACCATGAGATATCTTTAGCATATTGTCTAAACAAATCTATATCCGGACTGATAAACAACCGGATGCGAAAAGCAAATGCTTTAAGATTTTTATTCCCATTAATGGCCGCCTGCACCCGCCCTTTGGGCTTACCGGAATTAGGTACATTCGGGGCATTCAGTTGAAACTTTAGCACCCTGTTCCCGTGGTTAACCGGATCAGGAACGATACTAGCTTTCGACTTGGTAGTGTCTCCAAATTCATAATAAATTCGAAAATTGCCGATACGTTGATTATCATCCAAGTCCCTTTGCCAATCATATCCTGTAATTTGGTCCATTCCGTATAAATCTGCATATTTTTGGTTACTTTTTCCATTCAACTCATATTGCCTTAGGACTGTAGTCCTTTCGAATCCCGATTTGAAGTGATAGGATTGAGCTGTCAAACTGTAGCTCGTAAATACCAATACCCACATTGCTATTGTTAACTTCATATTATTGAGACGATTTTATTATGATTAATTTTCTTGGAGACATACAAATAAGACAAAATGCACACCATAAAGTTTAAATCCATCAGCTGTGCACACGCTTGTACTTGTACCTTTTGGACCTTGAAACAATAGGGGGCGGGAACATGTGTATTACAAAATGCACTAAAGGTGTGCACTATAAACTGCACATTTTTTACAACCACATACCGCCCCGGCGTTACAGGCTCCCCCTCTTCCTCTCCTGTATAGCCTGTGATACTACAACGTTATAGAACACATGAGGAAATATAAAAATCAAAAACCTTATGTGTCCTCTGTTCCTTATGTGGTTTAAAAAAGAGCTATTTACCACATTAGGCACATTAGGACACATAAGAATGTACTTATCAAAGTAAATTCTACCATAGGGCTATATCATCAGGATTTGGCTACCTCCTGGGAAGGTTCTTTTGAATATCTAATACCGATTAACCCAGTAGAACGTGTTTAACGGGGTAAAAGATTTGGGATTTGTGCCACTAAGCAGTATTAGGAAATGAGGTTGTACACACGGGGTTAGAAGTAAAATGCTGATTACTTTTCTTCAATTGTACCTTAGGTGAAGCGAGGCACAAACTCTAATACTATTTACAAGGTTCATTGGTGTAGTTTGTAATGCACACAACTAAAATGAGCCCGTGCATAGTTTTGTCACTATTTTTGCTTACGACCTTTCTCAATTATGAAGATATTGGACCGGGCAAAAATACCGCCAAAGCGGCTATGCGTGTTCTTATGTGCTCTGCACTCCGCTATCGCTTGTACAAGGCTGCAAAGATAACATCCCTACGGGATTGTTATAGCTTTTCAAAAGAGAAGCACACAGTATCAAATACACAGGTGTGAGAACCTAACATAAGCGGTACTGTTGTACCTTTAATAACGTTGATAAACCATAGGATTTCTTTCTTTTTCCAGATAGTATTAGTGACAATAATTATAGCGAATTCTTACTCACAATTATAAACCGGGATGATTCCATTGACGCCAATACCAAAGATCAAAATACCAAGAGAGCAAGCCCCTCTGCTGGAGGTATTCAAGCAGATGGATTATGGAGCTACCCGGCATTTCGCTCTTCCGATCGAGTTGATGATGGAAAACGCAGGATTGCATTTGGCTACCTTAATCGCGCGAAGCGCCAATAAAAGAGACCGCATCAAAATCGGTGTAGGCAATGGCAATAACGGTGGAGGAGGCTTGGTGGCCGCCCGTCGATTGGTGGGATGGGGATTTGACGTAACACTGGACCTCTTTGCCGAAATTACCAAACCCCTACCCCTTCAACAACTTCAACGAGCGCTCAAATTTGGAGCCTCTTTAAAACACGATAACACTCCGGATATTTGGGTGGATGCTTACCTGGGCTTCTCACAGCGCCTTCCCTTGGGACAAGAGCTCCAAGAAAGGATTCATATAGCCAACGATTTCAATGGGTTTAAATTTTCTTTAGATATCCCCACCGGCTTTATGGGCAACACGGCGGCCAACTATTTCAAGGCAGATAAAATCCTAACCCTCGCCGCTCCAAAACAATTGCTGTATACTCTACCAAAAGAGGTTGCCATTTTTGTAGCGGACTTAGGTATTCCGAAGGAATTGTACGAAAGATTGAATATCCGGCGACTCCCTTTTGAAGGGCATCCCATATTGGCCCTGGAGAGATAAACGGCAAGAACTCCCCGCACCGAAGAAGACGCCTCCTTCGGTTTTATAACTTCATTCGCATCCACATTCAACTGTTTTGACCTCAGATCTGCGAAGTGACCCCACAATATCATATTAACATTTTTCGGCATATGTTTTGCATGTTAAACACATAAGAATAATTCTTAATATGAAACCATCAATCTTAGTCAAATCGTTTATTAAAAAACAGTCATTTTGCCGTAGTCACAAGCTATTGGCTCTTACACTCTTATGGGCGATATGGGGTCAAATCGCCCCCATCAACGGACAGGCGATAGAAAAAGGGATGGCGGTAGTAACACAGTATGCAGACACCAACAACACCTCCAATCTGGTGGCAAAGTTGTATGACACAAGAAATAATTCGCTAGCCCCATTCGGTTATGACTGGTACACCCAAGATCATTCGATAGATATTACTCCTTCCTCGTGGACATTGAGCAATTTAGGGGAGATATTCGGCATTGCGATCGACAGTATCGGAGATGTGTTTTTTGCCTCGAGCGACGTCTACCATCTGGACAGCACATTGGCCTCCGGCTATAATTCGTATAGGGGCCCGGCAGGGCCGGCAGGAATATACCGGGCGGATGCCGCAGTATTGTCCAATCTAAACATCCTGATTTCGACACATCCTGCAGCGACCCCACAGGCATCCCCATCGACGACCATTCCCAATACAGGAGGAATAGGAAACGGGCTGGGGAATATCGCCTACGACCAAAAACATCATCAACTATTTGCCTCCAACCTGGAAGATGGCAGAATATATCGTATCAGCCTAACCTCGACCCCGCCACAGGTGGTCAGTATTTACGACCCCCTTACTCCGGATGATGGCACAACTGGGATAGCACCACGGCAAGAGCAGATTTGGGGAATTGGCGTATTTACGGATACCGCAGGTATTACGCGGGTATATTTTGCACGCCGCGCCCTTCCGCCGACGATTTCAAGCGAGATACACTCCATCCCCTTGCAGTCCAGCGGCGAGTTTGGAGGAGCAAGCATATACCATAACGGCATATACGAGGGGGGGAGCACAAAGGAAATAACATTGAGCACGGCTACCTCTGACACTTCCCGGATAACAGACATTGCCTTCGCAGAGGATGGTCGTATGCTGTTGTCCGAGCGTGGTCATCCCCACCGTGCCTCTATATACGAATACCACTTTGACGGGAATTCATGGGTGCCGACCGCAAACAGCTTTTACACCGGCAGCTACAACATACTCTTCGGGTTGGAGAGTCAGAATGCGGCAGGAGGAATCGATTACGGATACCGTCAGAGAGGAGGCAATGTCTATGGTCAATGCGATTCTATCGTATGGGCTTCGAGCAATTACATACTGAGTGCGGGTTCCGGATCCGGGCTTTATTACGGCATCCAGGGCATAAAGGCCTCGGGCAATTTACCGGTTCATTTCGGCACTTCAGGCAATGGTTTTACCGATTGGATTATTGATCTGGATGGGCAAAATACCGGCAATCCACAAATTGGCGATGTCGAGATTTATCGATCGTCCTGTGCCACCTCCTGGTCCGGGCCTATCAATCACATCCTCGCGTGCAACGACTTACTACAAGTGTCTCTAGGGGTAGATGGGACCATCCGGCTCAATGCGGACATTGTCACCCAAGGCCGTGGCACCAACCCGTGTTGGGTTTTCGAAATATTTACTCCACATGGTGATGTCATCCCCGGTGCGCTACTCACCTGCGAGTGGGTTGGAGAGACTCTGGATTATCAAGTCAAGGACACCTGCAACAACAATTCATGTTGGGGCAAAATCAAGTTGGAAGACAAATACATCCCCCCGATTCTCTGTAAGAATGACACCATCCGGTGCCATCAAAGTACCTTGCCTGACAGTATAGGATTTCCGATACCGCCGACGGCCAAAGCATATCCTACTGCTGTCGACCAAAGATATACAATAGAACACTGGGACTCCTGCGGGATTGTCTCCCTTTGGTACACGGATGACCAACTGACGGATTTTGATTGCAGCTCCGATTACAAGGTCATCGTCCGGCGCTGGGACGCTGAGGATGCCTACGGCAATACCACACGGTGTTTTGACACGATACGCATCAAGCGTCCTACCGTAGCAGAGGATTTGCTGCCCGTCCCGGACACCGTCCTCTATTGTGGCGGCAATTGGGAGGAAACCGAAGGTGGTGCTCCCGCACCGGTGGTAACCGGAAGCCCCATTCGCGAGGGATGCGATTGGATTACGACAAAATACACGGATGACATCACTTCTACTTGTGGCAATGCCTTCAGGGTCTTACGCAAGTGGACGATTACGGATTGGTGTGCCAAAGGTGCGCTGAAGGTCAAGGAAGTGTACCAATCCATTGATGTAAGGGATACGACTGCCCCTACCCTCACTTGTCCATCCCCTTCGGAAGTGGATACGGTCAGTACGGGGCGATACAGTTGTACTGCGGCCTATGAACTGCCCATCCCGAACCGTCCCAACAGTCCCATCCATGTTACCGATCTCTGTTCCGGATGGAAATACCGCATCAAGCATATCCCACACCGCCGGTGGCAGCCCGGCGTACAAGACCCTGCCAATGCGGTTTGGCTTGGGGGATTCAAACGCCCGGACGAAGCGCCTTTTTACGCGACAGGATTGGATTTGGGGAAGCATTGGTTTGAGTATGAAATCGTCGACGATTGCAATAACAAATCCATCTGTACTGTCACCTGCATTGTTGCCGATCAAATTGCACCGGATATCGTGTGTGAAGGACATACCCAAATATCCCTGAATGACAATGGCACCCACCGCTTGTATGCTACTTCATTGGATGACGGCACGACGGACAACTGTCAAATGGACACTTTCGCTGTCCGTAGGTTGGACCATAAGAGACATTGTGGACAAGAAAACATCGCCTATCATCCCTTCATCTCCTTCTGCTGCGACGATGTCGGGAAGACCATCATGGTAGAGCTCTTGGCCGTAGACAAGGCCGGCAATGCCTCCACCTGTATGGTCGAGGTCGAGGTGGGAGAAAAAATCGCCCCTACTATAATTCCCCCGACGGATTTGACCATAGATTGCAGGTACGACTTCGACTTGGATGATTTGGACTCCTATTTTGGCAAAATCGCCACGGACGATGCATCGAGAAAAAACATCTACCTCAAAAACGACGGACACTACAGCCCGTCTAACAATTGGCTGGCCGGAAAAGACGGTCTGGCCTATGACAACTGCGGCCCCATCACCATTACTGACACTGCGGATATTGATCTCGAGTGCGGGAGCGGGACCATCGTGCGTACCTTTACGGTCACCGATGCCGCCCGATTGACGGCTTCAGCCACTCAAACCATTACCATCGAGGATTTGACCCCTTTCACGGAAAAGGACATTCACTGGCCGAAAGACGTATTGGACCCGCCATTTGAAACAGATTGTACAAAGGGGATAGACACCCGCCCCTCGACCAAAACCCGGGTAGATAGCGCCTATGGATTCAGGAATTTGGATTGTGCCCATATCGCCGTAACCTATTCCGACAAAATATTCTACGAACAGACCGATGCCTGCTACAAGATTATTCGCACCTGGACAGTGGTCGACTGGTGTACCTACGAGAAAAATGGCCGGGAAGAATGGGAGCACACCCAATTGATAAAAGTCGCCAACCATATTCCTCCGGTCATCTCCTCCGCTACTTGCAGAGATACAATCATCTGCGATTCCTCCGCATTCATAAAAGACGGCATCTGTAGCGGTCGTGTGCAGTTTAGCCCGATGGCTACGGATGATTGTACCCCTTCCGGTGAGATCCAATGGAGTTATCGTTTGGACGAAGGCAATAGCGGCACATTTGGGCCCCTGGTCAAGAGTTCGATATTCAATCGCGTGCTCCCCATAGGAGTGCATCGCGTCAAGTGGTTTGCAGAAGATGGATGTGGCAATGTAAGCAGTTGCATCAAGACCTTCGAGATAAAAGAATGCAAGCCCCCCACCCCGTATTGCAGGGATGAGATTGTCACGGTGGTCATGCCCAACTCCGGTTCCATCGCGGTTACCGCCAAAAGATTTGATATCGGTGCATATGACAACTGTACCGCCGATGAAGACATCGTAGTATCCTTCACTCCGGACGGACAGACATCACAACTCATTTTCACCTGTGCAGACCTGCGTGGAAGGAGTGTTTTGGACACCCTCCTCTCCGTGTATTTTATAGATGAGAGCGGCAATTCGGAATACTGCAATGTGCATGTCAAGATTCAGGCAAACGGGCATTGTGCCGGCAACAACCTGTCGATATCCGGCACCATTGAGACCTTCAATGGCTCCGCCATTGATGATGTCCACCTCACACTGTTTTCCAAAGGGGCTAATCAACCCATTGCCGAACAAGATGCCGATGGAGCGTATCGCTTCGACCATCTCAGGGGGGGCAAGGATTACGAAATCCGTACCACAATGAGGACCGATTGGCGAAATAGTATCAATACCCGCGATCTGGTTGCCATTAAGAAGCACTTGCTGTCGGTAACGGATTTAGATGAGGCGTGGGAATATATCGCGGCGGATGTCAACAACTCGAAGACCATCAGCACAGCCGATATTTTGCATTTGCGCAAACTCATTTTGGGAAAAACGCATGAGCTCTCTAAAAGCGATTCGTGGGTATTCTATGACAGCCAAATCGACTTGGATGACCTTAAGACACTACAGGACAACAAAGGCGTCCTCTACGTAAACGACCTTCAGAGTGACGATAAAAACGCGCATCTCGTAGGGATTAAAATCGGGGATGTCACCGGAGAAATCAACGGCGTTCGCGAAGATCCGTCGAATAATCCACTCCTCAATGTCCACCTATCCACACATACAATGGGCAATGGGCATATAGTCTACGATTTCATATCAGATAATAACATACTGCTGGAAGGAATCCAAGGGACGATTGAATTGCCCGGTAAAATTATCGCAATATATGGGGGCCGTCTCGCCCCTACGCCTGAGGAATACCATATTTTTGATTCTGGCATAGCGACATATGCCTGGTTTGATCCGGATGGGCGGAGCATCTCCGGAGGAGATACATTACTTCACATCGAATCGGTGCCCTTGGCAGATGATCATACGGGAAGGCCGGCTACCATCTCCAGTAACATCACCTTAAACCGTGTATTTGCCGTCGATGGCCCCTCAGGAATACTATCCATTACGTCGAGAGCAAATAGGTCCAATGAAGATTTGGTCCTCTATCCTAACCGTCCTAATCCCGCATCGACATACAGCGATATTTGCTTCGAAAATCAACGTGGCGATAATGTGCAGATCAGGGTCTATGACATTAGAAGCAAACTCCTTTTTACGCATGAAATGGCAGGCAAGAAGGGGTACAGTGAATATCGCCTGCCGGTCGACCGGATTATGAAGGAGAAAGGCGTCATCTTGTACTCCGTAACGATCGGACAGCAAACGAAAACCGGAAAAATCATCATCCAATGAGAGCGGCGAGTCCCCTGCCTGACAAAAAGGCACTCATTGTCTTTGCGAAACAGCCAGAAGCGGGAAGCGTAAAGACGAGGATAGCCAAGACCACCGGAGACCAACATGCATTGGAAATCTACCAGGAGTTGCTCGGGATTTTGTTAAAAACACTTGAATCCTTACAGGTCCCCGTCTATCTATATGCGGACCGTCACCCGGTTTTTGACCGGGAGAAGACCGGATTCTACAATCGAATACAAAGAGGGGAGCATCTTGGAGAAAAAATGAAAGACGCATTTCGAGAGGTATTTGAAGAGGGGTATGAAAAGGTCATAATAATAGGTTCAGACTGCCCTTATCTCACAGAAGGAACCTTATCGGACGCTTTTAAAACGTTAGAGCAGACAGATATTTGCATGGGCCCCAGCCTGGATGGCGGGTACTATCTCTTGGGAATGCGGGCATTTTACCCGGCCATCTTTGAAGATATACCATGGAGCACACCGGTCGTACTCCGGGAGACATTGGACAAAGCGACACAAAACTTTTTGTCAACGGCTATGTTGATTCCATTGGAAGATATAGATACCTTTGAGGCATGGAAGGCCTACAAAAGAAAAACAAATGGCAAAGAAAAAAAATAATTATTACGTTGTTTGGAACGGTGTACGCCCGGGCATTTATGAGAGCTGGGCTGATTGCCAAGTACAGATCAAGGGATATCCGGGCGCTAAATATATGGGATTCAAAACGCTAAGAGCAGCGGAAGAAGCCTACCATAGCAGTCCTCAGGAATATTATAAACGCAAGGATTCTGAAGATTTATTTACCGCCGCCGGCCTCTCATCCAATCCCGTATCCAATATCATACAAGACAGTTGGTCGGTAGATGGCGCCTGCAGTGGCAACCCGGGCAAAATGGAGTACAGAGGGGTCCATACCCACTCCCGCGATGAAATATTCCGGGTGGGTCCCCTTCCCGGCGGGACCAATAACATCGGGGAAATACTCGCTATCGTACACGCCCTCGCCCTCTTGGATAAAAAAGGAGACACCACTACTCCCATCTACACCGATAGCCTCACTGCGAAGGGCTGGTACAAAAAGAAAAAAATCAATACCAAGTTGGAACCCACTCCCCAGAATAAGAAAGTCATCGAACTCGTACAACGAGCAGAAAAATGGATGCAAACCCACAATCCACCCAACCAAGTGCTCAAATGGGATACAGAGAGTTGGGGAGAAATACCGGCAGATTATGGTAGAAAATAATACTTTTCCTGTCATTCTCCCCTACCCCAAACAAAATTAAAATCGCGCAAACTCCATCGGATACTTCAGGTTAATCTTGGCCTGCTTAATTTTGTCCAACTTTTTTTGAACGCGCTTCTTTTTGAGTGGCTTTAGCAGGTCGGTAAACAGTATCCCCTCAATGTGATCGTACTCGTGTTGGATGACACGCGCATCCATCCCCGTAAAGGTCTCTTCGTGCAACTGAAAGGCGGTATCGTAATACTTTATCCTAATATCAGGAGGACGAGTCACATCGCCATTGATATCCGGGATACTCAAACAGCCCTCCTCATAATCCCAAGGTTCTCCGGATTCATCCAGCATCTGCGGATTGATAAAAGCTCTTTTTATCCCATCTTTTTCTTTGTCAATCTGTACGGTATCAACAATAAACAATCGCAGGGCTTTCCCGATTTGAGGCGCCGCAAGCCCGACCCCGGATGCATTGTACATCGTCTCAAACATGTCTTCGATCAACTTTAAGACAGCATCCGAAGGAGCCTCAATCTCCCGGGTCTTTTGTCGCAATACCGGATGTCCAAAGGCGTAAATAGGTAAAATCATATTAAACAAATATTACATATATCAAATGTGGCCTAAATAATCTTGCAAGATCAAGACAGCACTCATTTTATCAACCAGCCCCTTTTGCCGCCGCTTCTTTTTGGTAGCCCCGGAAGCCAAAATGACCACTTTTGCCAAAGCGGAACTGAAGGACTCGTCATGAAAAACAATGTCTGTACCCGGGAAACGCTTAGAGAGCGCACGTCCTAAATCCTCAACATCCTGCGCCAAATAAGAACTACCCGGATCTAACTGCCCGGGATGTCCTATCACAATTTCATCCACTGTCTCCACAGCCGTATATTCTTTCAAATAGGCCACCAACCGATTGGACTCCACCGTATCGAGACCACTCACTATTATCCGGTCCGGATCGGTAACTGCCAATCCCGTACGTTTGCGTCCATAATCTATACAAAGAATCCTAGCCATATATAATAAGTGTAACACTTATAAATTAAAGCTGTTCTTGTATGTATGACAAACTGCAAATAGGATGGGTAATCCACCCACCAAAAAAAAGCCCTCCCTCGCACGTTGCGAAGGAGGGACCCATCCCAAAAACAGTAAACTTCTTAGAACAAAACGATATTAGCCTATTTGAAAATCACCATTTTCTTAGTTCCTGTGAATCCATCAGTATCCAACTGATAGTACATCACGCCACTGGCATTCATTTCCTCTGTAGAAATGGTGATGGTGTTCATACCTTTCACCCCTTGTACTTTTCTCACCAAAGCGACTTTTCCTTCCATATTGTAAATAGTCAACACAGCCGGAGCATCTTTTGGCATTTCAAATGAGATAGTCGTCTCATCTACAAACGGGTTAGGTACATTCTGATACAATACAAATCTCGGAGTTGGAGCACTCTTATCTGTAAATCTCAATGAGAGATTGGACATTGTCAAATGGGCATCATACGCTTCAGGCGTAAGTTGATCTGCAGCAATTCGCAATGCATCGGAGAGCTTTGCACCCGAGTGAGTAGCTTTGAACTTTAATGTAAACAGTACATCACCTTTGTTTACATGGATGGTATTGGCGTTATTCCAACTCATCAATAAGGCTCCACGGCTCACATTTTTAATTCCAAAATTATCCACACTTAACGCAGCACTACCGGACTCATACCCGATAAATTTCATATTGTCAGCGTCAAAGTTGAATCCCATTTGGAATCCTGACAACACCGCGTCAGCATCCAATCTAAACGGTACTTCAACAATTTCTCCTTGTCTTAAAGCAACATCAGATGTCACCATATCTATTGTAGTTATTCCTCTAGTCGTAGAGCCTGAATTCAATCCATTGGCACCGTTATCCAGGGTCAAATCACCCAATTTGACGCCAATGAAGTCAACATGGTTCATATTTCGAACAAATGGATCCAGGTGATAGGACTCAGGGAATCCCCATGGATTTTTCGGATCCTGGAACTTGTGCGCCTTATCTACAAATCTCCAGGATTTGTTGTTTGGCAAGCTCTTAATTTTACCGAGAATCAATTTACGGAGTATTAAGATATCTGCAGTTGAGATACCGTCATTCTGATTGGCATCCGCAGCTATTAATAAATATGGATTTGTAATATCTTTCTTACCCAAGAGATACATTTGGATAGCTACCAGGTCTCTGGTGTTTACTCCTTTCAATGGGTTACTTGCACTTGCCGGAACCACCTCATAAGAACCACCGAATGGCATCTTAGGGAAGGTGAATTTACCATCCTTTCCTGTTTTAACTACAGGAAGGTTGCTCACTTGTACTTCGACATCTACTTGGTTCAATCCTGTATTGGATACGTTGGATATTAGTCCTTGGATCGTTCCCTTTTTCAACGGGCTGGTACAAACCCCATTGTTGTCTTGTACGATGATGGAAGTCTTACATCTCGATTGATTGCCTGTCAAGCGATCCGTTACCCAAAGGGTTACGCTGCGCTGTCCCAAACTATCACAAGTATATCGAATAGATTTTATCGAAGTATCTTGGTCAAATGACAGGGTTATAGGATTATTGCAGACTCCGGCAGAACCATTATCCACATCCGATGCCCAGACATCCAACATTCCCGCATCCGGCACTCCGTCATCGTCGGTATCCATAGGCATCAAGTTGATGACCACTCCCGACTTACAATAAGCTATAGGAGCTTTACAATTGATAACTTTGAACGTACGGCTCTTCACAATTCTATTGCCACATCGGTCTTCAAAGATAAACTTGATACAATGGGACCCCAGAGGCAACTGCTTATCGAGGACGATGGAGTCTCCCAGCCCACTCTTTGTCTCATCGTATATATTATCACAATCCAAATCCAAATGATACTCCCATCTCAATTCTGATCCAGGGGTACAGCTATCACTACCCTTGGCAACCAACTTAACCGGGCCTTTCTTACAATCCGGATCGTAAGAACAGAATGATGTATCCGCAGGGGGCAACTTTGTAAAGGTAGGATCGACATTGTCAATAATCTTGATTACCTGATCCCAAGTCCATTGTGGATATATATTATTTCCCGCATTATCCTTAGTAAACTGGCACCAATCAATCACTCTCCATTTACGCACCACTTTAAAGCATGCTACATTGGCATTGAAGAATTTATACACTTCATCTGTATAGTCAAACCCTACGAGATTGCATTCGTTCTCTGCAATGAACTTAGGCACACCACTAACTGCAGTATCAATATCCGCAGGATTCATACATCCTATCAATGTCTTATCCGTCGGCCACTTTATTTGATTTTTGTCAGCGTTAAAAGGCTTCGGATTAACAAAGTAAATATATTGGTAACACCATGCATCCGGATTTGATCCATCCGAAGCATGGAAGCCTCTTCTGATATATCCCACCCCACATTGATTTCGGTGATCTTGATAATCGGAAGTGATAGTCACGTTGCAGTTATCATGCGCAACTCCATCCTTAAAGGAAGTAATATCCAAAGCTGCCCGGTCTTCATACAAATTAATCTTTGTTTTAGCACTACAATTAAGAGGGCCATCTATTGAAGAGTGGAACATATCTCCATTCTTATAAGTTGTCCATGCACGAATACCGCAAGAGGAGATCGCCGCAGGATAAATCTGTGTAAATGGACCGTACAAACTATACTCCTTTCGCTTGTACTTATTGTCTACTACTTTACCAAAGTATTTGTCCATGGAATCAATTTCAAACTTATAAGTACAGGGTACAATTAGGTTGGGTGGACATGAAATAATTGGCCCTTGTTTGTCTTGTACTTCTACAGAAACCATGCACGTGTTGGAGTTTTTGTTGCAGTCCCAAACTCTGAAGGCCACCATAACGGTATTTCCTACGTCTTCACAACAGAATTCAACATACTTTCTCCACCCTACATTTTGGTTGCACGCTGCACCGTTATCCATTCTTCTCACCTCAAAGCTGTCGATACAACAATCGTCATAACTTCCATTATCAAACACATCCGCATATACATGAATCGTGGAGTCATAAGTCAAAGAAACCGTCGTATTGGTCAAGCAGACAGCTACAGGAGCAGTTTTATCCTCAACAGTAACCTTAATTTTACAGGAATCCATATTGTAGCATCCTTTGGTGTTTATTGCATCATATACCCTATAGGTAACGGTATGAACACCGGCAGGCAATTGAACCAAAGTCGCAGCTTTCATATCATGGATAAATCCACCGGGATAGACCGCATCTATAGTAATATTATTACCTTGACAGCTGTCATAGGCCGCCGGTACAGGCAACCACACATCTCCTTGGCATTTGTATCCTCCGGATGTAGTAACGGTTATATTATCAGGACAAGTAATTACAGGAGGGATAGTATCTGCCACTTCTATTCCTTGATTAATGACTTTAACAGTAGTGGCTCCACCACACAACTCCTGTACTGTCCAGATTCGTATCCACTTCTCCGTACAACCTACCTTACCCAGGTATACGTCATTATAAAAAGCAGATACATTGCAATAGACATCTGAAGGGGGATAAAGCGCAAAGCCACCTACGGTAGGCACACCCGTGTATTTCCAATGCGGAGCACCGTTGGGAAGGGTAGGTACCTTACCTGTAAGAACATCCGTACAAGCGATAGCCGGACTATCCTTAGTCACAGGAGGAATTGGCGGAGGAGGAACAATGCTTCCCAACAACCAATTGGCCGGAGGCACAACAGAATCCAATTTAATCCTCTTGAGCCAAATAACAGAAGTACAAACTGCAGATTTATTGCCATACTTGTCAGTAGCCTGATAATCTCTTTCTATTTTCTTAATAAACACAGAATCAGGTGCACATGGCTGTGGGAAGATCCTCTCATCCAATAATGTCAATGTGACATCCGAAGCCGGAGAACAGTTGTCTGTCACCGTAGGGCCAGTCCATGTATACATATCATAACAATTGAATGTATCTGTCTTGCATTCAATCACAGGAGGTAATTTGTCTTCGACATGTTTTATTCCCCAACAGCTGTTGCCACTTTTAGTGTCTCTGACCGTTACTTCTACATCTTTTCCAATATAAGCTGATGTGACTTTAGGACTAGTGGGAATAACTGCTCCGTTATACTTTACTATCACTTCATACACCGCTCCGGGACAAGAGGTTGCAGTATCATTCAGTATCATTCCGGGAGTAACAACAACTTCACAATCCTCATTAACTGATAATTGTGTATTCTTGGTACAATCCATCGAACACTGACCATAGGAGTACTGTACGACTCCAACCTGAAATAGCAAGAATAGGGCTCCCAGCATATAACCGGAAAGCCATCTTAAGCTCTGTTTTTGAAACGTAAAATTCGTTTTCTTCATGAGATCCAATATTTTAGGGGTTAATTAAATTACAATTACAGTATCCCCCTGCTATCAGGGACATACGAGTATAGGCCGACACAGTATCGTACACACATTAAATGTGCACTAACCATATCCGCTTTGGATCTATTATCTTATCAGGTGAGAAGTAGGTTATAAAAAGTCATGTATGTCTCATGGAACATACATTTTCAAGTGCAAATATATAAACAATATTTAATATGTAAATAAAATCTTTCTTATTTTTTTCATACATAGGACAAAACACATAATAATTAAGTCTAATGTATAAGAACAAATCAGGTAAAAAGAATATGACATTCAAATTAATACATATTTATTTTTTTCTATGTGTAGGCAAAAAAAAATCCCAAAATAATTTGAAATTATTTTGGGATTTGTGTCTAAACCCTAACAATTACTCCATGAGTAGCCCTATTTCTTAGCATCTTGCAGGGCTTTTATCCTATCCAAATTGTCTTTTTGGAGTGCGTCTACATTGGTTGAAGCAGCATCTCTAACCACTTTGAAGTCTTCATACCCCTTGCGTACGGCTTTGACCTCCCAGTCAAAACTGTAATTACCCTTTCCGCCAAAAAGCTCGACCACTTCAAATCCATCTTTGGATTTGTTGACAACAGCCATTCCCTTAGACGAAGCAGAAAGAGGGGTAAGCATGACGGTGTAAGCACCTGCAGCCATCGCTTTAAAGTGTCCTCTAAAAGGAACAAAGGTCTTCCCGCCCTCTAGTTTAGCCGTCCCTCTATCGTACATAGCCGCTTCCGGACCTTCAATGGCCGTATACCAGATGCGCTTGGAGTGATCTCGTGGATCGACTTCAACGAAATTTTTAGATTGAGCAAACATTGTGGGACGACCGCTGACATATGCAAATCCTGCAACGGCGGATGTGGGGTCCTGCGGATCAAGCAATAGCACCGAACCTGTCCCGCCCCCCCCAATGAACACGTTGGGAAGCATAGAAGTGGCGTCTAAACCGGTACTGAAAACAATTTGACTCGTTGAATAACCATTTGTTTTTCCATTTTGATAGTGATATACCCTTAAATCCACCAATTTATTCTCATCGACCTGCCAGTAGTCCCCTTGATACCACTTGGGGTGTTCGTACATATGGCGTCCTCTCTTGTAATAAGAAGTATTCGGGATAAAATCAAGGGTATTCCACTTTAAGTATTCTTGAACATTACTAGATCTGAATGAATTGACGTATTCGCTATTATTCCCCTGACGGAACTGAAGGCCGCCGGAACCAAACTGGATTCTTGTGTTCTTGGTGACATCATTCCACCACACGAGGTTGCCATTCTCTTTCCAAATGGTGTCGGGTTGCTTTTGGATAGATTTGAGGTCTACTGTATTTCCATTGGAGAGGCTAAGTTCTGTCCCGCTAAAAGACAATTCCTGAAATTCGTTGGTCGGGTCTGCGTCATCATCCTTAAATTTATCCGTAACAGAGCCTCCTTTAGGTACCAGCAATATCTTATCTCCATCCCGCCTCAAAGCTTGAAGTTCGTTGGTGGGGTCAAAATCTGCATCTTGGGAGGATTTCGGAATTCTGACAGTGTTACCATTTGAAATGGTTAACAAATTCCCTTTAATGGATAGCATTTGCAACTCATTAGAAGTATCGGGATCCATCGTCACCTCTCCCCCCTGCTTTGAAAGCACCAGCTTGTCTCCATCTTTGACCGAAATGGATTGAATCTCATTGGTCGGATCAGCATCCGCATCATTCACCTTGTCGTTAAGGGCGAAACTGGCCATAAAAGTTCCCCCCAATGGAGCTGTCCCAAAATCCTTATAGGCACTTCCTCCCGCGGGATCAATTTCCACTTTCAGCATTGTCGGACCTCCCGAGGGATTGTTTCCGATATTAGCGCAGCTACCTGAAACTCTCGTCCCACCGCATACTTTGAGATTAATGAGACCTAAACCCGTCGTTTTGGTCATATGGGTCTCTTGATAAAGAGTCGTACCGCCTTGGGTAATGGTAAACCGCACAGAGACATTGGCATCTTTGACCGGTTTATTGTCTGCTCCTCTTAATACCCCTTGCCAGTTGGGTTGAACTTGCGCCCCTGCAAAAGTCATAGCGACAAACATAAACAATAAGGAGTAAAAAACTTTCTTCATGATATGCAATATTTAAGTGTTGTAATCAAATTTATCCAAAATAGTATCAAACTTCGTCCTTCGTTTCCCCTGGTTGTTTCTTTAAGAATCTATCCTTGTTGTATCAGGCAATAATAAATCATAGCCCCACTCGCTTGTTCTATAAAGCGCTATAATTTCTCCACCTTAATCACCTTAATCATTCTATCCTTACGCCAAACATGGATAAACAGCATTCCCTTTGGAGCAAGAGTTAAATCAATAAATTGCCCACCGGCAGACAACGGTTTAACTCCCATATATCTTTGGCCCTTTTCATCTATCACGCTATATCCAAGACCGGTCTCTTCGGTAGAGATGTTTATACCGGAGAGCACCGGATTGGGAAAGGCCCGTACCTCTACATCCAAATCCACATCAATACTACCAATAATAACCAATAATTCAGGTTGGTGAAATCCTTGGGTAAGGATAAAATCTCCTGACCGGCTAGTTGAGACGGCGGCTTCGCCCAGTGTCCAATCCAAAGAATAGTTGCCGGCTTGCCCGTGACTGCCTGATGAGGCGAGAACGAAAGGAGCAAGTTGTTGGGCACTCAATCCCCAGCCTGTCAACACGAAGAGCAAAACGATAAAAGTACATTTCATAAAACTCAAATAATTAATTAGTACATAAATGAATTACAATGACATATATATATACATATATCTTAATATGGCAGGGTCAAAGCCATTTCACTTGCTAATATATGACAATATTATGGATTGCAGGTTATTTGTCGACCATTTCATACATCAAGTCCCCTACAATCCGCCAAAAACGAGTAAAAAGTCAAAAATTAATAGTCCAGCAGTCTCCAGATGCGGTCTTTGAGTTCGGAGAGACCTTCTCCGGATACACCGGAGACCAAAAGCACTTCAAAGTTCTCCGGCAGCTCCGACAAAATCATCTCCTTCAATTCTTCGTCAAGCAAATCCGACTTTGAAAGGACAAATAGGGCAGGTTTATCCACCAACTCAGGACTGTACTGGCGGAGTTCATTCTGAAGAATCTCAAATTGCTCATTTATTTTCTCGGCATCGGCCGGCACCATATAAAGGAGTACACTATTGCGTTCGATATGGCGAAGGAAGCGGGATCCTAGTCCTTTGCCTTCATGAGCTCCTTCGATAATGCCCGGGATATCCGCCATAATAAAAGAGCGGTTATCCCGGTAACTGACAATTCCCAAATTGGGAACCAATGTAGTAAAGGCATAATCGGCGATTTTGGGTTTTGCAGCAGACATTGCCGCCAGCAGGGTCGATTTTCCGGCATTGGGGAAGCCCACAAGACCCACATCAGCCAGCACCTTCAATTCCAGCACCACCCAGGCCTCCTTTCCTTCCTTGCCCGGTTGTGCGTATTGAGGTGCCTGGTTAACGGGCGATTTGAAGTGCACATTACCACGCCCCCCCATACCCCCTTCCAATAATATGAGCTCCTCTCCTGCATTTAGAATTTCACCAAGGACCTCCCCTGTTTCTGCGTCCTTGGCAACGGTCCCCAAGGGAACATCGACATAAATATCGCGGCCGTTGGCGCCGGTACTTTGGCTGGCCCCTCCCGGGCCTCCATCGTCCGCATAAATATGCTTCGAATAACGGAGAGACAAAAGGGTCCATAGCTGAGGATTACCGCGCAAAATAATATGGCCTCCTCGTCCACCATCTCCTCCATCCGGTCCTCCTCTAGGATTTCGACGGTCTCGATAATAATGACGCGAACCCGCTCCCCCTTTTCCGGAGCGGAACAATATCTTCACGTGGTCTATAAAATTCTGATTCGCCACTTTCTTTTCGTTTTCTTAGGAAAATGTATCCTTTTCTTCAATATCGATGAGTTGTCTGGGGTAAGGGACACAAAATGCCAACTCCTTTGGAGAAGATTTACTCAAAAAACTCCACATCCATTTAAGGTACTAAGACGACAACCTTCTCCCCATATTATTCTCTATAGAAGGTTAGTACAACCCAGCAGTAGAGTTCGGATGGGGCAAACGACATGTACAGCTGAAGGTCGAAAAACATCTTAGATGACATTTCTGAATGTCACACATAATCTCTTCATAGGGCACTACGCTAACACCTCCTCAAACAAGGTATTCAACCTACCGAATATCTCATCAATAGAGCCCAATCCCAACACTGTATGAGCACGGCATTGGTCATCATAATAATCGTAAACAGGTTGTGTTTGCGACTTGTACACCTCAATCCGGTTACGGATAATGCTTTCGTCATTATCGTCCGGTCGGCCGGAGGTTTTACCGCGCAACAAGATCCGGTTGACTATTTCTTCGTCGGGTACATCGAGGGCAATCAAGGCGTTTATCTTTTGCCCTTTTTGCGCCAACATTTGGTCGAGGGCTTCTGCCTGTGCTACGGTGCGCGGAAATCCGTCAAAGATAAATCCCTTCGCCTCCGGATGGGCTTCCACTTTGTTGTTGAGCATACCGATGGTCACTTCATCCGGCACCAATTGGCCCTTCTCCATATAATCCTTGGCCTTTTGCCCCAGCGGAGTGTTGTTTTTCATTTCATGGCGAAACAAATCCCCTGTAGAGATGTGTACGAGCCCGAAAGCCTCCGCCAATTTTACCGCTTGTGTCCCCTTGCCGGAACCCGGAGGGCCAAAAAGTATAACATTATTCATTTCCTATAGATTAATTTACAGTTGGTCATGTACTTATATCACCTCTCCGGACAGTGAAACCAAGATAGGCTCGATAATTATACACACTTACTTGAAAACTGTTCTCATTCACTCAAGATATCTTTTGCAAAAAGAAACCGATCCATCCAATAGTCACTTTGACGTAAGTCTTCCTCTATCACTCCGGCCCCTGTGGTACTGTGAATGATATAGATGTGCTGCCCATCATTGGAGGTCACGATGGCCACGTGACTAACCTTGTTATCCTCACCAAAAAAGACTAAATCTCCTTCTACCACATCGTCCAAAGCCACTTTTTTACCTATGCCGGATTGTGACCTGGCCGTAGCGGGAAGATACACTTCGTCTTTCTCAAAAACATAGGTAACAAAGCCCGAGCAATCAAAACCGAAAGGATTCTTTCCTCCATATTTATATTTTGCCCCCTTGAGCTTGCGAGCTATCTTGGCGATTTCGTCCCGCTCCTCTATCTCCTCCTTGCTCAAATACCTTTTGGTCCTTTTCTTTGTTTTTCGCTTTTTGAAAACGATATCCTCCTGTGTCACACGATCCGGCTTCCCCGGAGCGACTTTATCGGAAACCTTAATCTGTTCCTTTTGTGTATTGGATGGCCCCGTCTTTTCCTGAGTATTCTTAGTGGGATTCGATCCGGTAGTAGTCCTAATTCTACTTTCCGAAGCACCCTGACTATCTCGTTTCACGACTTCCCTTTTGGCCGGCTTATGCGTATGATACATGCGCCGCTCCTTCTCTGACATCCGGCTTGTATTGGCGGTGAAATCCCTTTCGGAAGGTTGGAAAACGGCACAGGACGAAGCCATACACATGACGACAAATCCAAGTATTAATGGATGGGTCGAATATTTTTTTATTTCAGTTATTAACATGGCATTTGAATCTTTATGGTATGAAATGGCAGAACGCAGACTACAGACGAATACCGAATGCATCTTTATCATCCAAAAAACGATACCGCGCCCTATAATCCAATAACGCTTGGCGAGAGGCTTTTGCGTATAAAATTACTTCATTATTTGAAGCACTCACCAAGCTATCTCCCTGAAAATCCAACACTGCAGAATGGCCATCGTATATGAGTCCATTGCCATCCTTTCCAACGCGGTTTACCCCGATGACATAGGATTGGTTCTCAATAGCCCGCGCCACCAATAGTCTTCGCCAGGCATCTACCCGGACTTTCGGCCAGTTGGCTACATAAATCAACAGGTCATATCCCAGATCATTTCTACTCCACACCGGAAATCTCAAATCATAGCACACCGCACAAAAAAGGGTCCAACCTCTCCACTCGAATACCTTACGGGTCTTGGCCGGGGTAAAAACTTTTTCTTCACCGGCATAACTAAAGAGATGTCTTTTGTCTTGATATGAAATAGTACCATCCGGATAAGCCAGTACACACCGATTAAAATATTGCCCATCTTCCCTTACAATCAATGAACCCAATACCAGGGCGTCGTATTTTGCTGCTTTTGCTCGCATCCAATCTATCTCAGGCCCCCTCATTTCTACCGCCAATCCTTGAGGTTTCATCGTAAAGCCGGTCAAAAACATTTCAGGTAAGACAATAAGGTCAACAGGACAAGAGAGGGTATTAAAAAAAACGTCCAACTTACGTAAGTTGGACGCTATATCTTGCCATTCAATGTCGTATTGAACTAAAGCTATGTTCAAGTCGCGTTGCATGAAAATTATATTTTTTGACCTATGCCTCTGCCGCTGCTGCCTCCTTGGCCTCTGCGGAAGCGGCAGACTTAAGGGCACGTGGCACCTCTACCGTCGCCAATGGGATATTGGGGTGCATCATGATCTCCATACCTTCCACGACAGGGATGTCCTTGACCCGGGGCGATTCTCCAAGCCCTACATCGTGGATATCCACCACCAACGTGCTAACCAATTTGTCCGGAGTCGTCTTCACTTTGACTTTACGCACAGACTGAATCAGCTTCCCTCCCAATTTTTCTCCCTTGGAAGGTCCTTTAAAACTAACGGGAATCTCCACCTTTACCGGTACTCCCTCCTTCAATCGAAGAAAGTCAACATGCAGCACCTCATCCGTTACAGGGTGCAGTTCGTAACTCTTCAAAATACAACGGTGCTTCTCCCCTTCCACCTCGATATCAACAAAGGTAAACTCCGGGGTATAAATCACCTCTCTCAAGTCCAACTTGGGAACGACGAAGTGAAACAATGTATCCGGACCATATACCACACAAGGCACTACCCCTTTCTTACGGGCAGCACGGGCGTATTTTGTCCCTAGATTTTCTCTTTTTTCACCTTTAACATTGACAACTCTCATGTCTGTTTATATTTAATTTTAAACGAATACGGAAAGTCCACTTTCCCCATTATTTACAAAAGGAGTGCAAAGATATCACATTTTACGGATATCTCCCCTCTTCCCCTTATGATATTTATCAAAAAAACAATTCGCGACACATCAAATTTATCTTGCAAAAGATGAAAATAATCAATAATAATGCATTAAATTCTATATTTCACATATTTATACATTATTTTAATTATTAATATATATAACACCCTTTAAATTTTTCACCTGAATTTCAATGCGTTAGTTAGCGCGAAGGAACAAATAAGCGGAACAATGCTAAAAAAATGTATTTCTTCTCCCAAAATGAGCCCTTTACCTTTGCGATATCAATGGGATGAAGCCTTATTTCCCATGGTCATGCGGCCGGTTGACTGGTTGTCAACTGGCCGCTTCTTATACTTCCTCCTCAATTTGCTTTTGGAGAGAGTAAGGGAAAACAGCACACGAATGACATAAATGAATTTCCGGCTCTTAAACGCCTTTCCTCGTGTAGGAGATGGCAAACAGCACTCATGGCCTACTTATCCTAAAACAAAAACACAAATTCCGGCTAATTAGAAAGACATTCCCCTATTAAAATCACTTATGTCTTTGAAAAAGATCTGAGATAGATTGAAAGGAGTGCGTCACTTGAATGGCCTCTGCGAAGAGTTCCGCAATAGAGAGTACCAGGATCTTATCCTTGGGTTGATCACGCTTCAGCGGGATGGTATCTGTGACAATGAGCTGCGTCAGATTAGAAGCGGCAATCCGTTCGTACGCCGGACCGGACAAGACGGGATGGGTACAAATAGCACGGACGCTATTCGCGCCTTTCTTCAATAGTTCGTCCGCAGCCTTGCATAGTGTACCCGCCGTATCCACCAAATCATCTATCAGTATAACATCTTTGCCTTCCACATCTCCAATAACTGTAATGCCGGCCACTTGATTGGCTCTTTCTCGGTATTTGTCGCAAATGACCAGATCGCGCTGAAAGTATTTGGCGTACGAACGGGCACGCTTGACTCCGCCCACATCGGGAGAAGCAAAAACCACGTTTTCCAAAGGCTGTGTCTTACACCATGGGATAAATATCGCCTCACTCATCAAATGATCCACTGGAAAATCAAAAAATCCCTGAATCTGATCTGCATGAAGGTCCATCGTGACAATGCGGTCCACTCCTGAAGCCATCAACAGATCCGCCACCAACTTGGCACTGATAGGGACTCTTGGCTTGTCTTTTCGATCCTGCCGGGCATAACCATAATATGGTATGACTGCAGTGATGTAACCCGCCGAGGCGCGCTTTGCAGCATCAATACTGAGCAATAACTCCATGAGATTATCCGACGACCCAAAAGTGGATTGGATAAAAAAGACAAATGCACCCCGGACAGACTCTTCGATGACCGGCTGCATCTCCCCATCACTAAAACGATGCAATGTGAGTTTTCCCAATTCTTGTCCATAATACTTGGCTATTTTCTCTGCCAGATACTTGGATTGTTCGCCGGAGAACAGTTTGACATCATGGGCTTGATACGGCTGGGAATGTTTGATACCGGAGCGATTCATATCTTAGTTGGTTGATTTGACCGCGAAGGTAAGTATATTCCTCAACTCCATTCGAGTACATATTCATTATTTTATGCGTCCAAACAGGAAATCGCCCTTGCAGGAGGGACTATTTCCAATGTAAAGAACGCGCAACCGGTTGCACAGTAAATTTATGAATCATCTTCAAAACAATGAAAAAATGAGCTTACGAACGACTGTTCGTTTGGGTATTCAAATTATTGTGTATATTTGGGGCATAAAAGTATACCATTATGCAAGATATAGACGTAAAGAGCCTCGAAACTGCCTTTCAAGATCGTATCGACCAAGAAATAAAAATCGAACCGCGTGACTGGATGCCGGAGGATTATCGCAAGAACCTGATTCGTCAAATTTCCCAACATGCGCACTCGGAAGTAGTAGGGATGCTTCCCGAGAAAAACTGGTTGACCCGAGCCCCTACCCTCAAGCGAAAAATGGCACTTTTGGCCAAAATACAAGACGAAGGGGGACACGGATTGTATTTATACAGTGCTGCAGAGACGCTTGGGGTAAGCCGCGAAGAAATGGTCAGGGATTTGTTGTCCGGCAAAGCCAAGTATGCCAGCATCTTCAATTACCCGGCACTCAATTGGGCGGATATGGGAGTGATTGGGTGGTTGGTGGATGGAGCAGCCATCGTCAACCAAGTGGCCCTCCAACGCACTTCCTATGGTCCATATAGCCGGGCGATGATCCGGATATGCAAAGAAGAGAGCTTTCATCAGCGCCAGGGATATGACATCTGCTTACAGCTGGCAAGGGGCTCTGATGAGCAAAAACGCATGCTCCAAGATGCGATTAATCGCTGGTGGTGGCCGGTGCTCATGATGTTTGGTCCGCACGATAGTGCGTCCGCCCACTCTGCCCAAAGCATGAAGTGGAAAATCAAACGCGTATCCAACGACGGTCTGCGCCAAAAATTTGTAGATCAGACGGTTCCCCAGCTCGAGTTCCTCAAAATGACTGCTCCCGACCCCCAATTGAAGTGGAATGAGGAACGGGGACACTATGACTTTGGTGAAATTGACTGGGACGAGTTCTGGAACGTCGTAAAAGGGGTCGGCCCCTGCAACAAAAGACGGCTTGCCGTACGCAATAAAGCCCATGATGACGGCGCCTGGGTGAGAGAGGCCGCCAACGCTTATGCACAAAAAAACAACTAATCAACCATTTCATACCAAAAAATTAAGACACCATGAAATCGACATAAAAAATAATCTGACGAGATTTTTTACCAATCGGCATGATTATTTTTTATCAAAGATTCCATCTGACATTAATAAATAAAAAAAATAAACAGATGAAAGACTGGCCTTTATGGGAAGTTTTTATCAGAAGTAAAAACGGCCTTCACCACAAACACGCGGGCAGCCTGCACGCTGCAGATGCCCAAATGGCAATCGAAAATGCAAGGGATGTGTATACCCGGCGAAATGAGGGAAACAGTATCTGGGTGGTCAAATCCACCGATATCGTCGCCTCTGACCCGGAAGATGGAGATATGCTCTTCGAAGCCGCCAAGTCCAAGATTTACCGGCATCCCACCTTTTATCAACTGCCGGACGAAGTTAACAATATGTAACTCTGATTATTATGAATAACAACTTATACCAATATTTACTCCAACTCGGGGACAATGCTCTCATCCTCGGACAGCGCTTATGCGAATGGACCGGAGTGGCGCCGGAGCTTGAAATCGACCTTGCACTATCCAACATCGGCCTTGACCTTCTGGGACAAGCCAACCAATGGTACGAATATGCCGCGGAGTTAAAGGGGGGCGATGCCACACCGGACACGATCGCTTTTCTGAGAGATGCGCACGAATATCGCAATGTTCAACTGGTCGAGCTACCCAACGGCAATTTCGCTGACACCATCCTTCGAGCGGTCATCTTTGACACCTTCAATCTATTACTACATGAAGCCTTAACCCAAAGCAGTGACCAACGCATTGGAGCCATCGCCGCCCGCGCAGTCAAGGAGATCGGCTATCATGCGCGCTATTGCAAAAACTGGACTTTAAGACTGGGGGGAGGTACGGAGGAAAGCCACCAAAAAGCCCAAAAAGCGCTGAATGATATCTGGGATTATGCCTTTGAAGCTTTGACGCCGGGTCCGGTCGACCATTGGGCAAAAGAAGCAGGTATCGGCCCGGATCTCGAGCAAGTCAAATCCAAATGGGAAGCCACGTTGCAACAGGTCTTCCACCAAGCTTCTTTGCAAATTCCAAAACCCGGGTTTGTCGACCGAAAAGCGAAATCTGAGGGAATCCACACAGAACATTTGGGATATATTCTGGCGGAAATGCAATTCCTTCAACGAGCGTACCCCAATCTTCAATGGTGATGTCCCTACCGACAAAAAAAAAGATATTCGAGGTATTGGAATCCGTCCGGGATCCGGAGATTCCCGCCCTGACGGTCCGGGAGATGGGCATGTTGCGGGATATCGAGATAGACGAAGACGGCAAGATAATCATCCATTTCACCCCTAGCTATTCGGGTTGCCCTGCCACCGATCTAATAAAGGTGGACATCATGGCGGCTCTGCAGGAAGCGGGCTATAAAAATATCGAAATCCGGGACGTCCTTTCGCCCCCCTGGACGACGGATGTCTTCACCCCTGAAACCCGCGCCAAACTCAAGGCCTCCGGGATAACCCCTCCTGTAGAAACGACTTCTGATAAGCGACTTCTCCTATCTCCCGGCAAGACCGTACCTTGCCCTTACTGTGACAGTAATAAGACGGAGCTGTTGAGTTCCTTTGGCACCACTGCCTGCAAGTCCCTTTATCGTTGTCTCGAATGCCTGCAGCCCTTTGATTATTTTAAGTGTCATTAGATGATTGTTTCGAATGTCTATGTATGGGCGTTATGAAAAACCCGTGTGTATTACGTAATGCACTTTTTTACAACCTCATTCCGCCACGGCGACACAGGCTTACCCTCCTCCTCTCCTTTATAGCCTGTGACATTACAACTACAAGGTTATAGAACACTTGAGGGAATATTAAATCAAACAGCCTGATGTGTCCTCTAAATCTGTAACGTCACAGGTAGTATCTTATAACGCCACGGTGTCACAGGTTGTAGTTCAAAAAGGTAGGGCATTTACCACATTAGGCACATTAGGACACATAAGAATACACTTAGTGCTTGCAAGAAAACTCCTATGAGCCGTCCGACACTTATTTTGTATTTTTGCAGCCTATTGACAAAAAACAATCTCTTATCTTATGAAGTGGATGCTCATTATTGCTTATTTAAGTTTATCGCCTTTGATGAAAAATTCAATTCCTACGGGAGGGCAAGGTATTATTCATTTAAACAACCCTTCTTTCGAAGAAGATCCGGAGGAAGCGATTCTGCCTTCGGGTTGGAACCGGTGCAGCAGCAGAAGCACGCCGGACATCCTTCCCGGCCCCTTTGGGGTCGAGCTCGAACCATATGACGGGGAGTCTTATGTGGGGCTTATCACCCGGGCAGATGGTTCCCATGAACACGTATTGCAACGCCTTCATCCCCGCATGAAAAAGAATACCTGTTACCGGACCTCCCTTTACCTTGCCCACTCCAATGCTTATGCCGGGTACCGAAAGCCGGGGAAATTGCGCGTGTGGTTGGGGAACAGAAAATGCAAAAAAGCACAATTAATCTTCGAGAGCCCTTTTATTAAGGAAGATGAATGGAAGCGCTTTGACATCGAGTTTACCTCCGGGAAGCGTTACAAATATATCTACCTGGAAGCATGGCATCAGGACGACTCCCACGGTTATAAGAGCAATATATTGATAGATGCCATCGCCCCCATCGTCCCATGCCCAAGGGCGTAAAAGTCACCAAAAACATCTTAAAACAAAAACCCGGAAAGTGACTTCTTCCCGGGTTTTTGATTTATCAAATCACCGCTGCACTACTGCCTAAACAACATCATTTTCTTCACAACATTAAATGCATTGGCTCTCATCTCATAGATAACGACCCCTTTGTTAAGACCCAATTCCCTATCAGAGACTTCGAGTGTATTGTAGCCCTTCTGCCCACTTAGCGTTCTACGGAAAAGCACTTTGCCGCTAATGTCCCGAAAAGTAAACTGCACTTCTTGTGCCCGGGGCAAGGTAAAGGGGATAATCGTCGTCCCTTTAAACGGGTTGGGGATGTTTTGCAGAAGCTGATAGCCCTCCTGCGCTTCGTCCCGGGTCGCCGTCACCTCCGTGGATAAGTCCAGCTTGGCTACACCCGTCACTCCACTCTCCGTCAAGACTTCATTGGCCGTAATCTCTGAGCCCAATTGCACTTCCGCTCTATCCCCTTCCGATATGGTCCCTTCAAACACAAACCGAATCAGTTCGCCTTCAACGGTGGGCTCGGTACTATACCACGACACCGTCGTACGGCCTTCGTATATCGCATACTCCATCTCTACTCCTTGTAACGCTCCTTGGCTTACCTTCTTTAAGGTCATATTCTCCGGGTATGAAATCGTAAATTGCAGGGCGGTGAGTGCCTCTTGTCCATCTCCACGAACACTCAATACCCGGGTATCATCTGCTCCTTCGGTCCACTCCCCCTTTAGTGTAATCTCTCCACCTTTGACCAAATTGCCACCCGTCTGCATATTCTCTTCTCCCGTCACATCTCCTATCTTTATTCCGTAGAAATTCATTTGGTCCATGTCCGTATTGACTACCGGGATACGCATATGGTCTTCCTTACCAGGCATCGCTGCCAATTCACTCATGTCCATCCCCACAGGATAATAGCGCCACGAACCGCTCTTCTTCAGCTTTTGACTCTTACCCAATATAATCTTACGCAAGGCCAATATATCCGCCGTACTGATACTTCCACTGTTATTGGCGTCTGCTGCTATGCGTTGCCAGGGAGCCGGCAAGTCGCCCTTGCCCAACAAGTACTTTTGTATCGCTACCAGGTCTCGCGTCGATACCCCTTTACCATAATCCTTTTCGTACCGTACTTTTAGTTCATAACCCTCATTGCGCTTCACATCTTCAATTTTGTATGTCCCTTGCACTCCTTCGAGTGCTTTCACCTCTTCTCCGGTCTCCCGATACAACGTCACATCTCCTATGGCTGTTGGTGTATCTGTCACCTTCATCAAGGCCCCTGAGATTCTTGCCAGTTGGCCGCCACTCTTGCAGTCTCCATTGTCCTGCAATTTCAACAATACGGAACAGCCCTCTGCATTGCCCGCCTCATCCAATACCCACATCGTCAACGGAATCTCTTTGCTCGCATTGCCTTCGAGATCCGAACAGTAGAATGTCTTATTCGGGGTCTTTCCATCTTCGGTAAAGCTATAGCGCAAATCCTCTTTGACCGTACAGTTATCCGACGATCCGATATTAAAGTCACTGGCCCATATCTCTATCTCTCCGCTCGTAGGCATAATCACCGTTACTATTTCATCCCGGCAATAGGGTGTCGGTTTCTTACAATCTTTTACTTCAAACTCGTACGAGCATCGCGTCTCATTCCCACAGCCGTCCGTTACGCTCCACTCTATCTTATGCACTCCCGTCTCGTAGGTCCCGCTCGCGTCTTCGCTGTTACGCCATGGTCCGTAGGTCCCCGTTACCCCCAAGTCCAATCTATAGCGCCATTGCAACTCGTCGTCAGGGGTACAGTCATCGTGTGCCTCCGGCTTCAACTTGGCATGCCCTATACATCTGCCTTTGTAATCATAGGCGCTACTGTCACAAAACACTTTATCTTCACAGCTCTCTGCTGCAAACTCCGGTGCTGTATAATTGGATACTTTGATGTATTGCTTGTGCTCCCATATCGGGTCACCCGCTTTTGCATATTGGCACCAGTCTATCACCGTCCACGTACGCTCTATCTTGTAGCACGCATCCTTGACCGAATGATATATCTTATCCGTGTACGTCTCCGTCACATGTGCGCAATCTGTGTTGCTATATCTCGGCTTGCCCGTTACGGCAGGATCCGTATTGACACCTTTCTTACAGTTGGTTACCAGTGGGCGGTCGAGAATATCACGAGGCCATCTTATATCACGGCCTTTGCTATTGAATGGAACCGGATCTACTAGCGATATATGCTGTTTGCTTATCGTCAACAGTCCTTGCTTGTCATATATCTTAAACGTCCGTTCTATCCATCCTTTGTGGCAATGCAAATTAATCTTGGCCGTCTCTTCTATTCGTGTCACCTCGCAGTTGTCCGTCGCCAGACCATCCCGGCCTACCACTCGACCCCCTATCTCTATTTCCTCTCTCAATCCTGCTTCTTTGACTATTTTCCCAAAGTAGCTCGACAAATCACTCGTGTCGTATTTATACCTACAATTCACTGTTAAGTCCGGCAGTGGTATCACTTTTGGGGCTTCTTTGTCCACAACTTCCACTTCCACCATACACACGGAGGCATTGCCCATTTTGTCGATTACTTTAAACTCTACCATGATGCGCTGCCCTGCATCTGCACAGCAAAACTCCACATACGATTTGAACGTCTTATCCGGGGTTTGGCAAGGGGCGCCGTAGTCCATCCGCCGGACCAGCATGGTGTCTATCATACAGTTGTCTATTGACCCATCGTCCAGACTTCTTGCATAAACCTTTGCTCGTCCGTCCAGGTTTAACGTCACTACTGTATGGCCTTCACACACGGCTATCGGCAATTGGTCATCTTTGACGTATATGTCAAACGCACAGCTCGACGTGTTGCCACAGGCATCCGTTATCTCGTAGTAAAACCAATTGCAACCCGCAGGTAGACCGCTCTTTACAAAGCCCGGATCATCCTTCGTCCTCGCTGCTCCCAAATACGTTCCGTAGCTATCCGAGGGGGTACAATCCTGTGGACTCTTCGATGCTACGTGCCGTACCCGGTACGTCCACTCCGAACACTCCCCTATCACATATACACCGTACGGATCAGGGATTGTCAAGGCGTCCTCCAGGTCTTCCGGCACAGGTAGGTGGTACGTACCGCTGCATTTGTAGTAATCCATCCCTATCGTATCTACCATATTACTCGTCGATGCACAATACACACTCGGTGGATCGTGATCCACCACTTTTATCACTTGATAAAAATCCAATATCTTAGGGTAATTATCATTAATCACTCCATTACCTACACACCAGTCCACCACTTTCCAATGGCGCAACACCTTATAGGTCGCCCCGCACACATCCAATCTTTGGTCGCTGTAGGTCGCCACCAAGGTCGTGCAACCCGCTGGTACAGGCCATCCTGTAGCATCCGGAGATGGATATCCATTTGGCAACTTAGACCAGGTCCCATTGCAGGAAAACGTAAGGTCATGAAGACCTATCGTGTCTTGTCTCAAATTGGGCAAATGAATCCGTATCGTATCGACACACATCGACCTATTGCCGGAGCCATCCTCCGCTGTCCACTTGCGCACCATCACCTTGTAGGCCAGGTCACAGTCGAAATCTTGTAGTAACTCATCATTATACCACAATTTCACATCTCCACAAGAATCAAAGCCGTGCACCACATACTCCCGCTCCCGGACCGTAGCCTCTACTGTCGCAGTCCCCGGCACAGGGTAACCCAAACTGTCCGGCGAAATACTCCGCGCACAACGCAAGGTATCCGTATGACATTTTAATGCGGGGATGAACTTGTCTTCCACCTTTATCTTCCCCCAACAGGAATTTCCGGTAAAAACATTAACAATCTTAACCACTAACGTATCACCAATGTAATTTCCATTGACATAAGGACTCTCCGGAATAAGATTCTCGTTCTTAAGCTCGTGTACAAACAATTCTATTTTAAATACGTTATTGCAGGTCGTCACATCTCCTTCCAAAATAATGTCAGGAGTGATTTGGGCGGAACATGTAGAATCCAATGAGACCTGCACCAAATCATTGCATGCGAGGTTGGGCACGGTGTCCGAAGCCGGATGGATCTCAATATTAAATTGGCAATCCGTATAGTTATTGTGGCAATCCCAAAACCGGTATTTTATGGTAGTAATACCAACCGGGAAAGTATCTCCGGTATTCAATCCGGTAAGGTCCATTCGAACAGTATCGAATAGGCAACAGTTGTCTGACACCCTTGGCACATTAAAAGTTACAGGTACTGCACATGTGTTAAATACTTTCAATACAGTATCAGAACAGATGACAATGGGAGGAATCGTATCGAGAATAGTTACATGAGCTATGCAAGTATCCCGATTTAAACAACTATCTACAGCAATTAAAGTATCATTCACCACCCCAACATCGCCACAGGTGAAAGCGGTTCGGCTAATTGACAAGGAAGACAAGGAAGTACAAGCATCATAGCTTCCGTTATCTAAGTCATTGGCTGACAATCCGGGAACAATTCCATTAGCGTCAACATACAATGTGGTATCCTTGCAAATCGAAACCGGTGAAAGGGTATCAATCACCCTAATAATTTGTTGACGGTTAGAAGCGTTGCCGCAACCATCAATGACTGTCCAGGTCCTCTCAATTTCATACAAATAAGGACATCCACCGCCTAAAATGATGGAATCTTTATGTTCTACTCGAATACTGTCATCACAGAGCATTGAAACATCAGGAACACCAATATTAACAACACCGGTATCTGTCAAACAATTAACAATGGTATCCTTAGGTACTATAAAACCAGGAGGTAAGGTATCCAGTAGAGTAATCTTTTGGCTATCAATCTTCTCATTTGAACAAGAATCCTTCAAACTCCATAATCGAGTAATAAAACCTGTTCCATTACATCCAGCCGGATGGAAGATGTCTTTATAAGTCGCCTCCAAATTGGTATTGCAATTATCTCTTTCATCCACGACATCACCTGTATTGTTCAGTGAAGTATCATACATGCATTGGGCATCAGCATATATGGTGACATCCGCTGGAGGCGTAAACTCCGGAGAGATGGTATCAATGATTGTAATAATTTGTGTGTGCTGAGTGCTCAAGCCACATAGATCTGTCAATGTCCAAAGTCTTTGAATTATAGTATTGACCCCATTAACTCCATCGATACAACCTGATATCTTTGTATCAGAAAAAACAGCCTGTAAAGAGTCAGGAGGACTACAGTTGTCTGCTTCGTCAGTGACATCTCCGGTAAAGACCGTGGATATATCATAATGACACATTCCGTCCACATACAATGTTATATCAGCTGGTGTTGTAAATGTCGGTGGAGAATTATCATTGAAAATAAATTTTTGATTGGCAGAAGCTGTGTTTCCACAAGAATCTGAAATTGCATAGATTCGAAGAAGAGTATGAGGGCAATACTGTACTACTATAGAATCTTTTACATAATGGAAGGTAGAGGTATCTAGTGCACAATTATCAGAAACTTGAACCGCAACCTGTAAGAGTTGATTATAAGTTTGGATGACTGGAGGTAATGGATCTCCACAATTTAAGAACGTAAAATCAAATTGTAATACTGGACTTGAAAGATCCCCAATGGAAATATTCTGCGAACAGGTATCGGAATTTCCCAGAATGTCACTAAGTTGAAACATTCGAGTGTACCATTGGGAACAAAGAGGGCCTGAAAGGGTCTCTGAGACTACTGAGAAGCTATTCGAATCGATAGCACTCATGGAACTAACCGAGCCTCCTTCTGCGAGAAATTCATCTAAAGTCAATATAGGTGTCACGTCATTTACAGAACACATTTGACCAGTTGTTGGAGGACAATTTAAAGTCACTTGACTATGCAATGAAATAATAAAAAATGCGCTTACAACTAATAGCCATAGGAATTTTAAATATGCTGTCATATTATCCCAATTTACAATTTAAAAAATGCCCTAATATATATAATACAGTTAGCAAGTTTCATAAATCGTGCCAAAACTCAATGTTTACATAGGGCCCGAAAAATCTCACCCAATTCAAATAAAAAGCCCTCGGAGAATTCCGAGGGCTATATACTACAAACACATTAATTAATCTCTTTTAAAGCAAAACCATCTTTCGAACAATATTCTTGTTATTGCATTTCATTTGGTAATAAATCACCCCTTCAGCATTTAATTCCTTATTACTAATGGTGAAAGAATTCCTTCCTTTCTTTCCATCCATACTAAGAGCCTTTAAAACTCGACCTTGGGCATTCCTAAAAATAAATTGCACTTCTTGTGCCCGGGGCAATGTAAAGGGGATAATCGTCGTCCCTTTAAACGGGTTGGGGATGTTTTGCAGAAGCTGATAGCCCTCCTGCGCTTCGTCCCGGGTCGCCGTCACCTCCGTGGATAAGTCCAGCTTGGCTACACCCGTCACTCCACTCTCCGTCAAGACTTCATTGGCCGTAATCTCTGAGCCCAATTGCACTTCCGCTCTATCCCCTTCCGATATGGTCCCTTCAAACACAAACCGAATCAGTTCGCCTTCAACGGTGGGCTCGGTACTATACCACGACACCGTCGTACGGCCTTCGTATATCGCATACTCCATCTCTACTCCTTGTAACGCTCCTTGGCTTACCTTCTTTAAGGTCATATTCTCCGGGTATGAAATCGTAAATTGCAGGGCGGTGAGTGCCTCTTGTCCATCTCCACGAACACTCAATACCCGGGTATCATCTGCTCCTTCGGTCCACTCCCCCTTTAGTGTAATCTCTCCACCTTTGACCAAATTGCCACCCGTCTGCATATTCTCTTCTCCCGTCACATCTCCTATCTTTATTCCGTAGAAATTCATTTGGTCCATGTCCGTATTGACTACCGGGATACGCATATGGTCTTCCTTACCAGGCATCGCTGCCAATTCACTCATGTCCATCCCCACAGGATAATAGCGCCACGAACCGCTCTTCTTCAGCTTTTGACTCTTACCCAATATAATCTTACGCAAGGCCAATATATCCGCCGTACTGATACTTCCACTGTTATTGGCGTCTGCTGCTATGCGTTGCCAGGGAGCCGGCAAGTCGCCCTTGCCCAACAAGTACTTTTGTATCGCTACCAGGTCTCGCGTCGATACCCCTTTACCATAATCCTTTTCGTACCGTACTTTTAGTTCATAACCCTCATTGCGCTTCACATCTTCAATTTTGTATGTCCCTTGCACTCCTTCGAGTGCTTTCACCTCTTCTCCGGTCTCCCGATACAACGTCACATCTCCTATGGCTGTTGGTGTATCTGTCACCTTCATCAAGGCCCCTGAGATTCTTGCCAGTTGGCCGCCACTCTTGCAGTCTCCATTGTCCTGCAATTTCAACAATACGGAACAGCCCTCTGCATTGCCCGCCTCATCCAATACCCACATCGTCAACGGAATCTCTTTGCTCGCATTGCCTTCGAGATCCGAACAGTAGAATGTCTTATTCGGGGTCTTTCCATCTTCGGTAAAGCTATAGCGCAAATCCTCTTTGACCGTACAGTTATCCGACGATCCGATATTAAAGTCACTGGCCCATATCTCTATCTCTCCGCTCGTAGGCATAATCACCGTTACTATTTCATCCCGGCAATAGGGTGTCGGTTTCTTACAATCTTTTACTTCAAACTCGTACGAGCATCGCGTCTCATTCCCACAGCCGTCCGTTACGCTCCACTCTATCTTATGCACTCCCGTCTCGTAGGTCCCGCTCGCGTCTTCGCTGTTACGCCATGGTCCGTAGGTCCCCGTTACCCCCAAGTCCAATCTATAGCGCCATTGCAACTCGTCGTCAGGGGTACAGTCATCGTGTGCCTCCGGCTTCAACTTGGCATGCCCTATACATCTGCCTTTGTAATCATAGGCGCTACTGTCACAAAACACTTTATCTTCACAGCTCTCTGCTGCAAACTCCGGTGCTGTATAATTGGATACTTTGATGTATTGCTTGTGCTCCCATATCGGGTCACCCGCTTTTGCATATTGGCACCAGTCTATCACCGTCCACGTACGCTCTATCTTGTAGCACGCATCCTTGACCGAATGATATATCTTATCCGTGTACGTCTCCGTCACATGTGCGCAATCTGTGTTGCTATATCTCGGCTTGCCCGTTACGGCAGGATCCGTATTGACACCTTTCTTACAGTTGGTTACCAGTGGGCGGTCGAGAATATCACGAGGCCATCTTATATCACGGCCTTTGCTATTGAATGGAACCGGATCTACTAGCGATATATGCTGTTTGCTTATCGTCAACAGTCCTTGCTTGTCATATATCTTAAACGTCCGTTCTATCCATCCTTTGTGGCAATGCAAATTAATCTTGGCCGTCTCTTCTATTCGTGTCACCTCGCAGTTGTCCGTCGCCAGACCATCCCGGCCTACCACTCGACCCCCTATCTCTATTTCCTCTCTCAATCCTGCTTCTTTGACTATTTTCCCAAAGTAGCTCGACAAATCACTCGTGTCGTATTTATACCTACAATTCACTGTTAAGTCCGGCAGTGGTATCACTTTTGGGGCTTCTTTGTCCACAACTTCCACTTCCACCATACACACGGAGGCATTGCCCATTTTGTCGATTACTTTAAACTCTACCATGATGCGCTGCCCTGCATCTGCACAGCAAAACTCCACATACGATTTGAACGTCTTATCCGGGGTTTGGCAAGGGGCGCCGTAGTCCATCCGCCGGACCAGCATGGTGTCTATCATACAGTTGTCTATTGACCCATCGTCCAGACTTCTTGCATAAACCTTTGCTCGTCCGTCCAGGTTTAACGTCACTACTGTATGGCCTTCACACACGGCTATCGGCAATTGGTCATCTTTGACGTATATGTCAAACGCACAGCTCGACGTGTTGCCACAGGCATCCGTTATCTCGTAGTAAAACCAATTGCAACCCGCAGGTAGACCGCTCTTTACAAAGCCCGGATCATCCTTCGTCCTCGCTGCTCCCAAATACGTTCCGTAGCTATCCGAGGGGGTACAATCCTGTGGACTCTTCGATGCTACGTGCCGTACCCGGTACGTCCACTCCGAACACTCCCCTATCACATATACACCGTACGGATCAGGGATTGTCAAGGCGTCCTCCAGGTCTTCCGGCACAGGTAGGTGGTACGTACCGCTGCATTTGTAGTAATCCATCCCTATCGTATCTACCATATTACTCGTCGATGCACAATACACACTCGGTGGATCGTGATCCACCACTTTTATCACTTGATAAAAATCCAATATCTTAGGGTAATTATCATTAATCACTCCATTACCTACACACCAGTCCACCACTTTCCAATGGCGCAACACCTTATAGGTCGCCCCGCACACATCCAATCTTTGGTCGCTGTAGGTCGCCACCAAGGTCGTGCAACCCGCTGGTACAGGCCATCCTGTAGCATCCGGAGATGGATATCCATTTGGCAACTTAGACCAGGTCCCATTGCAGGAAAACGTAAGGTCATGAAGACCTATCGTGTCTTGTCTCAAATTGGGCAAATGAATCCGTATCGTATCGACACACATCGACCTATTGCCGGAGCCATCCTCCGCTGTCCACTTGCGCACCATCACCTTGTAGGCCAGGTCACAGTCGAAATCTTGTAGTAACTCATCATTATACCACAATTTCACATCTCCACAAGAATCAAAGCCGTGCACCACATACTCCCGCTCCCGGACCGTAGCCTCTACTGTCGCAGTCCCCGGCACAGGGTAACCCAAACTGTCCGGCGAAATACTCCGCGCACAACGCAAGGTATCCGTATGACATTTTAATGCGGGGATGAACTTGTCTTCCACCTTTATCTTCCCCCAACAGGAAACATCCTGGCAGGTATCCTTAATCGAATAATCCACGATGGTTCCTACGTGTTCACATCTCAAGGTGTCACCAGAGATAACATTGCCGTTAATATCTTTTAATTCGACCTCCCAACAAGCCGGATTTATATCTCCCTCTGCCACCATATCAAGGGTAACATGTGCTATTCCTGTTGAATCCAGGGAGATTTGTACCAGATCATTGCAAGCTAACGTCGGATTTCCATTGGTTCCGGTCGCAGATTGATCGCAATTAGTTCGATAAACTTCAACATCACCTATAAGCAACTTATCTGCAATAGAATTGGTACCATTAAAGTCTATCACGATATCGGTAAAGGCATTACCCGAAGACCCTGCGGTCACACTTTTATTTCCCTGAGTGCTAACACCCTCTAATCCATAATAATAGCCACTACCGGAAGATGCATTACTCATATATCCGGTGGTCGCCCAAACCATCGAATCGCACTCAGCAAGGGCACTACCGTTATTATCCCTATATCCATAGCTCACACCTCCTGCCGCGTTGCGACCATCCAAGCCGGTAGTAAAAGACCAAGCTCCCACAAAGTAATTTGGACCTGTAGAATAGCTATTTCCACTTTTAATAAATTCATACACTCCGGCACGGTGGGGATGCCCTCTTTCTCCGACGAGCATATCCCCTTTGTCAGAAAACGATATGTCTGTAATCCTCGACGTATCTGAAGTCAATGTGTTCATAACAATCTCTACAGATTGTCCACTGGTAAATATTTGGTTACCATTATCAAATGTTGCATCAAACTCTCCTCCGGCTGTTAGTGGTACTGAATACACTGTACTTGACTGACCCGGACTAACGGCCTGTCGCGCAAAATACACTTTTGTAGTTTGTGTAGAGGTATCCGTATAAACACCAATGCCCCAAAGCCGTTCCGTTGCCGGCGCTAAGCCTGCTGTCCCATCATCCAATGTAAATGGGTCATAAACACTCACAATAGAAGGTGTCGGCATCTTAAGGTCTACACGGTATATGCGTCCGTCCTCCAGATTGGTTATAAATAGTTGATGATGCTTTTTGTCGTAGGCCAAATTCCCAATGCCATTTCCTTCCCCTCCTGTATTGGGCACCTGTGTTGTGGGCAGGGCTCCAATGGTAGCGGAATTGGCTGTAGTCAAAAGATTAGAAAGGTTGGCCAGATTTGCATGGTCTGCCATATATACCCCGCCCGTACCGGCCGGACCGGTAAAGTGGCCTGCATGAATGGTATAAAGCGTATCTAAACGGTAAACATCAGAAGCTCCAAAATAAACATTCCCTACAGAGTCTAAAGCAATGCCAAATATCTCCCCCATATTGGATACTGTCCAACTTGAAGGAGTTTGGACGATACCTGGATTTACGGCCGCCCAATCCACATTTCTAGGTGCATTCCGGTTTTGTCTGACATCGTATACATTGGCTACTATACTATTGGGATTGGATGTATCTCCATAACAGGTAATCACGGCCATCCCCAACTCTAGCGACTG
The DNA here is from genome assembly GCA_027080725.1 of Saprospiraceae bacterium. GTDB lineage: Bacteria > Bacteroidota > Bacteroidia > Chitinophagales > Saprospiraceae > JALSTN01. The sequence goes on from JALWRC010000043.1 coordinate 52,501, forward strand.
ACTATAAGATGAGAATCCCATCATCAATAATCCCACCAACAGCACTGCTGAGCGCATCACTGATGTGTCAAACAGCCTCTGTAAAAAGAATGACATGCTCCCTCGTCCCAAGTTTATGGTGACGTCAGTGCTATGTTTCGGAGTAATTGAGTAATTCATACGTTGTAGATTAATTATAAATTATTGTTCACCGTTCTTACTCAAAACACATACCAAAAAATCTTAAATTATTACTGCAAAACATATATAGCCCGGAGTATGCCCCACCTAACGAACTCTTACATTTTAACTTTCAAACAGAAACATATTAGAAATAATAATCATGTTAATTGTTGTAAAAACATTATATTTCTTTACTATTTGTAAATATTTTTGTTTCAGCAGCTGTTCACCTACTGATCAAAACTTTTATTGATTTACATTTAAACTTTGGAGACAATATTACCTTTCAAAACGATATTTAACCCAAGAATCTCCCAACAGGAAACGGGCCAATCTAATTTTTTCTTTTTATGAATTGTTATATACAATTTTATGTGTTTACGCCTTAAGTTTCACCACTCACCGTGCGCAATAGCAACCATGGGGCTATGCTATCCTTTCCACCTTAAATAACAGCAAGGCAGTTCCCAGAATTCAACATGATGTAACAACTAAGAAGTTGTCAACAAAGAGCTTTGATATAGGCTTCAAGAACGGCAAGTCCTTTAAGGTAAGAGTCATTATTATTAACTATAATATCCGCCTTTTCTTTATAGGGTGCTATAAATTGTTGAAAAGAGGGATTAACATGTTCTACATACCGGTAAAGGACATCATCCAAGGGATAGTTGCGTTCGATGCGGTCCCGTTTTACACGTCTAACCACCATATGCGCAGGATGGGCATGGATAAAAACCGAAAGATCGCAGAGGCCCTTTGGCAATAAGAAGTGTAAGGCAAACAACCCCTCAATCAAAATGACCGGTGCCGGCTTAAGGACAATCCTTTGGCCCAATTTATCGCGGTTATTAAAGGTGTACTCCCTTAGTTCGACTTCTTCGCCATTGATAAGGTGCTCCAAATCAGACATAAAGTCTTCTTCTCTAAATGAGTAGGGCAGGTCAAAATTATGTATGCCTTCCTTGTCTACCTTTTGTTCTTCCTTAGGCTTATAATAATCATCCAAGGATACGACACACAAATGCCGTTCGCTAATTCTGTCTCTCAAGTCCCTGATGAAAGAGGTCTTACCTGACCCCGAACCACCGGAAATCGCGATTATAAACGGTCTTTTATTCTCCTTCATCGGATAATCTTTATTTCATTCGCAGGGCAAATATAAAAAGATAATAAATGGAGAGTAAAAAATCAAAAAGTTAATATCTTTGCACTCCTGTTTGAAAAGCTCATACGGGAGATTTCACTCTTGGGTAATTAGCTCAGTTGGTTTAGAGCGCTGCCTTGACAGGGCAGAGGTCACAGGTTCGAATCCTGTATTACCCACTTTTCGGGATGTAGCTCAGTCCGGTAGAGTACTCGTCTGGGGGGCGAGTGGTCGCAAGTTCAAATCTTGTCATCCCGACTTTTTCTTTTTATTTTTTTTCGGGATGTAGCGCAGCCCGGTAGCGCGCTTCGTTCGGGACGAAGAGGTCGCAAGTTCAAATCTTGTCATCCCGACTTTTTTATCATACCAAGGACAAACGAGATAGCCCTCTCTCTTCCCCTTTCACTTTGATTGACATTTACCGCTCTTCTATCACACCCTACTTAGTTTCTGCCAGAAAACTATCAATTTTATGAAATGAGAGATTTTGGATGAGCTTTTTCGTTTTTCGAAACGAAGTGATGCCTGGGCATCGGTGAGTTGAGAAAAATAAAAAGATCGCCAAAAGATACATTTCTAATTTTGAAAAGTTTTCTTGCATACACTACTTATAAAAAGAGGGAAGACAAACCTGCCTTCCCTCTTTTCTTTCCTTAGCAGAAAGAGCGCCATCGTCAACAACTCATTCCTGCATTCGCCTAACTCTATTGTTTGACAAATTGCTTTATAATAGATAAATCTTCTTTGTCTGCATTCAAGCGCATAAAATAGTTACCCGCCTTTAACTTTCGCACATCAATATCCACCGCACTACCATTTTCCGGAAGGGTTTGTACTACTTCATGGAGAATCTTTCCATTCATCGAGAATATCTCTACTCGAAAGGTCTTGTGCAGCAGGCCCTTGGGTAACTGGATATGTAATATTTGACCAACCGGGTTGGGCAAATCATTAACCTTACTATAAGTGGCATCCACATTGTCTACTGCATTGGTGCAGTCATTGACATAAAGGAGCATACTATCAAGAGTCTCCTCCTTTTTTCCATCAATCCAACCGCGAAATCGATAAACACCTCCTCCTTTGACTCCGTTGTCATGAACATCAAACCGGATCAAAATCATGCCAGAGGGGAGAATGCGATTAGGCGCGTCATCAGGACACGCTTTTACGAAAGGAGAATAACAGGTATTTGCATCACAAATACTATATTCCCACAGCTCCCCACAACTCACGAGCGATATGTCCCAATAAAAGAGAAGCGTATCTGACGTAAGATTCTTCACGTTGAATAAAGATTCTTTTAACGATTGGGGGTCACTGACTTCAAACTTCAAAGTATCCACCTGTTTAGGTTGATATTCAAAAATGCTTTTTTGTCCGTGAAGAAGCGCCACGACAAAGATGTTAATTACTAAAAAGCCTAAAAATCTCATTTTGAGCTGTTTTATTTAGTCTTAATCCACTATCATTAGCTTCTTGGCAATCACCGTTTCATTGGTCTGAACATGAAGCAAATAACTTCCGGGCAAAGTTCCATTTCTATTCCACCTGATTTCATGATGTCCTTTTTCTAAGGATTGCACGGCGTTAGGGAAGGGCACTTGTTTCCCTGTCGCATCATAAAGTGATAACCGGACATCTGAATGCGTACCCAAATCGAAAGATATATCCATATACTCATGGACAAGATTAGGCTTGATCGTAAAATTGCTCAACTCTGGAGTGACGGAGGGCTGCCCTGTCGCTACAGTTTGAGTTCGCTTAATCTTGACATTATCCATGTATCCGATGGCCGCACCATCTCCAGCTGAGATCATATTGAAACGAATGAGTGCCTCTTCTTCACCTGCGACACTACTCAAATCGACAGTCATATTCGTCCATTTGCTTGCATCAGGAAGGAAAAATGGATCTCTGGCACATACTGTTGTTCTCAAATCATCTCCTGACTTCTTCCAAATGGACTGCCAAGTCTCTCCACAATCTGTCGAAGTCAACACTTCTAGGGTATTGGGGCTTGAATTAGGCGATCCCATGCACCAATCGAAAGACATTTCCGCATGCACTGCCCGAGAGAAATCCATTTTTTGGATGGTTGCATAATTCTCTACACCTTGAGGAAAGAGTCGGTAAAAAAAGATCATGCATTGCTTCGAGCGACCATATGCCCCGACGTTGGTAGCCACGCCGAAATTGGCCGGACCGGCCATCGATATACCCAATCGGTGCTTAGTTTCTTGGATAATATGCTCTGGCATCGTGGGGAGTCGCGGAATCTGGCCTTCAAAATCAAATGAGGCCTCTTCTGCAAAGGTTTCCGTCTCATACAAAACGAAGTCCGGAGCAATAAAAAAGTTATCCAAATCATATTTGTCTCTTTTATTTAGAGCGGCTGGCGGCTGCGTCGCGTAAACAAGCGTCACATGACCGGCTGGGGCCTCTATTGGGTCAAACTCTATTTCAATTTGTCCAAATGCAGCAACTGTATCCTGAATCTCCTTAGTAGTGAAGTTTTGACCTCCATCAATACTATACCCTACTAATATACCCGATAACGCTTCATCTCCATCGTTGTAAACCGTACATTTGGGAACCACCATATGGTCACATTTTCCATCCGGCTCGAATGCTTCTGCTTCCAATGAAATATCCGTAACATCAAATCGGCTGGCATCAATCGGATCACTCTCTCCGGCCTGTACAATCTTCATGCTATTGACATCTTGAACCCAAGCAACAATGGCTAGTTCTCCCACATCATGGATGTATGATGGAATATCAACAGTGAAACTATATTCCTCGGACTTACCAGCCGACATTGTCTTAATTCGGGTTCCATTGGCATCAGGTAGCATCTTACGCATAACACTATAAAACTCCGTCTCTCCATTAGAACCAGGAGAAAATGGCCACGAAATTGTTTTTTCAACTATTGCGACAAAAAGATGTTTTGCACCTGAGGTGAAACTGCTGCGCGTCTCATTCTTAAGTATGACAGAAACATCGAGAGTCTTAAACGCACTATCGATATCATGACTCACTGTAACAGAAATCGGAGAAGTCTTAGAGGTAAAGGTATTGATGTTACTCTGTTGTAAATTGTATGGGGCCCCCTTATAAGCCCGGCCTGTTGGCCAAAAAGTACCATCCATTATGGTGGTCGGAACACCATTCACTCCATAATATAACCTTCTTGTGCTCACTTCTCCCGGATTATCGAGGTTCATTGGATCATAACCGGGGAAAGAAGTTTGATACTTGATGGCAACTACAGCACCTGAATTCTGAGCTAATAATGCGTTGAATGCCGGATTTTGAGACGCACAAGGGCCACAGGAGGCCTGCGTCCATTCTTCTATAAGTGGCACGTGCTTTACCTGTGCCTCAGCAGTCAAATATGCCACAAATAGTGTTAACAGAAGGAGTAATTTTTTTTGCATAGCTTAAATGATTTTAATAATTAGATAATGCGAGTTATGAAATTGTAAAGTATCGGCAAAGCTATAAAAAAACCTTCCATTCAAAACAAAAAAGCCAAACATTTAACATATTATTAGTCTTTCACATATGTATTGTTACTGTATCTTTTATTCAACCATTTCATACCTCTAATAACAACAACCTAGGCATCACTATAAAAGTATTACTGCTAAGATTTGTCCAGGTGAAAAAAAATACGGATTTTCGCGTCCTGTTATGAATCAAAACACTCAAATAAAAATACTACTCTCTCAGCCTAAGGATGTTATCATCACCACCCATCGCAATCCGGACGGTGATGCACTAGGGGCTTCTTTGGCATTGGCTCAATACCTTCAAAAAAAATTGCACAAGGTAACGGTCATCACTCCCAGCGAATATCCCTACAACTTCGGGTGGATGACAGGCATTAATGATATTATCATTCACGATGATGATCCCGGTCTAGCCTATGACAAAATTGCTGAAGCGGATGTAATTTTTGCATTGGACTACAACGCATTGGACCGGGTAGATAAAATGGGGGCCCATATCATGCAATCTACTGCAGACAAAATTATGATCGATCATCACATCGATCCGGAACCTTTCGCCGATTTTGCCATCTCCCAATGCGAAGCCAGCTCGACCTGTGAACTCGTGTACCAATTTATCGTCGACCAGGATGGGAAGTCGGATATCGACAAAGACATGGCGGACAAGCTTTATGCCGGAATATTAACGGATACCGGACGGTTCAGACATAGTACCAGCGCAAAGCTCTATCGCATTGTCGCAGATTTGAAAGAGCTGGGCATGGATGACTTGGAAGTGCATGATGCCATTTATAATAGCATGTATGAAAAACACCTCCGGCTAATCGGTCATTGTCTTAACAACCGGTTTGAAGTATTTCCGGAAGCCAAGGCAGGATTAATCTATCTTACAAAAGAGGATTACAAAAACTTTAATATCAAGCGAGGGGACACCGAAGGATTGGTCAATTACCCCATGATGATGAAAGACATCCGGCTTTCGGCTTTAATCATGGAACAGCCTACAATAGTTAAGCTTTCTTTGCGTTCTAAGGGGGATCTCTCTGTTCAGGAAATTGCACGTAAACACTTTCACGGCGGGGGACATAAGAATGCTTCCGGAGGTTATATGCACGGCTCCTTAGAAAAAACCATACAAAAGTTCAAGGAAGTGTTACCTTTGCTTTCCACAAAATGACAATCAATTTATTTACACTAAAGTTAATATTATAATGAAAATCTTCCAATTAGCGCTGTTGAGCGTATTACTTCTAAGCATCACCTCTTGCAAAAATAATGGTGCCGGGGCTTCGGATTCTTCCGGTGCCACCAAAACACCGGCAGGGTATGAATATACCCACGTTGTAAAAAACGAAGGAGCTACCCCCAAACAAGGGGATTTGGTGCGATTTCATTTTAAAGTCGTCGATGACAAAGGTAAAATGAGATTTAACAGTTGGGATGCCGGTCAGCCTACCGAATTCAAAATGCCCGCCCAAAACGACAAATTGGCCAAAGATCCTGTCATTTCGACGCTCTTTCTGATGGCAAAAGGAGACAGCCTGGTGGTCAATTACCCCGTGGATTCGATGCCGACAAAACCTGCTGATTTGGATGGTGTCAAGAGCTTCGCGTATCACCTAAAAATGATCGACATCATATCCCCCGAAGAGCAGGCCAAAGCCAAGGAGGTCAACGACAAAGTTGCCGCAGAGAAAAAAGCACAGGTCGACCAAATCCTCAAAGACTACAAATCGGGCAAGCTCAAATCCAAAATCAAAAAACAGCCCTCCGGCCTAGAAATTTACACCGTCGAAGAGGGAAATGGCCCTACCCCACAAGCAGGACAAAAGGTAAAAGTCAACTATTACGGTGTACTCAAAGAGAACGGCGTCATGTTTGACAATTCTTTTTCAAGAGGACAGCCATTTGAATTTACATTGGGAAGAGGGCAGGTTATCCCCGGATGGGATCAGGGATTGGCCCTTCTGAAAAAAGGCAGCAAAGCTGTATTGTTTATACCATATGCGATGGCATATGGCGAAGCGGGAAGCCCTCCGGTTATTCCTGCCAAGGCGGACCTTGTTTTTTATGTCGAGTTGCTTGACGTAAAATAATCTTGCCGCATTTCTTCTTTTGAAGATAAAACATATTCCACTTAGGCAACTATTTGGGTGTCGTCCTACCGGTTGCACTCCCGAATAGTTGCCGTTATTTTTCAACCATTTCATAACAGATCCATGACACAAGATCAACTAAAAGAAGTCCGGTCCCGACTGGAGATGCTCAGGAGGTATCTTTGACGTCGATAACCGCACCATCCAATTAGAAGAAAACGAGGCCCTCACGTTGGACCCGGAATTTTGGGACGACAAACAACGGGCCGAGACCATCCTCAAAAACATCAAACGGCATAAGCATTGGCTGAAGGGATACCAATCGGTCAAGAGCAAGGTAGAGGACCTGCAAGTCCTCTACGAATTCCAACAGGAAGGGGAAGCGACAGAAGAAGAGGTAAACGAGCAATACAACGCCGCACTTCAGGCGCTTGATGACCTCGAGTTTCACTCCACCCTCGACCGGCCGGAAGACGAACTGGATTGTATCCTGGAAATCAATGCGGGAGCAGGAGGAACAGAGAGCTGCGACTGGGCGGATATGCTCTACCGCATGTATCAAATGTGGGGAGAAAAAAGTGGATTTAAGGTGTCCGTCATCAATGGTGTCCCCGGAGATATAGCGGGGATTAAGTCGGTGGAACTCGAAATCAAAGGCGACTACGCTTATGGTTTGCTCAAAGGGGAAACCGGAGTGCATCGTCTCGTGCGCATCAGCCCCTACAATGCTCAGGGGAAACGCATGACTTCTTTTGCTTCCGTATTTGTACACCCCATGATTGATGACACCATCCAAATCGATGTCAATCCGGCGGACCTCGAATGGGATACCTTCCGGGCCAGCGGCGCCGGTGGTCAGCACGTCAATAAAACGGAAAGTGCAGTCCGGGTACGACACTTGCCTTCCGGAGTCGTCGTCGAATGTCAAAAAGAGCGCTCCCAACACATGAACAGGGAGCACGCCCTAAAGATGCTAAAGTCCCGGCTTTACGAATTGGAACTCGAAAAGCAACGCGCCGAAAAAGACATGGTAGAATCCCAAAAACAAAAGAACGAATGGGGTTCTCAAATCAGAAGCTATGTCCTCGACGACAGACGGGTAAAAGACCACCGTACCGGCCATCAAACGGGCAATACGGATGCCGTCTTGAATGGAGATTTGGATGGCTTCATCAAAGCGTGGTTGATGCACCAGGGACGTAATTAATACGTCAAAGTAGCACGGACGAGTGAACTCCGGAAAGTCGGTTTCCCCAATCTCTCTTTACTTCTACTCCGGATAGGCTTGAAAACGGGCCAACCCCTCCTTAAAATCGCGCAATTCATTATAGCCCGGAGGGATGACGGTATGACCGTTTTTGTCGATAACGCCAATTCCCTGCGAGGTGATAATCCGTGCCTTGCCCTCGTAGAAGTCCCATGAAAGAGGGAAATCCACTTTCCAAAACAAGGTGCCGTCCGGCCGGATCCAGTTCCACAAATCTCCACCCGGCCTGGCACATAGAGCCAGTCCGTCATGAAACCCGTTTATCTGCACAAAAGACGGGGATACCACCACACTTCCTGTGGTGTCCATCAAGCCCATCAAGGTGTCCTTGGCAAACCGGATTCGACCGGCCCCAATATATTTCAACGAACGGATATCCGCAGGGCGCGTAAAGGTGTGCCCTCCGGGAAAAATCGACACTTCGTCCCCTTTGATTAGGAGATATTTCCCCTGTGAAGAAGGAGTGATCCTGTCATAAATAGCAGGGCGCACGATCTTACCGGACGTGTCTAAAAGTCCATATTTGCCCTTCTTTTTGAAGCGGAAAGCCCCTCCAGAATAAGCATATATCCGGTCTATCTTATCTTTATTCAAATGGCGTCCTTGTTCATCAATCAAAGCGAAAGCTTTGCCCTCCTTAACCCTGGCACAATTCTTTGTCACAAAAGGCCATGTCCGTTGGAACTGTGGCTTTAGGACTTGTTTGCCCCGTACATCGACATAGCCCCACCCCGTTTCCGTTTGTACCTGAGCTAATCCGTTGCGATAATCCCCCAGGTTGATAAATTTCATCGGGACAATGGTGTCACCCGTGGCAGAGATAAATCCCATATGGCCTTCGAAGTCTTTGACCGCTGCTTTTTGCTCATGAAAAGACCGCGCTTCCATAAATTGTGGCTCGATACGCATTGCTCCTTTGGTGTCCACATAGCCCCACCGGCCTTTGTAATTGACCGCAGCAAGGCCTTCGCTAAAGTCGCGTGCGTCATCAAACTTTGCCGGGATAACGGGGTGGTTATGGGTATCAATCCACCCCCATTTGGCAGGGTCCGGTGTATAATCTTCCCAATATGCCGTAGCGATATCGACATCTTTCGAGGTATCCTCCTCCGCATTATCGGAAGCACAAGAAAATAATAACGTCGAAAGAGTAATAAACGAGAAGAAGATTATGTTCTTAAATCGTATCCATTCCATAGTATATCATATTATCGATGCAAAAGTATTTATCTTTCCCTATTCTCACAATATTCGCCCTTGTAAATTGGGTACTTTTTACGGATGACGCAGGAGCGTTCCGGATTTTAACTCCGGCAAAATTTACACATGTTGAGAAAGAGATCCGGTCCGGTGCTATCAAAACGACCACACATACCTTCTTCACTTTTCCCACACCGGATAGCAGCCGGTATTTCTCGGTGAGTTACTACGATATCGACACATCGGGTATAGAGGTGAACGACACTTTTTCGATACAGTTACTTCAGTCGATTGAGGAGGGCCTGTTGGCTTCTTTTGATGCGGATAAGGCCTATTCTGCGCCGTTGGAACTCCGGCGAGGTACAGGGATCATGTTTCGGGCAGGTTATAACGAATCCCGCAATGTCATGAAAGCACAAATTCGCTTTTATCCCCCAAGAGTATTCGTACTCCAGGTACTTTTGCCGCATAGGGAAGCGATGAGCAGGGATGCAGAGCGCTTTTTTCATTCATTTGAATATTTGGGAGTCCGGTAAGCCATTCGTCTTACAAAAAACGGCGGTAATGATTGTTCAATTCAACACTATTGCTATCTTTGCGTTCCGTTTAAAAATGGCTCCGTAGCTCAGCTGGATAGAGCAACTGACTTCTAATCAGTAGGTCGCAGGTTCGAATCCTGCCGGAGTCACCAGAGAATGCGCATAAGAGATTCGATAGAATCGTTTGAAAGGGAACGAGCTAAAAATGCAAATCCCATTTGCATTTTGGTGAGTGACATTTCAAACGCCGACGAAGGAGGCTTATGCGCATTTTGACCTTGGACTACAATAGGATCATCAAAGATAATCCTGCCGGAGTCACCAGAGAATGCGCATAAGAGATTCGTAAGAATCGTTTGAAAGGGAACGAAGCGAAGAGCTCCGGAAAAAAAAATAACGCTCCATATAATCTCGCTCTTTCTCCCTGACTCTTCGTTGCTCAAACAGTCATTATACTACGGCATAACTCCTGTTTGAGCGCCTCGATTCAGAGAAAAATAGCTTCGGTTGCTATGGCCGTTACTTCATTCCCGGAGCTCTGAGCAAATCCCATTTGCTCTTCGGTGAGTGACACTTCAAACGCCGACGAAGGAGGATTATGCGCATTTTGACCTTGGACTACAATAGGATCATCAAAGATAATCCTGCCGGAGTCATATGCGGCCTGCCAAGCTTCAATTGCCGGACATCTTCGGCGTCTTTTGCCCCTGAGCTTCGTTAAAAATACTCGCCGTAGCTACGGCTACACCTGCGTTTTTTGCCTCGCTCAGACACAAAATACGCTCCAATCTTCTCCGGCATTCAAACGTTGGTAGGCCACGAGAAAGCGCATAAGAGATTCGTAAGAATCGTTTGAAAGGGAACGAGCTAAAAGAGCTCCGGAAAAAAAATAACGACATTAGCATGTGTAGTAATTCGGCGCGGAGCACTAAGAACAGGGTCTGAGAATGGCAAGTACCTCGACAGTTGGATACGATGTCGATTGCGATATTGCATCCGGAAAGGATGGAAGAAACCAAAACGAAGCTACCGCGCCTTTAGATAATTAGGCCTTAACCAAACCATAGCCAGGCAATTCAGCTACTCGCGTTTGAGCGATTGGCGAACCTGTTACAGCCTGTCCCGCCTTCAAAGCGCGAAGGCCCGTAGGTACAGTGGTACTCCCTTTGGCGTCACAGGTCGTGAAAGGGCTGAGGTAAACTCCGTGTGAGGTTACCTCACTTTACTCGATTAGCGTTTTTTTTTATTTCTTCTTCTTTGTCAAAAAGTATAGTATTGATAATCAATTAATTAAAATTCAAATCACGCTTTCCATCAAATAACCATCAAATAAGAATCAAGCCCAAAATGGAATATATTTTTTGTATTTTCTTGATTTACTTTCCGGTGCATCTTCTTTAATCACTTGTGCCATCAAAGTCTCCTTGATTATTCGTGATGCAATTGCCGCATTTTTCCTTTCAATCTTGAATCTTTCTCTTAATGATTGATTTGTCATCTTATCATTGGAAACATACTTCAAACAACAATGCTGATAGCATGCTCGAATTTTATCTGCCTTATCCATTTGCCTTAATTTCTTGTAGGAAAAAAGGACAGCCTTAGTATGCTTCTCTTGTACTTGAAAAATAGGTGCCGGTAATTGATAAATTTCGTTGTAAAATATAACCTTGTCTATCCCACTTCCTTTTTCCTCACATATCCCCAATCTTCTTGTCAAATCTGCGAGTGCCTCATTTCTTGACTGATATTCATCAATAAATCTTTCCGGTGTAATAAGAGGAATACCTGGATTCGATATTTCAATCCTGTCTGAAAATATTTCGACCATAGGACGTCCTATTTCTTTAAAATTTTGGTGAATTATTGCGTTTGCTAATAATTCTCTTACCGCAATTTCAGGATACATTCTCCTATCATCTCTAAAAGCTTTTCCTATTTCTTCATTTGCCGGTAATTGACTGTTAACCCAGTCTATAAGATACTTAAATCCTGAGACATATCCACCAGTGAAATTTTGTTCTCGGATTGTTTCAATCTTGTTGTTAGATTTATAGACGATTACCCGAATAGATTTTCGCTTCAAACTTGAAAAGTCATCTAAATTCTTAGCAAAAAGAATTGCTCCAAGATTTGTAATGAAGTACCTCGATTTAATCTTTATTATTAACTTTTCCGAGATAAATTTCTCAATTACATTTGTTCTTGTTGAGGGGTATGGAAGCTTAAGTAAATCAAAATATGTATGTGTGTCAAGAAATGAAACCACTTCGTCTTCTGACAAATTAGATTTAGCGATTTTCTGTTCAAAATTACAATCGTCCTTTCTACTCCATATTTTAGTTTCTTTTTCCGGAAATTCTCTCAACAATCGGGTATAACTGCCAATTCGAATATATGATTTATGCATAAAACTAACAGGCCGATAAGTCGCCGCGGGAATAACATACATACTTATTCGAACTCCTTCGTCATAAAAAAACTCATATGTCTTGAAATCAATTCTGGGATCTAACCGTTGAATTAACCAATTTTCTAATTCTTCACTCCCTTTTGTTGCAGATTTGACTTTAAAACCTGTACCCTTTATTTCATGTGTCGTATCCTCTTCTCCAAAAATCAAATATCCATATTGCTTATGGCTCAAACAAGCTCCATTTGATAAAGCAGATATTCTTTTCCCTATCTCTTCATTTGAATGAAAGTTAAGTTTAAACTCTAACCATTCTGTTTCTTGAGGTACAGAAACAAGCTCATTTACAATTATTTTTAATTCTTTTTCAGTCATTAGTCAAATAATAACACACAGAAATTCAGTTAATTAAATTAAATAATTGCAACATACAATATTTTGTCAAATAAAACCATATTTTCACTTTTTTAATAACCGATAACGGCAGTCTTCGCACTAACCCCATTTAAGCGGTGTTTCCTGCGAGGTGGGGGGGGTTAAGTAATTGATTTTGTTTTTTATACGTGTGCAGCATGCGTCATACTGCTTCACAACCCAAAGAAACGTTTTTCATGGCCTTTCCTATCACCTTAGATTCCAATTCATATCCGTAAGTGTTCTAACACAGGTGCTAAGATACAAAATACTCATTACATAGCTTAATGCTTCGATGACCTATTCCGCATTCAGACCGTCACGGAGGAGGTACTTAAGCTCAAAGGGTATCCATGTTTGAGTCTGCTTCGAAAAGTGTAATTTTCGCTAAGATCAAGGCGGAAAGAATTTTTAGCTCAGAGTTAGCTTCCTGCTAATGATGGGTTAAAAATTCTTGACAACGCCGAGTTTAGCGACAAAGAAGCTTTTCGAAGCGTGCTCAAGTTTTAGTAGTTACTATCGTAAGCCATAATCCGAAATGATTTAGTCGTTCTGCGAACCGCCGATACAGCCTGTCCCGCCCTCCAGCGGGAAGGCCAAGTGCTCCGCGCAAGAAATAAATATACATAGCAACCGAAGCTATTTTTCTCTGAATCGAGGCGATCAAACGGGAGTTATGCCATAGCATAATGACTGTTTGAGCAACGAAGAGTCAGGGGAAAAGAGCGAGTTTATATGTGTAGTTATTTTCTGCGCGGAGCACTAGAGGTACGGTGGTAACGCCTTTGGCGTCACAGGTCGTGAGAGGGCTGAGGTAACCTCCAAAGGAGGTTTCCTCACTCTACTCGATTAGGCACTTTTGTTATTCTATTTTCATTAAATTTCCCTTTTCAACATAGGTTTTCAAGTTGCTCAAAATCAAATACCATTGGTCTGCTTTTTCTCTCATTGGATTGTTTTCACTAAATTGGTCATTTGTTAAAGTCAATTTTGTTATTTTACCAAAAGGCTCAAATGTTACTCTAATTCTTGATACTAATTCTGCGTGCTTTTCATTGTATGTTGGTCCAGGATGGTCAGTATAAGAAAGTATTTTATTCTCGTCATATTCCAAAATTTCACCATAAATGTGGACAGTTTCTTTTCCTTCATATTCCCCAACATATTCAATCCTATCGCCAATTTTAAATGACGATTTGATATTAGCACCATAAAATGCCATAAAAAACTGATTTGGTAACACAAAAGCATTCCAAACTTCTTCAGTTGGTGCTTCTATGTATATTTCTGTGTAAAAGTCTTTCATTATAATTTCCTTTTTTATCGTTTGCTTTTCATTCCAGCCAATTTCTTTATTGACTTGTTATTTATAAAATTTTGATATTCCTTACTTTCCATTGGATAGAGAGCGATTTTTCCATTTTTATCATAATGTGCTCCAAATCCATATCGTTTTGTCAATGCTGATGCTCTTAAACAAGGGTGTCCTTTTGAGAATAATTTATCCCAAATTTCTTTTCGTTCAGGTTCTGATTTAATTTCAAGTCCTTCTTTTATTAGGTAAACTTTAAAAACAAGTTCGTGATGGTCAAATTTATATGGATTTTCAGTTAAAAGTTCATATTGAATAATGCGCAAAGGTTTTTTTGCTCTATTTGAAACAGGAATTTCCGATATATCAACAGGGCAGTCTGGTGCAATTGTTATGAATGTTTCTTTATAACTCATTTACTTTCCATTTTTCATGGTCTAATTGTGCATAACTCCAAGGAATCTATGCCTCACTAACTCCCGGACGGTCCACAAACGCTATAGGCGTGGCCTGTGATGCATACATTTCAGTTGGACAATGGTGGGCGGTAAGGGAAACGCTTCGATGTTATCTTCCTCTCACTTCCCCATTTGGGGATAAATATACGGCGGTTTGTGTGATTTTGGAGGGCTTATAGGGGGGAAACTGCCTTCTGTCTCTTCTGTGAGTAGCGTGGGGCTGTGTTTTGGGCCGTTTTTTGGGTTTTTTGCGACTTTTTGGCAATGGATTGCCCTGCAGTCCTGGTCCGCCCCTTTAGACAGTTACAGCCTGTCCCGCCCTCCAGCGGGAAGGCCCGTACATACGGGTGGTAACGTCTTTGTCGTCACAGGTCGTGAGAAGGCTGAGGTAACCTCCGTGTGAGGTTACCTCACTCTACTCGATTAGCGGCTTCCCTTTTATTAGTCAAATAAACTATTCTTTCCAATCTTTGACAGCATTCTTGTAGTCTTTGGAAATCCCCCAATGTGATGTCAAAATAACTTCTACGTTTGGAATGTTGACAATTTTTGAAATAGATTTTGTTGTCATTTCGTGGTCTAGGTCAAAGAATTTGACTGATTTTCCCAATTTTCCATCGTGCAAACTCAAGATGTCGCCTGCAAATAAATCCTTTTCGTTTACTTGGTAACACATCGAGCCGCTTGTATGACCTTCTGTCAAAATACAATGAATTTTAAGC